>CALXOK010000003.1 GCA_944390025.1 uncultured Spirochaetales bacterium | reverse complement strand
TTATAAAACATGAAAAACTCAGGACATAGTCTCATTCACTGTGGTGAGGCCACAGAATCATATATGTTTTTTTTCAGCCTTTCATCCAACGGCTGAAGCCGTTGGCTTTCCCGGCTGGTTATCGTAAGACTTTTTTGTGTTTTCTGACCACCTCCCGGGTGTTGAACAGACCATTGCCGCTAGGTATGATATCAGGCTATGAGCAAATACCCTTTTACTGATATCGAGAAGAAATGGCAGAAATACTGGCAGGAACATGACACCTTCCACGTCACAGAAGACCCTTCCTTTCCAGAAGACAGAAGACTCTATGTCCTGGACATGTTCCCCTATCCTTCCGGTGCAGGACTTCATGTCGGACACCCTGAAGGCTACACTGCCACAGACATATATTCCCGTTACTACAGGATGCGCGGTTACAACGTGCTTCATCCGATGGGTTTCGACTCTTTCGGGCTTCCTGCCGAGAACTATGCAATCAAGACAGGAACTCATCCGAGGGTGACGACAAGAAAGAATATCGAGAACTTCACACGCCAGATCAAGAGTCTGGGCATGTGCTACGACTGGGACAGGGAAATCAGTACCTGTGAGGAGGACTACTACCACTGGACCCAGTGGATCTTCCTCCAGCTTTACAAGAAGGGCCTTGCGTACGAAGCCCACACCCCGATTAACTGGTGTCCTTCCTGCAAGACAGGCCTTGCCAACGAGGAAGTCAAGGAAGGCCGCTGTGAGCGCTGCGGTTCTCCGGTAGAGAGAAAGAACATCCGCCAGTGGATGCTCAGGATCACAGCCTATGCAGACGAGCTTCTCAAGGGTCTTGATGACCTCGACTGGCCAGAATCAGTCAAGCTCATGCAGCGCAACTGGATTGGAAGAAGCGAAGGTGCCGCTGTTTTCTTCTCCCTTGAGAACTCAGACGACAAGCTTGAAGTCTACACAACACGCTGTGACACTCTCTTCGGTGCCACATACATGGTCATCGCACCGGAGCATCCGCTTGTCTCCAGGCTCACTACCCCTGAGCAGAAAGAAGCAGTTGAGGAGTACATCAGACAGGCAAGCCACAAAAGCGACCTCGACAGGACGGACCTTGCAAAGGACAAAACAGGTGTCTTCTCCGGCTCATATGCAATCAACCCGGTCAACGGAAAGAGAATCCCGATCTGGATTGCCGACTACGTGCTTATCAGCTACGGAACCGGTGCTATCATGGCTGTTCCTGCTCATGATACAAGAGACTGGGAGTTCGCCAAGAAATTCAACCTCCCGATTATCGAAGTGCTCAAGAGCGATGTCGATGTCCAGCAGCAGGCATGGACAGAGGACGGGATTCATGTGAACTCAGGCTTCCTGGACGGGCTGAACAAGGCAGATGCCATCGAGGCAATGCTCAAGTTCCTTGAAGAAAAGAAGTGTGGTCACAAGGCGGTCAATTACAAGCTCCGTGACTGGGTCTTCTCCCGCCAGCGTTACTGGGGTGAGCCGATTCCTCTCATCCACTGCGAGCACTGCGGTATCGTTCCTGTTCCCGAAGACCAGCTTCCCCTGACACTTCCGGAAGTCTCGAAGTACGAACCTTCCGGTACAGGAGAAAGTCCTCTTGCGAACATTGACTCATGGGTCAACACAACCTGCCCCGTGTGCGGCAGGCCGGCCAGGAGAGAGACAAACACAATGCCACAGTGGGCAGGTTCCTGCTGGTACTACCTCAGATACATCGACCCGAAGAACCCGAAGGCCTTTGTAGACCCTGAAAAGGAGAAGTACTGGATGCCGGTCGATTTGTATATCGGAGGAGCCGAGCATGCGGTCCTGCATCTTCTTTATGCAAGATTCTGGCATCATGTGCTTTACGATCTCGGGCTTGTCTCCACAAAGGAGCCTTTCCAGAAACTCGTCAATCAGGGCATGATCACATCCTTCGCATACAAGAAGAAAAACGGTGTAATCATTGCAACTGACAGGGTTGAGGAAGTCTCTGCAGGAAAGTTCATCGAAAAGGACACTGGAGAGGAAGTCGAGCAGATTGTCACAAAGATGAGCAAGAGCCTCAAGAATGTCATCAATCCTGATAATGTCATCCGTGACTACGGCGCTGACACAATGAGGGTGTATGAGATGTTCATGGGTCCTCTGACCATGTCGAAGCCCTGGTCCACTCAGGGAACAATCGGCGTCTACCGCTTTCTTGACAGAATCTGGAGAATCGCGACAGAAAAGAAGATTGAGGATGTGGAGATTCCTCTTGAACTCAACAAGCTGCTTCATAAGACAGTAAAGAAGGTCACGCTCGATACTGCAAGCCTTGATTTCAACACTGCAGTCAGCCAGATGATGGTTCTTGTCAATGAACTCAACAAGCTTGATTCAATCCCGAAGAAAGTGCTTGAGACCCTCACGCTTCTTCTGTCACCCTACACTCCTCATCTTGCTGAAGAGCTGTGGGAGATGCTCGGACATGAACCGAGTGTAGCCAACGAGAAGTGGCCTGAATACGACGAGGCTCTCTGCGTTGAAGACACCATTGAAATGGTTGTTCAGGTCAACGGCAAACTGAGGGCAAGAATCCCGATGTCAAAGAGTGCTGACAAGCAAGAGATGCTTGAGATGGCGAAAGCTCATGAGAGAATCAAGCCATACCTTGAAGGCAAGACTCTTGTAAAGGAAATCGTCGTTCCGGCAAAGCTTGTCAATTTTGTCGTAAAATAAGAAAAAGCAGAAAGAAAAACATCAAGGGGAAGAATCGGATAAAAAGTTCTTCCCCTTTTTTGGTTCACATCACAACAGGAAAAATTCAGGACTAGTAGTTTTCACCACCAGCCCTGAAAAACTCAGCACATACTAATTTTAGTATCTGGGCACATCAACATTCTTGTAGGAATTGCCTTCAACAACACAACCTTCTGGAGCGTCAACGTTGTAAACGGCGCAAGACCCACCTGACCATTCATTGTTGGCTTTGTATGAAAGATCCTCAAATACGCTGTCTGTTATAGTAGCTATACATGAGAACTGGATTCCATTCTGACTGGTCACATTGTTTTCACCCATTCCACATACATATCCGTTTGTGAAAACCAGCTCACTTACGTTTGCACGTACAATCATTGCGGACTTGTTGAAATTCACAATTGAGCAGTCGTTGAAATAAGCAGGTTTACCTTCGCCTTCTCCAACGATATACACGCCAAACCCATTCTGCATGCCAATAAGATCCTTACTATAAACTGTATCTGCAACAGTGACATTTTCTGCACTAATCTCTGAGTCGATGACCATCAGGCCGCCCTGCCTGTAAAAATGAATTCCACTCACAGTGGCAGAAGATGCCATCTGAGAGTTCTTCTCCGGATTTCCTTTTATTGTCAGATTCTCAAGTGTAAGCGATGCACCTTTTGCCTGGACAATCCCGACATAAGCGGTAGACTCTCCGCTGGCAGCAGGAATTGTCTTCATAGTCATATAATCCTCAGGACCAGCAATCACAACCCCTTCTTCAGATTCGCCGACAATTCTGACAGTCTTGCCTTCCGGAATGAAAATCTGGGTATTATATGTTCCGTTCTTGAGGTTCCAGATTACATTATCCTCTGTCGCAAGCGCTGCTATAGCATTATTGAGCTCCTCCGTAGTTGCGATTTCTCTAGAGAATGCACCCGCTTCAACCCTGAATCCCTTAACCTGCTGCTGAACACGACAGCCGTTATTCTGCTGGGAGATTGACTGACATTTTACTGCCGTATAAATTCCATCATCAGTATTATTACCATTCTCTATGATTGCAATATCTTCAGCATTCTCTCCGAAAGAGTTTCCAAAGAAGTACACATCAGCATTGTCACAGACAACCCAGCCGCGGGTTCCGTCAATATAGCAGTTCTCAACTGAACCTGCAGTCTCAACATACATCGGCTGACGGACATCAATGAATTCACAATTGCTCACCGTCCATCCAGTTGCAGCATATCCAGAACCTGCCGTCAGTGCTCTGAGCGTATTATCATTACCGTTTTCAGGCGCCCTGAACTTTGTATAGTTGCCAGTGAATGTAGAATCACTGATAACAAATCCAGAAGCCTTTGCATCAATGATTGAAGCTGTCACATTTCCTTCTGGAGCATGCTTGAAGTTTCCATTTGTAATGGTTACATTCGCGGCGCTCAGTGTAATGAGATTCATATTTCCTGTGACCCCAGAGGTAACAGTATTGCCTCCGAAGTTAATGGTCAGTCCTTCCTTGTTAATATCAAGAGTAGTTTCACCAATGTTAATCCCGTCTTTTACATATTCGACATAAATACAATCACCGGCCTCCGCCTGTGAAACAACAGTGGCTAAATCATCTTCAGCAGTGACAACTGTATCGACGATATATACCTCAACCGACACTAACCCATATCCGTCTTCTGAAGGAACATCAAGACTGATAGTCTGAAGCCCTGATTCTTCAGGGATATCTACCGTGATTTCACTTCTTGTACCATCAGGTGCAACAAGAGTCAGAGAGAATGTCTCATCCTCTGCATTGCGGAGAACATAGTCTCCTTCATAAACCAGCTGATAGTCAGACATCACAGGTGGTGCTTTGACTTCTGACTCACAGGAAATCAGAGCAAAAGCAGCAAGCAAAGAAAGTAATGAGATTAACACCTTCTTCATGAAAAACTCCTTTTTCTGGAAGCAACACTTCCTTTTTTTGATTAGAAAAAGGAAAGATTAATTAAGATATCAAAACTGAAACCTGTAAAAACTCTTGCCCTTTTTCCTTTTGAAAGAGTACCCCCCCCCTCGTCCTGTCAACGTCGATAACAGTCAGTTTTAAAAATTTCACAATTTGCTATGTAAGCGTATTTTCGCCAGCTGTATAATAGCCAAGCCTGACGAGTGATAATATCCTCAATATGAAGGATAGATATGAACACCTATACCCAAGAAGAGTACCTGTTGGATTCCGGGGAAAGCAAAAAAATCCCGGCATAATCTGTCAATCCTGTCATGAAATAAGAAAAAGCAGAAAGAAAAACATCAAGGGGAAGAATCGGATAAGAATCTCTTCCCTTTTTTCTTCATGGAGCCAGAAGCGAGATGGGCACTTCATACACTCCATCCGGCCTGAGTCTGGCATATTTTCCTGCTGTAATCACCATCAGGAATGAAGGCTGCTTCATTGTGGAATAATTCATCTTCTCCTTGATCTTGAGCAGGTTCGCAGCACCCTCATCGACTCTTGCCGGATCAAAGAGCTTCACTTCGAACATAGCCCATCTCTGATCGCGGAGCTCCATCACCGCATCTGCTTCCAGCCCTTTTGCATCCCTGTAATGATACAGTTTTCCATTCATGACAGAGGAGTACACCCTGAGATCCCGGATTACATACGATTCAAAAAGGAATCCGAAAGTCCTGAAATCCTTCAGTAAAGCCTCAGGAGACAAGCCCAGAGAAGCGACAGCAAGAGAAGGTTCTGACAGATGCCTTGTCGGGCCTCCCTGCACTCTTGTTTTTGATCTCACACTTGGAGCCCAGGCTTCGAGATCCTCTGTGATGAACATTGTCTCAAGAAGGGAGAGGTACTTATTCAGCGTATCCTCATTGAACAGTACATCCTCATTTGTGCTCAGGTCTTTCCTGATAAGGCTCTTTGACGCCTGAGTGGATACGTTGCGGGCATAGGAGCGCAACAACCTCCTGACAACACTTGGGCTCTTCCTCAACCCGAGGTCTTCCATCCGCCGCTGGACATCATTATTAATCAGTTCCTCAAGAAGCATATAAGGGATTTCAAGCGCATCCTCATCTTCATCATCAAGAGTATTTGGCCAGCCTCCTTTGCACAACGAAAGAGCCAGATCCTCAAGGGTCCTGTCTGAGTAATCGCTGATGTACTGGTTCTCTTCTTCAAACAGCTTTGAGATTGAGACTTTTCCATACGAGAACCCTGTCTCCAGTGAAGACATCGTATGCATTCTCAGATTCGCAATGCGGCCAAAGCCTGAATGAAATATCTCCTGTTTTGCCTCATCATCCATTGGCGTTGAGGAACCAGTCAGAATGAACTGTCCCCGCCTTCCACGCTCATCGACCTCTCTGCGGACTACATCCCATAAACGAGGAGCATTCTGCCATTCATCAATGAGCAGAGGCGCTTCCTTATTCAGGACTTCCTGTGGCATGGCATCTGCCATGAGAATCAGATTCTTTCCTTCTGCGGAGTTATCAAGAATGATTTCAGATGCTGCATAACGCCTTGAAGACGTTGTTTTGCCACACCACTTGACACCTGTAACAAGAACAGCCCCTGAAAGCCGGAGCATTTTCTCAAGCTGTCTATCGGAAATTCTCTCAACATATCGGTTCATGTTTTTATAGTAATCCAATTATTTCATTAAAGCTAGTACGGAACTTTCTCCGCATCTAGTACGGAACTTTTTCCGTATTAGCACTGTTTTTGAAGAAAATGGAGTAATGGAGCAAACACTCATCCTTTCCCGTATTACTGCAGGATTATCCGCCACCTTATAAGCATCGGACCAGAACAGAATCTAATCGAAAATTTCTGTTAACTATGCTCAATGCAACAGGAATCTCACTTGATGAGAGCCAGTCCTCCCATGCTTGTCTCACGATAAAGAGAAGGAAGCGCCTGACCTGTCTCCATCATCACCTCAACAGCCGCATCAAAGGAAACCTTGTGCCGTCCGTCACTCATAAGGGCATACAGGGCATGGTCAAGAGCCCTCATTGCAGCAAGCGCATTACGCTCGATACAGGGAATCTGGACAAGGCCTTTCATCGGATCACAGGTGAGGCCAAGATGATGTTCCAGTCCCATTTCTGCCGCGTATTCAATCTGGTAGATGCTTCCGCCAAGCAGCTGTGCAGCGGCTCCTCCTGCCATGGCACAGGCAACGCCGACCTCGCCCTGACATCCTACTTCCGCTCCTGAAATTGATCCGTTTCTTTTCACTATGTTCCCGATCATACCTGCTGTGAGAAGTGCGCGGTACACTCTTATTTCAGCAAGGTCATTCTCCTTCATCAGGTAATACAGTACAGCAGGAAGCACCCCGCAACTGCCGCATGTCGGAGCTGTGACAATCTCTCCTCCCCCTGAATTTTCCTCGCTTACGGCAAGAGCATAGGCAAGAGGGAGGGCATTGCCGCCGATTGTTCCATTGAAATCGCGGGCCTTGGCGTAATACTGAGCTGCCTTGCGCTGAAGCTTAAGACCGCCGGGAAGAACACCTTCATTGTTCAGCCCTCTCTGGATGGCGACTTTCATTGTCTGCCACACTTCGCTTATGTAGTCGAGAATCTCCTCTCCCTCCGCCTCAATGACAACCTCCCAGATCTGGAGACCTTCATTGCTGCAGTACTGCAGGAGGCGGGAAAATGTCGAGCATTTCTCATCATCATAAACATTCACAGACGTCCTTTCCGTCTCATCGTCACAGACAATCCTGCCACCGCCGACAGAATAGTATGTCTTCTGTGCACTCGTCCTGCCTTCTTCATCAAGACCTTTGATGGTTATTGCATTTGGATGGAAGGGTTTGAACTGATCCGGAAACCAGAGTATTTCCACGTTCTTGCAGTATTTATGCGCGACCTGACGAATCGCCTTGTCTGTAAGATGCCCTTTGCCTGTAGCGGCAAGAGAACCGTATAGCTCAGCCACAAAAGAGGCACAACCTGAATTGCGTGAAAGGAAATCCTCCATTGCCGCACGCGGTCCCATGGTATGTGAAGAAGACGGCCCGTAGCCGATTCTGTAAAGTTCTTTTAAAGACTCCATTACAGGCAATTCTAATTGCAAGAGGCACAAAGACTCAAGCGCGTGTCACCAGACAGAGAGGGAGTAACTGTAGTAGCCTGACGTGCCGTCAGAGTATACAGCAGCTACATGTACGAAACGGCGCTGACTGTTGTAGAAACGGTGGATACCAGGAGTCAGGGAAAGTGTGATGCTCTCTCCTGTTTCAAGTTCAAAAACAGGTCCGTCATCATACTCGCTTATGTACTGGCCTGAAGGAAGCCCTGACAGTGTGATATCAAAATGATCCTGACGGGCAACCGCCTGTTTTCCGACTGTTCCGTCAAGGAAAGCCTGGTAAAGGGCATCCTCATCGAAGTCTGAGGGAATAATCTCCTTCAGCCTGTCGGTCTCAATGCTGTCAACAAGAGATGGGTCGTACTGTGCCAGATCAAGAAGGAGGGATGCAAGCCGTCCGTCAGCAAAAGACAGTCGTACACTGTCACCCTGTCCCGGAACATACATGCCGCCCATAGGCCGGAGGGAATCAAGAGGCGTTGCCGTGAATATGCAGCTCTTGCCTCTTTCAATCTGGACTGTAACGGAGCGCGTGTGTTTGTCCACAGTCATCCTGTGCACCTGAGAGCCGTCGAACCAGCTCAGCGTGTACCACATCGGGTTTCCATCATGGTATTCCCACAGGTGAACGTCTTCAAGACACACTTCAATGCTTTTCGAAGGATTGAATGAGCATGCGCTTAAAAAAACAAGCGTAATCAGATAAACAAAAAGAACTCTCATGCCTTCTTATACAGAATCTTTCCTGATTATGAGCGGATGAGAGTTCTTTTCTTGTTTTCAGTGAGCGCTCTTGTAATAGCCCAGGATATTGAGATCCTCTGCCTTGCCCTTCACTTCCTGACAGACCTCTTTGAATTTCTCCTCGCAGGGAATCTCAAACTCCACAAAGAAGAAATACTGCCAGGGCTTGCCTGCAATCGGACGGGATTCAAGCTTTTTCATGTTGATTTCATGAGCCTTGAAAACATCAAGGACTTCGACAAGCATACCGGCCTTATCCGCCACAGTGAAAGTCACAGCTGCCCTGTCAGGGGTATTTGAAGAACGGAATGTCGCAGCATTCTCCTCTCTGGTCAGAATGAAGAAACGGGTATAGTTTCTCGGATTCGTCTCGATGCTCTCGGCAAGGATTTCCATTCCGTTGTACTCGGCAGCAGTGGCTCCCGCAATTGCAGCCGCATGCATGTCTCCTGTCTCTTTTATATGGCTGACCGCTCCGGCTGTGTCGAAGAACGGCACCTGCTGTGCATAAGGAAGCTCACGCTCAAGGAAATCACGGCACTGGGCAAGACCCTGCGGGTGAGAGTAGACCTTCTTTATATCCTCCTTCTTCACGCCCGGGTTGACGATGAGGTCATGGATGACACGCACCTGCACTTCTCCGACAATCGTCAGGTTCGGATAGCGGGTCATCAGGTCGATGTTGTCGACAATCGTTCCGCCAAGCGTGTTCTCAATCGGAAGGACTCCGTATTTAGCCTGTCCTTTGTTCACTGCTTCAAAGGCATCATGGAAGCTTCTGCAGGGAAGGACATTAACATCATCAAAGGCATTCCTCACGGCAAGTTCGCTGAAAGCACCCCTCTCCCCCTGAAAGGCGACGCAAAGCTCATTCTGGACAGCCTGTCCCTCTTCAGTCTTCGGCATGACCCGGGGCACGCTTTCAAGGGACTTACCGACAACAGGACAGAGAGCCTGAACATCGCGCACGAGTTTCTCAAACTGCTGCGGAAGAAGGGACTGTGGTCCGTCTGAAAGCGCCTTCTCGGGATGGTTATGCACCTCCACGATAAGGCCGGATGCACCTGCGGCAACAAGCGCAAGGCCCATCGGAGCGACAAGGTCCCTCATGCCTGTTGCATGAGAAGGATCTCCGACAACAGGAAGGTGCGTCAGCTTCTGCACTACGGGAATCGCAGAACAGTCAAGAGTGTTGCGTGTGGCTTTCTCGTATGTCCTGATGCCTCTCTCGCACAGGACAACCTGATCCGTTCCGTTCGCCATCAGGTACTCGGCCGCCATCAGCCACTCCTCAATGGTTGCAGACAGACCTCTTTTGAGAAGAACCGGCATACCCGTCTTTCCAACTTCCTTGAGAAGCTCGAAGTTCTGCATGTTTCTGGCACCGATCTGAAACATGTCGATGTAGTCAGCCATCATCCGGACATCTCGGGGGGAAACAACCTCCGTAGTGACCGGCATGCCAAATTCATCACCTGCCTTCCTGAGGTATTTCAGCCCCTCTTCGCCAAGTCCCTGGAAAGAATAAGGGGAAGTGCGGGGCTTGAATGCACCTCCGCGCAGAATCACGGCACCTGCCTGGCGCACAATGCCGGCAATCTCCATGATCTGCTTCTCGCTTTCAACGGCACAGGGGCCGGCCATCATGACAACCCTGTTGCCTCCTATCTTCACATTCCCCACACTGACAACAGTGTCTTCCTTCTTGAGCTCGCGGGAAGCAAGCTTGTAAGGCTTTGATATAGGTACGACAGAAGCAACACCTTCCATCAGCTCAATCTGACGGGGATCCATGCGGTTGACACCGACTGCTCCAAGGACTGTGTCTTCCTTACCCTTTATTTCCCTGATGATAAGACCGTTTTCCTTGAGAAGGTTCTTGATCTCATCTTTCTGCTTTCCTGTGATATCCTGTTTGAGAACTATAATCATATGGGCTATGCTATTTAGAAAGCCTGTTTTTTTCAACAGGAGAAGGTGGTAAGAATCCAATGTCTGACAAAGAATACTGGAACAGAATCTTTCATGAGTTCCGCTCTGCCCTGTCCGATGAGGTCAGAGTGCTTCCATCCGTTAGCCTCATCGCACAGGAGACAGAAAACGATCCATTTGCCGTCCTAGTAAGCACCGTCATTTCCCTGAGGACCAAAGATGAGGTCACACTCTCCTCTTCCCGCCGTCTTCTTGATGCGGCTCCTGACGCGGCTCATCTTGCAGCAATGGATGAAGCAGCGATACAGGCTCTCATCTTCCCTTGCGGCTTCTTCAAGCGAAAGGCGCATCAGCTTAAAACCATTGCTCAGACACTTGTTTCCCGTTATGGCGGGAAGGTTCCTTCCTCACAGCAGGAACTTTTAAGCCTTCCGGGAGTGGGTATCAAGAGTGCGAATCTGACTCTGAATCTGGGATTCAACATTCCGGCAATCTGCGTTGACTGCCATGTCCATCAGATAGCAAACCGCATGGGATGGGTGAATACGAAAACACCGGAGGAGACAGTGACGGCTCTCGAGAGCATCATGCCTGAAGAGTACTGGATTCCGCTCAACGAGCTTCTTGTCTCATATGGACAGAACATCTGTCGCTCTCTGTCGCCTCTGTGCTCAAGATGCCCGGAAAATAACAGATGTCCGAAAAACGGAGTGGGAAAACACCGCTGAGCCTGCACTCTTGAACAAAGTGCTGTCTTTAATATAAACTTGCCTTCGATTCACGACTGGAGAGGTGTCCGAGTGGTCGAAGGTGCACGATTGGAAGTCGTGTAAGGTCAAAAGCCTTCGGGGGTTCGAATCCCCCCCTCTCCGTATTCCGGTGACAGATACCCGGCAATGGATGCCTCCCAACCCCGCCAGGACAGGAATGTAGCAACGGTCAGAGGACGTTTCATGTGACCGGGACCATTTGTTGCCGGTTTTTCTTTTTCACGCCGATGTGATACACTTCCTCCTGAAATTCTTCAGGGAGTCTTCATGGCATACGAAGTCACAGCAACCAGAAAGCGGCCACAGGTTTTTGAAAAACTCGTAGGTCAGGAATTTGTCGTTTCAACAATAGAGAACGCCATTGAAAGCGGAAGGATAGCTCATGCATACCTGTTCTCAGGGCCAAGAGGAGTCGGAAAGACATCTTCTGCCCGTCTGCTTGCCAAGGCTCTCAACTGCAAGGAAGGTCCGACTGCGCACCCCTGCGGAGTATGCGACTCATGCCAGGAGATTACAAAGGGAAGCAGTGTCGATGTGATAGAAATCGACGGCGCCTCCAATACATCTGTCAATGATGTCAGAATCATCAAGGATGAAGTTCTGTTTCCTCCTCAGGCATCACGGTACAAGATTTACATCATAGATGAAGTCCACATGCTGTCAAACTCTGCATTCAATGCCCTTCTGAAGACCATAGAGGAACCGCCTGAGTACATCATTTTCATCTTCGCAACCACCGAGCTCCAGAAAGTCCCTGCAACAATCAGAAGCCGCTGCCAGCAGTTCCACTTCCAGCTTATTGGGCTTGAAGATATAAAGGGCTGCCTGAAAGAAGCATGTCAGGAGATGAATATCCAGGCAGATGAGGATGCCCTTTTCTGGATTGCAAAGGAAGCTGCCGGATCAATGAGAGACGCATACACACTCTTCGATCAGGTCGCATCCTTCTCCGGTGACCATATAACACTCCAGGGCATAAAGGACAAACTGGGGCTTGTCGGACAGGACCAGATTGCCTCCATCGTCACCACGAGTCTTTCCGGAAACAGGAAAGGTGCGCTGGAAGAACTGTCCTCAATACTTTCCAAAGGAGTTTCTGTCGAACAGTGCATCAGAGACTTCTCTGACTTCTTCCGCTCCCTGCTGCTTGCAAAAAGCGGTGTTGACAGCGAGGAAATACTGAACACAAGAAAAGAAGACCTGCCATCTGGCATTCTTGATGCCCTTACAGGAACACAGATGGAAGCGGCACTGCGGGCCTTCCTGCAGACTTACCGCGAGATAAGATACTCCCTTTCGCCCCGCTTTGAGCTTGAGCTTATTGTCTCAAGGCTTTCTTCCCTGCCCTTCCTCACAAGCCCTCAGGAGCTTGTGAAGAAGCTTGAGGACATGAAGGCGGACATCGCTGCAGGCAGGGCCACCGTCGTAAAGGAAATCCAGAGCGCACCTCCTGCCGTACCAGTCAACAGGGAGGAAGAACCCCGCCCTTTTGAATGTGCTCACTCAGCCATGCCGGAAGCGGAAGCTGATGTCTGTACAGAAGAAGCACAGGAAGAGCCGGTTGATGAAGAATCTTCTGTAAGAGACTGGAATTCATTCAAGGATGAGCTGGTGCGTCTTGCCGAGGAAAGCGGCATATTCACCCTCGGAAACTGCATGGCTGAAGTGCGCAGGATTGAAGAAAAAGACGGCTCGCTGGCTCTTGTCACAGGGACAAGCTACTCAAAGAGACAGCTTGATGAAAACAGACAGTTCGTCAGCCAGATCATCCGGGATGTGACCGGCTTTGACGGTAAGGTGACAGTCTTGCTGGAAGAGGAAAGAAAAGCTGAGGGGAATCCTCTTCTTGAGCGTGTGGCAAAAGCCTTCCGCGGCCAGATTGTCCACCAGAATCCTGAATCATGAGGAGAAAGAATAATGAAGCTGCCATTCAATATCGACTTGAAAGACATAAATGAGATGAAAGCCTCTGCAGAAAAGATGCAGATGGAGCTTGATCAGGTTGAGGCCACTGGCACTGCCGGTGCCGATATGGTCATCGTGAGAATCAACGGAAAAGGCGATGTGCTTGAAGTCTCCATTTCCGACGAGGCATATTCCATCGGAGGGAAGCAGGCTCTGCAGACCCTGGTTGCTGCTGCCATAGCCGCAGCACTCAGGAACCTGAAAGAGGCACGCGATGAGAAACAGGCAGAGATTGTGGGAAGGATGATGCCCTCGTTCTGTCAAGCACCTGACGGGATGAACCCGTAGGCTTGCAAAAGCCTTGCTTGATCAGCCCAGGTGATGAGCTACGGCTCTGAACCACGTTACCGGCGAATATATAGGCACTCCGGAGTGTCGTTCCAGCTCCGGACACTGCGGCATGCGGTTAAACAGCTCTGACAGGCAGGAGCAGTGCTGCATGCAACAAACCGCCGGATAACATCGGCTCGGGACGGCCGGGAGGAAGACCCGGCGACCCCGGCGTATGGGGAGGCCTTCTAAGAGGCGAATTGCATACGCAAGGAGAAGAAGATTGAAGGTGTTTGTAGTCTCAAGAGATGACAGACCGCTGATGCCCACCACCCCGTGCAGGGCAAGACACCTGATCAAAGCCGGAGAGGCTGAAGTGGTGAAACGGACCCCGTTCACCATCAGGATGCTCATAGAGACGAGCGAGGGCATCCAGAATGTGACGCTTGGCGTCGATGCGGGTTCGAAGCATGTCGGGCTCTCAGCCGTGACAGAGAAGAAAGAGCTGTTCTCAGCTGAGATGACGCTCAGAGATGACATCCCCCAGCTCTTGAAAAAGAGACAGGAATCAAGACGCACTCGCAGAAACAGACTGCGCTACCGCCCCGCACGCTTCAACAACAGAAAACGTCCTAAAGGCTGGCTCACTCCGACGATGGAGAATAAAATCAAATCTCATGTGAACGTTATCGGCGATATCTGCTCTATTCTGCCAGTCTCAAAGATCATCGTCGAAACAGCCTCTTTCGATATTCAGAAAATCAAGAGTGATGACATCGAAGGTAAGCAGTATCAGGAAGGCGAGCAGTTGGGCTATTCAAATGTCAAGACATACGTGAAGGCACGTGATGGCTACGCCTGCCAGGCATGTGGCTCTCATGAACACCTTGAAGTCCATCACATCGTTCAGCGCAAGGATGGCGGTTCCGACAGACCCGCGAACCTCGTTACGCTCTGCGAGAAATGCCACAAGAATCACCACAACGGCAAGAAGCCTCTCGACATCCCCTTCCCTGCAAACAAAGGCTTCAGAGGTGCAACGGAGATGTCCACGATGCGCTGGTTTCTGCTTGACAGGCTCAGAGCTGATTATCCCGGCATTCAGGTCATTCAGACCTACGGGTACATTACAAACTGGAATCGAAACCAGATTGGACTTGAAAAGAATCATATCAACGATGCCTTCTGCATCACCGGCAACAGAAAAGCCGAGAAGACCGATGACATCTTCGACATCATGGCAGTTCGTTGCCACAACCGCCAGGTGATGAAGCAGAACATCACGAAAGGCGGAAGGCTGAAACGCAACCAAGCACCGAAGCTTGTAAAAGGTATCGCCAGGTATGATGTCGTGAGATATGAGGGCGGGAAACAAATGATTGTCACTGCCAGAAAGACGAGAGGGCTGTACAGTCTCAAACCTCTTGACGGTTCGAAGACATTGACGGATGTGTCGAGGGGAAGGTTCACCCTTCTCTGGCACTCGAATGGGAAGATTGTAACAAGGAGACCGGCATTCCCCACGTCAGGTCAAGCCTGACGGTGCCCTGCCGGAAATATTTATGGAAAGAATTGATTCTCTTGTGAAACTCCTGTCCCGTCTTCCGGGAATCGGAGGAAAAAGCGCTTCCAGAATCGCCTATCATCTCATAGGAGCAGATGAGACCTACAATAAGGCACTCGGAAATGCAATCGCGACAATAAAGGAGAATATCCACTTCTGCCCTGTCTGCGGAGCCTATGCTGAGGCTGACAGATGCGAGTACTGTCTTGATGAAGGACGGGACAAGAATCTTCTTTGTGTTGTCGAACAACCGCAGGATGTCATAACAATCGCTTCCTCTGGAATCTACAACGGGCTTTTCCATGTACTTGGGGGTGCAATCAATCCGCTGGAAGGAATCGGGCCTGACCAGCTCAGCTTCGCATCACTCAAGCAGAGGGTGAAAGAAGGAAGTTTCAAGGAAGTGATCATAGCGACCAATCCTACAGAGGAAGGAGATACGAGCGCACTTTACATCAGGCAGATTCTCAAGCCCTTCGATATCACTGTGACACGCCTTGCCTCAGGGCTTCCGATTGGTGGAGACCTTGAATACGCCGACCGGCTCACCCTCGCAAGATCAATCAGAGGAAGGGTCAGCTTCTAAGCATAGCGTTATAGAAATAAAAACCGTAATACTCGATTACTCCGGCCAGTTCCTTTCTGTAAAGGTTACCTGACTGATAGTGTCCGCAGACTATCGCAGGAAGATAGTCATAGCAGTAAGACTGTATTTCCTTCCAAAGCATTGAGGCTTCATCAAGCGAGCGGCTCTCGTTCAGTTTTCCCATCATTTCTGCCAGACGGGCATCATCGCTCCAGCCGGCATAATCAGGCGAGAGGAAAAGCTTCAATGACGGTACAGGAACCTGTGTCATCGCAGTGACGCAGATGTCCCAGCGGGAGGAGTCACTCCTGTATTCCATCATCGTGGCCCAGTCAACGACAATGACCTCGCAAGCAAAACCGGCTTTCTCCAGTTCGCTTTTCACGGCCAGCGCGCTTTTGTCCATATTCGACAGATTGCTCGTCAGGATTCTCATCACACTTCCGTCATAACCGTTTTCTTCAAGAATCCGCGCTGCCCCTTCCTTGTCTCCCGCATCATAGCGCGGCTCATCATCTGTGACAGCCCAAAGCTTCTGCTGACTCTCCATGTAATCAGGATGCATCACATAACCGCCGCTGCCGTAACAGGCCGCCATCACAGTATCCAGATCAAGGGCAAGATTAACCGCAGTGCGGATGTACTGCTGTGCGCACAGGCCTTCCTTTTTGTTCAGAAGGAGAACAAGGCTTCCCGCCTCTTCACCACGGGAAACGACAAGGCTGCTGTTTTTCTCCAAACGGGGGATATCGTCATTCATCACTTCATTGATGAAAAGATAACGGCCGGTCTCGCATCCCGCTGTACGGGCAAAGGAGTCTGGAACAAACCAGTAGACAAGATTCCTGATGTATGCATGTTTGTACCCGGCAAGACCGTCCATTTCTCCCCCGTAGGGGCAGTAGTCTTCAAACCGTGTGAGGCTGAGGCTTTCTCCTTTTTTCCACTGAACGAACCTGTAAGGACCTGTTCCTATGTATTCGGTTATCAGGCCGTCATCATCAAGAGTGTCAAACATCCTGTGAGAGTATATGACAGCACTCTGAGGGCTTGCAGCCATCAGCTGAGGCAGAAAGAGTGCCGGAGAGGGGGAATCAATGCGGACTGTGTAATCATCAACTGCATAGAAACGTGCCCCGGAAAGCATACTGCTTGCAGAGACGTTGTAATCCAGCCATCGGTTGAGGGAAAGGACAGCATCAAGGCTTGTCATCTCCTCCCCGTTATGAAAAAGAACTCCTTTTCTGAGGACGAAAACCCAGCTTCTGTTGTCATCAAGCGAGTAGAAGCTGTCTGCAAGTTCGCATACGGCCTCACCTCGCCCGTCCAGAGTGACAAGACGCTCGAAGACATTTCCGGCCATGATGATTCGTGCGCTCTGGCTTGAATTGACATGGACATCGAATACCGGGGGCTCCTGAGACAGTGCGATATCAAGAGTGTCACTCTCTTTATCAGCAGAACAGGATGAGAACAGCAGGATGGGAACAATCAGAAGAAGAAAGAGGTACTTTTTCATAGGTGCAGACAAAAAAGGAGGGAAAACACTGTTTCCCTCCGCTTGTATCGTCTTTAAGACTTACTGTGGCTGCTTGCCGATGTAGGCAAGAATACCGCCGTCAACATAGAGGATGTGTCCATTGACGAAGTTGGATGCATCGGATGCAAGGAAGACTGCAGGGCCCTGAAGGTCTGCTGTTGTACCCCAGCGTGCAGCAGGAGTCTTGGAAACGATGAACTGGTCAAACGGATGGCGGCTTCCGTCAGGCTGTCTCTCTCTCAGAGGAGCTGTCTGCGGAGTCTCGATATATCCAGGTCCGATACCGTTGCACTGGATGTTGTACTCGCCGTACTCGGATGCGATGTTTCTTGTAAGCATCTTCAGACCGCCCTTTGCAGCAGCATAGGCAGAGACTGTCTCGCGGCCGAGCTCGCTCATCATTGAACAGATGTTGATGATCTTTCCATGGCCGTTCTTGATCATGTTAGGAATGACAGCCTTGGAAACGATGAACGGAGCGTTGAGGTCAACGTCGATGACCTGGCGGAACTCGGATGCCTTCATGTCGCACATCGGGATTCTCTTGATGATACCGGCATTGTTGACAAGAATGTCAATCTTTCCGAAATCCTTGATAATCTGCTCTGTTGTAGCCTGAACAGCTTCTTCATTTGTAACATCACAGACATAACCCTTGACCTCAATTCCTGCTTCCTTGTAGTTTGCAAGACCTCTGTCAACAGCAGCCTGGCTGATGTCGTTGAAACAGATTTTCGCACCGGCTGTAGCGAAAGCGGAAGCAATTGCAAAACCGATTCCATAGGAAGCTCCTGTAATCCAGGCAACTTTTCCTTCAAGGGAGAAATCTTTCATTTCCATATGAAAATAAACCTCCAAGAATTAATTATGCCTCAAGTATAAACCCTGAGGCACAATCTAGCAAGAATAAAAATGAAACGATGTTTCAGATTATTCAGAGCTTATCAATCAACATGCTGCATTTTCCGCTTGGAATCGGAAGTGTCTTCTTCTTGTTCTCATCGAGAATCTCAATCGTAAAGTAGTAAAGCTTCTCGCTTTCAAGCCTGATTTCCCAGCCTCTGAGATTCTTGTTTGAAAGAATCGTGATGTAGTTGCGCTTGAGCGACAGCTTCTCGATTCCCATGGCTTCAAGAGAAGGCATCATCCACTCGACAGTCTTTCTGGGAAGGGAGATATCAAGCCCGATGATGTTCTCAATCATCAGTGTGATTGTAATGAGACCAAGCATCGGAAGATAGCGTTTCTTGTTGACGAAACCGTCCCTTGTGGAAATGGAAGGTCCTTCGCTTGCCGGCTTGTAGGCCTCCCACACCTCACCCACACTCTCTCCGTCCGGATGTAGGGTGTCCAGAATGAAATACATATGCCTTATCGCACACTCACGGGCAAAGATGCTTGATGTGTACCGGGAAAGGCCCTTGATGACAAGGTATGTGAAGAACGGAACAACGCCACCGCAGTATCCTTCTCCGTTAGGACTGTATGCAGGATGGGATACAGGAAGACAGGGGAACGGGTTGTCTGTGCCGAACTGTGCCGGATCCTTCAGCTGGCTGATGAGGTATTCGGCATACTCGTAGTTCGGAATCTCCGCAAGCATTGTCCAGTAGCATCCGATATGCCTGTTCTGGGTGATTCTCTCTTCTCTTGAATTGAGATCGAAGTAGAACTGCGCCTCATTGTCCCACATCATGCTGTTGATGCGTGTCTTGAGGGAGAAATAGACCCTCTTGTAGCGGAATGAGAGTTCCTTGTCATTGAGAATGTCACCGATGTTGGACATATAAAGGGCAGCAAGTGCCATTGCCGCATTGAAATCCACCGTATAGACAGCATCATAACGCGGGATATTGCCCAGATGGCATGCAGAATACGGAACCTCGAACAGTCCGTTCTCTTTCTGGAAGTTCTGGCATATCCAGTTGAAATACTTCTCGAGAGAGACCACGACATCCTTCAGTCTCTTCTTGTTTCCGATTTTATGATAGAAACAGTACTCGACATAAGGAAGCAGAGGCAGGGAAAGCCCCTGCGGGTTGTCTTCATCAACGACAGGAGAATTGGAATCCAGGCTGTAACGCTCACAGATCCTTCCGCTTTCCTCCTGACGGGAATAGAAATAGTCTATCTGGCTGCACGGGTCGAATTTCTGGTTGCTGTATACGAGAAAGAGTGATTCAAGGCAGCAGTCAAACAAATTGATTTCGTTTTCAGCACCGGTATGAAGATAACCTGCGGGAAACTGTGTGTTTTTTGCACCCTCCTTCCAGCTCTCCTCAACCCACACCCAGGTGCGGTCATACATGTCGACAAAATCCTGGTCATAGAAATGAACGCAGGGGACAAAATCTTTTACCAAAATAAACTCCCTGAAAAACCTGTGAAAACCGCCGATTTTTCGCCTATCAACGCAGTTTATACATTAAACCAGAAACGTGAGGTTGTCAAATATATTTTTGTTATGATTTTTCTTTGATTTGCAATGATTTATAGGAATTATATTATTTCAGCGCGTTTTTCTGTGCACCCTTTTTCAGACAATGAAGACGAACTGCAGAGGGAATGACACGGACAAGGCATCTGGAAGCAGTGCGGCTGACAAACTCACCATCTGTATGAATCACCAGATTGTCTTGCACAGAAGTTATCTCGACTTCCCGTCCTCTCTTCATTTTCATGAAACTACATTTCTCCAGCTGGGTGCCTTTGAAGAAACAGAGGACCATCGGTATGACTTCTCTTCTTGTCACAGGCCTGCAGGAGTAGACAATATCTAGCAGTCCGTCATCAAGGCAGGCATACGGAGCAAGAATGAAGGCAGAGCCCATCCTTCTTCCGTTGCATACTGACACCTGCTGGCTTTTAAGAGGAAACACCTCATCATCAACACGAACCATAAGGTCATATGAGGAAGGCAGGTGCAGGAGACAGTGGAAAAACGCGACAATATAACTGGGCATTCCGTTAAGATGCCTGTATTCCGCCGCCTTGAAATTAATTGACGGCTCAAATCCAAAACCTGTGCCATTGAGAAAATAATGCCCTTCCGGATAAATCCCGCCTTCAAGATAGCCGGCATCAATGCGCACAGGTTCCTCTTTGACGATGAGATTCACAGCCGACGGTATGTCTTTTGGGATACCGGCAATCCAGGCAAAGTCATTGCCTCTTCCGATGGGAATGATGCCGAAACTCACATCACAGCCGCTTTTAAGGATACCGTTGACCGTTTCATTGACGGCCCCGTCTCCTCCTGCACAGACGATTGTCCCATAGCCTTCCCTGCAGGCCCTGCCTGCTGCTTCTTCGGCATCTCCGGCCTTTCCCGTGATGAAGACATCAACAGTCTTTCCTTCCTTCTCAAAGCAGGCCTTAATGAAGTTTATGCTCTTTTCGCCTCTTCCTTTTGAGGCATTCGGGTTGATTATCAGAAAAATCCTCTCATTCATCACAGAAAATCATAAACAAAAAGAAAGCGGTTGTGAATTTGGTTTTTCCATAACAAAAATGTTTTTCTGCCTGTACATTATCCGGGCTTGCAGACTACCATGCTTAGGATTATGGCACAGCAGGAAGAACAGAACATTATTTTGAAACCGGAAGAAATGACTTTGGGAAACCTTTTCAATCACGACAAGAAGGAAATCGCCAGATTCCTGATAAAGTGCGACACTCCGCTTCCCGTTATCTGTCTGATAACAAAGCTGAGCATGGAAGAACTTCTTCTTGTAATCCGCGGTTATGACCAGAAGTTCAGACATCTTGAAAACCCTTATGCGCATTTAAGAAAAGGAAAGGCTTTCTGAGAAGCATTGTTTTCTTTTTTAATCCCGCAATCTGATGTATTCTTAATAGCATGAGCACAAAATATGTCCTGATTAACGGAACTATACTTTCCGGTGTTGCAAAAATCGACAACTGCGCACTCGCAATTGACGATGAAGGCAAAATTGAAGATGTCTTCAGAATGAAGAGGCTGGCTGAGAAGAACTACCCTGCCAGTGTAACTCTTATCGATGTCAAAGGTGCATACATCACGCCTGGACTCATAGACACGCACCTGCATGGAATCGGAGGCTTCGGAACAGAAGACTGCTCTGTAGATTCCATTCTGGGTATGAGTGAGCGTCTTGCAGATTTCGGCGTGACATCATTCCTTCCGGCTGTATACACTGACAGGCTGGACAAGATGATTGCCTCCGTGAAGGCGATTGTCGCCGCCATGGGAAAGGAAAGAGGTGCCATCATTGAAGGCGTGAACCTTGAAGGCCCGTTCATCTCTCCCAAGAGAATCGGGGCACAGAGCCCGGACGGACTGCAGGAAGTCAATCTGGACACCTTCTACAAACTCTATAACGCCGCTGAAGGAAAAATAGTCTGCATGACGGTCGCTCCCGAGCTGAAGCACATGAGGACCCTTGCACTGGAAGCACAGAAGAAAGGCATCGTCCTGCTGGCAGGCCATACGGACGCCGCCTATGAGAACATTATTGAAGGCATGCAGTGCGGCATACTCCACTCAACACACTTCTTCAATGCCATGAGCCGTCTGCATCACAGAAACCCGGGCTGTGTCGGAGCCATCATGATTCAGCAGGACATGAAGGCTGAAATCATCTGTGACGGAGTGCATGTCCATCCGGAACTTGTCAAACTGCTTCTCAGAGAAAAGCCGATCAGCAACATTGTCATGGTGACAGACTCGCTGAAACCGACCATGCAGAAAGAAGGGGCCCTGACAGCCAACGGAATGCCGGCCATGCTTCATGAAGGCGCATTCGTCTGCGCGGACAACCCTGAGCTCTTCCTCGGTTCCTCCCTCACGCTTCTCAAGGGAATCCAGAACGTGGTCGACTGGGGAATCCCGATTGATCAGGCAATCCAGATGGCCTGTTCAAATCCCGCAAGAATCTATAACTTTGTCAAGAAAGGAGCACTTATCCCTGGTTACATTGCCAATGTCGCCATCATCAACAGAGATTTTTCTCTGGGCGGTCTTTTTATAAACGGCAAGCTTACCAGGGGTCTCCTAAGCAAGGAGTTTATAAATGTGGTATGACGGTTTGAATGAGAAAACCCTCTGGGAAATTTTCGAGGAGATTTCCCGGATTCCAAGAGAGTCAGGCAACGAGGAAGGTATCAGGAAGTACCTTCTCTCCTGGGCTGAGAAACATGGCCTGAAAGCAGACAAGGACAAAATCGGTAATGTCTTCATCTATGTGCCTGCCTCAGAAGACAGAAAAGATGAAGATCCGGTATGCCTTCAGGGACATATGGACATGGTCTGCGTGAAGACCGACGGCAGCAGTCACGATTTCACTAAAGATCCGATTGAGATTGTATGTGAAGGCAATACGATAAGGGCGAAAGACACAACACTTGGCGGAGACAACGGAATCGCCATTGCCATGGCACTTGCAATCGCCAGTGACAACACTCTTTCCCATCCTGCGCTTGAGCTTCTTTTCACAGTCAGCGAAGAAACCGGTCTTGCAGGAGCTTTCAACCTTGACGGGAGCAAGATAAGCGCAAGAAGACTCATCAACCTTGACAGTGAGGAAGAGGGAATCATTTACACCGGCTGTGCCGGCGGAATCGACATCGAGATAAACGCAAAGGCCAAGACAAAGGAAATCGACAAATCGAAGGCAGTTCATTATCAGATTTCCGTCTCCGGTCTTCTTGGCGGTCACAGCGGAGGAGAGATTCACAAAGGAAGAGCCAATGCAATCAAGATTGCAGCCCGCATCATGCATCGTCTGCCCGACTTCATGCTGACAGACATCAGCGGGGGAACAAGACACAATGTCATTCCTTCTCTTTGCAGCGTGAGCTTCGTAACGGACAAAGAGTATGAGGATACTGTCATAAGCATTGTGGATCAGGTCAGAGAAGAAGTGACAAATGAATTCAAGAAGAAGGATCCTGGTATCACAATCACACTTAAAAAGCTTGACGAAGTCCCTTCCGAGGCCATCAAGACAAAGACATCCCTTTCTTTCATGGAAGCTCTTTACCTGACTCCGGCAGGACCTCAGGCGATGAGTGCGGACTTTGCCGGCATCGTCGAGACTTCGAATAATCTTGCTATCGTGAGTCTGAAGGACGGAAAACTCTGTGTAAGCTGTTCCACACGCTCTCTTGTTGAAAGCGCAAGGAATGAATGTGCATACACAGTAGCCGCTGTATATGAGGACTTCGGTTTCAACGCCACATACAAAGGCGCCTATCCCTCCTGGGAACCAGATCCTTCCTCTCCGCTTGTGAAGAAGACAGCAGCTCTGTACAAATCTTTCTTCAAGAAAAAGCCGCTCGTCACGACAATCCATGCAGGACTTGAATGCGGTATCATAAACTCAATCATCCCGGGTATGGATTCAATCTCAATCGGGCCGAATCTCTTTGACGTTCACTCAGTGAATGAGCACCTTGAAGCTGATTCTGTCCTGAGAACTCTCGACTTCCTTAAATACCTGCTTGCGAATATCTGATTGCTGCAAGAAGAAGGGGGCTGTCTACAAGCAAAGTACAAATAACAGCTCCCTTCTTTTAAAATAAAAGAAAATATCAAAGATTGAAGTTGTAACACAAAGGCAGCTTTTCTGCCCCAGACTTTTCTAAAAAGACAAATAAAGTATCAGATAATATGAGCAATACATATAAACCACCATTGACAATTACAGATGAGATGACCGTACTTGTCTCTGAAATCAGCGAGGAAGTGGGAAGAATCTCTGTACTGCAGGATGGACATATCACGCCACATCTGAGGCGGAAGAACCGTATCCGTACAATCCACTCGTCCCTCGCAATCGAGAACAATACTCTCACAATAGACCAGGTTACTGCTATCATTGATGGAAAACGTGTCCTTGGAAATCCGAATGAGATCAGGGAGGTCAGGAACGCATATGATGCTTACGAGCTCATGCTGGAGCTGGATCCTCTTTCTGTTGATGACTTGCTGAAAGCTCATGGGCTGATGATGGCCGGCCTTATTCCAGAAAATGGAAAGTTCCGCACCCGTGGGGTTGGCGTGTTCAATGGTCAGAAGGTCATACATATGGCTCCTCCTGCAGAATTTGTGCCTGGGCAGATTCATGATCTCATTGCATGGTACAGTGAATCCAGACTTCATCCCCTGATAAAAAGCTCCGTATTTCATTACGAGTTCGAATTCATCCATCCCTTCGCCGACGGGAATGGAAGAATGGGCAGGAGGTGGCACACAATGCTGCTTGGAAAATGGAAAGAACTCTTCTTTTGGCTTCCAGTTGAAGAGCTCATCCAGTCTCGGCAGAAGGACTATTACGAAGCGTTCAATCAGGCTGATTCGGTTGGAGAAAGCTCCTGCTTTGTCTCTCTGATGCTTGAAATCATAAGGGACAGCCTGAAGGAAATGTCTGTTGCTGGAAGTGTCACCGACCAAGTCAGCGACCAAGATGCCGACCAAGTTGATGATTCCGTAAAAAGATTGCTGGCAGCTATTGGAGAGGAGACTCTATCAGCTGCTGAGATCATGAAGCGATTGGGACTTTCACATCGTCCAACATTCCGCAAGAATTATCTTGATCCGTCCCTTGAGGCGAATCTCATAGAGCGAACAATTCCCGATAAACCTAACAGCAGCAAACAGCAATACCGGAAAATCAGACATTGACCTGAAGAAAAGGAAGGGGGCTGTCTACATGTTTTTTGCAACAGCCCCCTTTGCTTCAGCCATTGTCAGAAAAAATTAAGAAGGACTGATGCTGAAATTCCTGTAGCCTCCCAGTCTGGAGTGAAATCAAGGTCATCAAAGGTGCCTTCACAAGGGACATTTGCCGCAAGACCAATGCCGAGAAAGCCGACATTGAAAGTCACCGCAGCCCTGTAAAACAGACCTGTGCCGAGGAAGATATCAGAAAACTTTTCCAGGTCCCTTCCTCCGACAGACCACCCATCGCTGTCGCACATGAAGTTTATTCTTGTTCCGACTCCGACTGCGATATCAAGAAACTGGGCTGCTGGAATATTCAGATTGAGGCTTGGATTCGTTCCAAGCGACATTGTGTCTTCTGTGAAGCCTATCGTCACGGGAAGCGTGAAAGACACCCAGTCGAAAAGATTCACCCTGCCCTCCGCACCGAATCCATAGCTGGAAATATCCTTATAGCTGTCGTTTGTCGGGACATTGTCATAAAAAACAGTACCTCCGACTTGCAGGACCGGTGTTGCGAAAAGAGCGGCCGAGAAAGCCATCAGTAAAACAAAAACGGCTGTAAGTTTCTTCATTTTTTTATCCTGTTCGTATGATTTAAAATCCATACAAAGAAACAATGAAAATTATATAAGGTTACAAAAAAAGGCCACCGCAGTGGCCTTACATCATTCAGACTGTGTCAGGCTTTGACTTTTTCTATCAGCTTTTTGAACGCATCGAGAATTCTCTCTCTGTCTGCCTCTGTTCCCTTGCCGCGGAAATCAAAGGTATCGACAACATCAAGATTCATCTTCTCTGCATAAGCCTTGAACTCCGCGCTGGCACCGCCAGACCAGAGGGAAGAGCCGAAGTGCATTGCGATGCGGCCTTTCACATCCTTGCGCACCAGCCAGTCAAGGCAGTGAGCCATAGGAGGGAACATCTCCTTCTCGTAAGTCGGACATGCAACAACGAAAGCCTTGCTTCTCCAGACCTTTTCGATGGCATAAGATGCGTTGATATCAGGTATTCTGACTGTATGAGTGACGATTCCGGCATCTTTTGCCATTCTTTCAAGCGTTGAGATATAAGAAAGAGTATTACCGTACATGCTGGAGACAAGGATTGTAATCTCCTTCTCTCTCTCTCCTTCTGCATAACCGGCCATCTTTGAGTACCAGCCGACAACATAACCGGGATCCTTTCTCCAGACGATTCCATGGCTCGGGCAGATGACCTTTACAGGAAGAGCGGCAAGCGCACTGATTCCCCTCAGGACAAAGCTTGAGAAGCTTGCGACGATATTAGCATAATAGCGCTCTGTCTCTGTCTTCAGCAAAGCCCACTCGCTTTCTGTCAGTTCATCATCGTAAACACTCTGATAGGCTCCAAAAGCACCGAAGGCATCACAGGAGAAGAGGATTCCCTCTTCCTTGAGGAATGTCATCATGGTATCTGGCCAGTGGATGTTCGGTGTGGCATAGAAAACAAGAGTCATGCCCCCGATATCAAGCTCCTCGCCGTTTGTAATGACATGCACATTCTTGTAGCCGTACAGGGTCTCTGTTTCTGTCGCTCCGAGTCTTGTGGCATAGACCTGGATTTCAGGATTCCTTGCAAAAAGAGTGGAAAGAGCTCCTGTGTGATCCGGTTCCATATGGTTGAGAACAAGGATGTCGAGATCCTCGATTCTCAGCCCCAGTGAGGCCAGGTCATCATCAAATGACGCTCCTGATTCAACGTAGTCAATCAGGACTTTCTTGCTGCTTCCTGTAAGGCAGTAGGAATTGATGGAAACTCCTCTGTTGATTGGCCAGCAGCCTTCAAACAGGTCGTCGTGATTCTTTTCATAGCGGAAAAGATGGACGTTTTTCTTTATTTCACTGATCATGCTTCAATATTAATGTAAAGATGAAAGACAAACAACACAGAAAGCTCTCCTTCCGGATTGCATTAATGCTTTTTCAGATTATACCATTTCCCCATGCTCTTCAGACTCAGCCTTGAACAGGCAATAACATATGAAGAAGGAGATTACTCCTTTAAAGACATTGACAATGCAGAGGCAGGAAGCGACCTGTGTTTCTGCTTCCGCTACCGTTATGATGATGTGTTTCTCAATCTGGAAAAACTGTGGTCCGGTCTCCGCACACCTTTTACAGATGAGGAGAAAAAACTTATAGAGGCAGGCTTTCCTGCTCCTGAGCGTGCCGGATACGGTCTTCAGCTGCCTCAGGGGAACTACCAGATGCTCCAGACAATACCGGCAGGCACCATTCAGGAACTGAAGCCGGTTCTCGCATCATCCCTTGCCACAAGACTTGAAGGCCTCGTGTATGTCAGGTTCTTCAAGGAAAACGATTTTGAGACCGTCATGCAGATATTCTCTCCGGCATGATTGTCATCAGATGATTTATGAAGTAATTTTTATTCGTTATGACAGTTGAAGCAATCAGTGACACGATTCACAGACTGAAGCTGGACGGACAGGAGATAGTCCTTGTGGGAACGGCCCATGTGAGCCAGAACAGCGTGGAAGAGGTCAGGAACATCATAGAGACGGAGAACCCGGACAGAATTTGCATCGAACTTGACAGCAGCAGGCTGAAGACCAAGACAGACAAAGCTGACTGGGAGAACATGGACATCAGGAAGGTTTTCAAAGAAGGCCGCGGATTCTTCCTGCTTGCAAACACTGCCCTTGCCTCTTTCCAGAAGAGAATGGGAGCCCAGACAGGCATAAATCCCGGAGAGGAAATTCTCTCTGCAGCTTCGATTGCAAAGGAAAAAGACATTCCTCTTTCCCTGTGTGACCGTGATATCCAGACAACTTTCAAGCGGGCCTGGGCAAAAAGCTCCCTCTGGAACAAATGCAAGCTGCTTGCCACCCTTATTTCAGCGGCCTTCTCCAACGAAAAGATCAGCGAATCAGAGCTTGAGGAGCTGAAAAAACAGGACACCCTTCAGGCTATGATGAATGAGATGGCAAAAGAGCTTCCCATGGTGAAGGAAGTTCTTATCGATGAACGAGACCAGTACCTTGGCCGCTCGATTTTCGAAGCTGAAGGAACAAAGAAAGTAGCCGTCATCGGCGCCGGTCATACAAACGGAGTCATCAGCACAATCGAAAAGCTTTCAGAAAACAAAAGCACACCGGAGCTTGAAAGCCTGACACAGATTCCGAAGGGTGCACCTGTCGGGAAGATTCTCAGTTATGTGATACCGCTTCTTATCGTCGCGCTTCTTGTCTACGGCTTTGCCACTTCAGGCTGGAGTCAGGGACTCAGGCTCTTTCTTCTCTGGATAGCAGTCAACTGCGGATGCACATTCATCGCCACTCTTTTTTCACTGGCACATCCGCTGAACATACTGGCCTGCACAGTCACAGCACCATTCTTCGCGCTCAACCCGGCCCTTGGAGTGGGAATGCTCGGCGGCATACTGGAAGCCACCCTCAGAAAGCCGAAAGTGCATGATTTCGAAAGCATCAATGATGATGCATCGAAGTTCACAAACTGGTACAGAAACAGGATTCTTCATGCCCTGCTTGTTCTGCTTCTTTCCTCAGTAGGAAGCATGTTCGGAACTCTTGTCGCCTTCCCGGTGCTGCTCAGCAGGATGTGAAAATATGCTTGGTGACGGAAACAAGAAAAAGAATCTCTGGTCCCTTGCAGTCGCAATTGGCATCTGTGTTGCGGCAATGTTCCTTGACGGAGTGGGAATCAATATTGATCCGATTCTGTCCGGGATAATGCTTATTGCTGCAATTCTTTTACTCTTTATCTACGTAATTTCAAATTACACAAAGAATAAAAGGGAATAGTCAGCTCTGCTTACGAAGTGCCTTGCTAATTATTATCGCCTGTCTGATGTTCCGACAGGAGGAGACTGACTTTCCGCCTTCACCTTCTGTCACAGGCGCCAGTATCTTATTGTAGCCAAGTTCAACAGAAGTCTTTATCCTCCGCTCCAGAAAGGATACCGGTCTTACTTCTCCGGCAAGAGAAAGCTCGCCAAAACATACCTGCTTCTCATACAGAGGAGTGTTTGTCTTGGCAGACCAGAGCGCAAGGGCCAGAGCAAGCTCGATTGACACCTCGTTTATCCTGATTCCTCCCGCAACGTTGATATAAACATCGCAGTCACTGAGAGTAAGGCCTGCATGACGCTCGAGAACGGCCGCTATCCTGTTTACACGGGCCGAGTCTATCCTGTCACTGTACACACGGGAAAGACCGCCCTTGCAGGGCACTGCAAGCGCCTGAATCTCAACAAGAAAGGTTCTTGAACCCTCTGTGACTGCAGTATAGGCAATACCGGATGGCAGTTCTCCTGCCTCTCTGTCTGAAATGAAGAACAGGCTTGGATCTTTAACTGCGGACAGACCTT
This sequence comes from uncultured Spirochaetales bacterium, assembly GCA_944390025.1. Taxonomy (GTDB): domain Bacteria; phylum Spirochaetota; class Spirochaetia; order Sphaerochaetales; family Sphaerochaetaceae; genus Bullifex. The sequence continues at coordinate 129,516 of CALXOK010000003.1, read as the reverse complement.
TCTGGTCCATACGGAAGATTCCGATTTCATCAACGGAGCCGAACCTGTTCTTGATGCTTCTGAGAATCCTGACACCCGTCTGTGCGCTCTCAAAGTACAAAACAGTGTCTACAAGATGCTCAACTATCTTCGGGCCTGCAAGCACGCCGTCTTTTGTCACATGTCCTATGAAGAACATTGCGATGTTCTTTGCCTTTGCAAGCAGAGAAAGAGACATGCAACAGGAACGCATCTGGTTTACTGAACCTGCTATGGAATTCACAGAGGAGCTTGTAAGAGTCTGCAGCGAGTCGATGACGACCAGCGAAGGCATGAGCCGCTCTATCACATCCATCAGGACTTCAAGGCGTGTATCGCAGAAGATTTTTATCTGCTTCAGGTCAAGACCGAGCCGCTCGCCCCTGAGCTTTATCTGGGAGGGGCTCTCCTCTCCTGAGACATAAAGTACAGGTCCGGAAGAAGCACAGCTGGAAAGCAGCTGCAGCATCAGTGTGGATTTTCCGATTCCCGGCTCTCCTCCGACCAAGACAGAGCTTGGCCTCATGATACCACCGCCAAGCACTCTGTCCAGTTCACTTATGCCAGACTCAAAACGGCTTGCACTTGTCACGACAACATCAGCAAGAGTCTTGAGCTTCTCATCAAGAACAGGCACAGCCTGAGTTGAAGAGACAGAGGAGGGCATCACCTTCTCCTCCTCAAAGCTGTTCCAAGCTCCGCATCCGGGACAACGGCCAAGCCATTTGCTCTCGACTCTGCCGCAGGAAGTGCAGACAAAACGGGTCTGGGGGCCTTTCATCAGAAATCAAGAAGCTCCACTTCAAAAATGAGGGTGGCATTGGGCGGAATGACACCGGGAACACCATGGATTCCGTATGCAAGATCAGGCGGTATGATAAGAGTCCTCTTCTCTCCCTTGCTCATTGTGACAAGCGCCTCGTTCCAGCCCTCAATGACCTCTCCTACACGGAATGTAAGAGGCTGTTTTCTGGCAATGGAGGAGTCAAAGACCTTTCCGTCCATGAGCGTGCCATGATAGTGGACCTTTACTTTATCACCCATTTTCGGATGAGCCTTGCCGTCTCCGGCCTTCTCAACAATATACCAGAGGCCAGAGGGTTCCTTGACGGCTCCCGGATAGCGGTTGTCGAGTTCCTTGAGAAGCTTGCGCCTTTCCTCGATTTCCTTCTCACGCTCTCTCTTGTCACATTCCTCCACAAGACGTGCGAACTCTTCCTTTGTAGCCTTGTAGTTCTCCGCTTCCTGACCGATGCGCACAATCTCCACAGAATCGATTCTGTCTCCTGCTGTGATACTGTCAACGACGTTCTGGCCATCAACCACATGGCCGAAAATAGAGTGCTTGCCATCCAGCCAGGGTGTGGCAACATGCGTGATGAAGAACTGGCTTCCGTTTGTTCCCGGACCAGCATTTGCCATTGAAAGCACACCAGGGCCATCGTGTTTCAAAGACGGATCGAACTCATCAGGGAACCGATAGCCGGGACCTCCGGTTCCTGTTCCTTTAGGACAGCCGCCCTGAATCATGAAATTCGGGATGACACGATGGAAAATAAGACCGTCATAGAACGGTTCATCCGGATCCTCAATATTGAGCACGCCTTCAGCAAGACCGACGAAATTCATGACTGTCATTGGAGCTTTTTTATACTCCAGCTGCAGTGTGATATCACCTTTTTCTGTATGGATGACGGCATACAGACCGTCTTTCAATTCTTCTTTCTTCATTTTTCTTTCCTGTTAATTAATCATTCTTCTTCGAAAAGACTGTCATCCCTCAGCAGGGAGTAAATACGCTCAAGCTCACGGCCTGTCTTGAATGCTATGACAAGCTTTCCTCTTTTCAAAGAGCCTTTGACTTCAACCTTTGTTCCAAAAGCATCGAGGAACTTGTCTTCGACACTCTGGATATCCGGATCTTTGTCCTTTGCGCCCTTTTTCTTGCGCAGGATGAGTTTCTTGCCCTGATTAAGGGCTTCCGCCTCTGCCTCTGCAGCTCTTACGGAAAGATCCTTATCGACAATCCTGTTGCGCAATACAATGCGGTCTGAAGGATTCACGCAGGACAGGATTGCCCTCGCATGTCCCGGAGTGATGATTCCAGAAATAAGATCATCCTTCATTGAATCTGGAAGCTGCAGCAGTCTGAGACTGTTTGTAATGGTTGACCTGTTCTTTCCGACTCTCTTTGCAATGTCTTCCTGCGTCATTCCTGATTTCTGAATCAGGAACTGATAGGCAGCAGCCTCATCAACAGGATTCAGATCCTCTCTCTGTATATTCTCGATAAGAGCAACTTCAATACGCTGAATCTCATTGAAGTTCTTCACAAGAACAGGAACATAATCAAGACCTGCAATTCTGGCTGCCCTGTAACGGCGTTCTCCGGCAATTATTGAATACTTGCCCGGAGCATATTCCTCAACAAGCAACGGCTGAAGTATTCCCTGCCTCTGGACAGACTGGGCAAGCTCATTAAGAGATGCCTCATCAAAAGACTTCCTTGGCTGATCAGGATTCATCCGCACATCGTCAATGGGAACATTTATAACCTGGCCTTCAGTTTTCCTTTCCTCTGCAGGTTTGCTTACAGCCGGATCATCCTGAGCGTTCTGCGGGATTATTTTCTTTCCTTTCGTCTCACTCATAAGAGTCTCAACAGCGGAAGTCTTCTTCCTCTCAAGCTCGTCAAGAATTTCCTCTGTATTCTCAATATCAAAATTGCCAAGCAGGGAGCTGATACCCTTGCCTAGTCCATGACCTTTCTTACTAGTCTTCAAAGACACGCTTCACCACCTCCTTTGCAAGTGCCGTATAGGCTTTGTTTCCTGCATTGGAAACATCATAGACATTGATAGGAAGGCCATATGAAGGCGCTTCTGCCAGCCTGACCGTCCTTGGAATGACAGTCTTGAACACAAGCTCCGGAAAGAAGCTTGTCGTATCCTGCACGACATCAGCATTGAGTCTGTTTCTCTTGCTGAACATCGTGAACACAATTCCAAGAATCCTGATATCCGGATTCAGTCCCTTTCTCACATTGGAAACCGTTCTCATAAGAAGGTTGAGACCCTCCATGGCGAAGTATTCGCACTGCATAGGGATAATGATACTTTCTGCCCAGGCAAGCGCATTCATGGTAATGACGCCAAGAGAGGGCGGACAATCTACGAAAATGAAGTCAAAAAGGCTGTCAAGCGAGCCTATTTTGTTTCTAAGAAAGAAGTTACGTTCTTCTTCATCAACAAGTTCAACATTAAGTCCTGCAAGGTCAAGTGAACTGGGAATAAGGTAAAGATTCTGGAAAGGAGTTTCCTGAACAGCATCTTCTGCCAGGACACTCCCGGTAATTACATCATACATTGTAGCCTTCCTTCCATCACCGGAAACAGCTCCTGTAAGATTACCCTGGGAATCAAAATCAACAAGAAGAACCTTATAACCCATCGCACAAAGAGAGGACCCCAGATTGACACATGTCGTGGTCTTTCCGACGCCACCCTTCTGATTCAAAAAGATTATCCTGTGAGCACTCATGAATAATAATATATGATGAAAAGAAAAGCTTGTCGACACTAGAATCTTGACCGCACAATTTCTATATTGTATTTTGGAAAAACACAGGAGGAAATTATGGCTGACCAGACACTTGAAAGCAGAATAGTAGAAGCTATAAATCAGATAAGGCCTTCTCTGCAGAATGACGGCGGAGATATCGAATTCATCAGACTTGAAAACGACAAGGATGTGTTTGTAAAACTTGTAGGAGCATGCGCAGGCTGCCCTATGTCTCAGATGACTCTCAAGAACGGTGTTGAGAAGTATCTAAGAGCAACAGTCGATTCTTCACTTGAAGTAATCAATGCAACAGACATGTTCTGACATAGCTTTTCAATCATGTACGAAGGCACCCTTTCTGGGGTGCTTTTTATATTTTGTTTCACGTGAAACAATTATCTGTATAATGCCGAATATTGTATAACAAACAAGACAATTTATATGACTAATATATTAGTTTATTCGTACATTGAAAACATACCAGTTTCACGTGAAACTTATAATTCCCGACACTAAAATTCTGAAAAAGAATATTTATAAATAAAAAACGACACAACTTAATCCTCATAACAAACAACAGATCAATAGCTGAGAAAATATAAAAAGAGTCAAATATACAATTTTATTTTAAAATACTCATGGACATACATATCAAGAGATTTTTTTTCTTAACAATTACTCTCCTAGCATATATTAAATATATTTTCGTCATAATAATCTGGATATTTTAAATTATAACTCTGCTATTGATTTGCACACGCAATATTAAATTTATAAACTGGCCAGCACCGTTAATTTTCATATTGAAAAACTTATATAGAGTAACATTCAAATAGAATCTAAAAAAAATCAGTATAAAGATAAATTAACTCTTACTTTGATCCAAACTCAAAAAACATCTATTTAAGCAGTTTCACAATCCTATCATCTGCTTATTATTCATGTTTCACGTGGAACTACTATTTTTGATTTTATGTGTGTTTTTACATCTAAGGTTTCACGTGAAACGTAGATTTTTCTAATTATGATTTGATTCTTATAACCCCTCTTATTTTATTTCTTTAATTCATAATCAAAATCAATGTTTCATGTGAAACATTAGCTTTAATTGAATATAAATGGTAATGACTTTAGATATGTATTAAAAACATGCACTAACCAACCTGATACACAATGAGCACTAACGATAGAAATATGTAATTAAGGAGATTTGTCTTGCTTTATCTCCCTAATCCTCCAAAAACCTTGTTTTTTGACGAATTTCAAGGGTTTTTAAAGCAAGTTTCTATTTATAGAAGCAGTTTTTTCTGGACGTTTTTCCGTTTTTCTTATATTAAATATAATATTTCTACCTATTAAAATAGTGCTAAAAAAGGCTACCTGATATATAATCAGATAGCCTTACGGTTCGTTTTTTACTGACAGTTATTTATTTTCACTGTCTTCTGTTTCAGCAGTCTGTACAGTATCCTGGGTTTCTGCTTCGGTTGTTACAGTATCTGTCTCTTCAGCTTCATCTTCTTCCTGCTGGAATTCTGTAGCAGCCATTGCAACAATGCTGTCAGAAGCTTTCTTAAAGGAAACAACCTTTACACCAGTAGCGTTTCTACCCTGAATTGAGATGTCTTTGACATGCACCCTGATTGTCTGGCCGTTTAATGTGACAAACACAACATCGTTGTCATCATTTACAGCGACGGCATTAACCAGAGTACCGCTTGCTTTCTCATCAACAGAATAGATTCTCTGTCCCTGTGTGCCTCTTCCATGTGCCATGAACTCTGAGAAACGGACCTGCTTGCCCTTTCCATTCTCTGTAACCATCAGGATTCTCTTGTCATCATCAACTCTGACAAGACCGATGATCTCATCATTTTCCGCAAGCTTCATGGCCCTTACACCGTGTGTGGACCTTCCCATTGTCCTGATGTCATCTGCGCTTGTTCTGAGTCCTTTTCCAAGCTTTGAGACAATCATCACATCATCACCTTCATTTACAAAGATTGATGTGACAAGTTCATCTCCTTCATCAAGGATTATTGCCTTGACTCCGCGCTTCTTGGCATTCACAAAGGCATTCAGCATGACCTTCTTGGTTATACCATGCTTTGTAACCATCATCAGATACTTGTTTTCATCAGTGAATTCCTTAAAGCAGATGATACTTGTGACTTTTTCCTGATTCTCAATCTGGAGGAAGTTCTTCAGGTTAGCACCCTTGGAAACCTTTGCACCTTCAGGAATCTCCCATACATATGTATAGTATGCCTTGCCGAAGTTTGTGACATACATGACGATATCATGAGAGGAGGCGATGAAGAGATGCTCAACAAAGTCTCCGTCGACAAGCTTGGCGCCTTTCACACCCTTACCGCCACGACTCTGGGCTCTGTATTCATCAGTGCTCAGGCGCTTTGCAAAGCCCTTGTTGGAAATTGATACGACAACCTGCTCTTCCTTGATGAAATCAGCATCAGTGGTGTCCTCAAGCTCCCTTTCATGAATCTCTGTCCTTCTTCTGTCACCATACTTCTGACCGATTTCCCTGATTTCGTCCTTGACTACACCAAGAATCTTGTTTCTGTCAGAAAGGAGGTCTTTATAATATGCGATTCTCTTCTCAATCTCAGCCAGTTCTTCAAGAATCTTCTCTGTCTCAAGCTGAGAAAGACGACCAAGTTTCATGTCAATGATGGCATCTGCCTGCACTTTTGTGAGGCTGAATGCTTTCTGAAGCTCAAGGGAAGCTATGTTATTGTCCTTACTCTCCTTGATGATTCTGATGACTTCATCGATGTTCTCAAGGCCGATTTTCAGTCCAAGAAGGATATGAGCTCTTTCCTCGGCTTTCCTCAGATCATAGCGTGTCCTTCTCTCTACAACCTCTTCTCTATGGTCGACATAACTCTGGAGCATCTCCTTAAGGGAGAGAAGCTTAGGCCGTCCGTCCTTGAGCGCGAGGTTATAAACGTTGAAATTTGACTGAAGGGCAGTGCGGTTGAACAGCATGTTGAGAACAATATTCGGAACAGCACCCTGCTTGAGATCGATGACAACACGGATACCGTCTCTGTCAGATTCATCATGAATCGCAGAGATATTCGGAATGACATTATCCTTTCTCATGTCATCAATCTTTTTCACCAGCTCTGCCTTGTTCACCTGATAAGGAAGCTCGGTGAAAATGATCCTGTCATGGCCTTTCTCATGCTCCTCAATCTCATATCTTGAGCGGATGACAATCTTTCCACGGCCTGTCGTATATGCATCAATGATGCCCTTACGGCCACAAATGATACCAGCAGACGGGAAATCAGGGCCTTTTATGTAATCGATAAGCTCAAGATTAGTAAGCTCTGGATTGTCGATAATGGCACATACGGCATCAACAATCTCGTTGAGGTTGTGAGGCGCCATGTTTGTCGCCATACCGACAGCGATTCCGCTCGTTCCGTTCGCAAGAAGGAAGGGGAAGGCTGCTGGAAGAACCTGAGGTTCCACAAGGGAGTCATCGTAGTTCGGACCGAAGTCTACAGTCTCCTTGCCGATATCGGTGAGCATTTCCTCTCCGATACGGCTCATCTTGGCCTCTGTATACCTCATGGCTGCAGGTGGGTCCCCGTCAATTGATCCGAAGTTTCCCTGTGGTTTCACAACCGGATATCTTAAGGAGAAATCCTGGGCAAGGCGTACCAGGGCATCGTAGACAGAAGCATCTCCATGCGGGTGGAACTTACCAAGAACATCACCTACAATACGGGCGCACTTCTTGTAACCTCCGCTTGCCTTGAGGCCCATCTCAAACATATCGTAAAGAATTCTCCTGTGGACAGGCTTGAGGCCGTCACGCACATCAGGAAGTGCACGGCTGACAATGACGGACATGGCATAATTGAGATAGCTTGTCCTCATTTCCTTCGACACATCCACAACAATAGTGCGGCTGTCAATATCTTCATTCTTTGTCAAATCTTCATCCATATGAGAAATCCCTTATACATCCAAATTGGCCACATAGGTGGCGTTCTGTTCGATGAACTCACGTCTGGGCTCAACATCCTCACCCATAAGCATTGAGAACACTCTGTCAGCCTCTTCAGCATCCTCAAGATGAATCTTGCTGATAAGCCTTGTCTCTGGATTCATTGTCGTCTCCCACAGCTGCTCAGGATTCATCTCACCAAGACCCTTATAACGCTGGATAGGAATCTTGGACTCATCAACTCCGGATGCATTCTCCTCAATGATTTTCTTCTTGTCCGCTTCGTCATAAGCATAGAAAATCTTCTTGCCAATGGTAATCTTGTAAAGAGGCGGCATTGCAAAGTAGATATAACCAGCTTCAATAAGAGGCCTCATATACCTGAAGAAGAAAGTCAGCAGGAGAGTTCTGATATGAGAACCGTCAACATCAGCATCAGCCATGATGATGATCTTGTGATAGCGGGCTTTTGTGATATCAAAAGTCTGCTCCTCGTCATCGTTGCCTTCTGCAGATGTATTGTTATACCTTGTAAGTCCTGCGCCTATGGTTGAAATGACCGGCTGAAGCTTGTCATTTCCAAGAACCTTGTATTCCTGAGCCTTTTCAACGTTGAGCATCTTACCCCACAGAGGAAGGATGGCCTGGAATCTTCTGTCTCTTCCCTGTTTTGCAGATCCGCCTGCAGAATCTCCCTCAACGATAAAGACCTCACACTTTGCAGGGTCCTTTTCAGAGCAGTCAGCAAGCTTTCCGGGCAATCCGCCGCCTTCGCTCTTCTTTCTTATCTGCTCACGTGCCTTACGTGCAGCAATTCTTCCAAGAGCCGCACTTATTGCCTTATCAAGCAGGGCTTCAATGTTAGCAGGGAACTCATCGAAGTAATTGTTCAGCTTCTCGTATACGAGTGACTGTACAATTCCCCTGACATTAGCGTTTCCGAGCTTCATCTTCGTCTGGCCTTCGAACTGAGGGTTGGCAATCTTGATTGAAACAACACCTGTGAGACCTTCTGAGATATCAGTGGACTCAAGCTTGTCTCCTCCGAACTTCTTCATCATCTTCTGGTTCTTCTGAAGCTGGTTGTTGACTGCCATAAGGATAGCAGTCTTAAAGCCGGTAAGATGAGTACCACCTTCTCTTGTATTGATGTTATTGACGAATGAGAAAACCTTCTCATCGTACTTGTCGTTGTACTGAAGTGCCACTTCAACGACGACATCATTCTTCACAGCCTCAAATGCAACTGGAGGAAAGAGTGTCTTCTTATATTGGTTAAGGTAGCTTACAAACTCAGAAAGACCGCCTTCTGAATGGAAAACCTCAACTTTTGGTTCATCAGAGCGCCTGTCAGTAAGAGTGATCTTAATTCCATGATTCAGATAACTGAGCTCTCTGAATCTGGCAGCAAGAGTATCATAGTTGAAACTGTTTCTCTCCATGACATCAAAGTCAGGGGAGAAGCGGATAGTGGTTCCATGCTTGTCAGGATCACAGTTTCCGATAACCTTCACATCTTCTTCAGGAACACCTCTGTGATAAACCTGCCTGAATATCTTTCCTTCATGATAGACAGTCGCCTCAAGCCAGATGGAAAGGGCATTTACACAGGAGACACCAACACCATGAAGACCTCCTGACACCTTATAAGCACCCTTACCGAACTTTCCTCCGGCATTAAGCTTTGTCAGACAGACTTCAAGAGCGGACTTTCCAACCTGCGGATGTATATCTGTAGGGATACCGCGGCCGTTATCCTCAACAGTACAGATTTCTCCATATTCACCATTGTCAAAATAAATCTGGATATGATCACAGAAACCTGCCATGGCCTCATCGATACTGTTATCCAGGACCTCATATACAAGATGGTGAAGTCCATCTATTCCTGTAGTACCGATATACATTCCAGGGCGCAGGCGAACATGTTCCAGACCTTCTAGAACCTGAATCTCGCTGCTGTTATATTCCTCAGCACCGTTCATTATGCTTTCAGATTCCATAATGATGTCATCACTCAAATTTGTTTCGCTCATCTAATTTCCCTTTAAATTGAATTTCACAGCAAAACTGCATATATATATACCTTAGAAAATATATCGTAAATTGAAATATGTTTCAATATGAACACGATTGAACTCACTTGAGAATATTTGTTTATAAATAAAGAAATTATATTTACCATTCAAATAAAACTCAAAACACTTGCAAATTTAGCTTTTACCTTCATAATATTATTGTTATGCTCGAAAAAATCTGGTACCAGACACTTGAACAGCTTAATGAGGCTCTTCCGACTGCAAAAACCATGTGGCTTGATTTTGTCAGCTATGACAGAGAGGAAAATGATACTCTCTATCTGGCATGTAATTCTGCCATGACAAAATCAAATTTCGAGAAGTTCTGTCTTACAGAAGCTTCTAACCTCATAAACGAACTCAGCGGCAGGAAAATTCACATTGTGACTGTTATTTCAAGTGATGAATCAACACTGTCTTCTTCCGATGAGGATTCTGTTGATGAACCAGAAGACCAGATAAAGGCAGAAGACAATACAAAGAAAAGAAAAAGCCTTCTCAATCCTGTTTACACATTCGAAAGTTTCATTCCCTGTGAAAGCACGCTCTTTGCCTATAATGCTGCAAAGGCTATTGCAATGAATCCGGGTATGACATACAACCCATGCCTCATCTATGGAGGAGTAGGTCTGGGAAAGACTCATCTTCTTGAATCAATCGGAAATTACGTGGAAAAGGAGAATCCCAGAAAAAATGTAGTCTATGTCACGGCTGAAACCTTCCTGAATGACTATATACAGTCTCTGACAAGCAAAAACACATCACAGTTCAGAATCAAATACAGAAAGGCCGACATTCTGCTTATTGATGACATCCACTTTCTTGAGAAGAAAATCCAGACTCAGGAAGAGCTTTTCCATACATTCAATGATCTCTATGAGACCAGCAAACAGATTGTATTCACCTGCGACAGGCCTATAAGCGAACTCAAAGGCTTCACAGACCGCCTTAAATCAAGATTCACCCGCGGTCTCAATATAAACCTGACAGCACCGGATTATGAGACACGTGTGGCCATTCTGAGAAAGAAGTGTGAAGAGAAGGGTGTGAAGATAAAGGACAGCGTCCTTGACTACATTGCTGAGAATATCAAGACAAATGTGAGAGACCTGGAAGGTTCTCTTACAACCCTCATAGCCTATTCAAGTCTCATCAAATCTGACATCACTCTTGAAATCGCACATGAGCAGCTTAAAAATATCATCTCAAGCCCTATGGCAGGCGAACAGGATATATCAATAAGCACAATCGTCAAAGAAGTGGCTTCTTACTTCAACATCGATATCAGTGACATCAAGGGAAAGAAGAGAACTGCAATCATAAAGGATGCGAGAAACACTGCAATCTACCTGACACGCAGAATAACACAGTACTCAACTACTGAAATAGGAACATACTTTGACCGTGATCACTCAACTATCACTCATTCCATAGACAAAGTTGAGAAAGAAAGGAAACAGAACTCAGAACTTGCATCATCTCTGGACACACTTGAGACTTCAATACGTTCAAAGTCACGCTAAACATATAACATTTTTTAATTATTTTATTACAATAATGTAAGAATTTTATTGTGTCATATGTTTTTTTAAGTTGTTTTTTATCATATGTTTGACATATGTCATAAGTTAACTTGTGACATATATTTTTTTGCCTTTTTTTCACAAATTTTCGCATTTTTAATAAAAAACTTCTTACATTTCACTTAAATTTTCTTAGTTAATCATTTCTTTTTCATTGTCTTATGTCATAAGTTAAGTCAGAGTTCATTATAACTTATGTCATAAGTTAAATCTTTATATTATAAAAAATTAGCTTGATTATTATTTTCCTTTTCTATATAAATGGTGGTGTAAGTAAAACAAAGGACGTAAAAAAATGAACAAAGTTATAAGAAAAGCAATTCTGATTACAATATTCGCAATCCTCTCAGTCTCCTCAGTGTTCGCATCAAAGGATGTCATTACTCTCCACCTGGTGGCAAATGTTCCAGAGAGAAACTATGTCAACGTCTCAGATGACAGAATCAACGTCTCAACAAACTCAGACAGAGTCAGTTTTGAGGCTTATGACGAGAACGGCAGCCTGATCTCAACAGAGTATTCTTTCATCTCATCTTCATCAGCAGTGAAGCTTCAGTTCTCAGCTGTCTGATTGAAAATAGAGAGCAACCTCCTTTTAAGCTTTCTTCCTCGTGAGGAAAGCTTTTTTTTGTGGAAAAGTCTGTTCAAAAGCTGTTCAAAACCTGTTGATATCGCTGTTGAAAAGTCCATCCTGTGTTGAAAACTTCAGCCTTTCTCACAAGTTTTGCACGTTTTCAACATCTCATCATTTTTCATGAACAGGTTTTCAACAGGGTTTTCATTCCATTTTTTCTTTATTTGAGAAAAAAATAGAGAGTTTTCAACAATTCAACAGGCATTACTACTATTACTACCAAAAATAAAAATCTGTTTAATAGTGGCAGTAAAGACAGTCATAATGCTTCCGTCTTGTTAGCGCCGGTTTGAAAGGACAAACCACGGTCGGGATGAAAGGGCAATTGGATAGTCAGTCTGAAAGGGCAAGAGCCGGTGAGAGTGACCTCGAACAAGCTTGGAAGCCTCGTCATAGTCTCCACTCAGGACTTGAACCACCTGTCTCACAAGTTCGAGAACACGGACTACTTCGCGGCAACGATGGATTGCATTCTTGCCTATTCTTCCTGCTACATCTTGCAAGACAAGGGGTACTCAGCCAAGAACAAGACCATCGTCCCGCTGAAGCTCATCGGATGACATCCCGCATTCAGGGATAACGAAAGGACATCTGGCATTGTTCTCACTATTTTAATGTTGCCCTTTCTAACAGACCGATATTTGTCTTTTCTTTCCGGCCATCATTTGCCTTTTTAACCCGACGCTTACAGTCTGTAAAAATCTTTTGTTTTTCTCTATAATGTTTTTTATACTAAAAGAAAGGAAAAAAAACATGAAATTCATTTGCCAGAGAGACACAATTCTTACTGAAATCGAGCATGCCAACAATTTCACAAGCCAGCGGAATGCTCTTTCAATTTCATCAAATGTCCTTCTTGAGAATTATCAGAATGTGCTGACTATAAAAAGCACTGACTCAAAGCTTGGATTTTCTACAAGTTTTCCTGTTATAACGGAATTTCCAGGATCTACAACAGTCACTTGTGATAAATTCCAGTCCATTCTCAAGTCACTTCCTTCTGCTGATCTTATTTTCAGCGAGGAAAATGACAGGATGAACATCTCTGTCAGTGGAAATGACACTATAAGATTCAATCTTAAAACAATCGCAGCTGACCGTTTTCCTGAACTAGTCAGCTGTCAGGAGCCTTTCTTCTCTCTTTCTCAGCGAGATTTCTTTGATATGATCAGAAAGACATCCTTCTCTGTCGGTACGGATGAGACCAAGTTTTTCCTTACTGGTGTTTATATGGAGAAAAATGCAGAAGGTCAGCTTGTGCTTGTCTCCACTGATGGAAAGAGACTTAGCTGCTCAAGAAAGGTTTTTGAACAGGATATTCCTGATTTCAAGCCATGCATCATTCCTGTAAAGTTCCTTAATCAGCTGATGAGTATAGGAACAGGAGAAGGTGTTTTCTCTCTTTCAGTAGCATCTTCTTACATCTTTGCTGACATTAACGGTCATATGATTTATTCAACCCTGATTTCAGGAACATATCCTGCCTATCAGCGTGTAATTCCTGCAAATCTCGCTTATGAGTGCAAGATAAAGGTCAGTGACCTTCTTGATGGTCTTGCAAGGGTTGCTCTTTGTGTTGATTCAAACAGCAAGAAGATCATCATAGATCTCAGCCGCAACGGAATCCTTCTTTTCAGTGAGAACACTGAAGTCGGAGATGCAAAAATCATGATTAACTGTGAGTATGAAGGACCTGATACAACGATTCCTTTCAACTACAGCTTCCTCCAGACTCCTCTGAAGCTCATGGAGACTGAATACGTGAAGATATGTTTCAATGGAGCAAGTACGGCTCTTGTCGTGCAGCCGGAACCTGAGAAGGATTATCTTTTCGTTATCATGCCGATGCACTGATGAGATTCAAGGAAATAAAGTATCAGAACTTCCGCAATATTGCTGACAGAAGCATAAATACGGACAGTGACAACATAATACTTGAAGGTATAAACGGTCAGGGAAAGACAAATATCCTTGAATCGGTATACCTTCTTTCTTATGGTTCTTCTTTCAGGACTTCCAATATTAAAGAGGCTGTTACTCATCAGAAGGAAAGCATGCATTTATGGGCAAGTGCATGCGATGATGACGGACAGATACGAAAGGTTGAATATATATTCCAGGAAGGAAAGAGGAAGATTTTCCTTGATGGAAAGGAAGTGAAGGACAGAAAGGATCTTATTTACAGCTTTCCGGTTATTGTCTTCAGTCATGAGGATATAAACTTCATAAAAGGTGAACCTGAATGCCGCAGGAGATTCTTTGATCAGACTTTCAGCCTTTATAATCCTCTTTATCTGGACAGTCTGAGAAGGTACAGGCACATTCTCAGCCAGAGGAATGCTGCAATAAAGGCAAATCAGATCTCACTGCTTTCTCTTTATGATGAACGTCTTGTCAAATATGGTCTTGAGATATCGAAGGAAAGAGAAGAAGGAGTGAAGAACTTCAATACTATATTTCCTTCACTATACAAATCAATTTCAGGAACTGACAAGGAAATATACATAAAGTACACACCTTCCTGGAGAGAGCTGAAAAACCGTGATGAGATACTTTCATATCTTGAGTCTACCAGAGACAGGGATGCACGGCTTCAGACCACGACTTCAGGCATTCATCGTGACAGGTTCACTGTCTATGATGAAAACGGACCCTTTGTTCAGACAGGCAGTACAGGACAGGTCAGACTTGCTTCAATACTGTTTCGTCTTGCTGAAGCAAGATTTTACTCCAAAATGACAAAAAAGAAGCCTGTTCTGCTTATTGATGACGTTCTTCTTGAGCTTGACAGTATAAAAAGGGCATCGTTTCTGTCTCAGCTGGATAACTATTCTCAGGCATTCTTCACTTTTCTTCCAAACGAAAGTTATTTTGAAGGAAAGAAAGACTCCGTGATTGAATACATGGTGGAGGAAGGAAGTGTTGAAAGAAAGGCGTAAGGATTGGCAGGAGAGAAGCCTGGGAGAATTCCTTAACGAAATAGAAGAGGATATGTTTGATTCGCTGGGAGGACAGGAGCCTGTAATAAAGTATTGGCAATATATTGCAGGACCGGTTCTTTATGGCAATGTTTATCTTGAATCAGTGGATGAAAACAGCATGACAGTAAAATGCGTACACCCTGCATTTGCAAGTTATTTCAGAATGCATCAGAGCGAAATTCTTACCCGGCTGAGGGAAAAATTTCCTTCTTTTAATATAAGAAAGGTGAGAATCACAGTTGGAAGTCTGTGAAATATTGACTGTTTTCTTTTTATTTAATAGAGTTGCAGTTCGGACACTTTTGTCTGACAGATGAAAATAACACGTTAACTGGAGATAAAAATGAGTTACAAGGGAAAAAGAACTTACCAGCCAAGTAAGACAAAGAGGACAAGAACATTCGGTTTCAGGGCCCGCATGGCCACTAAGGGTGGACGTCTGGTATTAGCTCGCCGCAGAGCAAAGGGCAGACACAGCCTTACAGTCTCCGATGAGAAGAAGCCTTACTAAGAATTTCATAATCAGAAAAAAACATGAGATAGATCGCATTTTCAGGCAGGGACAGTCTGTTTCCTGCAAGGGAATGCGATTGGTTGTTATAGAGAATGAGTTAGGATATGACAGATTCATCGTCATTCCTGCGAAAAAGTATGGAAATTCAGTCCAGCGCAACAGAATAAGAAGACAGGCAAAGGAGATTTTCAGACTCTGTGACAACAGAATCATGTCAGAAGACAACAAAACAGGTCGTGATATTGCCTTGGTAGTGTACCCCGGAAAGGTTTCTTCCTATTCCTTGCTTGAGTCTGATTTTCATTCATTATTGGACAGGGTGGCGAAGAAATAGTTCCACTTCTCTTTAAGCAGAGTATTCCCGTTTCCTACTTTCCGTTTCCTCCTGAGGCATAAAAGGAGAAATATGGACAGGAATACCATTATTGCAATTGTACTTTCAGTAATTGTCATAACAGTGGGAATGACTGTGAATGCAGTCCTGTTCCCACCAGACTACTCCCAGACAGAAACCGTGGCAGAAGTCGAGGCTTCTGTTTCTTCTGTCTCAGCTGAAAGCATTGAGATTGTGCAGACAGGACAGACTGAGAACACAGAGCCTTTCCAGATAGAGACGGAAGCTTATACTGTGACTTTCGATCCTGCCGGTGCATCTGTTTCAAGCATCAGACTTAACAGGCACCTTGAAAGTACGACAAAGGAACCGGTAGAGCTGGTTTTAAAGGATTCAAGAGACAGAAATGCCTTCCTTCTTTACTTTGATGATAGCCAGGAAAAGCCTCTTGATGCTTATTTTAACTATACAATCAACGATTCAAGCGATGATGTCATCAGTATTGATTTTGCCCAGACTTTTGAAGCAGAAGGCCAGAGCTTTGAGATAGTGAAGCGTTTTGCCATCCCGAAGGCAGAAGAGTATCTGTTCCGCGTGAGAGTTGAAATCAACCCGCTTGATGGAAGCACTCTTCCTTTTGACAGTTATACTCTTGGTTATGATCCTCAGATTGGACCTTACTTCGCTGAGCTTTCAAACAACTATGGTGAGTACAGAAGAGTCAGCTACAGGGAGTATGATGACAACAAGACAAGAAACGTGACTTCTTTCGAAGACGGAAGGGCTGTTGTCGAGGAAGATAAAGTAGGCTGGATGGCTGTCTGTGGAAAGTATTTCACAGTAATCGGTGTACCTGATCAGGATACAGTATATTCGGCACAGATTTACCAGGTCGCTCAGGATCTTGTGCTTGCCCAGCTTGACAGCTTCTATTATGAGACAGCAATCTCAGGGGACTCTGTCAGCGACGACTACAGCTATTACATCGGTCCGAAGCTTTCCAGCACGCTGGACATTTATGATGTTGCAAACAACAACACATTCGGCCTTGCCGGAATGATGTTCGATGAGGTTCTTGACTCATCAAGCTGGCTTGGCTGGCTTCAGACACTGCTTAAATGGATTCTCAACTTCTTCTACCGTCTGATTCCTAACTACGGTGTCGCAATCATTCTTCTTACGATTCTTGTAAAGCTCATCATCCATCCGATTTCAAAGAAAGGTATGGATTCCACTGCGAAGATGAGTGCACTTGCTCCGAAGGTTCAGGAACTTCAGACAAAGTACAAGGACGATCCGAACGCACTCAATACTGCAATGGCAAAGCTTTATAAGGAAGAAGGAATCAGTCCGATGGGTTCCTGTATTCCGATGCTTATCCAGTTCCCGATATTCATTGCCCTTTACGGTCTTCTCAGCACACACTACGAGCTGAGAGGTGCAATGTTCATCCCTGGCTGGATTCCAGATCTTTCTGTGCCTGATACAATCTTCAGTCTTCCGTTCCGCATACCACTTCTTGGTGCTGATGTCCATCTGCTTCCGATTATCTACACAGCTTCCATGATTTTCTCAATGAAGATAACGCAGACGACCAGCACACAGTCAGGACAGCAGGGAATGATGAAGTTCATGACCTACGGCATGCCGCTTATCTTCTTCTTCATTCTCTATAATGCTCCTTCCGGACTGCTTCTTTACTGGACAGTGATGAACTTCATCTCAGTTCTTCAGCAGGTGTTCGTGAACAAGAAGAAGTCAAAGAAATATGCTGATGAGATTCAGGCAAGGGAAGAAGCTAAAATCAACAAATACAAGACGAAGAAAAGAAAGTAGAGGGTTAAATAAATGTATAGAGAATTCGAAGGTAAAAACGAGCAGGAAGCCATAGACAAGGCTATAGAGGAGCTCAACCTTGACAGGGAGGATTTCGATGTTGAAATCATCTCCTGCCAGAAAAAGACTCTTTTCAGAAAGGGAAGTGTCACAATAAGGGTTCATGTTCCGGATGACAAGGAAGATTTTCCGGAGGATGGCAGTGAGGAGGAGACAATGGTTCCCGGACAGGTTCTTGAGCCTGAAAACGAGAACGAGAAGAAGATTGTCTCATATGTCAGCCAGCTTCTTGAGAAAATGGGTTATCCTTCAAAGGTCGAAATCAACTTCAGAAGGGATTCTAAGCTCGGTATCAACATTGACGGAGATTATTCTTCTTATATCATCGGAAGAAAAGGCAAGACACTTGATGCAATCCAGCTTGTTGTAAACGTCTATGCGGATCTTCTTGATAAGGACTACAAGATCATAATCGACAGCGAGAACTACAGGATGAGACATGAGGAGCAGATTGTCCACAATGCACTCAAGACTGCTGAATATGTTAGAAGATCTCACAGAAGCAGACTGCTTGCTCCGATGAATCCCTTTGAGCGCCGCCTTATTCACACAGCTCTCAACGACTTTGACGGTGTTGAGACAAAGAGTGAAGGGGAAGGCCTTTACAAGCAGGTCAGAATCCTTCCTGTGAAGAAAAACAGGTAAGAATGTGAGAACCTTAATCAAGCAGGACTTTAGCCGGTCCTGCTTTTTTTACCATCAGACCTTTCTGCTTGACACAAAAGGAAAAGAAGTATAGATTCTAATTAAGAATCATTACTGATAAGGAGTTCTGATGGCAGTCACCAGAAATACAGTTCAAAGAGAAATCGTTCTCTCAACCGTGCTTTCAATGTGCAACCACCCGAGCGCAGAAGAGGTATATGATTCAGTCAGCAAAAATGACAGTCATATCAGCAAAGGCACGGTTTACAGGAATCTTGCGCTTCTTTCCCAGACGGGAAAAATAAGGAAAATTGCAATGCCTGGAACGCTTGCCGACAGATATGATTTCAACCTCAAGCCACATTTCCACGCAGTATGCAGAAAGTGTGGTAAGATTATTGATGTCTGCTGTAAGGAAAGAGCAGATGGCTTCTCTTTCAGTGAACCTTTCAAGGTTGAGGGAATGGAGCTTGTGCTTTCCGGACTTTGCAGCGAGTGTGATGAGAACAGTTCTGATAAGTCAGAATTAAAATAAGGAGTAGAAATTATGGAACTTAAAGGCAGCAAGACAGAAAAGAACCTGCAGACAGCTTTTGCTGGTGAGAGCCAGGCAAGAAACAAGTACACCTACTTTGCTTCAAAGGCAAAGAAGGAAGGTTATGTACAGATTGCAAAGATTTTCGAGGAGACAGCTGATAACGAGAAAGAGCACGCAAAGCTCTGGTTCAAGCTTCTTCAGGAGAATGGTGAAATCGGTACAACAGCTGAGAACCTCAAGGCTGCAGCAGAAGGTGAGAACTACGAGTGGACAGATATGTATGCCACATTCGCAAAGGAAGCAGAAGAGGAAGGATTCAACAAGATTGCAGCTCTCTTCAGAGGCGTTGCAAAGATTGAGGCAGAGCATGAGCAGAGATACCTCGCACTGCTTAACAATGTTGAGAACGGACTTGTCTTCTCACGCGATGGAGAGATGATCTGGAAGTGCTCAAACTGTGGTCACATCCACGTTGGAAAGAAGGCTCCGGAAGTCTGCCCTGTGTGTGCACATCCTCAGGCATATTTCGAGCTTCAGGCAAAGAACTACTGATTTCAAATCAGAAATGATAATACGGCTCTGGCTCTTACGTCAGGGCCGTCTTTATAGGGGGGGGGAAAATGGAAGATTTTCAGGAAAAAGAAGAAATGCATCAGAGTCAGAAGGACAGGGGAACATCTGTTTTCGTTCTCGGATTGTTGTCGCTTATCTTCTCGTTGACGGTGTCCCGCGTTGTTGCCGTAATCCTCGGTATCATCGCAATTGTGACCGGAAGCGGCAGGAAACAGGAAAGCAATCTTGCAAATGCAGGCTATATCATGGGAATCATCGGGCTGTGCATAGCCGGTGTGCTTCTTGCCCTGATTGTGTTTTCCTTCATCCTTGTATCGATGACCTTTTTTATGTTTTAGAAAGGTACGTCTTTTCGAGATAGAACCTGATTTCAGCAGCTCTTTCTTTAGTGAACTGGGCTCCGGTTGTGGTAATGATTTCTCCGGCAAGATAGCTTGCCACCTCTCCACAGGTTTTTATATCAAAACCGTTTGCAAAGCCGTAAAGGAAGCCTGCAGCATAGGTATCGCCTGCTCCTGTGGTATCAACAGGGTTCGTCGTACCATGAACCGGGATTTCCATTATCTTTCCGTCCTTTGCGACAAAAGAGCCTTTCTTCCCATTTTTCACGACTGCAATCGGGGCAAGACGGGACATGCTCTTGCAGCATTCGTAAGCATCATAGTTGTCAAAAAGGAAACGAGCTTCCTCCTTGTTTGCGAATACTATATGGCAGCTGTTTTCAATCAGCTCGAGAAAGTCCTGCCTGTATCGTCCGACAGCGAATGGATCTGCCACGTCAAAGGCAACCAGAATCCCGTTCTCCTTGCAGAATGAGAGAGCCTTCCTTATAGCACCTTTCTGCGCCTCTGTGTCCCACATATAACCTGTGAAGTAAAAGAGTCCCGCCTTTTTAAGAGAATCCAGATTCACATCCTTCTCATTGAAGCATCTGTTTGCTCCAAGATAGGTGTTCATCGTTCTCTCCTTGTCTTCTGTCAGAAGGATGACGGATGTGCCGGTTGAATCATCATATTGGACAAGCTCGTTGTTCAGATGAATCTCTTCAAGTTTCTTCTGGTATATGAGGGCAAGCTCATCCTTTCCGATTCCTCCGGCAAGCGTTGTATTTACTCCCAGCATCCTGAGCGTGACCATGGTATTGGGGCAGCTGCCTCCGGGGGAATAGACCAGAGGTTTGTCTTTGAGATAGCTGATAAGCTTCGTATGACGCTCTCTGTCAATAAGATGCATTGTACCTTTGTGAAGGGCCAGCCGCCTGAGATCCTCATCATCAATATTCGCAAGTATGTCTATCAGAGGATTTCCAATACCGTATATGTTCACCATGCGCTCCTGCGGTTCAATATTTTTCCCACTGCTCATCCATACTCTTCATAAGAGCAATCTGTGTATGGGCCCTGACAATGTTATGCTCAGGATAGGCGATATTATAATAAACATCGCCGGCAATGTAATCAGTCAGGAAGCGCACTGCCATGATCTGTGTGATTGTCCTTCCGGATTCCTTTATGCCTTCTCTTTCCTCTTTTGTAAGGAAGCCTGAGGCTTCTTCAAGATAGCCTGAGACAAGACTTTCATACATATCCTTGTTGAAATGAACCTTTGAAAGGTCCTTTTCATCCTCTGAGGCGGTGTTGCATGCAGTTCTTATCATATCCCCGGTATCAAAGAGAATTGTTCCTGGCATGATGGTGTCAAGATCAATCACGCAGACTGCTTCATCAGTGACAGGATCGAAGAGCACGTTGTTCATCTTCGTGTCATTATGGGTGACCCTGTTCGGAAGGACTCCTGATTCAAAGTCATTCCAGATTCTGCATCCTCTTTCCCTGTTTGCCATCAGGAAGTCGATTTCCTCTTTAACGGAATCAAGTCTTCCGGCAGGGTTCTGTGCCATCGCATCCTCAAGCTGGCGGTATCTCAGGTTCATGTCATGGAAGTGAGGAATTGTAATATTAAGTCTGGCTCCGTCGAAATCAGAAAGCTGGCACTGGAATTTTCCGATTCCCCGGCCCAGGTTCCTTGCGGCTTCAAGAGAGGGAATGGTTTCATATGTGTTTACATTCTCAATGAAACCATAGGTTCTCCAGTAATCATCGTTCTCATCAATGAAGAAGGGCTTGTGGTCCTTTGTGAACACGACTTTCAGCACTCTCCTGTCACGGTCATCAAGATCTTTCACCTTTTCTGCTATATGACTTGTTACGGCAAGTATGTTCTCTATGACTTCCTTAGGTTTTTTGAAGACATTCTTGTTGATTTTCTGGTGAGTGTACTTCTTTCTTACTCCATCACATACGAAGGTCGAGACAAAGGTTGAGTTGATATGACCCTGTGTGTTCACTTTTATGTCTTCAAGCCGTCCGTCTATCTTGAAGTGTTCAATAACGTTTCTTGCATCATCGTAATTTGACATAAAAATAATCTCCTGAAGAAAAGTTTAGCACATCGGAAACGATTCTCGCAGAAAAGAAAGAAAAAAATGCTATTCTTCTGTTATGAGTGAGTATGTCATTAAAGGCCCACAGCGCCTGAGCGGAAAAGTGAGAATAAGCGGAAACAAGAACGCGGCTCTTCCCTGTCTTGCGGCAACGCTGCTTACCGATGAGAGCATGATTCTCGAGAATGTCCCGATGATTCAGGACGTGAAGGTGATGACACGCCTGCTGGAGGAGCTTGGCAGTCAGGTCACAGGGCTTGCGGACGGGACTTATCATATCAGGAGCAATATCGTTTTCACAGGACTGACTCCATCGCTCGTGGATTCCGTCAGGGGTTCAATCCTCTTTGCCGGTCCGCTGCTTGCCAGAGGCATAAAGGTTGTCATACCGCCTCCCGGCGGTGATGTAATAGGACTGAGAAGACTTGATGCCCATTTCACAGGACTTTCCGCTCTGGGCGTTAAGTGTGACATCCGTCCGGACGGCCAGCTTGAGATGACACCTCCTTCGAGACTGAAAGCAGCAGACATATTCCTTGACGAGGCCTCTGTCACGGCAACAGAGAACTGCATCATGGCTGCAAGCCTTGCAGATGGAGTCTCAACCATATACAACGCCGCATGTGAACCTCATATACAGAATCTGTGCCGGATGCTCATCAGCATGGGCTGCCGCATAGACGGAATCGGTTCAAACTATCTTACAATCCATGGAGTGAAAGCCCTTCACGGATGCCAGCACCGGCTATGCTTTGACTACATGGAGTGCGGATCTTTTATAGGGCTTGCTGCAAGCACGGCAAGCGAGCTTCTTCTTACCGGTGTCGACACCAGTCAGCTCAAGCCTGTAGAAAAAGGCTTCCAGAAGCTGGGTGTGCGCTTTGAGAAAGGAGAAGGGGAAATATTCATACCTTCGCGTCAGAGCAGAATCATCGCAAGAAGCAGTACAGGCCTTACTGACAAGCTGGATGATGCACCATGGCCCGGCTTCCCGGCCGATCTGCTGTCCATCATGTGCGTGACTGCGACACAGATGGAGGGCAGCATCCTTATTCACGAGAAGATGTTCGAGTCCAGACTGTATTTCATCGACTACCTGATCCGAATGGGAGCAGACATCATTCTCTGCGACCCTCACAGGGCTGTCATACACGGAAGGACGAAACTCAAGGCAAGGGAAGTGATCAGCCCTGATGTCAGGGCGGGAATGGCTCTTGTTGTTGCTGCATTCTGTGCAGAAGGAGAATCCGTAATAAGAAATATCGAGCAGATTGAACGAGGCTATGAGGATCTTCTTGACAAGCTCATCAACGCAGGGGCAGAGATCAGACGGAACTGATTTTTTTAGTAAACACAGCTGCCAGAAAAGCCAAACTTCCGACAGGTGAAAAGACAGGCAGAATGTACGTTTTCAGGTTTTCAACAGCTTTATTTTTCTCTCCCTGTGAGATTTATTCAATTATGCACAATTTGTCTACGCTTGTTGAAAACCTGTTGAAAACTCAGTTTTCCACAGCTTCTTTTTTTTTGGCTGTAATAAGTTTGAATTATGAAAAAGTTATATAGGTTTTATGAAAAATTTAGGTAAAACGGTAAAAATAAGTCCTTAATTTAAAAGAAGTTAACAGTTTTTAAAAATTTGTATGATTATGTTCTGTTTCCCTTACATCTTACGTGTAAAAATAACTTTGAACAGAGTTTTCCACAAGCTTGTTGAAAACTTGTGGAAAAGTTTCGCAAAGCAGTTTTTTCTGTGAATTCAGACAGAAAAGAACATATGTTTCTGGCTTAAGGAAAAACAGAGGTGAAATGTGGACAGTTTTCTCTTTTAGTGAGTTTTGAGGATGCCGTTTTTCTCATACTGAATATGTCTTTTCCCCGTATTGGAAACACGGATCACTGACAATATCACCAAGCACGAGAGAAGTCTCTTCCAGACCGTTCATATGAAGTCTGTCAACACAATGGAAAAGCTCACGGACATTGCCAGGCCATGAATAGGATTTAAGGCTGTCTATGTCCTTTATGTGATCTCTGTATCCCTTTTCCTTCTCTCTTGCCCTTACAAGTTCTTCCATATCTTCCAGATGAGCCTTGAGTGGCGGAACCTGGATAGTGGCACCTGCTATACGCATATAGAAGTCCTTGCGTAGAAGGTTTTCCCTGTATAAGGCGGAAACCGGTCTATTTGTGATTGCGATGATCCTGCAGCTTGAATGGTGTACACTCCTGTCGCCAAGAGGAGAGTACTCCCCGCTGTCAAGAAAACGCAGCAGCTTGGCCTGAGTCTTCACGCTGAGTTCCTCAATCTCATCCAGGATTAGACTGGTTCCATCTGCGTCCTCCACAAGGCCCTTCTGGTCGCTGATTGCGCCGGAAAAGGCTCCTGCCTTATGACCGAAGAGAGTACTTTCAAGCAGGTCGCTGTTCAGCAGGGCACAGTTTATCACTGGTGCTCTGTTTGAATGGATGCTGTGATGGATTTCCCTTGCCACAAGCTCCTTTCCACTTCCTGTCTCTCCGCAGATGATGACATTGCACCTGCTTCTGCCTGCTCTGTCAATGTCATAACGCAGCTTTCTCATCAGGGCAGAAGAGCCGATTATGCTGGAAGTACGCTTATCTGCTGTGCGCGGTGCACGGGCAAGAATTGAAGCAAGACCGGAGACAAGATAATCCTTTCTGATTACAGAAAGCCGGCTGTCATGAAAGCTTGTCTGCACATCAGGGCCGCTTCCTGCCAGAAGGATGAGATGTTCAAGCCGGGGATTGTTCTTCTGCCTGAGCAAGAAAGAGGAGACCTCTCCTGAGCTGAGGTTCTCGTCAATGATGACAGAAAACGGTTCTGTGCTTTCAGCGCATGCGTTTTCCATGCGGATGACAGAGGTGAAGAACAGGGCTTCCTCCTGTTTGATGAAGCCTTCCAGTCTGGATCTGATGTGTCTGTTTGAAGTGACGAAATAGAGCATGTTTTCTCTCTCCTGAAATACCCGGGAGAGACTTTAAAACAGAGTGCATATCAGTTTCCAGATTTATTTTTCTTCAGTTTCACTATCGGCGAGCAGTGCTCATCATCAGCACCCGTCGTCAGCAGAGGAACACAGTATTGTCTGGATTGCGCCTGTCGCATATATTGCGGCTGTCTCACAGCGCAGGATGTTTGTTGTCAGCAGGCAAAGTGAGGCTCCTGCGAGAATTGCCTTTTCACATTCCTCATCACTGAAACCACCTTCAGGACCGGTGAAGAGTGAAATCTCGCTTTTTTCATCCATACCCTGAAGAATCTGGACAAGATTCTGGGATTTTTCCCCTTTTGCCTGATGAAGCATTATTATTTTCCCTTCTGCCTTGCTGATTGCCTCATCGAAGGAAAGGACCTGAGGCGTTTTCACAACAGTTTCAGAGCCGCTTTGCTGTACGGCCTCTTTCATAATCAGCGTTATTCTCTCAAGAGCATGACAGGTGAGTGTCTTCTCCTGTGTGAAACGGCTTTGCACGAAACAGACAGAGGAGACTCCAGCCTCGCAGGCCATACGTGCGATTTCCTCATTCTTCTTTCCCTTTGCAATGCACTGGTAGAGATGAATGGCAGGAAGCCTTCCCCTGTAGCCGGAGAGTGAATCGGTGAGACTGTTTTCCGGTTTTGCCGAAGGCGTCAGGACAAGACAGTTATCACCGCTGATTCTTGCTTCATAATAGCTTCCATCTGCATCCCGGGCGCTGATGGTATCTCCTTCACAGAGCCGCAATGAGTTGAAAAGATAGTTCTTATCCCTTTTCTTAAGCGGATAGATTCCGCTTTTGTCATATGATGAATCAAGCAGGAAGATTCTCATAGGCCCTGTCTGTCAAGCCAGCTGACAGCCTCTTTAAGGAAAATGTCATACTCAGGATCCGCAACCGGCCGCTCATCCCAGTCCATCTGGACAATGTACTGGTTACGTATTGCGACGCTGAGGTAGATTGGATCAAATGATATCTCATCAAGATACTGGGAAACGAAGGATTCTATATTCTCTGTCGTGTATTCCGGCCTCTCTTCGGTCCATCTGATGATGTCCTCTTCATGCTCGCTTATGAATGAGAAATACTCTTCTGTCTGCTCAGGAGACATCGGCGGCTCTTCAACGATGATGTCAGGAGTTATTCCAACTTCATGGATGTCATGACCATCCGGTGTAAGATAGTGGCTGGATGTGTATCGTATGAAGCCTTCATTCCAGGGTATGACATCCTGTATGATGCCCTTGCCGAAGGTCTGCTGTCCGATGATTATTCCTTCTGAGTTGTCCTGCAGAGCCGCACTGAGAATCTCGCTCGCGCTTGCAGTTCCTCCATTCACCAGGATGACCACAGGAAGGCTGTACTTCCTCGTCTGGTTGCTTGCCTTGCATACTGTGTCGGGCCGTCCGGATCCGTCCTTGTATTCAATTGTGAAAATCACATCGCCGGTCTGGACGAAGTAGTTGGCAATCAGGGAGGCTGAATTGACGGTTCCTCCTCCGTTGTTTCTCAAGTCAATAATCAGGGCCTTCATCCCCTGCGCCGTGAGATTGCTCAGGGCCTCACTCACCAGAGGATAGGTAGTCGTGGAGAATGTCGTTATGGCGATGTAGCCATAGTCCGTCCCCTCAAGCATTGTGTAGCTGATTGTAGGTGTTGTCACCTTTTCTGGGGCGACAGAGATTGTGAAGACACTTGAACCTCTGTGCACTGTCAGCGTGACAGGAACACCTTCTTCTCCCTTCAGAAGCTCGCTTGCCTCGTCAACTGTCATCTGTGCCACAGATTCCCCATTGATGTGGCTTATGTAGTCCTTTGCCCTGAGTCCGGCTCTGTCAGCAGGGCCTCCCGGGAAGGGACTTGTAATCTGGAGCATCCAGGTCGTCTCATCCTCCCAGTCTATGAAAAGAGGGTCATACTTGCTGATGTAGACGCCAAGTCCCACATAGCTTCCTGCGATGCTTTCCTCCATGTCCTGTGCCTCATCATTGGTGAAATAAGCGGCATATGGATCATTCAGCGAAGCCATCAGGGCACGGGTGAGATTCTCTTCGATATCATCCTCTTTTATATCGTAGAATGAGTTGACCTTCAGATACTGGTAAAGTGTGTTGATTCTTGCAAGCGTCTGGGAAATCTCACTGCTTTTCACTGAGATTTCAGTACCGGCCTCTTCTGCGGCTCCTGCGGCAAGTGCAGAAAAGCACAGCAGAAGTGCAATCAGAAGCGAGACAATCAGTTTCCTTCCCTTTCTCATGTCTCAAGTGTAGACAAAACGGAGCAGTCCTTCAATTGACCTGTGCCTGTGCAACAGCTAAACTTCATGCATGCCTCTTTATATCGATTATCCGTCTTGGCTGGATCCTTATGTAGTGTCCTTTCTGCCTGTCAGGTGGTATGCGGTTATGTATCTTGTGGCCTTTGCAATCGCATATGCACTTTACCGCTGGCAGCTGAAGAAGGACAAGAAAAACGAACTTGATGATGATACAAGCCAGATGCTTTTCATGTGGGGAGTTATCGGGCTTTTAATAGGAGCACACCTGTTCTCTGTCCTGTTTTACAGCGATGCGGGCTATTATCTTTCCCATCCCTGGCTCATCTTCTGGCCTTTCAGGAACGGAGAGTTCGTAGGCCTTCCCGGCATGAGCTACCATGGCGGTGTGGTGGGAGCGCTTGTTGCCGGCTACCTTTATGCGAGATACAAGAAGATTGATTTCCTCAAATATGTTGACTACATCGTTGCAGGAATCCCTCTTGGCTACACCTTCGGACGCCTTGGCAACTTCATCAACGGGGAGCTTTACGGCCGGGTGACAACAAAGCCCTGGGGCATGGTCTTCCCGTCAGCTCCTTCTTTCTCAACATCACAGGAATGGGTGAGGCAGGTTGCAGACGCACATGGCATGAGTTATATCACGCCCCAGATGATTAACCTGCCGCGGCATCCTTCCCAGCTGTATGAGGCCTTTTTTGAAGGAATTGTGCTTTTCCTCATTCTGTGGTTCATAATGAGGCCTTTAGTAAGAAAATATTCCCTGAAGAGCGGTTCCATGCTGTCGTTTTACATTTTCGGATACGGCTTTTTCCGCTTTTTCATAGAATACTGCCGTCAGCCGGATGCCAACATCGGCTATGTGATCAGCCTTGGGGAAGGAAGCGGCAACATCGCGCTTTTCGGGTCCTTCCTGAATATTTCAAAAGGACAGGTTTTCTGTTTCCTGATGATGGTATCTGCCGTCATTCTTTTCATTTATGTCAACAGAGGGAGGAGAGGAAATGGCTCCAGGAGAAATAGAAAAAAGACTGGCTGACTTGCGCCGTCAGATGGACAGGAACGGGCTGTCTTTCTATATCGTGGACGGGACGGATGCCCACTTCAGCGAGTATGTGGCACCTCACTGGAGAACCCGTGAGTTCATCAGCGGATTCACAGGATCTGCCGGTGTTGTTCTCGTTACATCCACACAGGCTTTTCTGTGGACGGATTCCCGTTATTTCATACAGGCAGAGAAAGAGCTGGAAGGCAGCGGAATAAGCCTGATGAAGATGGATACGCCGGGTTACCCTTCCCTTGAAGAGTATCTGGCGGAGAATGCTGAGCCCTCACAGAAGGTCGGACAGTGTGCATCAACGCTCAGTATAAGCCGCTTCAATCAGCTTAGCGCACTGCTTGCTTCTTCCTGTGCAAGTTTCGTTGCAACAGGGGATCTTGTCGGAAGCATCTGGACAGACCGTCCTGATTATCCTTTCTCTTCCGTTCGAGCACTTCCTCTTTCCCTCGCCGGGCTTACAAGTGCTGACAAGCTTGAGAAGATAAGAGCTCATCTTGCCTCTTGCGGGGCAGATTACACCTTCATCGCCAGTCTTGATGATATCGCCTGGATAACCAATCTCCGCGGAGCTGATATCGAGTGTAACCCGGTGTTCCTTTCTTTCCTTTTCATCGACAGCGGCAAGGCGGTGCTTTTTACAGACAGAAAGCGCTTTGACAGTGAGACGCTGGAAACAGTCAGCCAGGATTTCATCGTGCAGGACTATAACGATGTCTTTTTCGTCCTTGGCCAGCTTGTCCATGGGAAAGCCTATTACAATGATGAGCGTGTGAACACGCTTTTCAAGGAGATTCTTGACAGGGAAGGCTCCATTACAGGCCGGGATTTCTCGACTGACATGAAGGCCAGGAAAAACGTGCTTGAACTGGCTGGCATGAGAAGCAGTCATCTGCTGGATGCTGTGGCTTTTGTCAATGCCATGAGCCGTATTGATTTCTCCTGTGTGGACGGCAGATACAAAGAGATGGATATTTCGGCTCTTCTTGAAGAGGAGAGAGCGAAGATGCCGGGTTACAGAGAGCCTTCTTTTGCTCCGATTTCAGCATTTGGCGAACATGGTGCAATCGTTCATTACAGTGCAAATGACAGCAGCAATGCCGCCATTGACAAGTCAGGACTGCTTGTTCTTGATACCGGAGCCCAGTATGACTGCGGCACGACTGATATCACACGCACACTGCTTTTCGGACAAGCTGCAGCAGAACAGAAAAGGGATTACACTCTGGTTCTCAAAGGACATCTCGCGCTTGCACGCCAGCGCTTCATCCGGGGAACGCGTGGCTATCAGCTTGATGTGCTTGCAAAGCAGTTTCTGTGGATGTACGGCCTTTCTTTTTTCCATGGGACAGGTCATGGCGTCGGATGCTGTCTGAATGTGCATGAAGGTCCTGCGAGGATCTCTCCTGCCATGATAGACGTTCCTCTTGAGGAAGGCATGGTGCTTTCTGACGAGCCGGGTGTCTACAAAGAAGGCCAGTACGGAATAAGGATAGAAAACCTTCTTGCTGTGCAGAAGGACATAAAGACACAGATGGGGCAGTTCCTGTCTTTCGAGACGCTGACTCTTGTGCCATACGAGAGGCGCCTAATTGATCTGAGCCTTCTTTCTCAGGAAGAGGTGAATCTGGTCAACAGCTATCATGAATGGATTTATGATGAGCTTCATGACAGAGTAAGCACAGGGGCGCTGGAGTATCTGAGACAGAGCACGCTTCCTCTAGGCGAATGAGAAAAAAGAATGGTAGAATCCAGAAATAGAAAACAAGGAAGGATAATATGGTAGAAGCCTTGAAGAAAAACGGAAAAATCAGCAGAAAGGGTCCTGTGGTGCTTGTCATCATGGACGGTGTTGGTTTTGGCAAGTATAAGGATGGCGATGCTGTAAGTGCCGCCATGACAAAGAATCTCGACCAGCTTTATGCGAAGTACCCATGGACAAAGCTCAAGGCACACGGACTTGCTGTCGGTCTGCCTTCTGATGCTGATATGGGCAACAGTGAGGTCGGTCACAATGCAATGGGTTGCGGAAGGGTCTTCCATCAGGGAGCCGCTCTGGTAAGCGAGTCCATCTCCTCCGGCCTGATGTTCAAGGGAAAGACCTGGAAAACACTGGTTGAGAATGTGAAGAAGACAGGTGGAACTCTCCACTTCCTCGGGCTGCTTTCCGATGGAAACGTACACTCTCATATCGACCATCTCAAGGCTATGGTCCTTGAGGCGAAGAAAGAGGGTGTGAAGCGTGTCCGCGTACATGCGCTTCTTGACGGAAGGGATGTCGGAGAGATGAGCGCTCTTGATTATTTCGACCCGTTCGCAGAATTCCTTTCATCTCTTTGCGATGACAGCTTTGACGCATGCATTGCTTCCGGCGGTGGAAGAATGGTTATCACAATGGACCGCTACAATGCCAACTGGGATATGGTCAGGAAGGGCTGGGAGACACATGTTCTCGGTGAAGGCCGTCAGTTCTCTTCTGCTCATGAGGCTATCGAGACGCTCAGGGCAGAGACTGGAGCAATCGACCAGGATCTTCCTCCCTTTGTCATCGCTAAGGACGGAAAGCCTGTTGGAACAATTGAGGACGGAGATTCCGTCATCCTCTTCAACTTCAGAGGCGACCGTGCTCTGGAGATTACAAAGGCCTTTGAGGCCGAGACTCTCACGGAGTTCGACAGAAAGCGCCATCCGAAGGTGGAGTATGCAGGAATGATGGAGTATGATGGAGACCTTCATGTGCCGCATCAGTACCTTGTCGATCCTCCTTCAATTGACAGGACAATGGCAGAGTACCTGTGCGCAAGCAATGTGAAGCAGTTCTCCATTTCCGAAACCCAGAAGTTCGGTCATGTCACATACTTCTTCAATGGAAACAAGACAGGAAAGTTTGATGAGAAGCTTGAGGAATACGTTGAGATTCCCAGCGACATCGTTCCTTTCGAGCAGAGACCCTGGATGAAGTGTGCTGAGATTGCAGACCGCGTCATCAAGGAAATCGAGAGCGGAAAGTGGGACTTCATCAAACTCAATTTCCCCAACGGAGACATGGTCGGCCATACAGGTGTCTTTGAAGCGGTTGTCTGCTCTATGGAAGGTATGGATATCCAGATTGGAAGAATCTGGGATGCTGTGAAGGCCGCAGGTGGCGTGATGGTCGTAACCGCTGATCACGGTAATGCTGATGACATGTATGAACATGGCAAGGACGGCTCTCTCAAGCTCAGGGCAGACGGCGAGCCGAAGAGCAAGACCAGCCACTCCCTCAATCCTGTTCCGTGTATCATCTGTGATGACAACTGGAATGGAGAGTATTCAAAGGATCTCAAGGAGGGACTTGGAATCTCATCAGTGGCTGCCACATGTATGACTCTGCTCGGCTTTGTTCCGCCGGCAGACTATGACCCGAGTGTCGTGACTCTCAACTGAGGGTGATGAGAATAATGCAGAAGGGTGCGGCTTTCGGGCCGCATTCTCTTTTTGGAGGTGAGCCATTATGTCTTTTGAGAAGGCACAGAATGAACTTGAGAGCAAAGGTTTTGGTGACAGGATAATCGTCTTTGACGTATCATCTGCGACAGTTGCACTGGCGGCAAAGGCTCTTGGCTGTCAGGAGGCTCATATTGCAAAGACTCTGGCATTCGATACGGCAGAAGGCTGTGTTGTCATTGTGACAGCCGGAGACATGAAGATAGACAATCATAAATACAAGGAAACATTCCACCAGAAGGCGAAGATGCTTTCAGCCGATGACACGCTTGAGCGTACCGGTCATATGGTTGGCGGAGTCTGTCCTTTCGGTCTCAATGATGGTGTGGTTATCTGTCTGGATGTCTCGCTCAGACGCTTTGATACGGTCTATCCGGCCTGCGGTAGCCCTTCATCTGCCGTCCATCTTTCTGTCGGTGAGCTTGAAAGCCTGCTTCCTGAAGCCAGATGGGTGGATGTCTGCAAGAGCGTTCAGTAACCCTTGGGACTGACGGCTGAGAGCATCACGGCACCGATGATGAAAAGCACGGTTCCTGCAAGCAGCACAGGCTGATTGCCCTGATTTGTGATAATCAGGAAATCTCCGAGTGATATGAAGAGGAAGGTGAAGAACCTGTTCAGGTGGTAGGTTTCCTTGTCTGAAAGGAAGCTTACCAGATAGGTGAGTACTGCACTCAGAAGTATGATGAGCACAAGGAAATTGAAAACCGTCTCATGCACTCCGCTCTGGAATGGCACGCTTGAGCGCGGGACGATGTATGAGACAATAAGGCAGGCGACAAGCGAGAAAGAAACATTTACGCCGGTTCTCGATGTGCTGACGTTCTTCATGTTCTGTATTGATGCGAACAGAAGAACCGTATAGCTTGCCATGAAGAAGAACCTGCCCAGTATCGTGATGTCATTGTAGGATATGATATTGTAGTCGCTGAAACGAAGCAGGTGAGGGAACATCCTTGTCGTTTGCAGTGACAGGAAAAGCAGGAACAGCGGCAGCAGGTAGCCTTCAGCCACCTGTGAGCGGTGCTTTATCCTCAGCACGAGAACAGGGATGAAGGACCCCAGGATGATTGCGATTTCAGGATAGACGCTGCCAAGCAGCAGTTTCAGACCTTCCGTGCCCCGCTGAGTATATGCAAGGATGAATCCTGCAATCAGCAGGATGGTGAGAAACGACGATACAAGGAACTGTATCGTCGATATAAGCTTGGAAGTCTTGTTCGCGTTCACAGGATATCCCTGTAATCCGGATCGACGTCAACGCCGGCTCTGTATGCGGCAATGGATGAGCCGAAGATGGCAATCTGGGCGTCAACCATGACAGCAAGACCGGAGAGTACCGGAAGCAGACCCAGCATTGTGAGTTCTGCTGAGTAGAGGTCAATCTTCATCACATGCACAGCCGCGATTGTGATGAACATGATTTCAAAGCCGGCTGAGAAGCTGCATGCGAATGAGCAGATTCCACAGGCCAGTGCGATGACGAGACAGACAGAAAGAGGAACAGGAGCACCTGCCTGTACGCTTGTCACGATTGAGATGATGCTGAACGTGGCGATTGCGGCGCTTCCTCCGCGTCCGATGATATAGAAAAGCGGACTTGAAGAGGCGCTGATGCGCTTCTGGACTCCATCGTTATAGCGCTCTCCGCTCATCATGAATGGCATTGTGAACACATAGTTTCCGCTTGTGAGAGCAGCAATCTGAGTGGCAAGGTTCCTGTAGAGAATCTTGTAGGGGTTCTTCTTTCCCTTCGTGAAAATCTCAAAAAGTACAGGAAGGATGACAAGGGAGAAGACAAGCGGAATCAGGACAAGCTGGATTGAGAAAGCCGCATCAAAGAAGAATGTCTTCTCCTGATAGACAGCTGTGAACATATAGCTTCCTGTCAGGTAGACAAAGAAGTATCCGAAGTATGAGAAGCCTCTTGAGAGGCGGAACATCACTTCAGAGAAAGAATTCATTGTGATGTAAGCCGGGCGTATGACATCGGCATCCGGCTTGAGAGCAAGGCCGACGAAGAAAGCCACGACAATAAGTGGAAGAATGAAGACAGAAGCCTCCGCCAGCATGAATGCGATGTTGCCGGAGAAAATCATCTGGTATGCGGAGGAGAAGACCTGCAGGATATAGTCATCTGCAACTGTTCCGCTTCCGGCTGTGCTGCTTGCCGGGAAGCTGACAGGGAAGAAACCTGCAATCAGCGCGGCGACTATTGGAAGCAGGAAGGCTGTGACTATAGCCCAAATCAGCGAGGATATGACAATCTTCCCGCCCAGACGGTCCTTTCTCAAGGATGCCACTGCTGCTGGAAGACTGAATATTACCAGCAGTGCTGCAAGAACAGCTCCTGCGGACAGTGCTATATTCTCAAGGCTGTAAAGCGCCGGAAGAATCCAGTTCGTGTCACCTAACAGCAAGGTTGTGGCCAAGCCGAGGAATAATGCTGCCAAATAAGTAATCCATGTTTTCATAAGTCATTCCGGACTGAAAAATCCGCATTCCCTCCTGGTCCGTTTTTATTTACCTCTGCTTATTATAAAGCTAAGGCGGGAACATTTACAGCCCCCGCCTTGTGGTGTTTATTTCAGAAGATTGTCCAGCTTGTACTCTGCCTCTGCTTCTTTTTCCAGAAGAGTGGAAATGTACTTGCGGCTGTCAAACTTTCCGGTCTGGGGCAGCAACACCTGTGCAGAAAGCGCGCTCAGTACAATCAGAAGCTGCATCATTTCCTTGTTGTACCATGTGACTCCCTGATAGACATTGCACTTTGTCGCCTTCCAGATATCCTCATCTTCAAGCAAATGAGCCAGAATCGTAGCGCTCTTCCGGTTCAGGTACGGTTTCATCCTGTATCCTGCGACACAGAAGATTGCCGACATGTGCATCAGCTGATGCATGTCTTCTTCGCTCATGTGCAGATCCTCTCTCCTGCCATCGAAGAAGTGGTGGAGAAGCAGCTTGTCCGCCGCTCTCATCGCGGTTTTCACACTGTCAGTCTTTTCGTTGATGAATGGCTTGAGCGTGATTGCCGCTGCGATAATCAGGCTGAGTTCAGGTGTCAGGCGTGCAAAAGATGCGAACACGCTGTCTTCTTCGCTGTGCATCAGCCTGGTCAGCTTCCTGACCTGAGTGACCATCTCATTCGGTTCAACATCTCTCGGCATCTGGGGCAGCGCTGCAATAAGAGCCTCGTCAAATGTCTCTGCGACTGCATTCAGATGAGTATAGGTCTCTGCGACCGTAAGCAGGAGCTTTCTCTCGCTCTGGGCATTCTGCTTTGCGAAAAGACAATCCTCGATAAGGGAGAAGAAGCTGTCGCTGCGCAGACTTTCAAGCTCCTTGTAAAGAGGCTTCAGTCTGAGAAGAGTGACAGCGATGTTGATGTTTTTCACACCGTTGTCGCCAAGGAAGTGATATAGCTTCTCATAGGAGCCGTCGAAATCTTCAACCTCTCTCATGTTCCACAGCACCTTGCTGTCATACCCGTCAATCGTGAAGTTGTAGCCCTCCTCAAACAGGCGGATTGAAGGCATCAGGTAGGTCAGCCCGGTGGAGAAGTTCTCATAAATAAGATAGTGACGTCCGCCGAAGTGCAGTCCGAGATTGTCTGCAAGAGATGTTGTCGCAGTCTCCTTGTTCTCGTTGCCTTTAATCAGTTTCGGGCAGCTGAGCTTTATGTTGGCACTCACTCTCTCGTACTGGTTGTTGACGATGACAAGGTTTCTCTCGCTTCCATGTCCGTTTACATAGGCGAAGATGGATTCTTCCACGACTCCGTTGTTCCATGCGTCGTAGATGTTGAAGTGATCCACTCCGCTGAAAAGATAGCGCTTTCTCAGCAGAGGGAAGATTTTTCTGTAATGTTCGTCAATCATCCACTGATTCGGCTTCTCATCCCAGTAGGCCCTGCGGTATTCCATTCCGTATTTTTCCTTGAGGCCTTCAATCTGGCCATGACCGAACATCGGCAGGCCGGGAAGGGTCGCGAGAATCGTGCAGATGGAGAAGTATCTGTTGCCGTCACCGAACTGGGCGATTGCGGTCTCCTCGTCCGGATTGTTCATGAAGTTGACATAGCGCTTCAGGATTTCAGGCTCGAAGACAAGAGTGTTCTTGATGGCCATGCGGTACTTCTGGTTCTCCTGGTTCTTGAGCATGTTCATGAAGGCAGAGTTGTAGACACGGTGCATTCCCAGCGTCCTGACGAAGTAGCCTTCCATCATCCAGAATGCTTCTGCCAGAAGCAGGGTGTCTGGCACTTCCTGTGCGATGCGGTCGACAACCTCTCTCCAGAACTCCTGCGGAATCCTGCGGTTGAACTCCTCATCCGAGAGTGCGTACATGAAACGTCCTGCGATGTCTCCGCCAGAACCCGGCTTTGGATACCACAGACGCTGGATATGACGCTTTGCAAGTGTCATAGCCGCATCGAAGCGGATGATGTGGAAGTTTCTTGCCACATGCAGGATTTCCTGAATGACTGCCTCTCTTGTAACAGGATTGAGGTAATCAAGCTGTGCTGTGTCGTTCCAGGGCATTGATGTTCCGTCGTTTCCGTGGAAGACATAACTGGTTTCTCCTGTTCTCTTGTCAATGCGTCGGAATGTGACCGCAGCATCGCTTCTGTTGTAGTAATGATCTTCCAGCTTGATTTCTATATCCGGGTTGTTTGACAGATCCGGGCCGTTGAATGTGTAGGACGGGAACGGGGAGTAGCTCTGGCTCATGAAGTACTCGGGGTGCTGATACATCCAGTCGCTGTCCAGTCCGGTATGGTTCGGAACCATGTCAGATGCGAGCCTTATGCCGCGCTGAGCACAGCGGCTGCGCAGGTTCTCAAGAGCGCTCCAGCCTCCGATGCTCTGGGCTATCTCATAGTTTTTCAGCGAGTAGGCGGATGCTTCTGCATCGGGGTTTCCGCACATTACCTTGATGCGTTTTGATGCCTCAGAGCGCTCCCACAGTCCAATCAGCCAGAGGGCTGTGAAACCTCTCTCGGCAAGCTTGTCCAGCTCTTCGTCAGGAATCTGGTCAAGAGTCCTTATCTCTCTGTGGTACCACTTTGACAGCTGGTCGAGCCAGACGAGGGTGCACTTGGCAATCATGACGACACGCGGCATCCAGTCGAGATCGGCGGAGAAAGCTTCGTATTCATTGTTCAGTCCAGAATAGTCAGGAACCTCCATCGGGGCTCCGCCTCCGTTACCTGGACCTCCATGATCTTTCTCTTCCTGATGGATGAAATCAAGTCCTGACTGGAGAAGCAGCCTGAGCTCTTCTGAAAGAAGGTCAGCCCATTCGCGCAGGATGTATTCTATCTGTTCTGAAAGGCTGTTCGGGTAAAGACGTGCAGGCTTTGTGAGGAAATCAAAAATGTCATCCTCGTCGCTGTGCCCGATCTTTCCGTCGATTGTTTTTGTATAGGAACCGATGAGGCTCTGCAATGCTCCTGTCTCTCTGGGGAAAACAAGACCTGCAGGCTCGATGAATGGCTTTGTCGCGCTGACAAGGGCAGGGTTGTTGACCAGCACCTGATGGATGAAGAAGGCTCTGAGGGTTTCAAGGCTGTAGTATACATAACCCGCCTTCTGATCCTTGAGAAGAGGAGAGGGGAATTCCTTATCGAAGAAGGAAAGCACTCCTTTGAGTGACTCCTGCGTCTCGATGACCGGCATGATACGGGTGAACATGTCGGGGTTGTTCTCTTTCAGGTAGGTGTCCAGCACGCTCTGGTAGAGCATGTGCAGCACAGCGCTTGCATGCAACTTGCCGGCTGACAGATAGACAGAGTCGTCAAGGCCTTTTTCCTTGACGGCTTTGTTATAGGCATAACTCAAGCCATTGGCATCGTTGTAAAGTGTCTGCAGGTTTCCGGTCGTGACAAAAACCGGTTTCGTGAGAGAGAGACTTTCCCTTGTTGTCCGGGCGATTCTCAAGTCGCGTTCAGTCATGAAACAAAACCCCCTTTTCTGTTGTTGTTTCAAGTGTCTTTTCTAATATTAGCAGAAAAAGGGGTGAAAGTGAAAAACTATTTCGCTCTGCTCAGACTTTCAGATGCAGATTCTCAGGAATGCTGAACACCCCGTATGATGCAATCCGTGAAAAAAGTGCATTGAGTGAGGCCTTCTCACTCTCAGTGAAGGGAGAGAGGACATAGACAGCCGGAGAACCTTTGTCCGGTCGCCCTATTCCAATCCTCAGACGGAAGAAATCCTCGCCTCCGCATCTGTCCCGAATGCTCTTGAGTCCGTTGTGTCCTTTTGTGCCGCCCCCCTTCTGGAAGGCGGCGGTCCCCAATGCCAGTTCCATATCATCATGAACGACAAGAATCTCCTCATTTTTCAGCTTGAAGAAGCTTTTTGCCTCGCTGACAGCCGTTCCGGAAAGGTTCATCAGCGTCAGCGGTTTCATGATTGCGCCTTGTGAAAGCTTTGCATAAGCAGAGTGGAACTTGATGCTGAAAACCGCATCAGGATAAAGATATGAGCACAGCAGGAAGCCCGCATTGTGTCTTGTGTTCTCGTAACCGCGGCCTGTATTGCCAAGAAAAACTGCCAGTCTGATCATATGTGAAATTCTTAGCACGAAAGCATGTTTGCTTTCCACTCTCTGGTTGTAGTGCTACAATATTCTCAGTTTATGGAGGTGTGTTATGGCAAAATCAAAAACCACTCTTGTCAAGGACACGAAGATTGACGGAAATCTCATTCTGCGTATCCTTGTCGGACTTCTTTTCATCTGCATCGGTATCGAGGGCCTGATGGGAGATACAAGCAACGGACTGTTTGACGTCCTCAACAACGAGGTGCTTCAGATAGTCTTCGGCATCCTTCTGCTGGTATGCGGCATTCTCCTGATCGTTCCGTCCTTCCTGAAGGGAATCAACAAGACTTACGTGAAGTGGAGCATGGTCGCAGTGCTTGTCGTATGGATTCTCACAATCATCGTCACGGACTTTGTCGAAGGACTCAAGGGCGTCAACGGTGACGAGTGGATTTACTGGCTTGAGGAACTGGTGACCCATCTGCTGGTTCTCGCCTGTGTCTGGAAGGTCTCGAGCGAGGCGTTCTGAGGAGTTTTCCTCTCAGAAAGGAAGAAAGCGTCTGGGTGTGTGCACTTCAGGCGCTTTTTCATGTTAGACTGAAGAAAAGGAGCCGGATGTGAAATATATCTGCAGCATTTGCGGTTTTGTTTATGATGAGGAGAAAGAAGGAGTTCCATTCAGTGAGCTTCCTTCTGACAGGGTCTGCCCTGCATGTGGAGCAGAGAAGGCCATGTCCGACCCTGTGAAGGAGAATATGCCTCAGTCTTCTGTGGCAGAGGATATCTCTTCCGATAACTCTCATGACATGGAAAAGCTTTCTTCCGGAGCGCTCAGTCTTCTTTTCTCAAACCTTGCAAGAGGATGTGAGAAACAGTACAGGCCGCATGAACAGAAGATGTATCAGGAGATAGCTGACTTTTTCTCAGCAGAAGCAAAGAAAGAGAAGGCTGAAGGAGACCTTGTCTCTCTTGTGAATGACAACCTTGCAGGTGTGTATAAGACAGCAGAGGCTTCTGCCACAGCTGCAGGAGACAGAGGAGCTCTCAGAGCAAGACTCTGGTCATACAAAGTCGAGATGATTGCACGCACCCTTCTTTCTCGTTATGAGAAGGAAGGGGAGAAGATGCTTGAGAACACATCCGTGTGGGTCTGCTCTGTCTGCGGTTTTGTCTATATCGGTGACAGTGCACCGGCTCTCTGTCCCGTGTGCAAGGTTCCCTCCTGGAAGTTTGAAAAGGTTGAGTGAGGAGGTGCGGCATGAAATGGAAAGCAGTAAGAAACCTGAGACTGTGCACCAAGGACTGTCTTTGTCTTTATGTATGTCCTGTCGGGGCAACTGATACGGAAGACAGCATCATCGATGTGGATAAATGCACAGGTTGCGGGGACTGTGCCGCGGCCTGTCCGAGCAAGGCAATCAGCATGATTCCGGCAGAAATGCCGCTTCCTCAGGAGAAGAAGGATGAAGTGCTGACCGGCATGAGAGCTCTTCTTGAAGCAAAGAGCCGGGAGCGGCTTCTTGCCTCTGCTCTGTCTGAAGAAGGACCTGATGGAAAAAGAAGGCTCATGAGAGCTTTGGAGAAATCATTCCGGCTGTCAGGGGAAGACATCGCGAGGGAAGCGGGCTTCATGCTTCCTCAGCAGGAAGAATCATTGAACCTTCTTGAAAGCATTCTTGATAACCCTCCACAGGGGTTCCCTGAAGACAGCGCAAGGGCAATCCTCAGCTCATTCAGGAAAGGAGACAGATGAAGTGCAGGCAATAATCGCGCTGACAGTGCTTTTCGCAACTGTCCTCGGATCTTTAAGCGGAATCGGAGGAGGCGTCATCATCAAGCCGGTGATGGATGCCATCAGTCCCTATACAAGTGCCCAGATAAGCTTCCTGTCCGGAACGACAGTCCTGACCATGACAATCGTCTCCCTGCTCAGGAGCAGGGGCGGAGAGGTGAAGATAGATTCCCGCGGAACCTTCCTCGCACTTGGCGGTGCCTTCGGCGGTCTTGCGGGCAAGACCATATTCTCTTACCTTGTCTCAAGTTTTCCGGACCAGGGGAAAGTCTCCCTTGTACAGAACATCATCATGGTCATTCTCACTGCCGCGGTCTTTGTCTATGTGCTCAACAAGGCGAAGATTCATCAGCTTGATATAAAGAACAGAGTGTTTGCTGTAGTGGCAGGTCTCTTTCTCGGTCTGATGAGCTCTTTTCTGGGAATCGGAGGCGGGCCTATAAATATTATGGTCCTTTCCTATTTCTTCAGCATGAACACGAAAACCTGCGCACTCAACTCCCTTTACATCATCTTCTTCTCTCAGGTCGTCAGCCTGATTTCAAGTGTGGTGACAGGAGATGTGCCTCAGTTCGAGCCACTCCTTCTTGTCATGATGATGGTATTCGCTGTTGCTGGTGCGAGCATCGGAAGGACTCTGTCAAAGCGCCTTGACGAGAAGAAAATCGACAGGATGTTCCTCGCAATGCTTGTGCTGATCATCGCAATCAGCATCTACAACTGCTTCAAGTACGCCTGAGCATATCCTCAAGATGTCTCAGCGCCACTTTCACACTGCCTGTGAGATCCCCTTCCCAGGCAGAAGAGTAGATTCTCTCTATGTCTTCATCGAAGTTCTCCGGCAGGCTTGAGCACAGCAGATGAGCATATTTAATTATTTTTTTCTCTCCAGGGTGGAGAACCCTGTTGTATGCGAAGAGAATGTCGAAGTATGAGGCCATGAGGGCGGCAAGCCGGTGATTGCGGCTGACATAGTCGCCTCTCTTCTGGGCTGCTTCAAGCTGTCTCATCCAGGTGCCTTCGCTTTCTCCGTCAATCATTCTCATGTTGTAGGATATGATGCTCTGTGAAAGCTCATCACTGTAAGCCTTGTCAAGTTTTCTTATATCATCGCTGATGCCTTCTTTGTCGAAAATGAAACGTGATGTCTTCAGGTTGTGAAGGAAGCACGTTGAATAACCCAGCGATGGCTGCTTTTTCTCCCAGACCCGCTCTATCTGGTCGCGGATGAAATTCTCATCACGGTACATGATGTCGAAATAAATGCCATCGGCATTCATCTCGTCGCCTTCCTCAAAGAAGGAGCTGTCAACAAGATAGTGCTCAGTGATGGAAGACAGAATCTTCTCCCTTACGGAGGAAGGAATCTGCTTTTTCCTGTAGATATAGATATCACAGTCAGAAAGGCTGTCGTTAATCGGGCTCGTCTTAGAACCTGAGACAGCCATCGCCAGACAATCTTCAATCCTGCTGAAGGCATCCGCCAGAAGGCTTATGATTCTATCTGCTTTTTCCATATTGGAATTTTAAGGCCTGATGGCAGAGAAAACTTTTCTTTTCATGCCAGAAAGTTCTCTCTTTTTGCGCAGTTCAGGCTTCTTCCAGGAATGCTTTGATGTCTTCACCATGAGTTGCGGTGTTCACCTTCCTGAAGATTTTCACAATCTTTCCTTCCTCATCAATGATGTATGTAGTCCTGATGACTCCTGTCGTCTCCTTGCCGTACATCATCTTCTTTCCATAAGCTCCATACATTTCCATTACCTCATGGTCTTTGTCGGTCAGAAGTGTGAAGGAAAGGCCATGGGAGGCAATGAATTTCTGGTGGCTTTGTGCGCTGTCGCGGCTGACACCGATGATGACGGCATTGAGGCCTGAAAGGTCTTCTTTCGCCTCGTTGAGAGAGCAGGCTTCTTTCGTACAGCCTGGAGTGTTGTCTTTAGGATAAAAATACAGGATGACTTTCTTCCCTCTGAAAGAGGACAGAGTCACATCGTTTCCGTTCTGGTCGGGGAGCGTGAAGTCCGGTGCCATCTGGTTTGTTTCAAGCATATTCAACTCCTTGTATTTGAGCATTATAATACACTCTATGGTTATGACTGAAGATGAAAAACGGCTTGCTCACTACAGAAAGATGACAGAAACACCTGTTCCGTCACTGGTCACAAGGCTTGCAATTCCGACAATAATATCGATGCTTGTCTCGTCGATTTACAACATGGCGGACACTTTCTTTGTCTCGAAACTCGGAACAAGCGCCGCCGGTGCTGTCGGTGTCGTATTCTCCGTGATGGCAATAATCCAGGCGGTCGGTTTCACAATCGGTATGGGAGGCGGTGTCATCACAGCCCGCTATCTGGGCGCGCAGGAGAACGACAAGGCGACCAGTGTCGCAAGCAGCGCGTTCTTCTTCTCTCTTGCTACAGGTCTCCTGCTTGCAGTTGTGGGAATCGTCTTCAACAGGCAGCTGATGAGACTCCTTGGAGCAACAGAGACAATCCTTCCTTATGCCCAGGCCTATGCGCAGTACATTTTCATCGGCTGCCCGTTCATGTGCTCATCCTTCGTGCTGAACAACCTTCTGCGAAGTGAAGGAAAGGCCAGCTTTGCCATGGTCGGAATCACAGTAGGCGGGGTTCTGAACATTTTCCTTGATCCTGTTTTCATCTTTGTCTTCGGCCTTGGTACAGCTGGTGCAGCAATTGCCACATCTCTCAGCCAGCTGGTCAGCTTTATCATCCTGCTTGCATTCTTTCTTGCAGGAAAGAGCAATGTCAGGCTGAGAATAAGCAGGGTATCACGGAAAGGGGGAACCTATGCTTCGATAATAAAGATGGGGCTGCCGTCCCTGTCACGTCAGGGGCTTGCATCCATCGCCACTGTCGCTCTCAATGTAAGCGCGGCAGCATTCGGAGATGCCGCAGTCGCCGCTATGTCAATCACATCGAGAATCACATTCTTCCTTTTCTCCGCCCTGCTTGGTTTCGGTCAGGGGTATCAGCCGGTGTGCAGTTTCAACTGGGGTGCTCAAAAGTATGACAGGGTACAGAAAGCAGCCCGTTTCATGTGCGTTGTTGGAACCGTTCTCATCGCTGTACTCTCGCTTTTGTGCATCATCTTCGCCCGTCCTCTTGTCTCCAGTTTCGTTGAGGATGACCCTGTTGTAAGCCAGCTTGGCACTCTTGCCATTATCTTCCAGTGCCTTGCACTTCCTCTTTCAGGCGTGAACGTGACGACAAACATGTCCTTGCAGGGGACAGGGTACTACGGAAAGGCCACCTTCCTCGCTCTGTGCCGTCAGGGAATATTCTTCATCCCTCTTGTGATTCTGCTCCCTTCAATAATCGGTGTGTACGGTGTGCTTTGCGCTCAGAGCATAAGTGATGTGCTCACCTTCATTGTCAGCGTGGTGTTCTTCAGGTCTTTCATGAAAACTGTGGAGGAAAAGCGGAGAGAGAGGGATTCGAACCCTCGGTAATACGGATGTACTACAACGGATTTCGAGTCCGTCTCCTTCGACCTCTCGGACATCTCTCCGGAAAAACAAAAAACCCGCA
Organism: uncultured Spirochaetales bacterium; assembly: GCA_944390025.1. Taxonomy (GTDB): domain Bacteria; phylum Spirochaetota; class Spirochaetia; order Sphaerochaetales; family Sphaerochaetaceae; genus Bullifex. The sequence continues at coordinate 86,020 of CALXOK010000003.1, read as the reverse complement.
ACGGGTGCGAGTTTTGAAGACGAGACCAAGAGGATTCGAACCTCCGACCCTCAGTTCCGCAAACTGATGCTCTATCCAGCTGAGCTATGGTCTCATAATCGGAGAGGGGGGGATTCGAACCCCCGGACCCGGGTTTAGCAGGTCAACTCCTTAGCAGGGAGCCCGATTCGGCCTCTCTCGCACCTCTCCAGTGAATTACGGAGAGAGAGGGATTCGAACCCCCGGAAACTTGCGCCTCAACGGTTTTCAAGACCGCCTCCTTCGACCGCTCGGACATCTCTCCATATGTTTTGTGTCCGTCTTTTTCCAGACAAGAAATGTATGATAGAGAAAGACAGATGGTCTGTCAAGATGGCCAAACGTGAGGTTTGACCTTGTACCCAAGGCCCGTCTATAATGTTTTCATGGCCATAAAATATGATGAATCGAACATAAAGTCGCTCTCTTCCCTGGAGCATATCCGTCTGCGTCCTGGCATGTACATCGGACGGCTTGGTGACGGCAGCCATGTCGATGACGGAATCTACATTCTTCTGAAGGAAGTCATAGACAACAGCATTGATGAGTTTATCATGGGCTGCGGAAGCCGTGTCATCATCACTGTACTCGACAGGGAAGTCACTGTGCGTGACTACGGAAGAGGAATTCCTCTTGGAAAGATTGTCGAGTGTGTCTCGGTCATCAACACCGGTGCTAAATATGATTCAGAGGCATTCCAGTTCTCTGTCGGTCTTAACGGTGTCGGTACAAAGGCGGTGAATGCCCTTTCATCTTCCTTTACAGTCACAAGTTACAGAGACGGAGAGATGGCCAGCGCGAGCTTTGAGAAAGGTATCCAGAAAGGAAGGACAAAGCATGCTAAAACTGATGAGCCGAACGGCACGCTCATTTCATTTGTCCCTGATCCTGATATCTTCCCTGATTATTCTTTCAATGAGGAATTCATACTCGAAAGGCTGTGGAATTATGCCTATCTGAATACCGGCCTTACAATTGAATACAACAGGAAGGTCATCAAGAGCCAGAACGGACTTCTGGATCTCCTGAGCAAGGATGTGGGAAGCGAGCAGCTTTATCCCATCATCCACTACAAGGGCAGCCAGCTTGAGTTTGCGATGACCCATACCTCATCTTATGGAGAGTCCTATTTCTCTTACGTGAACGGTCAGCATACTTCTGACGGGGGAACCCATCTTGCCGCGTTCAAGGAAGGTGTGCTCAAGGGTATCAATGAGTATTACAAGAAGACCTGGAATGCTCCTGAGATCAGGGACGGCATCGCCGGAGCCATTTCAGTCAAGGTGCAGAATCCTGTCTTTGAAAGCCAGACGAAGAACAAGCTTGGCAATACGGAAATCCGGACATGGATTGTGAATGAAGTGAAGGAGGCTGTCATTGACGCCCTGATGAAGAATCAGGAAACGGCGAATGCGCTCCTGACCAAGATAACCACCAACGAAAGAATCCATAAAGAAGAGAGCGCCGTGCGTAACGGTGCCCGCGAGATGGCAAAGAAAGTCTCGATAAACATTCCCAAGCTCAGGGACTGCCGCTATCATCTGAACAGCTATCCCAAGAGCAAGGAAGCCGAGGCCATGAACAGCATGATCTTCCTCACCGAGGGAGACAGTGCCAGCGGAACAATCACGAAGACGAGGAATGTCGAGACCCAGGCTGTCTTCAGTCTGAGAGGAAAGCCTTTCAACGTGTTTGGCAAGACACGCAAGGCGATATATGAGAACGAGGAGCTTTACAACATCATGGTTGCGCTCGGCCTTGAGAATGGAGACTTTGACAACCTGCGTTATGCGAAGGTGGTCATCGCGACCGATGCCGACACTGACGGCTATCATATCAGGAACCTGCTTATGACATACTTCCTCACGTTCTTTGATGAGCTTGTCACATCAGGCCGCCTCTACATTCTTGAGACACCTCTTTTCAGGGTCCGTAACAAGCAGGTCATCACATACTGTTATTCTGAGAAGGAGAGGGATGCAACACTGCTTCAGATGAAGAACCCTGAGGTCACGAGGTTCAAGGGGCTGGGAGAGATAGACCCCAAGGAGTTCGGTCAGTTCATCGGTGATGACATCAAGCTGGTGCCTGTCACGATTGACAGTGCGACTGAGGTGAGGAAGAAGATGCAGTTCTATATGGGCAACAACACTCCCGAGAGAAGGGAATACATTATGGAGAATCTGGTCTGATGGCATACGCAAGCGGAATATTTGAGAAAAACTTCATCGAGTACGCCTCCTACGTCATCAGGGACAGGGCCATTCCTGAACTGGAGGACGGCCTCAAGCCGGTGCAGAGGAGAATCATCCACACCCTCATCGAGATGGATGACGGAAAGATGCACAAGGTCGCAAACGTTGTCGGCCAGTGCATGCGCTATCACCCGCACGGGGATGCTTCCATCAATGATGCCCTGGTCAACCTTGCCAACTGTGACATGTTCATCGACCATCAGGGAAACTTCGGCAACATCCTCACAGGAGACGGGGCTGCTGCAGGACGTTACATCGAGTGCCGCCTTCTGCCTCTTGCCAAGAGGGTGCTGTATTCTCCTGAAATCACGAAGTATGTCGACTCATATGACGGCCGCAACAAGGAACCTGTCGTATTCCCTGCGAAGATTCCTGTGGTTGTAATCCAGGGAGCAAGCGGCATTGCGGTAGGAATGAAGACAGACATCCTGCCTCACAACTTCCTTGAGGTTCTTGATGCCCAGGCGGCGGCCCTGAAGGGCGAGAAGGTGCAGCTTTATCCTGATTTCCCGACTGGAGGAATTGTCGATGTCTCCGGTTATGAGGACGGATGCGGCTTTGTCACCGTGCGTGCCCGGCTTGACCTTTCAGACAGCAAGAAGATTGTCATCACAGAGCTTCCTTACGGTGTCACATCCGAGCAGATGATTGCCTCCATCGAAGAGGCTGACAAGAAGGGAAAGCTTCATATCGCGAAGGTCACTGACTATACGACAGACAAGGCGAACATTGAGATTGCACTGCAGAGAAACACGTACACGAACGACATCGTTGATGCGCTTTATGCCTATACCAAGTGCGAGAACAAGATTTCCGTGAATCCTGTTGTCATTGTGGACAATCTGCCGAAGATCGTGCCAATCAGCGAGATGATCAACTACCATGCCCATCATCTTGTTGACGTGCTGACAGCCGAGCTTCAGATAGAGCGCCAGAAGCTGGAAGACAAGCTTCATGCGCGCACCCTTGAGCGTATCTTCATCGAGGAGAGGATATACAAGAGAATTGAGAACAAGAAGACTGCTGAGGATGTGAACAAGGCTGTCATCACAGGCTTTGAGCCCTTCAAGGAAGAGCTGTACCGCCCGCTTGACGATGATGATATCGACAGGCTGCTGAAGATTCCTATCAGGAGAATCTCGCTTTTCGATATCGAGAAGAACCGCAAGGATATTGAGGAAATCAACGCGGCAATCGAGCAGACCGACGACAACCTGACCCATATCACCAAGTATGCGCTTTCCTTCCTTGAGGAAATCAAGGGAGAGCTTGATCAGGAGAGATGGAAGAGAAAGAGTGAGATTTCTTCCTTCCAGGCTCTGGATGTGAAGTCGGTCGCTGTCAGGAATCTCGAGCTGCGCTACGATGAGGATTCCGGCTACATGGGCACGAACGTCAAGACAGGAGAGGTCCTTCTCAAGGTCTCTCCGTATGACAAGGTCTTCTACATGCGTAAAGACGGTGCCTACAGGGTGACGAATGTCTCTGAGCGTGAGTTCATCGGCTCTGAAGGCCTGTATTACTGTGCGCTTGCTGACAAGGAAGAGCTCTCGAAGGTCATCTTCACGGCAATCTACAAGGAGAAGGAGAGCAAGTTCTACTTCCTCAACCGCTTCACAATCACAAGCTTCACGACGAACAAGATGTATTCCATCCTGCCGAAGGGGAACTTCAAGCTTGTCAAGCTTGTGACCTTCCCTTCTGCCATAATCACGGCAAAATACAAGCCGGGCTACGGCTACCGTGTGCTTGAAGAGACTTTCCGCTTCTCGGACTTCGCTGTCAGGAAGAGTCCCCAGACGATGGGCTACAAGCTCATCACTAAGGCTCTTGCCGGGCTTACCCTGAGACAGACGAAGGAGAGTGTGGGCGAAGATCCGGGTCTTTTCGACGATACAGAGGAAGAGAAATGACAAAGCCACTTGAAGAGCGAATCCTCTATGAAGACAACCACCTGATTATCGTCAACAAGCTGTGCGGTGAGCTGAGCCAGAATGATGAGACAGGGGATGAGTCTCTTGCCGATGCACTCAGAAAGTATCTGAAGGAGAAATACAACAAGCCGGGGAATGTCTATCTCGGCATCCCGCACAGGCTGGACCGTCCGACATCAGGCGTGATGGTCTATGCCCGTACTGAGAAAGCGCTTGTCCGTCTGAACGAATCCTTCCGCACTGACGATGTCCACAAGACCTACTGGGCCATTGTGGACAGGCTTCCGCCTCAGGAGAGTGCGACGCTCACGCACTATATCATCCGGGACAGCAAGGCAAACAAAAGCACGGCTTTCACAAAAGAGGTGAAGGGCAGCCGCAAGGCTGTGCTGAAGTACAGGCTCCTTGCCTCATCCGAGCGCTACTATCTGCTTGAAATCGAGCTTCTTACCGGACGTCATCATCAGATACGTGCTCAGCTCAAAGCTATAGGATTGCATATAAAAGGCGATTTGAAATACGGCTTTCCAAGAAGCAATCCGGATGGCGGCATCTGTCTGCATGCCCGCAGGATCACATTCACCCATCCTGTAAGAAAGGAGCCGCTGGCTGTAACGGCTCCTGTTCCTGAAGACCCTTTATGGTCTTATTTCATCAGCTGCGTTGAGAAATGAATCTCAGCGGGCAAGCGTGTAGATTGCCTTCATATCCTCCTGAGAGAGCTTTCTGAAAGCTCCTATTGTCCTTTTTCCTTCGAAAGAGCATTTGTATGCGAGTGTGTTTATGTCCTCATCACTCAGGCTGATTCCCAGACCGCTTATCCGCACAGGCATTCCGATTCTGCTGTAGAAATCCTCCATCGCAAGGATTGTTGCCTCAGCATCCTTCATGTCATCACCGCTGTCGGATATATCCAGCACATTGCGTCCCAGAGCCGCGATGCGTCCGGGGTTCACTGCAAGATTATAGCGGGCCCAGGCTGGCCAGATTGCGGCAAGGCCGGCGCCGTGCGCGACATCGAACATGCCGGAAAGCTCATGTTCAAGCTGGTGGCATGCCCAGTCCCCTTTTGTGTCGTTTCCTGTGGCGAGAAGACCATTGTGGGAAAGGGATGAGGCCCACATGAGAACGGCACGTGCCTCATAGTCATCCGGTCTCCTGAGTGCCTTCTGGCCAGCCTCCTTCACGCTTCTGAGAAGGGCATAGGCCATATTGTCCGTCAATGGAAGGGAAGAACCTGAAGTGAAGTACCGCTCCATTGTGTGCATCATGATGTCGACAACGGCACAGCTTGTCTGGTAAGAGGGAAGGGAATAGGTCAGACAAGGGTCGAGAAGGGCAAAGCGCAGGCGGCACACATCGCTGTTGCAGCCTCTTTTCAGCCCGCCTTCCTCATTTGTGATGACAGAAGAGTCGCTCATTTCACTTCCTGCTGCAGCCATCGTGAGGATGCATCCGACAGGAAGCGTGTCCTGAGGAGTTGCCTTCTGGCTGTAGAAGTCCCACACGTCACCATCGTATCTGACTCCATAGCCAATGCACTTGGCGCTGTCGATGACAGAACCTCCTCCGATTGCGAGGATGAAGTCGATTCCGTTCTTCCTGCATATGTCGATTCCTTTTCTCACTAGAGAGAGGCGGGGGTTCGGAACGACTCCGGAAAGCCTGATATATTCTATGCCGGCCTCATCCAGCAGACAGAGGATGCTGTCAAGAAAGCCGTTTTTCTCGATTCTTGCAGAACCGTAATGCACAAGCACTTTCCTTGCACCCTCTTTTTTCAGTTCACATGCCACTTCTTTCCATGCTTCCGGTCCGAGCGTGACACGTGTGGGTGTGTAATATCTGCTTAATCCCATCTTTCAATCTCCTTGTATTCTTTTATAATGGCCTTCTGCTCAAGGCCGTTGGCTTTAATCACAAGAGGCTCATTGCTCCGGTAGTGGATGAAATGGTCGCTCTCTTTCACCTTTGTCAGCTTTGCAAGCTGGCTGAAATCCAGAACACCCTGAGAGAAAACAGGGTTGACGGTCAGATAGACACAGCCCAGACTTGTCATGTTCTGGAAGAAGTGCGTCCCCTGACTCGGCTCAACCTGAAGTTCGGGCAGTCCTGTCTCGACTATGACACGGGCATGCGAGATGTCGGACCAGGCACAGGGGATGCCGAGCCAGCGGTCGGTGGAACCCAGACGTCCGGCGACGATGAGCACGTATTCCCTGTCGCTGAGAAGAGAGTTGAAGGCAGACAGCTCTCCCGCCATCTGGCTCATCCGGCTTGCGCTGAAGCATTCCGGCTTGATTGCGACGATATCATATAGACCTTCAACAATACCGTTTCCCATGACGCTTTCTGCCCAGACAATGCAGCCGGCTTTCTCAGAATCCTCTATCTCGACATCGCTTTCCGTGTAGGCTGAGGCAATGGGCCGGATCTGGAGGATGGAGAAATCGGGTTTCTTCTCGCCGCTGCGCTCAGTGTTCACCGCAATCTCAATCTCCACAGGCGTGTTCATGCTCTTCGTTCCGAGCTTGAGAATCCTGTCGATGACAGGGGCAAGGGGGAACATGTCGTACTTGAGCATTCCATTGAAAGTGATGATTTTATGGCCTTCCGCCCTGATGGACTCGCTCAGGGTGTATGTCTGGCTGTCGAGGGTCGATGCGATGTATTTCAGGCTTGCCGGGTATTTCTCCGCTTCGCTTAAGGGAAGCAGGACAAGGTTGTCCTGGTTTTTCAGCGGGTCGAAAGGCATTTCCATGTCGAGGGCGTAGAAACTGTCCTGATTGGATGCATTCCCGTTAAGGTCTGATGAGGGTTTCTTGGGTTTTGCCGGGCAGAAACGGAAGGCAGAGCCGTCATCGACGACACTCTTGCCGAAGCCGAATGAGAGCATGCCCACACCGTCCTCGCTTTTCTGTCCGCTGACAGGGTAATAGTTAAGGCTTCTTGCAACACCCGAGACATTCGGGAAGTACCAGCGTCCATGCCTGGACCCTGTTACCTGCTGGAGGATGACTGCCATCTTCTCCTCTTCGGCCATGTGCCCTGTGATGGACAGGTATTCCCGTGCCCTCCGGAAGAAGACCGAGGCCCAGACTGTTTTCACTGCAGCCTCAAGCTCCTTAAGTCTCTTCACATCGCTTCCGCTGTTGCTGATCATGCAGGTCTGGTAGACGCCAGCGAAAGGTTCGCTGTGGCTGTCTTCCAGCAGGGAGGAGGAACGGACAGAAAGCGGCTGGGTGACCACTTTCAGGAATTCCCTCAGACATTCCGTGAGCTCCTGAGGCAGCTCCAGAGAAAGAAAGAGCGAGAGAATGTGGCTGTCCTCCATCGTGCTGAGGGCAGATGTGTCCAGCTGATGCATGCTGAAGAAGTTGTCATACATCTGGGTGGATATGACAACGGTCTTCGGGATTGAAAGGTAAATGTCAGGCCATTCCTCCTGGACTCTTGCGGCCATCATCTCTGCGGCGATGAAAGCAAGGCCGCGTCCTTTGCCGCCGAGGCTGCCTGAGCCGATTCTGGAGAAGAAGGAGGTGTCATCATAGCTGTCGGGGCTGAACTGGGCAATCACTCCTCTTGTGCGTCTTGTTCTGTACTCTCTGATTGCAGTGTAGAGCCGCTGGCGGAGGGTCTCCACCTCATCCTCGCCACTGGCGTTGATATCTTCTATGATTGCAGACAGCTGGTACATGCTCTGGGCCCTGAGCCAGCGTGAGAAGTCATTGCGCTTCGAGTGGTACCACAGACACTTTGCAGGGATTGAGAGAATCGCATTCTGCACCTCCTTCATAGTCCTAGCACTGAGGATTGTCTCTCCTGTGGCGGGGTTGATGAAGTTAAAAGGCCCGTAGTTGTAATATTTTATGAAATGCTCCTCCAGAGAGGACAGCAGGCTGGCAGACTGCTTCCAGATGAAATCCGCATTTAGCCGGGATGCATCTGAGGCATTCTTTATGTCGGTTGACTGAATCAGAATCGGAAGATTCTCATCCATCTGCCGGATCTGGCTTGCGAAGACAAGTCCGCTTCCTTCCTGCTTTCCCTGATAGGGGAAGTTCACATCCGTGATGATTCCCAGAACATTCTTTCTGTATTTTGAGTAAAGCGTCATCGCGCTTTCGCCGTCACGGGCAAGAAGAATCTTCGCCCTGCCTCTCATTCTAAGCGTCTTGCCCCATTCGTTGAGGGCTTCCAGGATGCTGAGTCTTGTCTGCTTGATGAGGCTTGTGTACATCACGGGCAGATAGGATGAGATGAAGCGTATGGAGTCTTCGATGAGGATGATGACCTGCACGTCGGCAACCCCTGTGTCATGTTCGACATTCAGAGAATCCTCAACCAGCTTGATCATGGCAAGAAAAAGGGTCGCATCCCCCTGCCAGTAGAAAATCTGGTCAATGGCGCTTTCCTTTTCCTCTTTAAGCGCCTTCATCCTCCGGTGGTCCGGAGAGGGGGCCAGGACGATGACCGGCATGTCGGGTTTCATTTCTTTGACCTGACGCGCGAACTTCTCGACCTTGCCTGTATGGAAATCGAGCATGGTGATGACAAGATCGAAGCCGAGCTGGCCTATAAGAGAGAGAGCTTCCTGCGTGTCTGATGTGTGGGTTATCTTCGGCGGGGTGGAAAGCCCGAGTTCCATGTATTCCTTATACAGCTGTTCCTCAACGCGTCCGTCCTCCTCAAGCATGAAACGGTCATAGTCCGAGCACACCAGAAGGACATTGTAGATGTGCTTCAGCATCAGGGATGAGAACGGAATCCAGGTCTGGTCGAGATTGTACATGGCTTCATGATAGCATAAAACAGAGGCTGTGCTGATGTCTTCTCGGTGATGAAAGAAAACAATCATCAATTGCGATAATCATAATTTATTCGGTTTAATATTGATGGAATCAGAATTTTTCTTGACAGATTTTGAAAAACAGCCTTAATCTGGGCTTACAAGGGAGATTAAGCCATGTACAACCTTGAAAGCTTCATTTCAGAACTTGCGAAAAGAAATCCGGGACAGGATGAGTTCATTCAGGCCGCAAAGGAAGTCGTCGCTTCCGTCATCGATGTGGTCAATGACAACCCGCAGTACATCAGCAACAAGATTCTGGAGAGAATCACAGAGCCGGACCGGGTATTCTCATTCAAGGTCGAATGGGAGGATGACAATGGAGACATTCAGGTGAACAGAGGCTACCGGGTGCAGTTCAACAATGCTCTCGGCCCATACAAGGGAGGCCTGCGGTTCCATTCCTCTGTGACTCTTGGCTCCCTGAAATTCCTCGGCTTTGAGCAGATATTCAAGAATGCGCTCACCGGGCTTCCTATGGGAGGCGGAAAGGGCGGATCTGACTTCTCTGCCAGAGGGCGCAGCGACAGTGAGATTCTCCGCTTCTGCCGCTCATTCATGACAGAACTTCAGAAGTACATCGGTCCGGATACTGACGTTCCTGCAGGTGACATCGGTGTCGGTGCCAGGGAAATCGGTTTCCTCTACGGTCAGTACAAGAGAATAAGAGGAGAGAATACTGGTGTCCTCACCGGCAAGGGTGCAGGATGGGGAGGAAGCCTTGTACGTCCTGAAGCCACTGGCTTCGGCACAATGTATTTCGCAGACGAGATGCTCAGGACTGCCGGTGACAGCCTGAAAGGCAAGAGAATTGCCGTTTCCGGTTTTGGCAACGTCGCCTGGGGTGCTGTGCTCAAGGCAAGCCAGCTCGGTGCGAAAGTCGTGACAATCTCAGGCCCGGATGGATACATCCTTGATGAGGATGGAATAAACACTGATCAGAAGATCAGCTACATGCTGCAGCTCAGGGCCAGCAACAATGACATCGTCAAACCATATGCTGACCGCTTCAAGGCCCAGTTCATCCCGGGACGCAAACCATGGGAGGTTCCTGTGGACATGGCCTTCCCGTGTGCCATACAGAATGAGATGACACTTGAGGATGCCAGGACCCTTGTCAGCAATGGCTGCCGGTATGTCATCGAGACGTCCAACATGGGCCTTTGTGCTGATGCAGCGGACTATCTGATTGAGAAAGAGATTTCCCTCGCTCCCGGAAAGGCTGCCAATGCGGGCGGTGTCGCGGTCTCATGTCTGGAGATGAGCCAGAATGCCCAGCATCTTTTCTGGACACGTGATGAAGTTGACCAGAGACTGCGTCATATCATGAGCGGAATCCATGCTGCCTGTCTGAAGGAAGGATTGCAGGATGACGGTTATGTGAACTATGTCAGAGGTGCGAACATCGCAGGCTTCAGACGTGTCGCAGACGCAATGTGCCAGCTCGGATACTGAAACATCATGAAGACATGTGAACTGTATTCAGAGAATCTGGTTCTCAGGAGATTCACGGAAGACGACATTCCTGCATTGTTTGCGATTCTCTGTGATGCTGAAGTCAACATGTTTCTTCCATGGTACCCGGTCAGGGACATGGAAGAGACAAGACGTTTTCTGGAAGAGAGGTTTGTAAACCAGGCATATGCAGTCTGCCTGAAAGGGACGGACTGTCCTGCCGGTTACATCACCATCGCAGAGAAAGAGCCATATGACCTCGGCTACGGCCTGAGAAAGGAATTCTGGAACAGAGGCATAATCACTGAAGCCTGCAGGACTGTCATCAGCCAGGCAAGGAAAGAAGGCCTGCCATACCTGACTGCGACGCATGACAGGAACAATCCGGCAAGCGGAAGGGTGATGCAGAAAGCAGGAATGAAGTACATGTACACATACGAAGAGCTGTGGCAGCCCAAGGACATTCAGGTATTCTTCCGTATGTACCAGCTCAATCTTGATGACAATGAGGAACGTGTCTATATGGGCTACTGGAACAAGTCAGAAGTGAGATTCATCGAGAAGTTCTGACGTGTTGCAGCTGTCAGGTTCCTGTTCTGAGGCTGCGCTCATTCCTGTGAAAAAATTCATTTTTGAAACGCTATTCCATTATCTTTGTCTTGCACTCTCACTCTCCTCGCGGTATTATAAAAAATGGTCGTAACGGCCAAAATCAATCCAAACGCGTATGGAGAAAAAGATGGCTACAAAAAAGTATGTAACAATCGATGGTAACACCGCTGCTGCGCATATTGCATATGCTTTCAGCGATGTGGCTGCCATCTACCCGATTACTCCTTCCTCCCCGATGGCTGAGTATTCAGAGCAGTGGGCTTCAATGGGAAGAGAGAATCTCTGGGGCAGACAGGTCGATGTTATGGAAATGCAGTCAGAGGCTGGTGCAGCTGGTGCTGTTCATGGTGCTCTGGTTGCCGGTGCAATGACAACAACATTCACGGCATCTCAGGGTCTTCTTCTGATGATTCCTAACATGTACAAGATTGCAGGTGAGATGCTCCCCTGTGTCTTCCACGTCTCAGCACGTTCACTTGCTGCTCAGTCACTTTCCATTTTCGGTGACCACTCAGATGTCATGGCATGCCGCCAGACCGGCTTTGCAATGACATGTGCATCCTCAATTCAGGAAACAATGGACATGGCGCTTGTCGCTCATCTGTCAACACTTGACGCACAGGTTCCGTTCCTCAACTTCTTCGATGGATTCAGGACATCTCACGAGTACCAGAAGGTCGAGGAGATTTCCTATGACGACATCAGGACTCTTGTTGACGAGAAGCTTGTCAAGCGCTTCCGCGACAGAGCACAGAAGCCGGAGAAGCCGCAGATTCACGTTGCAAGCCAGAACGAAGACGTCTACTTCCAGGGCCGTGAGTCTTCAAACAAGTACTATGATGCAGTTCCTGCAATCGTCCAGAAGTACATGGACAAGGTCGCTGCTCTCACAGGCAGACAGTATCATCTGTTTGATTATGTCGGTGCATCTGATGCGACAGACGTTGTCGTTGTCATGGGTTCCGGTGCTGACACATTCGAGTGGGTTGTCGATTACCTGAACGAGAAGGGAGCCAAGGTCGGTGTCCTCAAGGTCCGCCTCTACCGCCCGTTCAGCGCAAAGGATTTCGTTGCTGCAATTCCTGCTTCAGTCCAGAGAATCGCTGTCATGGACAGAACAAAGGAGCCAGGTGCTCTTGGTGAGCCTCTCTTCCTCGATGTCGTCGCAGCTCTCAATGATCAGGGCAGAAGCGGTATCAAGGTTATCGGCGGCCGCTATGGACTTTCCTCCAAGGACTTCACACCGAGCCATGCAAAGGCAGTCTTCGACTTCCTCGCAAGCAAGGATGCTTTCCACGGCTTCACGGTCGGTATCAACGACGATGTCACACACCTGTCAATTCCAGTCAAGGACATCATCGATGTCACACCGAAGGGTGTCGTGAGCTGCATGTTCTACGGTCTTGGTTCTGACGGTACAGTCGGTGCCAACAAGAACTCCATCAAGATTATCGGAGACAATACAAACCTCAACGCTCAGGCATATTTCGCATATGACTCAAAGAAGTCTGGCGGTATCACAATCTCACACCTCAGATTCGGTGAGGGAAATCTTGATATGCCATGGCTGATTGACCATGCAGACTTCGTGGCTTGCCACAACCCTGCATATATCGGTCGCTATGCTATGCTTGACAACCTTAAAGAGGGTGGTGTCTTCCTCCTCAACAGCGCAATTCCTTCAGATGTCGTTTTCGAGCATCTTCCGCGCCACGATCAGGAAATCATCATCAACAAGAAGATCCGCTTCTACAACATCAATGCACTTGCCATCGCTCAGAAGGCTGGTCTTGGAACAAGAATCAACACAGTCATGCAGGCTGCATTCTTCAAGATTTGCGGTGTCCTTCCTGAGACAGAGGCAATTGACCTGATCAAGAAGTACGTCAAGAAGACCTTCCTCAAGAAGGGTGAGGATATCGTCAACAAGAACTGGGCTGCCATCGACGGTGCTTCAGAAGCTCTTGTTGAAGTCAAGGTTCCTGCAACAATCACAAAGAGCCTTGAGCCGAAGAAGCTCATCCCGGATGATGCAAGTGACTTCGCAAAGCACAACATCGAGCCGATCATGCACCTCAAGGGCAATGACATCCCTGTTTCCTGCATGAGTTTCGACGGAACACTTCCTTCAGGAACAGCAAAGCTCGAGAAGAGAGGTGTTGCAGCCTTCGTTCCTCACTGGGATTCCTCAAAGTGTATCCAGTGTAACCAGTGTGTCCAGTCCTGTCCGCATGCTGCAATCAGGGCTAAGCAGATCACACCGGCTGACATGGCCAAGGCTCCTGAGACATTCAAGGCAATCAAGTCCAACACAAAGAATGACAGGGATCTCCAGTTCAAGATCCAGGTCTACACAGAAGACTGCCAGGGATGCGGTGTCTGTGTTGAGGCATGTCCTGCAAAGGAGAAGGCTCTGTCAATGGTCAACGTCGAAGACGAAAGAGCAGCTGGAGAAATCCAGAATGCAGAGTTCTTCGAGAGCCTCACATACGACAACCTTGACGGCCTGAACATGAACACAGTCAAGGGCCTGCAGTTCAAGCAGCCGCTCTTCGAGTTCTCCGGTGCCTGTGCAGGTTGTGGTGAGACACCTTATGTCAAGATGCTTTCACAGATCTGCGGTGAGAGAGCAGTCATTGCAAACGCAACTGGTTGTTCTTCAATCTACTCTGGTACATACCCGACAATTCCTTACACAAAGAGAGCCGACGGACGCGGTCCGGCATGGGGTAACTCTCTGTTTGAGGATAATGCTGAGTATGGTCTTGGTATGCGCCTTGCAATTGACTCCAACAGAGGTCTTCTGAAGGCAAAGTGCGATGCACTTATGGCAAAGGGATGCTCCGCAGAGCTCAAGGCTGCAATCGAGAAGTGCTACAGCCTGTGGGATGACATGACAGAGGCTTCCATCACAGCACAGAACGAGCTTCAGGCTGTTCTTGCCAAGGAGAAGGCAGCAGATGCAGAGAGTCAGGCTCTTCTGGACAAGATTGTCGAGCTTCAGGACTACTTCGCTGACAAGAACGTCCTCATCATCGGTGGTGACGGATGGGCTTACGATATCGGATACGGTGGTGTTGACCATGTTGTCGCTTCCGGCAAGAACGTCACAATCCTCGTTCTCGATACAGAGGTTTACTCCAACACAGGTGGACAGGCTTCCAAGTCAACTCCGCTTTCCGCTGTTGCCAAGTTCGCCAACTCCGGTAAGAAGCTCGGCAAGAAGAACATGGGCTTCATGTGCATGAGCTACGGCTATGTATATGTTGCATCCTGTGCTCTTGGATACAACAGACTCCAGGCTCAGAAGTGCCTCCAGGAAGCTGTTGCCTACAAGGGTCCGTCAATCGTCTTCTGCTATGCACCTTGTATCAACCACGGTATCAACATGAGATACTCACAGGTTGAGGCAAAGAAGGCAGTCGAAGCCGGTTACTGGCCGCTTTACCGCTTCAATCCTGAAGCAGAGCAGGGCAAGAGATTCACATGGGAGACAAAGCCTGCTACAAGCGACTATGTCGAATTCATCAAGGGTGAGGTCCGCTACTCATCACTTTACAAGACAAATCCGGAGCATGCTGACGAGCTCTTCGCAAAGGCAGCTGCTGATGCCAAGGAGCGTCTGGCATTCTATGAGAAGACCGGTGCTGTCATGGGTGAGATCCTCTAAGCCACAACCGGCCTGAGGTACATTACCCGAAGCCTCCTCGGATTGAACGTCCGGGGAGGTTTTTTATACCTTGAATATTGTCGGTTAAAGCGTCCGAATATTGTCGGTTCTGTACTCCGAATATTGTCGGTTGTGATATTGTGTTATATCATTCATTCCATGAGTGGATACCTTGCCAGACTTATTGATTCTAAGCTTGATCTGTGGTTGAAGACTTTTGGAGCCGTACTGCTTGAAGGTCCAAAATGGACGGGGAAGACAATGACCTGTCAGCAACGTGCGAAAAGCGCGTTCTATTTCACTCGTCAGCCGGGAGAGCCTGATCCTCTGGCCCTGGCAAGGCTTGACTCCTCTCTTGTTCTTTCAGGCGACAATCCACGACTGATTGATGAATGGCAGCTGATGCCGGAAGTCTGGGACATGACACGTGCTTTGTGTGATTCCAGATCAGGAGAGCGCGGTCTGTTTCTTCTTACCGGTTCATCTGTTCCACCTCAGAAAAAATCAGGGAACATAATACAGCATAGTGGTGCAGGAAGGATTGCACGTCTGAGAATGTCTACAATGTCACTGTTCGAGACAGGAGACTCTTCTGGACATGTGTCTCTGTCTGCTTTGTTTGAAGGAGAGTGTGTATCGGGAACGATAAGGAAAATTTCACTTGCAGAAATCATTCATTTCATAATAAGGGGAGGCTGGCCGGGAAATCTTGATGTTCCGGATTCTTCTCTTATCCCGAGAGATTACGTGGAGAGAATTTTCACAAGCGAACTCGATAAGCTGTCAGATGAGGCCAGAGTGGACCGGCAGAAATTCCAGAGACTCGTGTATTCTCTTGCCAGAAACGAGAGTACCGTATGTTCGATTTCTACGCTGGCCGGGGATGCGTCAATCAACCGCCGACCACTCGATGATGAAACGGTCACGAGGTATCTCGACATCCTTGATGACATGTTCCTTCTCTCAAATCAGAGAGCATATTCTCCGACGTTCCGTTCCCGCACACGTTTGAAGATTGGTGCAAAACGTCATTTCTGTGATCCTTCAATTCCTGCTGCAGTGGTTGGAGCGAATGAAAAGAATCTGCTGAAGGACCTGCAATACCTGGGATTCCTGTTCGAGAGTCTTGCAGAGCATGATCTGAGAATTTACGCAGAGGCTCTGGGTGGACATCTGTACCATTACCAGGACTATGATAATGACGAGGTTGATGCCGTTCTCGTGCTGGATGATGGCAGGTTCGCTTTAATCGAAATAAAACTGGGTCACGAAAATGCCATAGACGAAGCTGCAAAGAATCTGCTGAAGGTTGCGTCGAAGCTGGAGAAGAAACCTGAATTCCTCGCAGTGGTATCAGGGATGGCCCCTGCTCCGGTAAGACGTGAAGACGGAGTCTTCGTTCTTCCTCTGACATCTCTCAGACCGTAGAATTCATCATACAGTGTACTTGTTGATGACTGACTGCAAGTTTTCCTCCATACAAACTGGAAATGTTTTTGCGCCTGTCCGCATTTTTATTTCAAGTCTATTTTTCCGGATAACTTTCATAATCTCTTGTCTTCATACAATCTCTGCCTGCCAGATTTCCTTTGTATCCATATCCATCAACGTGAGCTTTCCAACTCCGGATCCGGCTCCTGTGTCGATTGCAGTCAGATGATAGGATTGTGAGATGAAAGGCTCAGCTCTGTCGATAAGCTGGCTGTGACCGCTCCAGATGGTTTTGTCTGTTTCCAGAGGAGGCACAGTCCTGTATTCCCTGTTTCTGTATTTTTCCGGTTTGGCATAGTGCTCAGCTTCCATAGCACTGAAAAGATAGTCCCTGTCCCAGAGGATGTCGAAAAGGATTCTGTCTTCTTTCTTTCTGATGCTGAATGGGGAAGGGCGGTGGTGTCTGGCAAGCTTCTCAAGCTCTTTCATGTTTTTCACAGGCCCGCATCCGCCGTGGACGATGATGTCTTTTTCCTCTATGCGGATCACAGGGAAAGTGGACATCCACTTGCCAAGTCTTTTCTTCTCATTGGACGAGAATGTCTTCTCGATCTTTCTGATTGTGTTCACTCCTCCGTTGTAGAGCCAGTCGGAATCGACAAGGCCTGTGAGGAGGTATTCTTCCAGCCAGATGTCATGATTGCCCATTACTGGCTGGAAGTTGGGTAATGTGGAGAGAAAGGCAAGAGTCTGGGCCGGTTTCTCTCCTCTGTCGCAAAGGTCTCCGACGCAGTACAGGATGTCTTCGTCCTTATTGAAAGCCGCCTTTTCAAGGACGGCTTGCAGTGCGTCGAAACGGGCATGGATGTCGCCCGTGATCAGTCGTCTCATCAGGCCTCTTTTCCGTAGACTTCTATCTGGATGAGGGCCGGGAACGGAGAAGGGTCGTCTGCCTTGATCAGCCTGTCCAGAGTGAGCCAGGAGACAGTCTTTTCAGGGAATGTGATTTCCTGAGGTCCGTCTTTCTTCTCAAGCTTCATGACAAGCTCGCTTGTGTCAGAGAAGGCGAATGTCCCCTCTGTCCACCAGGCATCATGCGGGAAGTCCGCACGTGTGTAGAGGATGATGCGGTCAATCTTCACGTCGCGGCCGAAATCGAGGGTGAGCTTTGCCTGAGGATCCCTGTTGATTCCCCAGCTGGACCAGGGCCACAGACCGTGCCAGTTTGATGCGACAATGCCGTCAATCGCATTACGGGAGGCAAATACTGATTCCCCTCTTGTCTCGATATTAGCCTTGCTGTGCGGGAAGAGGGATGTGTTCTCATGACAGTCATACGGGTTGAGTGCCAGGTTGCGGTAGACATTGTATTCCCATCCGTATGCCTCTCGTACCCAGAGGAAGTGCATGGCACCCTTGAAAACGCTTTCCTGATAGCACTCGTGCTTCTGGCCGAAGGGAATGTCCATTGAGAAAGCGCTTCCGTCCGTATAAAGCGTGCTGCGTCCGAGCACCGCATCAAACTGCAGTGTCACGTAACCGGCTCTCTCAGGTGTGAAGACAATCCTGTCGCCTTCCTGGTACTCCTGCTGGAAAACAAGGTAGGTTTCCTTTTCCTGCTGGCAGGAGGCAATCACTTCATTGTTTCTGACGATTTCAATTCTCATTTTCTCTTTCCTTTATTTGAACGTAATTGTCCAGTCTGTAGAACCGGGCAGTGTGACAAGGCTTCTGTAAAGCCTGTCAGGCCATGCCTTTCTGAGGCGTTCATCTGTCACATTCATGACTTCCTTCTCAAAACTCACATCATTGCTGAACTCGATGCTGAATGACTCATACGATATTGTGTTCTTCCCGAACTCTGGCTCTTCCTGACTCATCAGGGTGAGAACCGGAACAAGAGAAGAGTCTATCTCTTCTGAGACAGTGATGGTCTTGCCCGCACGGTCGAAGAAGACACCTCTATGGTACTTCCTGAGGCGCTCGTCCCTTTCATATGCCGCCGTGAGGTCGAAGGTGACTGAGTTCTCATCCGGTTCATCAATCAGGATTGCACGGTATTCTGCGCCGTCCTTCTGCTCGACAGGCGGGAAGTTGACCAGATTGTGCCAGCCGCTCTGCATGGGCTTGAGGGTATAACGGAGAGGAGAGAAGGTTGTCTTCGTGTAGGTCTCGACTCCTATATCCACAAGCAGAGGCTTTATGCCTTTGTAAAGGATGATGGAGCCTGTGTCATTGTGGTTGTGGCTTTCCGCATTACAGCCGCCTTTGACTGTGAATGTTATATCATCCTCCCTCCAGATCACGAGCTGAGTTGCCTTGAAGCAGGTGAAAGGCGCCTTTGCAAAGGAGATGTCCTTTTCAGCTTCCTTTGTCATCTCGTTCAGATAATACAGGCCTGTGAGCATGTAGTAGAGGTTGTAATCGTTGTCATCCTCCCTCCAGCCGTTTGCTTTCACATCCTCTGCGGCATGATGCATCATCGCGCAGTTCTCTGTCCGCTTTGCAAACAGGTATTCCCTTGCGGTAAGACTTCCTGCCTTTGGAGAACAGTCAGCATAATTCAGGTAGATGTCTCCTCTTACATGAACCTTTTCGATGAAGTCAGCCATCGCCTTTATCTTGCTGTCCGTGAAGACTGGAGTGAAGTCCCTTCCGCTGGCCCTTTCCAGCATGAGCATGGCACCAGAGAGGGCGAGGGCTGCGGCATGGTAGTATCCGGCACCCTCATCACAGCCGCCGTCATCCGCATAGGAGGCGATGAACGAGTCGAGTGTGATTACAGCCTGCCTGACAATCTTCATCTTCTCGCTTTCGCTGAGAGAGGAAAGCGAGAGTGAGGAAATAAGGACATTCTGTGTGCACCATGGGGACCAGTTGTTGAGTGGTCCCGCTCCGCCCATCCACCAGAAGCAGTCCTTTATATAAGGAAGGGCGATACGGTTGTAAAGGGCCCATTCAATGTCCTTCACGATAACCGGGTTGAGCTTTTCTTTCAGAGTGCATTTTGTCAGGGCGAGGATTTCTCCTGTCTCACAGGCAAAGAGGTCGAGTACCGGACGCTCTAGCAATGGAGTGTCCAGCTGCTCTGTATCCCTGATGTAGGAGTTGTGCGCAGGTATGACCCAGGACGGTTCTGAAAGCAGGGCCCAGACGGCTTCCTCGATTGCCTCAAGAAAACGCCCGCTGTTCTCAACGCACTCTGCGATTACAAGCTGGGAAAGGTTCTTGCGCTTTGCAAAGTACACTTCCTGCAGCCTCTCCCTGTTGCCTGTCTTCCTGAAATCGCGGAAAAGGGCAAGGGAAATATATCCGTCATCCGCCTGTGCGGACGCCTCGCCCTGCTTTATTATGTCAGCCCTGACTTCATCACTCAGGCTGTCCCAGAACTGGCGGTTGTCTATGCTGAAATCCTCGAAGGTGAGGGTTTTTACCCTGTCAAGACCAAGCAGGGCCGTTTCCAGAATCCTGTCCATGTTCACCACCAGCTCTTCCAGGTGCCTTCAAGTCTCACAAGAGCTTCCATCCAGTAATAGTCGCCCCAGCTGACACATTCGTCGACACCCGCAGGAGTGCAGGTGTTGTAAGGGCTCTTCTTGCTGTAGGTTCCGTGTTTGACGAGTCCGTTGACTCCTTCCTCATCCGGCGTGACCATGCAGGTGTCATAAATTGCCTTCAGAAGCTGTTTTGCCAGACTGCGGTACTTTCTTGCCTTTTCGTACTGGGCGAGCTTCTCATAAGAAGAGGCCGCTTCAAGGAAACCGCATGCGACAATGGATGCAGAGGAGGAATCCCTTGGCTCGTCTCCGCTCGTGAAGATGAGGTCCCAGTATGGAATCATGTCCTCAGGCAGCTTTTCCATGAAGTAGGCTGCCACGTGCTCGAACATTTCAAGGTACTTCTCCTCTCCTGTATGGCGGTATGCAAGTGCAAGACCGTAAACCCCCCATGCCTGACCTCTGGCCCAGGATGAGTCTGCCTTATAGCCCTGGCAGGTCTCGCCGCGCACCGGGCCGCCTGTGACAGGATCCATGAAGAATGTGTGGTAGCTTGACCAGTCTTCCCTGAATGAGTTCGCTGTGCAGGTCCTGGTGTGTCTGAGTGCGATGTCGCGGTATTTAGGGTCTCCTGTCTCATCGCTTGCCCAGTAAAGAAGCGGCAGGTTGAGAAGACAGTCGATGATGTATCTGTAGTTGTCGCGCGCTCCCATCTCTCCCCAGGCCTGAAGGAACTGTCCCTTCTCCTGGAAGCGGCTGATAAGCTGGTCTGCTGCGAGGATTGCGGCTTCCCTTGCATGTGCGTCCTTCTTGATCATCCAGGCTGCGACACAGCTTGGTGAGTAGAGGAAGCCCATGTCATGATGGTCGACTTTTATCTTGTTTTTGATTCTGTCGCGGAAGCTTTCCGTGAAGATGCCGGCAGCATGCGCGAAAATCTCATCATCTGTCTCAAGGTAACTCAGCCACAGCTCGCCGGGCCAGAAACCGGTCGTCCACTCTATATTGTCAATTGCCGGATAGATTCCGTTGACACTGTTGGCATCCTGACACTTGTATGTGTACTCAGGAAGGTTCTTCCTTACAATGGCGATGGCATTCTCAAGTGCCTTCCGTCTTTCTTTCTCCGTGATTTCCCTGTGCATCACTTTCTCCTTTTCCATTTATGTTGTTCTGCCAGGATGTCGGGCTGACGCCAGTCACCTTCTTGAAGACCTTCGAGAAGTAGAACTGGGATTCAAAGCCCAGACTCGTGGCCACTTCATAGACCATTGTCTTGGGATCGGCAAGCATCTGCTTGGCTTTTTCAATCTTAGCATTGTTTACATAGTCGACAAAGCTCATTGCCGCATATTTGCTGAAAATCGAGGACAGATAGCTCTGGCTGTATCCGAAGACGGAGGCAACAGTGCCAAGAGTGAGCTTTCTGGAAAGGTTCTCATTGATATAAGCCTGAATCTTCTGGATTGTCTGCATCCTGTAATCCTGCTTCTTCTCTTTGAAAAGACGGGCAAAACCCTTCGCGAAAGAATCCAGCCAGGCTGTCACATCCTCAGTGTTGCGAGACTGGAAAAGCTGTCTGTAGGAGTAGATGTTCTCACTTGAGGGGAAGATGTCCTCAAGACAGGCGTAGGCATCCGGAACAAGATAGCAGGCCATATACAGGATGCTGCTTGCAAGATCAATCGCGTTCACTCTGGGCAGTGCCTGCGCTTTCATCTGGCTGATGAGAGTGCTGATGTTCTGCTCCAACAGCTCTCCGTTAAGCTCGCTGAAGGCCCTCGTGAAGGACTGGGTGTCCAGACTCAGGATCTCCCTTGCAGTATCATGGTCCTTCACATGATCGTAAAAGACTATTTTCTCATCCCCGTTATTCTTTCCTTCTGCGGCAATCAGTCTTGCGTTGGAGAATGACTCGCAGATGAGGCTGATATCATAGACAGGGGAGCCGACATAGATGATTGAGTCCAGGGAGAAGAAATTCTTCAACCCGTCACATGAGGCCTTGAATGCCGAATAGATGTAGCTGCGGTAACCGGCCTTTGTCTTGTCTGTGAAGGGAAATATTGCGGCGATATGGCCGAGGTCCAGCTGGGTGACATAACAGGGACTGTAGCGGTTCGCGGTCTCTTCTATCAGGTGGCAGGCACTGTAATAGAGGTTCGTGTTTTTTCTGACATTCTGGCTTTCAATGATTCCCGGAAGCGTGACATAGGCCACGACAAAGCAGGAGGCATCAAGATCAAGGCCTGCGTCACTGGCCTTCAGGTCCTGGATGTCGCTTGCGAAAAGCAGTCTCATCAGGTAACGCTCCTGAAGGTATTTGTGCTCATTTGCGATATTGCCATTCTCGTCTCTCACCTTCAGCTGGGAGATTTTCTTTTTCGCCCTGTCCAGCGCCTGTATGAGCTGGGCCTTGTCCAGCTCGAGCTTGACTATATAGTCAACGGCTTCAAGCGACATGGCCTTCTTGATCAGGTCAAACTCCTCGAAACTTGTGAGGAAGATGAAGAGGGGGAGCTTCTTTCCTTTCTCCTTTTCCTCCTGCATGACATCAAGGCCAGACTTCACAGGCATCTTTATATCTGTTATGACCAGATCCGGGTTGTGTTCCTCTATCGCCTGAGAGAGCATCTGTCCGTTGCGTGCCTGTGCGACAAGCTCAAAACCCTCGCTTTGCCAGTTTATGAGATCCTGCAGCCCTATAAGCACCAGTGGTTCATCATCAGCAATTATCACCTTGTAGCTCATCTTCTGTCCCCCTCCTGATATGAATGATGCACTGCGTGCCGTATCCCGGACGGCTTGTTATCGTGAAATCCGCCCTGTCGTGGAAAGTGTATGCAAGACGCTGGCGTATGTTGCCCAGCCCGATATTCTTGAAAACACCGTCCCCTTTAGGCTGTTCGTTCCTTGTATCAAACCCCTGACCGTTATCAGCAACCATTATAGCACAGGTGCCGGAGAAGTCCCTTACGATGATGGCTATTGCTCCTGTGCCTTTGGGCTCAATGCCATGGAAGATGGCGTTTTCCACCAGAGGCTGGAGGGTGAAGCGGGGTATCATGATATCCAGACAGCTCTCATCCACATGCCTGTAATAGCTGATTGTGTTTCCATAGCGGTATTTCATGATGACAAGGTAGTCATCAATGAAGCTCAGCTCCTCGGCTATAGTGACAAGAGCCGTGTCTCTCTTGGAGATGTTTTTCATGATTCTTGAAAGGGAGGTGATCATCTCGCTTATCCCGTCAGCGCCCTGCAGCTGTGCCATCCACTTGATTGAGTTGAATGTATTGTACAGAAAGTGCGGGTTTATCTGGTTCTGAAGCATCTTGTATTCAAGTTCGATTTTTTTCCTCTCGTCCTCGACACGTCTGTCCATGAGATTCATGACCTCGCTGGAGAGCTTGTTGATACCCCGGCCGATGATGCCGAACTCATCTTCCGTGTTTATTGTATCGTCCTGGGAGAAGTCGCTTTCCTGAATCTTCTCAATGCGTTTTGAAAGCTTTTTCACAGGCTTGTAAATGGCTCCGTTGAGGTAGATGTACAGCACAACCGCGATAAGCAGCACGACAAGGCCGATGGAAAGGCCGAGCATGAGAAGGGGTACAGAAGAGGTCGTTCCGAAGATTCCCGGGGCGGAAAAGAGCAGGTTGATTTCCAGGCTGTTGTCTTCATCGCTTATATTGAGAATGTATTTTCCCGATTCGTCTTTATACACGCTGCTTGTCTCGTTCGTGAGTATGGCCGTACTCTGTACGGGATTCAGGCTTACCGGCCCTGAGTGCAGCATTCCGTCATCAACCTTGTATGTGCTGTTGGAAAAGCTTATGTATATTTCCGCCTCGTTCAGCTGCTGGTAATTGTAAAGGCTGTCCAGAAGCGCATCGATGCTGACTGAGGCATACACATAGCCGATTGTGAGATGACTGTTGTAATCAATGACAGGAAGAGAGAAGGCGATTACCGGATAGTCACGGTATGAAAGGTCAGAGTAGAAGACACTGCTGTAGCCTCTTTCCCTGTCTATGTGGCTCATCTCCTGAAGCAGATAATCCTGCCTCAGGGGCCTGCCTGAAGGGATGGCGGCCCCTCCAGTCTGGATGAAATCGCTGAAGCTGCTGTCAGTGACGATGAAGCGGTCGATGATACTGTAGGCGGGACTGGACTTTATCATGCTGTCGAAGCTTTCGAAGTAGTCATTCAGCCGGGACTCGTCAGAATAGACCATCTCATTCTTGAGTTCGTTGTCAATCGACACACGCGTGACAAGCGCCCTGACTGCATCAAGGTTGCTGGATATCTCACTGGAAACAAGGGAAAGGGAGAAAGAGTTGCTCTGGCTGGTCGTCACAAGGGCATAGGTGTTTGCAACGGTCCCGACGGTGATGGTGTAGACAACAAGAAACAGTACAAGCAGGAAAGAGCTTATCATGATGATTCTTGTTCTGACCGAGTGGAGCACCTTCATATTTGAAATTATTTATGCATTTGGCGAATTATGGAAGATGAGAAAATTTTGCATCGGATGAGAAAATTTTACATCTTTTTATGCAAGAAACTGAAAATTTTCAATACTCTGACATAATTTTTACATGTTTCAGCCAGAAATTGCAGTTTACCGTGTCACTATATACCGGAATGCACACTGATTCCGGGCGGAGGTAAATATATGAAAAAAGCACTTTCTGCTCTTCTTATCGTTCTTCTGGCAATGACATCTGTTTTTGCCAACGGCGGCGCAGAGTCTACATCTTCTGATGGAACAACAACCCTTACATGGGCTGTCTGGGACTATGCAACAACACCTTACTATGATGCTCTCATCAATGCATATGAGGCAAAGAATCCGAACGTGCAGGTTGAAGTCATCGACCTCGGTTCTGCTGACTATCAGACAGCTCTTCAGATCCAGCTCTCTGGTGGCGGTTCTGAGTTTGATGTTGTCGCAGTCAAGGATATCCCGGGCTACAACAACCTCGTGAAGGCAGGTCTTCTTGCTGACCTCACACCGCTTGCTGAGGCAGACGGCCTTGACACATCAGTCTATGGCGGTATCGTCGAGCAGGTTTCCGTTGACGGAAAGTTCTATGAGCTTCCTTTCAGAAGCGACTTCTGGGTTGTCTTCTACAACAAGGACCTTTTTGACGCAGCAGGAGTTCCTTATCCTGACAACGACATGACATTCGAGGAATACGACGCACTTGCCCGCCAGATGACAAGCGGCTCCGGTTCTTCAAAGGTCTATGGTGCTCACTACCACACATGGAGAAGTGCTATCCAGCTCTTCGGTATCCTCGACGGCAAGCACAAAATCACAGACGGCGGCGACTACAGCTACCTCAAGCCGTATTATGAGATGGCTCTCGCCCAGCAGGCTGACGGCATTGTCCAGGATTATGCAACCCTCAAGACAAGCAACATTCACTACTCAGGTGTCTTCTACAACGAGTCTGTCGCAATGGAGAACATGGGTTCATGGTTCATCGCAACCCTGATTGCCCAGACAGCAGCCGGTGCAAACGATGCTGAGAACTGGGGTATCGTCAAGTATCCTCATGCTGAGGGCATCGAGCCGGGCACAACACTCGGAACAATCACAGCTCTCGCAATTCCTGCAAGCACAAAGCAGCAGGCAGCAGCCTGGGATTTCGTGAAGTTCGTCTGCGGTGAGGAAGGCGCAGAAGTCCTTGCCGGTACAGGTAACTTCCCGGCTCTCACAAACGATGCAATCAACGACATCATCGCATCCACACCTGGATTCCCGCAGGACGAGCAGTCCAAGGAAGCCCTGAATGTCGCACAGCTCTATCTTGAGATGCCTCTGCATGACAAGAGTGCTGAAATCGAGGTTGTCCTCAACGAGTTCCACGATCAGATCATGACTGGAAACATCGGCGTTGACGAAGGACTTGCCGAGATGGGCGCAAGAGTTGACGAAGTTCTCGCCAACTGAGGTCTTATATGTCTGGATTCGGCCGCCGGTGTGCGGCTGAATCTGTTTACAGGGGATTAACATGTTGAAGAAAAAGGAAAACAATAACGCCCCTGCTTTCACTTCTTCCGGTCTTCCTATCGACAGAAGCCTGAAAGTGGAGAAAACGCAGGCGGCAAAGAGGGCAGAGATCAACAGGAATCTTGTTGCTTATTCCTTCATTGCTCCGAACTTCATCGGATTCGCGGTCTTCACTCTGGTTCCTATTGTCTTTGCATTCGCACTTGCCTTCCTCAACTGGAACGGCAACACAGAGATGACATGGGCCGGACTGGAGAACTTCAAGTACATCTTCACGAACGAGATGTTCCTCGCTTCTTTGAAGAACACGTTCATCTATACAATCGGGACAGTTCCTCTGACACTTGTCGTGTCCCTGTTCCTGTCAATAATCCTCAACCAGAAAATCAAGGGAAGGAACTTCTTCAGGACTGTATCCTTCTTCCCGTATGTCGGCTCCCTGGTTGCAATCACGGCCGTATGGAACATGCTCTTCAACCCGTCAATGGGCCCGATCAATGAGATTCTCATGCGTCTTGGCGTTGAAAACCCGCCACGCTGGATTGCTGACAATGACTGGGCCATGTTCACCATCATACTGTTCTCAGTATGGAAGTACATGGGCTATTACATGGTCATCTATCTTGCAGGACTGCAGGGAATCAACAGCGAGCTTTATGAGGCTGCTTCGATTGACGGTGTGAACACCTGGCAGAAGTTCTGGTATGTCACGCTTCCTCAGCTGAAGAACACAACATTCTTCATCCTGATTATGCTCACAATCCAGTGCTTCAAGGTCTACGACATTGTCTACATGCTCGCCGGCGCCGGTTCCGGTGCTCTCAGTGAGGCCACGACAGTTCTCGTATACGAAATCTACAACAGTGCATTCCGCTACTGGAGACTGGGTGTCGCATCTGCCGAAGCCCTCGTCCTGTTTGCGATTGTTCTCGTTGTGACCATCGTCCAGTTCCGTCTGGAGAAGGATTGAGGAGGTAACAGGCTATGATGATACAATCTACAGGACAGAAAGTTCTGAAAGTCCTCATTTACGTGTTTCTCATTGTCACGGCAGCTGTGATGCTGCTGCCGTTCCTCTGGATGATTTCCGCCTCCCTCAAGCAGGACAGGGATGTCTTCACATTCCCGATTCAGTGGATTCCTGCTTCTCCGGAGTGGTCAAACTACAGCAAGATCTGGACTCAGATTCCGCTTCTGACATACATCCTGAACACGGTGAAGCTGACAATCATTGTCACGCTGCTGCAGCTGTTTACCTCTTCCTTTGCGGCTTATGCGTTCGCAAAGCTCAATTTCAAGGGAAGAAATATCCTCTTTCTTGGATATATCGCGACAATCGCCGTGCCATGGCAGGCTTACATGGTTCCGCAGTTCATGATGCTCAGGAGCATGGGGCTGAACAACACCCATCTTGCAATCATCATCCTGCAGGCTTTCAGCGCCTTCGGTGTCTTCATGATGAAACAGTTCTATGAAGGTATTCCGACAGAGCTGTGTGAGGCCGCGAGAATCGACGGGATGACAGAATACGGCATCTGGGCAAAGATCATGCTTCCTCTTGCCAAGCCATCTCTTTCCACGCTGACCATCTTCACATTCGTCAACACCTGGAACGACTTCCTTGGACCTTACATCTATTTGACCAGGGACAACCTGAAGACGATTCAGCTCGGACTGAGAAGCTTTATCGGACAGTATTCATCGGAATACGGTCTGATCATGGCGGGAAGCGTCGTCACCATGATACCTGTCATCGCAGTGTTCCTCTCATTGCAGAAATACTTCGTTGAAGGTGTCGCATCAAGCGGACTCAAAGGCTGAGGCGCCGCGCAACGCTTTGGGAGGGGACAGTGTCATGCTGCCCCTCTTCTTGTCTGTAAGGGCAGAAAAGAAGCAGCCTGCAGTGAGGCGGATATCAAAAGAGAGGCAGAAAGAGCAAAACCATATGTATTGTTTTCTTCTTAAATGGAACTTTTTTTTCAACGCCACTTCATTTCATTGCAGACTGTTTCCTCTCCTGATATCATTCTCCTCCGGAATGAGGGCTTCCTCTTTCCAGGTGTTTTATGACTAGATTCGCAAAACTGAGGAAGACAGTCTCTGGTGCTCCTTTCAAGATTCTCGTGAGCTTCATGGGAGTCATACTGGCAGGAACCGTGCTGCTGAAACTTCCTCTCTCAATTCAGGAGGGCGCTGCACTCAGCTGGTTTGATTCCCTTTTCGTGGCAACCAGCGCTGTATGTGTCACCGGACTCACTCCAGTAATTCTTGCCGATGTGTTCACTCCCTGCGGCTTTTTCTTCATCGCACTGCTTGTGCAGGTGGGAGGGCTTTCGTTTGCAACCTTTGCCGCCGCATTCCTTATCTTTCTCAGGCGGCGTGCTTCCCGCGACCTGATTGTTGAAAGCTATGGAGTTGCCACGAAGAACTGGAAGAACCTTGTGAAGGTGACGATGAGCATCACTTTCATATTCGAGGCTCTGGGAACGCTGCTGCTGTTCATCTTCTACTCACCATATGTCGATGGTGCTCTGGCAACACTCGGACACGCCGCATTCACTTCAGTTTCTGCTTTCAACAATGCCGGTTTTGACACATTCGGCACATCGATGATCGGCTTCAATGACAATGCCGGAGTGCTTGTCACCGTCGGAATGCTGATTGTCTTCGGCGGTCTTGGCTTCCTTGTATACGCCGACCTGATAGACAGCAGGGTCAGAAAGTTCTCGATCCAGACAAAGGCGGTACTGGTGACAACTCTCTTTCTTATTGTCATTGGAACGCTTGGCTTCTGGCTCACCGGAGACATTGACCTCCTGAACAGCTTCTTCCAGAGCGTCACGGCACGTACTGCGGGCTTTGAGTCCGTGCCTCAGGTGCAGCAGAGCCACTACGTGCTCTTTCTCACAGCATTGCTGATGTTCATCGGTGCCTCTCCGGGATCCACCGGCGGCGGTATCAAGACGACGACGTTCTTCACAATCATGCTTACATTCATCTCTGTCATCAGGAGAAGCAATCCTGTCGCATTCAAGCGCAGAATCAGTCCGCAGTCAGTGAACAAGGCCTTTGCGGTCTTCATCATTTCCGTCCTGATTGTCTGCATATGCTCTCTTGTCCTGATGGGCCTGGAGGAGGACGTGAATCCGCTTTTCCTCATCTATGAGGTTGTCAGCGCTTTTGCCACAGTCGGTCTGAGCTGCTCGCTCACGCCAACACTTACTGTCGCAAGCCGTGCTGTCCTGATTGTCCTGATGTTTGTCGGCCGTGTCGGCCCGCTCACTATAGCCGGGCTTGTCGACAGAAAAAGAGAGAAAGTCAATTATCTTGAAGAGAATATGAACATAGGTTAGGAGATAAGGTTTTATGTCAAAGAATGCAAAATACGGAATCATCGGGCTTGGACGTTTCGGACTGGCCCTTGCAAAGAGCCTCATAGACACAGGAGAGGACGTTATCGTAATCGATGTCGATGAGGAAAGGCTCGGTCTCATCTCAGACTTCACTGACAATGTGTATGTCATTCACCAGATTACAAAGGACAGTCTGATTGAAGCCGGAATTGACCGCTGTGAGGTTGCCATCATCGGAATCGGAAAGAACATTGAGGCAAGCCTTCTTGCCAGCCTGCACTGCATTGAGCTGAAAGTCCCCCGCGTCATCGCAAAGGCCAACAGCGAGGAGCATGCCCAGATTCTCAGGATGATCGGAGCTGAAGTCATCTTCCCTGAAGTCGATACCGCTCATCGTATTGCAAGGACGCTCAAGGACCGCATGATTGTCGACTTCTTCTCGGTCGGCAGCGGCTATTCAATCATACAGGTCGCTCTTCCCGCCCGTCTGGTCGGACAGACTGTTGTCGAGTCAAACCTGAGAAGGAAGTACGGCATCAACATCATCGCAGTCAACCGCAATGACAAGATTATTGCTGATATAACTCCGGATCTGGTTTTTGAGAAGGACGATGAGCTGATTCTTGTCGGAAGTGACTCAAGCCTCAATTCCTTCATGAAGATGTGAGAGATGGTCGTCAGTGTCTGTTTTTCAGCCCGTGGTACGACAATGCGCTACTGCGAGGCTGTGGGGAAGGTTCTTGGTTCCCAAAAAGTTCTCAACTGGTTGAGAAAGGAAGATCGTGTTCCTCTTTCCCTGTCAGAAAAAGACCTTCTCATATTTGCCTGTCCCGTGTATGGCGGTTTCATTCCGTCTGTCTGCCGAGACAGTATTGCTCTGCTTAAAGGGCAATCCACTCCTGCGCTGATTCTTGCCGTCTACGGCAACCGGCACTATGACAATGCCCTTGTGCAGATGCAATGTCTTCTGGAGGAGAGGGGCTTTGCTGTCAAGGCGGCAGCGGCCCTTGTGGCAGAGCACTCGATTTTCCCTTCTGTCGCTCAGGGAAGACCAGATGGCAATGACCTTCTTCAGTCTGAGGAGTTTGCCTTCCGTGCATCCCGGTGCCTGACAAGCACACAGAAGATAAGCCTTCCTGGAGACAGAAATGCGGACAGCCACTCGTTTAAGGGCGCAGCCTTCCATCCAGCTGCAGACGGGCAGTGCACGCACTGCATGAAATGTGTCTCTGTATGTCCTGTTGGAGCAATCAGTCAGGACAGTCCTCAAACATGTCTGGAAGATTTGTGCATCTCCTGCGGTGCCTGCATCAAAGCCTGCCCCTGCGGAGCAAGAAAACACAGGAATGCAGAATACGGCGCGGCTCAGGCCGCTTTTGCCATGAAGTGTTCCGCCAGACGGGAGAATGAATTTTTCTTCATCGGTACAGAATGAGAATTGATTCCATGTAGCTGATGAATTTCTTCCTGTAGCCTTCCGGCTCCAGAATCTTCACGGAAGATCCGCACTGGAAGAGTTTCATCATCAGCTCAATCGAGTTTTCTGCCTTGAAAGTGCACTGCAGTCTTCCGTCTTCAGTCTGATGAATGGTGAAATCCGTATGGATGATGTTTCCAAAAGAGTTGAGAGCCGACTTCTCCTGAAGCTCCAGTGTCAGGGGAATCATGTCAATGGCGTCGTAGCTTTCTTCTGTTTCATGACTCATCCTGAAAGGCTTCAGGTTGTCAGGAATCGTATAGGTCTCATTCAGAAGAACAGCCTCTGTCACACTTGATATGTCCAGCGTGATGATATCTTTCGTGTGTCTGAGGCGTCCTGTGACTGTAATGGGCTTTCTGTCCTGGTTTTCTTCTTCCCTGAAGCCGATGAAGTAGGGGGCAAGTTCGATTTCCTCCTTTCCTTCTTCCTTCGTCGTCAGGCGGACGATACGTCCTGTGACCCAGGCATCTATGAGCACTTCAAGGATTTTGTTGAAATGGGAGTTCTTCTCCTTGTTCTTCTGCATCTCCTGATCGATTCTGTCTGCGACCTGAAGTATGTTCTCGCTTACCTTTGGAGCATAGCTGTGCATGTTCATTGCAATCTTCCTGAGTCCTGAAGCAAGGTGCGGGGTCTGTATTTCCGTGTTTGAGGCCAGGATTTCAGCACTCATGTTGAATGCGATGCTCTCATAGACAGACAGTGCGATGTTCTCATCGTCGTCTCTCTGCCTGATTTTTATGAGATTGTTTTCCTCATAAATGTCAATGTGCTTTGAAAGGTCTTCAACATAGCGTGAGATGGTGGAACGGTGGACACCCAGACGGCGTGCGATTTCCGCCCGTCTCAGTCCCTCCGGATGGCTTCTTAACAGCAGTTCAAGCTGTGCGACTCTTTCTCCCTTCATGCGCAAAATCTCCAAACGATGCAACGACTTGCAACAAAATTATAGCATACAGGTCCTCTCTGGCAAGAAAATGTTGCATTTGTGCCAGAATGCAGACTAAAATTCCTATTCATGAATGAAGAAATCGAGAATCTTGAAATAAAGGTCAGTTATCTTGAAGCTTCACTTGATGAGCTGAACTCTGTTGTCGTGAACCAGCAGAAGGAAATAGATGCCCTGAGTCTGAGCGTGGAGAAACTTACACAGAAGCTTCAGAATCTCATTGAGGAAGCAGGAACTCCAGACAGACCATCCCGCCGTCCTCCTCATTATTGATCTGTTTTACCGGCAGACATATTCAGGGTTTTCATTTCTGAAGAATCTTTTTTTGTCTGAAAACGAATCTGACAAAGTCAATATTCAGCAATTGTTTTTTCAGAAATCCGCAAGAAAAGAGAAGACCGCCGCGTTTGCCGCGACGGTCCGCTAATGCTTTCAGGAAGCTTTAAAGGATTTGCATGAAGCGCAGTATGTTGTCCATTGTAAGGCGCATGTCGCTTTGTGCTCTTGTCCTGGCTTCCTTATAAGGTACGGCAACCCTGTTGATGGAGAAGATTCCGCTCACGCCTTCGTCATAGGCTGCATCGATATCGTCACCGATGTCTCCGACAACTGCGACAACCGGCACGTTCTGCTTCTTTGCTGCACGGGCCACGCCGATGACGACCTTTCCTCTCAACGACTGTGTGTCGATTTTTCCCTCTCCGGTGAAGATGATATCTGCATCGGCAATCAGAGAGGAGAAACCGACAGTCTCAAGAACGGTGTCAATACCCATCTGCAGACGGGCGCCGAAGAAGGCTCTCATGCCTCCTCCCATTCCGCCTGCGGCTCCGCTTCCGGGGATGGCCTGCACATCAACGCCGAGCTGGCTGTCAATGAGGGATGCAAGGTATTTCATCTTCCCGTCAAGGGATGCCACCATCTCTGGATCCGCACCTTTCTGCGGACCGAAGATTGCAGCGGCTCCGGTGGGACCCCAGAAGGGGTTGTCGATGTCACACATTGCCGTGACAGGCAGCTTTTTAACGCTTTCATCCATCGTGCTGAGGTCAATGCGTTCAATCTTGTCCAGTGTGCCGCCTACCGGGATGAAGCTGTTTCCATCCTTGTCGTAGAACGTGACTCCACAGGCTGCGGCAGCACCGCATCCGGCATCGTTTGTCGAGCTTCCGCCCAGACCGATGACAAGCTTTTTCGCGCCCTTTCTTGCTGCATCGAGAATCAGCTGGCCGACACCGTAAGTCGTGGTGCGGGAAGGATCCTTCCTGTCACCGACCTGAGGCAGTCCGGCACTGGCCGCCATCTCGACGACGGCGGTGCCGTCATCGAGAAGACCATAGAAAGAGTCGATGTCATTCATCCAGGAGTCTTTTGTGCGTACGCTCACCTTTTTGCCGGGCAGTGCGGCAAGGAAGGAATCGACGCTTCCTTCTCCGCCGTCAGCGACTGGCACTGCGATGATTTTGCACTGTGGATGATAGTGCTCAATCCTTTCCTTCATGATGGAAATGATTTGTGCACTGGACATTGTTCCTTTAAAGGAATCTGGTATCAGGACCGCTTTCTTCATCCTTTACCTCATCAGATCAGGAAGAGAGAGAGAATCCAGACGAAGATCATGCCGACAACGCCCATGATACCTGTCATTGCAGACTGTGTCTTGTAACCGTCTTCCATCTTGATGTGACCGAACTTCGTGACAACCCAGAAGTAGGAGTCGTTTGCGTGGGAGACTGTCATAGCACCGGCTGCGATAGCCATGACTGTGAGGGTACCTGCCATCGGTGTTGTGAGGCCGAGAAGACTCATCATTGAACCCGGGTCTGTAATCATGCCCATGATGCCTGCAGTTGTCGTGAGGGCAACAGTGGAAGAACCCTGAGCAGTCTTGAGGATTGCAGAGACGATGAACGGGAAGAAGATTCCGATAACAGACAGAACTGCGGCATGCTCCTGCATGTAGCCGACGAAACCGGCTTCGGAAATGACCTTTCCGAGAACGCCGCCAGCGGCTGTGATGAAGAGAATCGGGCCGACTGTCTTGAGCGTGTCGTCAACGATTGAGTAGAACTCGCTCATCTGCTTTCTCATAGCAAGCAGGATGACACCGAAGAGTGTTCCGATTGCAAGTGCGATAATCGGGGTACCGATGAATGTGCACAGAGTTGCGAAAGGACCTGTCCATCCGGCCATTGAGGAAATTGAACCGAGAGCCATTGCGATAATCGGAAGGATGATAGGAGCAAGAGCCCAGAATCCGTTGGGCAGTGTTCCGAAGCTGTCAAGAAGCTTCTGATACTCTTCCTGGCTGACATCATTTGCATCTTCTTCTGTCTTTACTTTCTTGCCGATGTATTTTGCATAGAAATAAGCGGCGATGAGACAGGGGATTGAAACGAGAGCACCGACGCCCATGACCATCAGAAGGTGGTCTCCGACTCCGAGTGAGCTTGCGGCTGCAATCGGACCCGGTGTTGGCGGGATGAAGACGTGGGAAGTGTAAAGACCTGCGGAAAGGGCGATTGTGAGAGCGACGGATGAATAACCTGTTCTCTTCTGCAGTGCTCTTCTGATCGGATCCAGGATAACGAAGCCTGAGTCACAGAAAACCGGGATTGAAACAACCCAGCCCATGAGCTCGACTGCAAGGTCCGGATGCTTCTTTCCGACAAGACGGACAACCATTTCGGCGAGCTTCAGCGCACCGCCTGTCTTCTCGAGGATTGTACCGACAAGAGCACCGAGAATGATGACGATACCGATGCTGCTGAAGGTTCCGGAGAAGCCGGCTCCAATCATGTTAGGAATGTTTGCAAGCGGGATTCCGACTACAATTGCCAGCAGGAGTGAGATTCCCATCAGGGCAATGAAGGGGTGGACCTTGAACTTGCTGATTGCGACAATCATCACAACAATTGCGATGATGAAGGAAATGATAAGACCAATTCCAGACATAGAAGTCCTCCTTTTAGTATCTGAGAAAATTCTAGTATCCGGAGATTGGAATTATCAACAAAAATATTTTTCACATATGCGAAATTTGTATTAATCGCAGATGAGCTTTCTTCTGGTCCACTCCGTGAAGGCTTCAAAGACTCTGGTCCTGCTTCCATCTTCCTCATTGCGGAAAATGTCAAACCAGATTTCAGGCTTTTCTTCCTCCATGAGGCTGCTTGTGGAAGTCCTTGCCTCGATGCTCAGACTGTCGTGCCTGTAGCACTGCTTTATCCAGTGGGCATCCACAAGGGAGACCTTGTATTCATCCCTGATTTCATCGCTGAGGGCCTCAAGGCACCAGTTGATGTAGGTCAGATTGTTGACATGTCTGTTCAGGTCTGTGTCGAGATAGCGTATCTGAGGAGTGTATCTGGCAAGCATGGTGCCACAGCGTGCATCCTCTTCTACAAGGGAAGGCAGCTTCGATTCTCCCTGTTCTTCTTTTGCAGGAGTCTTGAGAGCTTCAAGAATTGTTGATGCCTTCACCGGGCGTCCTGTAGAGAAATCGATGATGGCCCACTTTGTCTCGCAGTCAAAGAGCTTTGTTCCATTGCTGTCAGCTGCCTCAACATGTCTTGGGCAGTTGAAACCGCCTGAATCCTGAGCCCAGGTCGTGACCGCAAGATCCTGTGGCCAGAGACTGTAGTGATGGATGACCATCCTGCTGCGGGCTATGACCCAGGTTCTGTTGACCTTCTGCAGGTCATAGATTCCGATTCCTCTCTTTGTCGCATGAAGGCCTGCAGCTTCCTGCACCAGACTCTCATAAGTGCTCAGTCTTGTATGGGAATGGGCATCCACGTCACTGCAAGTCAGGCTGTAGCTCAGCTCAGCCTTGTTGTCCTCTCTTATTGTGAACATTATTCCTGTCCTTTTTTTGTGTAGAATCTGAGAATCGAGCGTCCGTATTTTCTCCGGTCAGAGAGGGCCAGTGATCCGATTCTCTCAGGCCAGAGGGAATCTTCCTCCTCTGGGAAATGGATGATGAAGAGTCCGCCGTCTTTCAGCAGCCCGTGGCTGTCTGTCTTCTCGGCAAGCGCCACTTTCTCTTCCATTCTGAACGGAGGGTCTGCATAGATGACGTCGTATTGTGTCATGCATGATGCGATATAGCGCCAGACATCCATAATGAAAAGATGCTTTTCCTCATGCACGAAGGAGAGATTCTTCTCAATGGTCTCCTTCTTTCCTCTGTCCCCCTCCACAAGGTGGATGGGACTAGCTCCTCTGCTTGCCGCTTCTATTGCGACACAGCCGGAACCGGAGAAGAGATCCAGAAAAGACATGCCGTCAAGTGGACCGAGAATAGAGAAAAGACTCTCCCGCATCCTGTCCATCGCCGGGCGTATGATTCCCGGAGGGCAGATGATATTCCTTCTCACATACTGACCGCCTGTTATTCTCATGCAGTCAATAATAGTTGAAATTAACTATTTTGTGCACTGCCTCCCTTTTTGAGAGGAATGGGAAGAGATTTTTTCTTGTTACTGTACTCCTGCAGGAGTATAATGCTTGTATGAAACATCTTTTGACAATATATCATGGTTCAGAGCACACGGTACGTGAGCCATTGTACGGGTATGGCAGGAAAAACAATGATTATGGTTCTGGGTTTTACTGTACTCTTGATCTTGAGCTTGCGAAGGAGTGGTCTGCAAGAAACCCGGTTAAGGATGGCTTTGTCAACATATATTCCTTTGATGCTACTGGTCTGGATGTGCTGGATTTGTCCAGAGAACCGGCTCTTGTCTGGTTGACAGTACTTCTGGAAAACAGAACTTTTTCAGTGAAAGGTTCCCTTGCTGCTTCAGCTTCCGCATATCTGAGGGATAACTTCATGCCTGATTATGAAACCGCTGATGTAATCTATGGCTGGAGGGCAGATGACAGCTATTTTGCATATGCAAATGACTTCATCAATGGTGCTTTGTCTTTGCAAAGTCTCAAAAAAGCGATGACATTCGGAAATCTGGGAATGCAGTATGTGCTGAAAAGCAAGAAGGCTTTCTCGAGAATCATTTTCGAAGATGTCATCAGAACATCTGCAAAAGAGTATTACAAGAAGAGGATGAAAAGAGATCAGGAGGCCAGAGAAAGCTATCTGTACGATGAGAGATTTGTCTTTGAAAAGGATGATTTGTACGTTACTGATATAATCAGACAGGAGATTAAAAAAGATGATCCGCGCATACAATGAGATTTATCTTTCACTTGCCCAGCAGAATCTTGCTTCCATGTTTGATTATGCTGCTCACGATTTGTCTTTCTCTGTTGATGAGTTCTTTTCTTTTTTCATTGCAAGTGGAATCGCTGATGCTTTTTCTAAAGGAGACTGCAGGTATCTTGCAGGTAAGTCAGGGGTAGAGCTGGCTCAAGAAGTGTTGCACGAAGTTGGTCTGGATGATGCAGCCAGAGAGCCACGGATAAGATTTGGAAAAAGCCCGGTTTTCTGGACAGGATGGGTTCTTGCCTACTATCAGTGGTGGAGTGCCCTGAGCTTTGATGAAATCGATTATCTGGTGAAGCCTTCTGCCTTAATGGAATTGTACAGCCCATATCATGAAATGGACATCTGCCAGATTACCGGGTACCTGGATTCTGTCTGCAGAAAAGAGACCAGACTGAAGAACAGAAGACTGCGTATGGGCCTTTCGCAGTCCGCGCTTGCAAGGCAGTCTGCTGTCCCTGTACGCACAATCCAGCAGTATGAACAGCGGGAGCGGCTGATAAATAAGGCTAAAGCAGAGACAGTTCTGGCCCTTGCCTCAGCTCTTTGTGTGGATTGTGAGAGTCTGATGGAAAACGTTGACTGAGACCCAGTCAGGAGGGCTGGACACTGCCTTCCAGCAGTTGCCGGATCATGCAGTTAGAGGCTTTGATGAGTCCCGGATCATCGGCAAGTAATCCTTCCGCATCCTCTCTTGCTTCAGCCATCAGTTCCACGTCGTCTGTAAGTGATGCGATTTTCAGCCTGAGGAATCCTGACTGTCTGCTGCCAATGAACTCTCCGGGGCCTCTTATTTTCAAATCGGTCTCAGCGATTGTGAATCCGTCATTGGACTCTCTCATGACTTTGAGCCTGGAGACTGCCTCCTGAGTGGGGTTGCCGTAGTATACAAGGAAGCACCAGCTCTGTAGACTGCTTCTTCCCACACGGCCGCGCAGCTGGTGCAGGGCTGCAAGCCCGAATCTCTCAGCATGCTCGATGACCATGCATGTGGCATCAGGGATGTCGATACCAACTTCAACGACGGATGTCGAGACAAGATACATGAGCTTCTTCTGACGGAAGTCATCAAGAATCCTGATTTTCTCTTCCTCGTCCAGACGCGAGTGTATCAAGGCAGAGGGAATGTCGGGGTATTTTTCTTTCAGGAAGGTGTACATCGAGGTCACATCCTTCAGGTCGCTGTCTCCTTCATCGTCGATTCGCGGATAGACGAAGTAGGCCTGATGGCCCCGGCTGAATTCAACCGCGATGGATGCGTACATTCTCTCTCTGTTTTTCTCATCGACTATGTGTGTGATGATTTTCTTGCGACCGGCCGGCATTGTGTAAATCGTGGAGATGTCCATGGAGCCGAAGACCGTCATCGCAAGGGTGCGCGGGATAGGAGTGGCACTCATCATCAGAGTGTGGACCTTCGTTCCCTTTTTCATCAGCTCATCCCTCTGCTCGACACCGAAGCGGTGCTGCTCGTCTATGATGACAAGAGAGAGATTGCGGAAACTCACATCTCTGGAAAATAGAGCATGGGTGCCGATTGCCAGATCCACATCTCCTTTTTTCAATGCCGTGAGCAGATAGCCGCGGTTCTTTCCTTTCACATCCCCCGTGAGAAAGGCGACATTCACACCAAGGGGAGAGAGCAGGGCGGATGCGTTTTCCGCATGCTGGCGTGCAAGCAGCTCAGTCGGTGCCATGAAGGCCACCTGACCTCCTTTTGCAATCTCATGAAGGGCTGCAATCCAGGCGACAAGGGTCTTTCCTGATCCCACATCTCCCTGAAGCAGTCTGTTCATATGCCCCCAGTCAAGGTCCCTCCTGATTTCATCAAGACACTTGTTCTGGTCAGCTGTCAGAGAGAATGGAAGGGAAGCAAGAAGCTTCTTCTCAAGAGGAGAGGCCTTTGGGCTCTCTGCCGGTTTCTGTGTCGTCTTCCTGCCCCTCATCATCGACATTTCCATGTAGAAAAGCTCACTGTATGCAAGGCTCCGGCGTGCTCGTTCAAGGCTATGGCGGTCCGATGGATGATGAATCTGACGGATGGCTTCGTCTGTATGCATCAGACCGTGTTTTTTCATCAGGTATTCAGGAAGCTCGTCGTCGAAGCGGATGTAGGTGTTTGAGAGGATTGTATCCACAGCCTTTCTCACGGTTTTCTGGGTGAGAGAACCGGAAAGCGGGTAGATGGGCAGGATACGTCCTATGCCGACACTTTCCTCGCTGGAGCCCAGAGTGAAGGCAGAGGCGTTGTAGCCTCCTTTCGCCCTGGTGACAGTGGCGTTGATGAACCAGCTGGTGCCGACCGGGTAGGCATTCTCCATGAAGGCCCTGCCGAAACAGTGAAGATAGAGGTTTCTGCCGCTGTTGAGGTCCCTGCATGTTATTTTCAGAACGCGGTTTGAGCGTGACATGTAGTGGCTGTGCTCGAGTATTGCCACTGCCGTGTTTACAGTCCCGCCTTCCGGTGGAAGATCCGCAAGGCTTGTCATCACAGTCCTGTCGTCGTAGGTCCGGGGAAATAATGTCACAAGGTCGCTGGCGCATTCGACACCGAGCGTCGCGAAGTCGAGCGCGCTCACCTTGCCGATTCCCTTTATCTTGGTGATGGAGAATGTCAGGTCCCTGATAAACATCTGCCCCTCCTCATAGAGGGATTCTGAATGCCAGGTTCATCAGCAAGATGATCAGATAGCGGCAGGCGAAATAGGCAAGTACAGCAATGACCAGCGCGATGATGGCAAGGGTGCTTTCCTTTGCGATCCTGTGCGGGAAGAAAAGCATCTGGACTCTTCTTATGATGTTCTCTGTGACGCCATTCATGCGACTTAAGCCAGGTGAATGGGTGAATGAGGCTATTGTTCTGATTGCCAGCAGGATTATGAGTATGATAAGAAGCACTGACAGCCCATAGCTCCAGAAAGCCTGAAGCAGGTAGATGATTACTAAAGAAAGGCTCATGTAGCCGGTCGCAGCGAAGACTTCAAGAAGGGACTGTGCCACAGAAAGAAGCGCTATGGCAAAAAGAGGGGAGAAGTCGAAGTAGCCGATGATGAAGCGGCGTGAGCGGAAGAGGTTCAGGTATGGATCGACCATCCTCGAGAAGTACCAGCTTATGGATCCCTGTCTCGGATACGGGTTGAACCAGCTCATGATGATTCTGAGCCAGATGAAGAAGGAATACAGACTTATGAGTCGTGAAAGAAAGGCTGCCAGCTGTGTCAACATCGTCACTCTCCCTTAAGCAAGGTATGCGTTCTTCACGAGTGCAAGCTCCTTGAGCTCTTCTCTGATGCCTTTATGGAAGGCTATGCTGAACGCGGATTTCACATAGACGCTCTCGTCATCGTCAATGAACAGCGTGACAGGAAGCTGACCGCTGTGGTCGATGAGGAACGTCACCACTTCATCAAGATACTCGTCAGCCCGGCTGGAGGCAAGCAGCGTGGAGTCAAGCGACAGCTTTATCCTTCTTATCGCCTCGCTGGGAAGCTCTTTGGGAAGGCAGACCTGGGAGATGACGAACTGCACCTCTCCTCTGTCCTGCCGCCTGTCGAAGCGGCCGATAAAGCCATAGATACCGTCATCTGCGATTCTGTCCTCATTCCTCTCGTAATCCTTAGGGAAGATGACTGCTTCGATTGAGCCCTGGTAGTTTGTCAGCGTCATCGCCGCCATCTTCGTTCCGCGTTTTGTCCTTATGACCTTCAGCGAGCTGACCTGGCAGATGAGGCTGATGTCGCGTCCGAGGGGAAGCTCGTCAGGCTTTGAGATATCGACCCAGACGCAGCGCTCGATGTCTTCCCTGTACTCTTCAAGCGGATGGCCGGAGACATAGCGTCCGATGAGCTCTTTCTCCATATCCAGAACTTCTCTTCTTGACCAGGGTTCTGCAGGGCGGAAGGTGAACTCTGAGAGCATGACATCATCCCCGAAGAGGGAAATCTGGCCATAGGCGGTTGCCTCCCTGTTTCCCTTGTCGAAGGCAATCGCGTCCTCGAGGTTCGCCATAAGAGTCGCCCTGTCTTCCCCGAGACAGTCGAAGCATCCTGATTTTATCAGGGCCTCAAGCACTCTTGAGTTGGCAACCCCGTCACCCTGACGGGAAAGGAAGTCCATGAAGCTTGTGTATTTACCGTTTTTCTCGCGCTCCTCGACAATGAGCTTTGTGATGTTCTCTCCGACATTCTTTATTCCCGCAAGACCGTAGACAATATCGTTGTCAACGACGTTGAAGTGCATGTCGGAGTCGTTAATGGAAGGAGGCAGTATTTTTATGCCCATGCTGTCTGCAAGCGCAAGGTAGTCCTTGAACTTGTCAGGATTGGTCATCTCGTTTGTGAGGTTCGCCGCAAGGAATTCGCTGGGGTAGTTCGCCTTGAGGTAGGCGGTCTGGTAGGCGACAACGGAGTAGGCCACGGCATGTGACTTGTTGAAGCCATACTGGGCAAAAGGCTCAAGCATCTCGAAGATGTCAGAAGCATGCTTCGGATCGCGTCCGAGCTTTGTCGCGCCCTCGATGAACTTCACCTTCTCCTCTGCGAGCTTCTCGACCTTCTTCTTTCCCATGATACGTCTGAGGATATCGGCCTGTCCGAGAGTGTAACCTGCAATGATCTGGGCGACCTGCATGACCTGCTCCTGATAGACGATGACTCCGTATGTGGTCTTAAGCACTGGCTCGAGTTCAGGATCGGCGTACTCAATCGGCTGACGGCCGTTCTTGCATGCGACGAAGCGGTCGATGTACTGCATCGGGCCCGGACGGTAGAGTGCGTTCAAGGCGACAAGGTCTTCGATTGACTCAGGCTGCGCGTCTTTGAGGACTTTCTGCATTCCTCCTGATTCAAACTGGAAGACGCAGGCCGAGTCTCCGCGCTTGAGCATCTCGAAGGTCGCCTTGTCCTCCTCGTCAATCTTGTTTATGTCGAAGGATGGATCTTTTTTGTGAATGAGATCCACCGTGTGCTTGATGAGGGTGAGAGTCTTGAGACCCAGGAAGTCCATTTTAACAAGTCCGCATTCCTCTATCTGATCCATTGTGTACTGAGTCGCGATGGACTTTGTCTTCGGATCGAAGGAAATCGGGACATAGTCTATGAGATCCGTCTTTCCTATGACGACACCCGCAGCGTGCAGCGAGGTGTGGCGGGCTCCGCCTTCAAGCCTTCTGGCAGTGTCGAAGAGCTCGGCATAGATGCCGCCCCTGTCTATGATTTCCTTCAGCTTCGGCTCCTGGTCAATGGCCTTCGCTATTGTCATCTTCGGTTCATCCGGGATGTATTTACAGATTGCCGTCGACTCGTCGAAGGGGATGTCGAGGACACGGGCCACATCCTTGACGACGGCCTTTGCCTTCAGGGTTCCGAATGTACAGATCTGGCCGACACGGTCCTTGCCGTAGTGCTCTGTGACGTACTGTATGACCTCGCCGCGGCGTTCGAAGCAGAAGTCGATGTCGAAATCCGGCATGGAGACACGTTCTGGGTTCAAAAAGCGCTCGAAGAGAAGACTGTATTTTATCGGGTCGACATCCGTGATATCCACACAGTAGGCGACAAGGCTTCCTGCTCCTGATCCTCGTCCGGGACCGACCGGGATGTCGTGGGTCTTTGCCCAGTATATATAGTCACGGACGATGAGGAAGTAACCGTCGAACTTCATCTTCAGGATGATGTCGAGCTCATGGTCAAGCCTCTTTCTCAGTTCTGGCGTAATTTCTCCATAGCGTCTGATGCAGCCTTCGTTGGCAAGATGGACAAGGTATTCCCCTGTATCCTTGAAGCCTTCTGGAATCTCGTAATCAGGAAGCAGAGGGCCGGGGAAGTTCACTTCGAGGTTGCACCTGTCTGCGATGACGCGCGTGTTGTCGATGGCTTCAGGACACTCTGGGAAAAGGGCCCTCATTTCCTCTTCGCTCTTGAAGTAGAAGTTGTCGTTGGGAAAGCGCATGCGCTTTTCGTCGTTTTTCTTTGTGTTTGTTCCGATGCACAGCAGTGTGTCATGCGCATTGGCGTCTTCCCTGTTGATGTAGTGTATGTCGTTTGTGCACACCAGCGGGATGTCGAGTTCCTTTGCGATTCTGATCAGCAGCGGATTTGTCCTTTTCTGCTCCTCAAGCCCGTGGTTCTGCAGTTCTATGTAGTACCTGTCCCCGAAAACGGACTTGAACCAGGCGGCTCTTGATTTCGCCTCCTCGTAATCGCCTTTGAGGAGATTCTGCAGGATTTCTCCACCCAGACAGGCGGAAAGGCAGATCAGGTCCTCGCTGTGGGCGGCGAGAATCTCATCATCAATACGCGGCTTGTAATAGAAGCCTTCAGTATTGGCAAGGGTTGTCAGCTCCATCAGGTGATGGTAGCCGTTATCATTCATCGCCAGAAGAATCAGATGATAGTTGTGGTTGCGTCCCTCAGAGAAGGGGCTCTGGTCCCTTCTGTCCTTCGGGTTCATGTAAAACTCGCTTCCGATAATCGGCTTGATTCCTGCCGCGCGGCAGGCCTTGTAGAATTTCAGTGCTCCGTACATGTTGCCATGATCCGTGATGGCAATGG
The DNA here is from genome assembly GCA_944390025.1 of uncultured Spirochaetales bacterium. Taxonomy (GTDB): domain Bacteria; phylum Spirochaetota; class Spirochaetia; order Sphaerochaetales; family Sphaerochaetaceae; genus Bullifex. The sequence goes on along the minus strand of CALXOK010000003.1, from coordinate 42,720 downwards.
CGTCCATGCCGTATTCCTTGCACTTGCCGATGTATGCGGGAATCTGGGCCGCTCCGTCCAGGAGAGAGTAGTCAGTATGATTGTGCAGGTGGATGAAGCCGCTTCTGGGCACCTGCTGTGTGGTGTCGCTCATAAGGGACATTATAGCGGCACAGAGGTGCTTTCGTCAGCCGGTCAGACAGAGAACTTTCTCGTTGATGTCCTTTATCATGTCATGGAAGATTCCCTTCAGCCTTGCTTCCTGAAGTGCTGAAGGCTGGGTGAGGTTGTTCTTGATGTATTCCATAACATAATCCTCAAGCTGGCTGTAGGCGGAAATGCTCACTGGAAGATGGAGGCCGGAGATGAGGTTGTCAAGTTCCCTGTTGTAGCAGAAGCCTTTGTCCGGGAGGGTGAAGATGATGCGTGCATAGGAAATCCCGCTCTGTTCAAGACGGGCGACAAGGGCCATTGAGCAGGCTCCTGAAGGGTCGCTCATGGGGTTTCCTGCGGCTCTGAAGTACTGGTAGTCATACTGCTGTATCGCTATTCTGACCTTGCTCAGGAGGGCTCCCTGAGGAATTTCGAGCCTGCCGTTCTTGTCATATATTCTCGAAAGCTGGAACCATTTTGAATGCATCCTCTTTTTCAGATATCTCAGCTCGACAGCGGCATCAAGAATCATCAGGGTTGAAGACAGCGATGTCTTGAAGCGCTTTGTGCAAAGAGAACCTCCGATTGTAATCCTCTCGCGCACTGTGCGTGTCGCCGTGCTGTTGATTGTATCCAGCAGAATTCTCGGCAGAACGAGCTTTCCTGCCTGTGCGATGTCATTAATCGGGACCATGGCTCCGAACTCCGCATAGCGGTCGTTCCTGAGGAAGTGATGGAGCTCCTCGATGCGGGTCAGGGAGACGACTTCAAGGCTGCCTCTGTCTGCGGGGTAGAAGTCTTCCTCGCTCATGATTTCAGTACCGCCGGCCCACAGGAAAGGGACTGTGTCTTTATAACCCTGTATGATGTTCGTATAGCTGGTGAGGTTTTCCGGCTCGTGGATGTTCGGGGACCTAAGCTCTGCGTACATTCTTTCTCTTCCTCCTGTTCATAAGGCTTTCCTTCACGACCTTCAAGAAGCTGTCATAGTCCATGCACGGACAGCTGACAAGCATGGCCTCCTGAAGGACTTCCTCTTCGTCCAGGTCACTGCTGCCGCTTTCATAACGGCGTACGATGCTCTCAATGAGAAGCGTGCGGGCAGCATAGCAGCCGTCGCATGGCCAGGCCTGCATGCTGGAGTAGGCTTTTTCTATGTCCCTGTAGTCCCTTGTCTTTGAAAAACCGTCGAAGGTGACGACGTTCCTGCCCCTGACTTCGAAGGAAGGCACAAGGCATGAAAGCACAGCCTTGCCGTCAAGCAGCACGATGCACTTGCCGCAATGGGCACAGTTGCAGCAGTCCGTGAGGCTTCTTGTCTCCAGATCTTCCTGCAGAAGCAGGTTCAGCGGCTTGTCGCTTGAGACGGAAAGCGCAAGGTATTTTCCGTCAACAGTCAGTTCTATCCTCATGCTTCCTTACCCCTCCTGCTGTATGCGGCTTCAACGACAGAATCACTTGCCGGCAGACTTGCCGGAATGCTTGCCAGTGTCTGTCTCAGAGCCGAGACAAAGGCGGCCTTGGTCAGACCCCTGAGCGCCTGAGTCATATCCGTGATGTACCCGCTGTTCCATTCCTCGGTGAAGATGTTCATCCTGAATGGCCTTTCCTGTGATGCGCTGAATGAGGCTCCGCAGTCACAGAGGGTTGACATCACAGTCTGCCTGACAGTGCTTTTGAGCATTCTGGAAGAAATGAAGGCACCGCAACTCACGCAGACCCAGACTTCAAGCACGACCGGCTTGAAGGTCATATTGTCTACGCTCAGTTCGATGATGATGCTTGCCAGTCCTCTGGGTTCGAACTCGCAGGGCATCAGGCTCTCGTCACAGCTGAACACGATTGAATACGGCAGCTCGGCATTGGCCTTCTCCTGATTGAGCTTCGCGGCGGCAATGGCAAGCTGTCCAGGGAACTGCCCGAACTGGCGGCTGAGGACGTCAGGACCGGAATCAATGGAAGTTCCGTCATTGTCCAGAATGATGACATCGCGTTCCGTTTCTTCATCCATCTCATGAAGGACTGTCTTGCGCACGATATTGTCGAAATCGTCACTTGGAGGGAAGCTTGTCAGGAGCGTGACATTGCCTTTCTCAGTCAGTGTGATTCTCGCCTGAGAGTCAGCCTTCTTGGCAAGACTGGTCGAGACTCCTGCGATTGAAAGCCCTGAGGCCAGTGCGATGCCCCGGGTGAAGGAAAGCAGCGAGAAGTCTCCGCTTTGTGTGGAGTAGGATGCCCATTTGCGGCTGAAGTCGCTCTTTTCAGCAATCAATGCACTGTTTTGCGCAAGTTTTGAGATATCCGCAGAAGGAATGTAATCGGTGAATGGACGTTTGAATGATGACACATAGCTTCTCCACTGACCGGGCGGAGTCTCGAATGAGGCTGCGATTTCGTTGGCATGGTATTCCGTTGAGAACAGGGCGTCAGCATAACCTGATGACCCGCTGAAAAGGCAGGGCATTCTGGAAGAGCGCATTGTCGTGACTGTCGCATGGAAGTGGCTGAACTGATAGTTTGGAATCAGGCCCGGCATGCACTGGCGGATGAACTCCCTGTCGTCCAGGCTGAAAGCACCGAGTTTCGCGGTGACTGTGCATTCCTCATTCACGGGCTTGCCGTCAGAGGTGCACATCGTCTCGCGCTGGATTACGATTTCCGGGGTGGCGCTTTGTGCCTGAGAGACAAGCACTACAGGAAGACCTGCCTTGAGAGTCGCAAGGGCTCCTGTCGCGGCAAGAATGGCAGGAGGAATCACATACTCGTCATGTCTGTCCTGGTATGGCATCTGGTGGACGACAATGCTTGAAGCCGGAACACTGAGAAGCCTTGCGACATTGTTCCTGATAAGAGCGGGCCACTGTGTCGGCACCTCTATGTGAAGCTTTTCACCTTCCTGCCAGCACTCGCAGCGGAGTTTCGCGTCATTTGTGTAGCTGACAGGGCTGATGCGGACGGTGCTTGTGACCTTCCTCATGTCCTCTGTGACTTCCTGAGCTGTTCCGATAGTCAGCGATTCGCTCTCTCCTTCATCAATTGAAAGCAGGTTCTCCTCTTCCAGGTCCTCGTATTCAATACTGATTTGCCGGGAAAGAAGCTCGACTGACTCAATGTCGGGGCCGAAGAGCGCCATGACTGGCTGATGGACATACATGATCTTGTCCTCGCTGAGCACAGGAATGAAACCGGATGCGACATTCAGGACGGCATCTGTCTCGAAGTCACTGCGCCTGAGCGTGAAATACCGCTCGGATAAATCCGGCAGGTGTATGTCCGTGATGCGGGCGTCTGCCCTGCTGCTGGATATCATGGTGCCATAGAACTTGTTGCTCTTGTTCTGGCTGTTTCGCATGTGTTCTGCCATAAGACAAAGTCTAACACAAAGAAATCCCTGTTTCCACACTGCAGCCGTTCTGAAGGACGCCAGCTTGTAACTGCCCGGCCTCAGGCCTACTGCCTTTAATTCCTGCAGTTTCCTCATTTCTCTTGCAGGGGGCGTTACATCGTGGGGTGTTTGACTGCACCTCATGACTGACAAAGCCAGTTTGTCTTATCTTATCAAGACCTCTCTTATAGATACTCATCGCCGCTATCAGTTCATCATTTCCCTTATAGCCGCACACAGAATCAGGTCTGTCTTGTCTGTGCGACTGTTTTTCTGACCTGAGATCAGAATCTTTTTCTGTCGGTCAGGGGCTTGCCAGTTTGCTGTTAAGGTTGTTGTTATTCTGGTAGAAAAAAATCTAGTAGCTTTGCAACTAGTTGAAAGATTCCCCCATGTTCATTGCACGAGAAAAGGAAAAGGAGCTTCTGAAAGGAAAGCTGACAAGTGGAAAGAAGGCATCAATACTGCTGTATGGATGAAGGCGGATAGGCAAGACGTCGATTGTCCGCGAAGTGCTTGAAGAAATCCAGGACGCTGTAATCATAAGCCATGAATTCCATAAGGTTGCACTTGAAATCAATCTTGAGGAATTCTCAAATTCGGTTGGTCTGGCCTTCGGGATACGGTCCATGCCCGCTTTCCGTACTATGGTGGATGCCTTCACATTCATCGCCGCCCAGAACAGACGGACAATCGTGGTGCTGGACGAGTACAGTGACCTGAAGGAAAGTGCCATGAACGGGGCTAGAGTGAAAAGTGATCTGATAATGAGAGATGATGTCGTAGTTCTCAACAAGGCAGTACCGAGTACGAGATTCTGTCCTCATTGCGGGAAGCTGAACAGTCTTTCCCTTAAGGACAGGGTCTATCGTTGTGACTTTGGTTCTGATGAGATGGACAGGGATGTCCATGCCGCACGCAACATAATCTGGTTCTATGAAAACAAAGTAGGTGTGGGACGCACCGAAACAAGCGCACCTGAGATCCGCAGAGCAATTGAAAACGCCTTCATAAAAGGCAATCTCGGTTGTCATGGACCGTTGAAGGGCGAAGCTTCCACCTTCTAAGGTAGAGTAGTTCACTAGAGAAGCACCAGCAGGGCGGCCCTTTTCTGCGAATGAGAATCGGCCTTTCAGGCTCACAATATTGCGTATCCGTTTTGCATTATCCTCTCCTTTATGATATTTTTTTAATCACCAAACAAGGAGGTTTCACGGATTATGATACATGTCATTGAAGAAGCTGACAGATGCCTGCAGTGCAAGAAGCCGATGTGCATGACCGGCTGTCCGATTTCAACACAGATTCCTGTCATGATCAGGATGCTCAAGGAGAACCGGATAAAGGAAGCGGGAAAGATGCTTTTCGAGAATAATCCGCTTTCTGTCGTCTGTTCTCTCGTGTGTGACCATCAGCGTCAGTGCGAAGGTCACTGCGTGCTTGCCCGCAAGGGTCAGGGAATCCATATATCATCAATCGAGAACTACATCAGTGAGACCTGCCTTGATACTGTCGAGATTGACAAGCAACCTGACAACGGGCACATGATTGCCGTCATCGGAGCCGGTCCGGCCGGAATAACAATCGCAATAGAGATGCGGCGCATGGGCTACGATGTCACGATATTCGACTCCCGCGACAAGATCGGCGGAGTCCTGCGCTACGGTATTCCCGAGTTCCGTCTTCCCAAGTCCATTCTGGACCGTTACCGTGACAGGCTCATGGCCATGGGTATCCACATCAGGCCGAATACGACAATCGGAGGAGCCCTTGTCATAGATGATCTTTTCAGGGATGGCTACAAGGCCATCTTCATCGGAACCGGTGTCTGGAGGCCGAAGAAGCTTTCCATTCATGGAGAGAGTCTGGGCAATGTCCACTTCGCAATCGACTTCCTGGTCAACCCGTCCGCTTACAATGTCGGACGCTCTGTCGCCATCATCGGAGCCGGAAACACGGCCATGGATGTCGCCCGCACGATTCTCCGCTTCCCCGGCAAGCATGAGGTGACAATCTTCGCCAGAAGGAATGTCAGCGAGGCATCCAGCGATGAGATTGAGTATGCGATGCTTGAAGGGGCCAGGTTCGAGTACTGTCTCAAGCCTGTCCGCATTGATAAAACAGGTCCGGTTTTCGTCAGGACTGTCGTTGATGAGGAAGGAAACATCACAGGCGAGGGTACTGAGGAGATTCCTTTCGAGGCGGATACGACTTTCATTGCAATCAGCCAGGGCCCGAAGAGCAAGCTCGTGGACACGACAGAGGGCCTCAAGCCCAGCAAGAACGGGCTTCTCCTTACCGACGAGAAGGGCGAGACAACTCATCCGGGAGTCTTCGCTGCCGGTGATGTCGTGCTTGGTGCACGTACTGTCGTCGAAGCTGTGAACTACGCGAAGAAAGTCGCACGCAGCATGGATGAGTATGTCAGGGTGACTTATCAAGCACCTGACGGGATGAACCCGTAGGCTTGCAAGAGCCTTGCTTGATCAGCCCAAGTGAAGAGCTTCGGCTCTGAACTCCGTTACCGGCGAATACATAGGCACTCCGGGGTGTCGTTCCAGCTCCGGACACTGCGGTGCATGGTTAAACAGCTCTGACAGGTAGGAGCAGTGCCGTATGCATCAAACCGTCGGATAACATCGGCTCGGGACAGTGGTGAGAGATACGTCACAACCGGGAGGAATCCCGGCATTACCTCGAAAGAGGTCCAGGAGGAGACCATATGGTCTATGTAATCGACAAGGACGGACGTCCGCTGATGTCCACAAAGCGCCAAGGCAAGGTCAAGTGGCTGCTGAAGAGGAAACAGGCGAAGGTCGTGAAGAGATGCCCTTTCACCATCCAACTGCTCTACGAGCCTGAGACGCACTGTATGCAGCCTGTCTCGCTCGGAGTAGATGCCGGTTCGAAGCATGTGGGGCTTTCCGCTTCGACAAAGAAAGAGGAGCTTTTCAGCGCCGAGATGACGTTGCGTAACGATGTTCCTCAGCTTATGACTGCACGTCGACAGTCGAGGCGTACACGCAGAAACCGTCTCCGCTATCGCAAGCCACGCTTCGATAACAGGAGAAGGCCCGACGGCTGGCTCACTCCCACGATGGAGACCAAGATTAAGTCTCACGTCAACGCCATCAACGACATCTGCTCCATCCTGCCCGTCTCGAAGATTGTCGTCGAGACGGCTTCCTTCGATATCCAGAAAATCAAGGATGAGAACATCGAAGGCAAGAGCTACCAGGAAGGAGAACAGCTTGCCTATGCCAACGTCAAGGCATATGTAAAGGCAAGAGACAACTTCACCTGTTGGAGTTGTGGCTCTCATGATCATCTTGAGGTGCACCACATCATCCACCGCCATGACGGCGGTTCCGACAGACCCTCAAACCTCATCACGCTCTGCGAGAAATGCCATGAGAACCACCATAACGGCAAGAGACCGCTTGCCATCCCCTTTCCCGAGGACAAAGGCTTCAAAGGAGCAACAGCGATGAACACGATGCGCTGGTTTCTTCTCGACAGGTTGAAGAAAACCCACCCTGATATCCCGGTCATTCAAACCTACGGATACGTCACGAACTGGAACAGAAACAATCTGAAGGCTGAAAAGACTCATACCAATGACGCCTTCTGCATCGCCGGGAATTTCAATGCGGAAAGGGCCGATAACGTATACGACATTCTGAAGGTGCGTTGCCATAACCGCCAGGTGATGAAGCAGAACATCACGAAAATCGGAAAGCTGAAACGCAACCAAGCACCAAGGCTTGTGAAGGGCATCGCCCGTTACGACATCGTAGAGCACGAGGACGGGAGACAGATGATTGTTACCGCCAGGAAGACGAGAGGATTGTACAGCCTCAAACCTCTTGACGTTCCGAAGACTTTAACGGATGTGCCGAGGAAGAAGTTCACCCTTCTCTGGCACTCGAATGGGGATGTTATAACAAGGAGGCCGGCATTCCCCACGTCAGGACAAGCCTGACGGTGCCCTGCCAGAAATATTTATGGAGCTTAAGGAAAGGGTAGACCAGCTGACTGATGAGCTGCTGAAAGCTCAGAAAGCCTATTATGTTGACGGACGGCCCGTGATGAGCGACACGGAGTACGACCGGCTTTTCGATGAGCTGAGCCGTATCGAGAGCCAGCATCCGGAGTACAGGAGCGCCACAAGCCCTACCCAGAGGGTTGGAAGCGATCTTTCCGGTGACTTTCCCGAGGTCGCTCATACCATACCCGTTCTCTCGCTGGACAAGGCCTACAGCAGCGAGGAGGTCATCTCCTGGATGGACAAGACCATGAAGAGCGCGTCAAGCTCCCTTTCCTTCGTCGAGGAAGAGAAGATTGACGGCATATCTATGGTCCTCTATTACCAGGACGGAGAATTCGTTCGTGCCCTGACTCGAGGCAACGGCTATGTCGGCAACGATGTCAGCGCTAATATTAGGACAATAAAGGCAGTGCCTCTAAGACTCAGCGAGCCGGTTTCAATCGCCGTCAGAGGAGAGGTGTATCTGCCTAAAAAGGATTTCGAGAGACTGAAAGAGGCGAATCCTGAGGCTGCAAATGCAAGAAACCTTGCCGCAGGTACTGTCAGAAGACAGAAGAGCAGCGAGGCTGCAGCCGTGCCCCTGACAATCTTCGTCTACGAAGGATTCTGGGAGGATGAGAGCCAGAGACCGGAAGACCATCTGTCCATACTCGCCAGGCTGAAAAACCTCGGCTTCAGAATCAATCCACATATCGCAGTGTTCTCATCATCACAGGAGAAGTCCCGGGAACTTCTTTCCAAGGCCGGTCTTGAAGGAAAGGCGTATGCCTTCGATGGTCTCGGGAGCTATCTGGAAGAAGTGACGGCGGAAAGGAAGGACCTCGAATACGAAATCGACGGTATGGTCACCAAGGTCAATGAGCTGGATGTGAGACAGGCTCTTGGCTACACGGAGCATCATCCCCGCTGGGCCATCGCATACAAATTCGAGTCTCCTCAGGCCACTACAAAAGTTCTTGGTGTCACCATCCAGGTCGGACGTACCGGACGCATCACGCCGGTTGCAGAGCTGGAAAGCGTTCCTCTGGGAGGCTCTGTTGTCAGACGGGCGACACTTCACAATCAGGAGTATATAAACGAGCTGGAACTCGCGGTGGGTGACACTGTCTCTGTCGTGAAGCGGGGCGATGTCATTCCTGCCGTGGAAGAGGTTCTCGAGAAGAATGAGGAAGGGAACACGACCTTCATAATTCCTCCCTTCTGTCCTTCCTGCGGAGCACGGCTCGTTCAAAGGGGTGCACATCTCTTCTGCCCTGACAGAAACTGCCCCCAGCAGGTCAAGGGCCGCATATCATATTTCACGTCCCGCGACCAGATGGACATGGATTCAATCGGCCCGAAGGTTGTCGAGAAGCTGTACGACATGGGACTTGTACGTGATATAAGCGACCTTTACACCTGCGATTTCAGCAGGCTTCTTGATGAGAAAGGCTATGGCGAGAAGATGGTCAGGTCTTTCCGGGAGGCTGTGGAGGAATCGAAGAAGAGACCTTTTGTGACGGTTCTTGCTTCCCTTGGTCTGCCGGAAGTCGGTACTAAAGGAGCCGAGATTCTTGTCAAAGGCGGCTTTACGGACATAGACCGTCTTTTGAAGGCAAGTGACGAGAATGATATCGAGGCGTTCACGAGAATCGGGCAGATCGGGCTTCAGACTGCGACTCTGATCATCGCGGCACTGCAGGATGAGGATATGAGATCCCTCATAAGCCGTCTGAGAGAGGCCGGACTCCAGTTCGAAAGCCATGAGGAGGAGAACAGTCTTGAACAGACATTCTCCGGTCAGGTATGGGCTGTGACCGGTTCATTCGAGCATTTCAATCCGCGCACTCTGGCATTGAAGGAACTGGAGAAGAGAGGAGCCCGCACTGTGTCATCAGTGACGGGAAAGACAACCCATCTGCTTGCCGGAAAGGGCGGTGGATCAAAGCGTGCCCAGGCAGAGAGCCTTGGCGTGAGAATAGTGAGTGAGGATGAATTCATTTCCATGCTGAGACAAGATGATGGAAAAAATGATAAAGTAAGCCAGCCGGAAGGTCAGCTCTCTTTTGACTTCTGACACTTGTCCGGGTCTATCTCACCATTAGGGAGGATTTTTTATGAACGAACTTGCCATTGAACTCAACAGGACACTTGATTCCAGTGTGGCAGCCGCCTTCCTTTCTGAAACAGGAAGAAGACTTTATTTCCCGAAAGGCATCGTCGCCCAGAGCGATGAGGCAAAGCAGAAAGCCAGAACCTATAACGCTACAGTCGGTCTTGCAACCAGCAAGGGTCAGCCGATGCATCTTGATGACATCATGTCAGTCTTCAAGGAAGGAATTTTCAAGCCTTCCGACATCTTCAACTACGCCCCGGGCGGCGGAGACAAGGCCCTCAGGGCAGTGTGGAAGGAAGAGATGGTGAAGAAAAATCCTTCTCTTGAAGGAAAGCTTGTTTCCGGTCCGCTTGTGACAGCCGGTCTGACACATGGCCTGAGCATGCTTGCCACTCTCTTCTTCAACGAAGGCGACACAATCGTGCTTCCAGACCTCTTCTGGGATAACTACGACCTGATCTTCTCAGAGCTCAGAGCCTGCAACATCAGGACATTCCGCTTCTTCAGTGACGGCGGCTTCAATGTCAGCGGCATGAAAGATGCCCTCATGTCCCTTGAAGGGGATACTGCGAGAATTCTTCTTAACTTCCCGAACAACCCGACCGGATACACTCCTTCCAGAAAGGAAATGGAGGAAATCGTGAAAGCCCTCAAGGAAGTCGCTGATAGTGGAAAGAAGGTTCTCGTCATCTGCGATGACGCATATTTCGGTCTTTTCTTTGAGGAAGAGACTGCAAAGGAAAGTCTCTTCAGCTACCTTGCTGACGCGCATGAGAACATTTTCGCCATCAAGGCTGATGCCGCGACCAAGGAAGATATGGTCTGGGGCTTCAGAATCGGCTTTGTGACATACGCCTCAAAGGGTTTCACTGAAGCTCATCTTGATGCTCTCACCAAGAAGACCCTCGGAGCAATCAGATGCACAGTCTCCAACTGCGACAGGCCGGGTCAGACAATGCTGCTTCGTGCCTACCAGAGCGGAAAGAGCGTCGCCTCTGACAAGGAGAGGACCTTCGGGGAAATGGCAAGACGCTACAGGACAATCAAGAAGACAATCGCGACTCACAGCACACAGTATCTTGAAGCCTATCCTTTCAACTCAGGCTACTTCATGGCCTTTGACACAAAGGGCAGGAATGCAGAAGAGCTCAGGGTCTATCTGCTTGACAAGTACGGAATCGGAACCGTGAACATCATGGGCAGGACGCTCCGTCTTGCTTACTGCTCTGTCGAGGAGGAGAATCTGGAAGACCTTGTCAACAAAGTCTTCCAGGCTGCTGCAGAGATATGGAGCTGAAAGTAAAGCTTTACCTTACAGATGACAAGGGCGAGAAGTTCATGGGAATCGGTGTCCTCTGGCTTCTTGAGAAGACCGATGAGCTTGGCAGCCTTCTGAAGGCCGCAAAAGACATGACAATTTCCTATACCAAGGCGTACAATATGATAAAGCGTCTGGAAGAGGAACTCGGCTTTGCCGTGCTGGAGCGTAAGAAAGGCGGCGTCAGCCGTGACGGTGCCTGTCTGACAGCCTTCGGTAAAGAACTTGTGAAACTTTACCGGACTTTCCAGCTTGAGGCTAAAGAAAGGGTGATGGAACCGTATAATGAGTTCTGCAGTGCTTTGAAAGAGAAAATGGAGGAATACGATAATGGGTGACCGTCTTTATGATTTCGACATCGAAACCCTCGGAGAGGCCAAACTCCAGTCTCCAATCCGCATGAGTCATCAGGGCGGGGATGGAATGGCCGACTATGTGAATGACAACGACAAAGTCCTTTACTCGACAGATACGGAGGTTGTCGACGGAAGAAGACAGCCGGTGCACGAGGATGCAATGGAAGTCGCAGGCCCGAGGGAGAAGATTTACTTCAATCCCAGCCACGTCCATGCCGCAATCTGCACATGCGGAGGAATCTGTCCCGGACTGAACAACGTCATCAGGGCTGTTGTCAGATGCTTCTGGTACCGCTATGGTGTCAGGAGGATTTCTGGAGTGCAGTACGGCTATCTCGGTCTGCTGGAGAATTCTTCCTGGCCACTCATCCCTCTTGATCCGGATGTCGTTGACGACATTCAGGAGAAGGGCGGCACAATCCTCGGCTCTGCCCGCGGCGGCGGAAAGCAGGTTGAGGAGATTGTCGATTCACTTGAGAGACTTAATATTAATATTCTCATCACAATCGGAGGTGACGGCACGCTCCGCGGTGCATATGATATCGGAGAGGAAATTAAAAGACGTGGACTCAAAATCGCTGTTGTCGGTGTTCCAAAGACAATCGACAATGACCTGAGCTTCATAGATTCATCCTTCGGTTTTGACACTGCAGTCGCAAGTGCCGTCCCGTCAGTCCGCGGTGCCCATGTCGAGGCGAAGAACTCAATCAACGGAATCGGACTTGTAAAGGTCATGGGACGTGAGTCAGGCTTCATTGCCGCCCATACATCCCTTGCCCAGTCAGACGTCAACTTCTGCCTCATTCCTGAAAGTCCTTTTGACCTTGATGGCCCGAACGGTCTTCTAGAGCATCTGAAGAGAAGAATCCTTGAGCGCGGACATGCTGTCATCCTTGTCGCAGAAGGTGCGGGACAGGAATTTGCTCCTCCTACAGGAGAGACTGATGCCTCCGGCAACATCAAGTACCATGACATCGGTATCTTCCTCAAGGAGAGAATCAAGCAGTACTTCAAGGATGAGGGTATCCCGACATCAATCAAGTACATTGACCCGTCATACATCATCCGTTCAGCCCCGGCTAACAGTTATGACTCAATTTACTGTGCACGTCTCGGTGCTCATGCCGTCCATGCCGCAATGGCTGGAAAGACAAGATGTCTTGTAAGTTGCGTGAACAACCAGTTTGTCTATCTCCCGATCAAGCAGGCTGTTTCCAAGAGAAGCCATGTTGATATCGAGGGAAGCCTCTGGAGAGACGTCCTTGAGAATACAAGACAGCCCTTCAGTATGAAGAACTGAAGACTGAAACAACTGAATCAGGCAGGACAGTTTTAGCAGGCTGTCCTGTTTTTTTGTCAAAACTGAATGAGAAATCTAAAGAAAATCTTATTTTACAAAAATTTTTTCTGGAATGAATATCTTTTATAATTAATTATATTATAAAGAATAAGCCAATATAAAAAAATCCATCCGAACAGAAAAAGAATAAAAAATTCAAATTTGTATACAAATTTTCAAAAAAAATATTGACATAAAATCCGTATTCCTTTATCTTAAGGCCATAACACAGGGAACACCAAGTTCCCAGACATATAAATTTACCTCCTTTTGTTCCCCTTACAGCGGTTTACCTCCTTTTTCCCGCGCGAGGGGTTTTTTATTTTCTTTTGGAAACGATGGAAAATCTGAGTGTTTGAAAGTCAGAAAGTCAATAAGCAGTTTCTCTCTTTTCATTAGAAATCCTGCTGGGTTTTGCTGCCACCGGACAACTCTTCAAGCACAATGTTGAAAACATCAATGTCGTCAGTGCTGTCATATTTCAGCCATTCATGTAGATAAGACGAAATGAAAATCTCTCGCAACTCAACATCTTTCCATATTGCGGGGTAGCCTGTCATGAGCATGTTTTCTGCAAATGAAATCAAATCGTTTTCGCGGACAATAGTTGCAGCACGTTTCATTTCGGATTTTGTAAGTGCTATGGTTTCAGTGACTCCATTAATCTCGCGGGATATTGTCATAGCCGGTCTCCTTTTTTACAGATATGTAAGTGAAGAATTGATCGGATTCAGCAGTTTAGCAAGAACTCATGAGAGATTAATCTTGAAGTGTTGTTACAATTTCTACATTGTCGACCTGATTTATTGAAACTGGAGATTTGCAATATTAAAATTTGTATGTAGTTATGCTGTATACTTAAAAGGCATTTTCACATTGAAAGTCTGATAGGATGAAGTATGGAATTCAAGTCGAGAGAGAAACTGCTTTATTATGCCAGAACACTTGAAGGACGGACGATTAACGATGCTGTCAATTTTATTCCTCCTGAGTTTATCAGTGAGTTCACCAAAGCTGATGAAGCTGAATACAAGATAGAGTATAAAGGGAAGGGTGGATTCGGTGACTTTCTCGAAGAGAGGTTCTTTCATAAGAAGAATGACAGCGAGTCCAGACCTGACTTTTCAGAACTTGCTATCGAGCTGAAAGCTTCTCCTCTGAAAAAGCTTCAAGACGGGACAGTCACTGTCAAGGAACGGCTTGTCCTGAATCACTTTAGATTTGTGGATATCGTTAAAGAGAGTTTTGACACATCAAAGTTCGTTTCAAAGAATGCCCACCTCCTTCTTGTGTTCTATTTCTATATGAAAAACTCCGTCGATTATGGAAACTTCAAGATTGATCTTGTTGATATCTGGGATACCTTGCTAAGAGACTCCAAACAGCTGGAAGAAGACTGGAATACAATAGTTGCTAAAGTAAGAAGAGGCGAGGCTCATCTTCTTTCTGAAGGTGATACTGTTCTGCTTGGTGCATGTACAAAAGGTGGAAACAAGGAAAAATCCATGCAAAAGCAGCCATACTCTGATATCCCTGCACCGGGTCGTGCGTTGTGTCTGAAATCCAGTTACATAAAGAGTATATATAAGACTCTGGCTGCAGACAGAGAAAACAGGCATTCTGAAAAAAGCCTGCAGACAGGAAAGGTCTGGAAGCCTCTTGATGTTTTGCTCCATGAACGGCTTGACAGATATTTTGGTATCTGCGGTGCTAAAATTGCCAGAATTACAGGAACGAAGTTTAATCCGAAGGATAAATCCCGATATGCACGATTGATGAAACCGATGCTCGGGTTACAGAAAGATGAGAACTATCATGAGTTTGAGGCTGGAAACATTCAGGTCAAATCCGTGAGGATTGAGGCAAATGGCAAAGTCAATGAGGCTATGTCTTTTCGGAATATTTATTTCAAGGATATCGTCACAGAGGACTGGGAAGACAGTCTTTTCTATGAAGAGCTGACAAGCAAGTTTATATTCATGTTTTTCCGGAAGAAGGACAAAGATGATGACGACTATGTGTTCGATGGCTTTGTGTTATGGAATATGCCGGTTGCAGATCTGGAAACAGCTCAGGTCGTATGGGAAGACACCAGAAACAAAATAATGAATGGCGATTATAAGCATTTTATCAACGCCAGCAAAAAGAGAATTGCTCACGTGCGCCCGAAAGGCCGGAATGGGGCCAGCCTTATGGAGACTCCGCAAGGAACATTTGAAAAAAAGAAATGCTTCTGGCTGAACAACGAGTATATTCAGGAAATTGTAGATAACAGGACTCCATTCCGGCCATTGGTGCAGGAATGAAAATTAAGCCTGTCTTTTGAAAATATTGTCGTTATGGTATTCAAGGAACTGCTTTTCAGGCCAACGCTCAGGATTTCTGGGAAGTCTGATTTTACAGCCTTCATAACGTAATAGCTGTTGTCTGATTCCTGTATCTTTTATATCAGGACAGACCATTACAGTGTAATCATCTTTCTTGATGGAAATGTAGCCTTTATCGAAAGCCTTATCCAGAAAGACATTCAGAAGAAGCCCGTTTCTTGGATTGAGTCTGTTCTCTTTGTCTTTATTCCATGGAACAATGTGTGAGGCGATGAGAAAATCAGGTGCACTCACTCCGGACAGGCAACACTGTGAGTCATAACCCCTGAACAGGGAGAGTCTGAATGCCCACTGCCTTTCTCTCCATGCCTGTATCCGTTTGTTGTCTTCTTCGCTGAAATTAATTTCGTTTGCCAGCTTCTCCATTTCAGAATCCGTAAGATAGACAGCAGTTCTTCCTTTATCTGAAATTTCCTCTCTGTACATGTCACCGAGTATTCTTTTTCTGGTTTCAAACAGCAGTGCAGGGTCGTTGATGAACATTTCCCAGACCCGCTTGTCTGTGGATGAGGCATGCCCGAGTGCATCTCCGGAGTAAGCCGTGTCAAAAGACTTGAAATTGTTGAGTTTCATGGCAACGGAATCCGGGGTTCTCCTTCTGAGAATTCCAGAAAGCTCCTTGACTTTGCTGTTGTTCTTGTCGTGCTGGCCATAAGGCAATTCGTAATACAGACAGAGTGCCAGAATATCTTCCTCTTCTGTCCAGTTCGGATTCCTGCTCATTTCCTTTCTCTTGTCCAGGATATCAGCAGTTGATTCAGAAATCCAGGCGAGGGAATTCAATTTTCTACCGAATCTTACCTCTGGATCGAAAAAATATTTTCTGATACTCTTCTTTTTGATCTTCCATTTAAGCTTCATTTCAATTATGATGGTGATGTCAAACAGGAGAAATATGACAGTACGCACACAGGAAAATACAGTAGTTGAACTCTTTGCCGGAGTGGGTGGTTTCAATCTCGGACTTCGTGAATCCGGGTGGAAAGTCATCTTTGCAAATCAGTGGGAACCCGGGAAGAAGAGCCAGTGGGCGTTTGACTGTTATAACTCTCATTTTCCAGAAAGCGTGAATCTGAATGTTGATGTCGCTACTGTTGATGCCGCAGACATCCCTGCTCATGAGCTTCTTGTCGGAGGATTCCCCTGCCAGGATTATTCAGTTGCATCCACGCTGGCGAACTCAAAAGGTATTCAAGGAAAGAAGGGTGTCCTTTGGTGGGAAATTTACAGGATTGCATCAGCTAAGATGCCAAGGTTCATCCTTCTGGAAAATGTTGACAGACTCCTGAAGTCTCCGGCAAAACAGAGGGGACGTGATTTTGGTATTATTCTGGCATGCCTGTCTTCTCTAGGATATACGGTTGAATGGCGTGTGATTAACGCTGCTGATTACGGCTTCCCTCAGAGAAGGCGCAGGACTTTCATATTCGCAACAAAAGACAAGAACATTCAGAAAACATTGTATGGAAAGAAGAGTGCTGACAGAGTTCTTCTTGAGTCCGGTTTCTTTGCTCCTGTTTTTCCGTGCCGTTTGTATGGACAGAACTTAATACCGTCAGTGGTAAAGCTTCTTCCGGATATAAAAGAAGTTTCAGATACTTTCCATGCTGCTTTCGAGAACAGTGGTTATTGCATTGGTAATGAGGTTCATACTCTCCGTGTTGAAGCTGTTTACGATGGACCTCGTAAGACTCTTGGTGAATGCCTGGAACATAATGTTTCTGAGGACTTCTATATTAAGAAAGAAGATGAAGCCCAGTGGGAGTATATGAAGGGGGCGAAGCGGGAGAAGAGAATTGCAGCTAATGGACATGAATATAATTATTCAGAAGGGCCGATAGCTTATCCTGACTTTCTCGACAAGCCAAGCCGGACAATGCTTACGGGAGAGTCCTCAAAAAACAGGTCAACACATGTTGTACGAGATCCGGAAAGTGGCCGTCTGAGGCTTCTGACACCAGTGGAATGCGAGCGTCTTGACGGATTCCCCGATAACTGGACAAATACCGGTATGCCGCAGAAGTTCCGCTACTTCTGTATGGGAAATGCTCTTGTTGTCGGCCTTATTGAAATCATGGGAAAACGCATTCAGGAAATAAAGGACTGACTGATTTGGCTTATGCCGGGAAAACCACTGTTGCCACAATGACCGTGATTATTCCGCTTATTGCCATGGCGACTGAGGACAGGGCTCCTTGAATCTCTCCCAGCTCAAGAGCCTTGCTTGTTCCTACTGCGTGGCTTGCAGTTCCGATTGAGATTCCCTGGACAATCTCATCCTTGATTCTGAAAAGTCTGAATACTATAGGGGCAAGTATGTTCCCTGTGATTCCTGTGATAATCACAGCAAGCACTGTGACAGCCTGAATGCCTCCGATGCTGTTGCTCACAGCAATTGCAAGCGGGGTTGTTATGCTTTTAGGGAGAAGCGAGAAGGCAATGTCCTCAGGAAGGTTCAGAATCCTGCTCAGGACCCAGATGAAACCCATGGATGCTATAGAACCTGCAATGGTTCCGGCAAAGACAGCAAGAAGATGCTGTCTTACTATGCTTCGTTGTCTGTAGATTGTCAGGGCAAGCACTGTTGTTGCCGGTGCAAGGAACAAATCTATGAATGAGCCGCCTTTTTCATACCATTCAAGGGGAATGGAGAAAACAATAAGAAAGGAGATGACGATTACATATGCGACAAGAAGCGGGTTGAAAAGCGCAAGGTGCGTTTTCCTGTTAAGCCAGAGTCCTGCCATATATGCAAATACTGAGAGAGCAATTGCAAAAAGAGGAGAAGAGAAAAGGGCTTTCATCATTTTCTGAACCTCCTTTCTGCCTTCAATGCCAGTGCGACAGCACCTGCACTGACGAGCATGACAGCTATTGTCGAGACAATGGCTATTAAGATGAACGGAATGAGTATAGAGCGTATCAATGCAAAGTGCTCGATTATCTCAACTCCTGCCGGGATGAAGAAGAATGCCATGTTCATAAGCAGGAAATCAGATACATCTTTGATGGTATCTTCTTTTATCACATTGCAAAGAAGACATACGAGCATCAGGAGCAGCGAGATTATCGTTGAAGGAAAGGTGAATGGCAGAAAAAAGCTTATCGATTCTCCTGCAAGACAGAAGAGAAAGACGATTGCGAGTTGCTTGAGGTATTTCATGGCGGTTTTGGAGATTAACACCTGAAGCGTTGTTCATACAAGAGATTTTAATGTTAATTTAGCTTATTTTTAATTTTGAAGATAAGTTCTTCCAATTAATATGATTGCCTTATAATTTCGACTGATTATTGTTTGTCATATTTAATTCGAATTCGTTTCACTCTATTTCAGCTATTGTAGCCTGATATCAGTTCTGATTCAGTTAAATTGCATAAAATTCAAAATTTTTGCTTTCTTTATGGAAAAGTGTTGACTAAGAATATGAGTTTGCATAGACTAACTTCAGAAATTAAGGTTAGCACACGCTAACAATTTCTGAGGAAAGATGATGCCATTGACATTGATGCAGGTTGGAGACAATGCACAAATCTCCAGGATAAGCGGAAGTGATGATACAAGGAGATTCCTTCAGAACCTCGGTTTCGTCTCACAGGCAGCAGTTGAACTTGTTAACAAATTGAACGGGAACGTGATTGTGAACATCAAGGATTCCCGCATTGCCATCAATGAGGAGATGGCAAGACATATAATTGTCAATCTTTAACTTTCATAGGAGGAGGCATTATGACGCTGGGTGAAGCTCAGGTTGGAAGTGTTGTCCGTGTTCTTGCGATTGATGGAGACAGCGCTTACAAGAGACGGATTATGGACATGGGGATTACAAAAGGGACGGACCTTTTCATCAGGAAGGTCGCACCGCTTGGAGATCCTGTTGAGATCACGGTAAGGGGCTATGAACTTTCTGTGAGAAAGGGCGATGCCGCCTGCGTGAGCGTGAAGACTGTCAAGGAGTGAGGAATTATGAGTATCAGATTTGCATTGGCAGGAAATCCCAACTGCGGAAAGACGACAATGTTCAACGCACTTACAGGTGCGAACCAGTATGTCGGTAACTGGCCTGGTGTCACAGTCGAGAAGAAAGAAGGAAAGCTCAAGGACAAGAAGAAGGGAGAGGAAATAATCATCACGGACCTTCCCGGTATTTACTCTCTCAGTCCGTACACTCTTGAGGAGGTTGTCTCAAGAAACTACCTTCTTGATGAGAACCCTGATGTGATTATCGACCTTGTGGATGCCACGAATATTGAGAGAAATCTCTATCTCACAACTCAGCTGCTTGAGACAGGCATCCCGGTGGTTATTGCCCTGAATATGGCAGACCTTGTGGAAAAGAGGGGACTGAAGATTGACTCATCACGTCTTTCAATGGTTCTCGGTTGTCCTGTAGTGGAGACTTCCGCATTGAAGAAGACAGGACTTTCTGAGCTGATTGATGTGGCGCTCAAGGTTGCACGTCAGGAAGAAGTCGCCCTCCCTAAGGAAATCTTCTCTTCAGATGTGGAAGACTCTGTCTCTAAGGTCGCCTCCCTTCTCGAGTCTGTAAGTGCCCAGAAGAAGAGATGGTACGCCGTCAAGGTTCTGGAGAATGACTCAAAGGTCGTTCCTCAGCTGAATCTCTCCTCTGAGGCGAGAAAGAGTGTCAGTGAAATCAGGAAGACTCTTGAGGAGAAGAAAGATGATGACATTGAGTCAATCATCACGGATGAGCGCTACAAGTACATCCAGAAGCTTGTCTCCACGACTGTGAAGAAAGCCGGTGCCAAGCTGACTGTATCGGATAAAATAGACCGCATTGTCACAAACAGGATCCTAGGAATCCCGATTTTCATTGCAGTCATGTTCATTGTTTATTACATCTCTGTCACAACAGTGGGTACATGGGTCACTGACTGGACCAATGACACCTTCGGAGGCTGGGTTGCTGATCTCTTCTCAGCAGGACTGGGAGCAATCGGAGCCGGAGAACTGGTCACAAGCCTTGTTGTAGACGGTATTGTCGGAGGACTGGTCGCGGTTCTCGGGTTTGTGCCTCAGATGGCGATTCTCTTCCTTTTCCTCTCAATCCTTGAAGATTGCGGCTACATGGTCAGAATCGCATTCGTCATGGACAGGGTGTTCAGGCATTTCGGCCTTTCTGGAAAGAGCTTCATTCCTCTCCTGATTTCCTCAGGCTGCGGAATTCCTGG
Organism: uncultured Spirochaetales bacterium; assembly: GCA_944390025.1. Lineage (GTDB taxonomy): Bacteria > Spirochaetota > Spirochaetia > Sphaerochaetales > Sphaerochaetaceae > Bullifex. The sequence goes on along the minus strand of CALXOK010000003.1, from coordinate 22,470 downwards.
AATCATGGCAAGCCGTACAATCGAGCAGGACAATGACAGAAGACTTACAATCATGACTGCGACTTTCATCCCCTGCGGTGCGAAGCTTCCTGTCATCTCGCTTATGGCCGGTGTCATCGCTGGTGCTGCGGCTGGTTATGCCGAGACAGCATGGGTTGCTCCTTTGATGTACTTTGTCGGCATTGCTGCGGTTCTTGTCAGTGCAATCATTCTCAAAAAGACAAAGCCGTTCTCAGGAAAGCCGGCCCCCTTTGTCATGGAGCTTCCTGAGTACCACATCCCGTCAGCGAAGACTGTTCTCCTTCACGTATGGGAGCGCCTCAAAGGCTTTATCATCAAGGCCGGAACAATCCTTTTCCTTGCCTGTGTCGTCATGTGGTTCCTCTCTGGTTTCGGATTCGGTCCGGACGGGTTTGGAATGGTTGATTCCAACGACTCACTGCTTGCAAAGATTGGCGGCGTAATCGCTCCTGTTTTCGCACCTCTCGGCTTCGGTCAGTGGCAGCCTGTTGCAGCATCCCTTTCCGGATTCACCGCAAAAGAGGCAATCGTCTCGACAATGGGTGTTCTTGCCTCTGTTGCCGGAGATGTTGAGGATGCGGGTGTTGTCGCTCCTGCTGTCGCACAGTGGTTTGTAGTCGGCGGTGTACCGAGCGCTCTTGCCGCATTCTGCTTCCTGATGTTCAACATGCTTGACTCTCCTTGTCTGGCTGCAATCGCGACAATGGCCCAGCAGCTGCAGAGCAGGAAATGGTTCTGGTTTGCAATCCTCTTCCAGAATGTGTTCGCATACATCACGACAATGATTGTCTTCCAGGTGGGAAGCCTCATCGCCTATGGAACCTTCTCAATCGGGACTATGATTGCCTTTATCTTCCTTGCGGCAATTCTCTTCCTTCTCTTCCGCCCGGATCCTTACAAGGAACTCAAGAGCGTGAGCAGAAGAAGTGTTGATGCTGCAAGTGCCTGAAAAAAGTAACTGACATTGTGCGGACCACTGAAAATGGTCCGCACGATTTGAATGTATGAGGGGCTGACTATGGCTGATGCGTTGATTCTTTTAATTGTTTTCTTATGGGCTGCACTGGTGGTGGTCAAGATTGTAAGGGATAAAAAGAGCGGCAAATGCACAGGATGCTGCACATCATCCTGCACAGGAAGCTGTGCTCACTGTCATGTTGCTTCGGATTTCGATTCGCTCATACAGAGGGAGATTGACAGGAAGAAAGGAGAGATAAATGGGTGATTCCACCGGATCGATGCTCATTTTCTTCGGAATAATCATTGCTGTGTACATCGTTGGAGCGACGGTTTATACGGTTGTTGAGAAAATTAAGAAAGGCAGGAAGGACAGATAATGACAGACGCTGTGATATTTGCAATTGTGATAATTCTCATGATTCTTGCCGTAAAAGGCTCTCTTAAGCATTTCAAAGGAGAAGGTTCCTGTTGTCAGTCGTCTTCTCCTCTCTCCGGCCAGGTGAGTCAGAAGACAGTTGAGAATGTGACTCTCCGAAAGCGTCTGACAGTCACCGGCATGCACTGCACACACTGTGAGGATACTGTCAGGACTGTACTTGACGGCATCAGCGGTGCTGCCGTCAGCCACATTGACTGGAAGAAGAACCTGGTCATGCTGGACCTTAACAGGGAAGTTTCAGACGACCTGCTGAGGAAAATCATTGAGGATAAAGGTTACAGGCTCGAGAAAATCGAGAATGCATAGAGAATTGATAGGGTTTCAGTTTGTATTTGAGTACCAGGACAATTGATGTCCTGGTCTCTCTTTTTAAGCCAGATTATGCTTATTTTCTCTGATTTTTTATAAGGTTCCTATGCTGCTGACGGTTCCTTTCAGCAGACATAATACAGCACGAATGCTAAGACTGCCAGAGCGCCTGTAAGTGAAGATATTCTTTTGCGTTCTGGCAGAGTGCTACTCTTCGCTTTCGTGGAAAGCCTGACTTGCTGCCTGCATCTTCAGCTTCCCGTCTCTTTTCAACTCAGCTTCTGTGAGTGCCTGAATCTTTTCCACCGGGCGTCCTGATGTGAACTGCCGGATCATGCAGTCAGTCTCTTCTGTGCCGACAGCATGAGGATACATTGCAAAACCATGTACAGTATTCTTCAGCTCAATGTAATGGGCTTTTGAACCTGCTTCATTCAGTGCATCTGCGAACAGCCGTCCGTCATCCTTCAGCGGATCGAACTGGGCCCCGACAATCAGGGTATCCGGCATCCGGGACAGATCCGGTGCCAGCAGCGGAGAAAAGAGAGGAGAAAGGATGTCTTTCGGTTCTCTCTGGTAGCTGTTGATGTAGAACTGCATCTGCTTTTCAGACAATGTGGGACTGTCGGCATACTGACTGAAGGATTCGGTCCTCAAGCGTCCGTCGGTGCATGGATAAAGAAGAATCTGGCCGGAAGGCATTGCTATTTTCCTGTCTCTGGCTAACAGACTCACCCCTGACGCAAGGGTTCCTCCTGCGCTGTCGCCGGCAAAGAAGACACGGTCAGGGTCAACTTTCCAGTACTTTATGCCCTGAAGCGCCCACAGATATGAGTCGTAGCAGTCCTCGACAGCTGTTGGGAACTTGTACTTGGGTGCAAGCCTGTAGTCGACAAGCAGTACGCAGGCACCTGTGATGTAAGCAAGATGACTGCAGTACAGTCCGTACATGTCCATGTTGCCGAAGACCCAGCCTCCTCCATGGAAGTAGACAATCATGGGCTTGAGACTTGTAAGTGTCAGGTCTTCAAGGGAATTGAAGAAATAAGCCGTGATTGCTCCTTCGTTGACCGGGATTATATATGTTGTCTTTGAAATTTTCTTTGCTGGTTTGTTGAGAAGCTTCCTCACCAGACGTGTGGATGGAACGGATCTGGTGTTCATCGCTTCGATTGTCGCAGGGGTGAGTTTGTCGACATCTCTTTCTATGAATAGACCTGAGATGTCTATAATCTTCTTCATCTTTCTTGATAAAGGATATTTCTCACTCATACTCAGGATTATAACGCATGAGTGAGCGGGGATTACAAGATAACCCTTCTCGTTTTTCTGCCAATAAAAGGGGTTAAGTGGTTAATCAGGAGGGCTTACGAAACTGTAAGTTGAGGATTTGCATCATATTACCCCTTATTTTCCTTTTAAAAACCATTTGTCAGGCTTTATAATTATCAGCTGACAGCAAAAACAAAACGGAGATAATTTTATGAAAAAGATATTGTTTGTGGCCTCTGAGTGTGTGCCATTCGTGAAGACAGGAGGACTTGCAGATGTCGTCGGCTCTCTGCCTAAGGCATTCAGCAAGGACGACTATGACATAAGGGTCATGATTCCAAACTACCGCTGTATCAAGCCAGAGTACAGGGAGCACACAGAGACTGTGTACTACTTCCAGATGGATAACAGGATTTACGTCGGAGTCCAGAAGCTGGAGATGGATGGAATCACATATTACTTTATTGACAATGAGCAGTACTTCTCTGGCCTTGTTCCTTATTACGACATGTTCCAGGATCTTGAGAGATTCGCCTACTTTGCAAAGGCCTGTCTTTCCGCTCTTCCTCTTATCGGCTTCCGTCCTGACATCATCCACTGCCATGACTGGCAGGCTTCTCTTGTTCCTGTGTATCTGAATACAGTGTTCCAGGGAGATCAGTTCTTCCGTGGAATCAGAACAATCATGACAATCCATAATCTCCGTTTCCAGGGTACATGGAATGTCGGCCATATCAGATGGGTCTCAGGACTTCCTGATGAATGCTTCCAGCCTGGAAAGCTTGTCAGTCCGTATCAGGACACCTCGATTCCGCAGCAGGAATGGAACTGCTCAATGCTCCGCGGCGGGCTTGTGTATTCTGACTACATCACGACTGTCAGCAATACATATTCCTGGGAAATCCAGACACCGAATTTCGGTGACGGCCTTGATGACATCCTCCGCTGGCGTCATGAGAGACTGTGGGGAATCATCAACGGAATTGATTATGAAAGCTGGAATCCTGAGAAAGACAAGAAAATTCCTGTCAATTACAGCGTCAAGAATTTCAGAAAGAAGAGAAAGCTCAACAAGACTGCATTGCAGAAGGAACTTAACCTGCCAGAAGATGAGAGCGCGCTCATGCTTGGCCTTGTCTCCCGTCTCACTGACCAGAAGGGTCTGGATCTTATTGACGGAATCATGGACAGGCTGTGCGGCCTGAATATCCAGCTTGTAGTTCTGGGTACCGGTGCCTCAAACTATGAGAACATGTTCCGCTACTACGCATGGAAGTATCCTGGAAAGGTAAGTGCGAATATATGCTACTCGGATGAGCTTTCCAGAAAGATATATGCTGCTGCGGATGCCTTTCTCGTTCCTTCCGCCTTTGAGCCTTGCGGCCTGACTCAGCTTATAAGCCTGCGTTACGGTGCAATCCCTATTGTCCATGAGACGGGTGGACTCAAGGATACAGTCAAACCGTACAATCCGATGAACAACACCGGAACCGGTTTCTCCTTTGCAGGATATTCTTCAGATGAGCTTCTGGGAAGAATCCAGCATGCGCTTTATGTCTTCGGAAGTGAGCACGAACACTGGGATGAGATGATTGAGCGCGGCATGAAGGAAGACTGGTCCTGGAACAATTCCTCAAAGATTTATATGGATCTTTACTCAAGAATGTGAGTTCTTTGTAATTTCTGACGGCTCCCCTGTCTGGGGAGCTTTTTTTGAGGATTTCCGTATTATTAATTTTAAATATCTGAATATTCATACCTATAAAAGAATAAAGATAATTGTAATTTAAAAATAATCGGGCGAAATAAAAGGCATGCAGTATTCCATGCATGCCTTTGTAAGGATATTCAGGCTGAATCAGTTCAGCTCTTTTTCCACGATGTTTGCGTCAATCTCTGCCTGAAGCTTTGCGATTTCAGCCTTGACTTCATCTGCAAGGTCCTCGACGAGGAATGCTGTGGTCTCGCCGGTTTTACGGATCTTGACTTCAACTTTGCCTTCCTTGAGGCTTCTGTTTCCGATTGTGATACGGATTGGAAGTCCGATCAGGTCAGCATCTGCGAATTTGACTCCGGCAGATTCCTTTCTGTCGTCGTAAAGCACTTCGATTCCGGCTTTCTGGAGTCTGTCGTAGATGTCCTCTCCGATTGCATTGTCCTTCACAAGGGAAATCAGGTGCACCTGATAAGGAGCGACAGAGACAGGGAGCTTGAGACCTGCTTCGTCGTTGTATTCCTCTGCGATACAGGCAAGAAGACGACCGACTCCGATTCCATAGCTTCCCATGATGACCGGCTTCCTTGTACCGTCTTCTGACTGGTAGTAGCAGTTCATGCTCTCAGAGTAGCGTGTTCCAAGCTGGAAGATATTACCAATCTCGACACCCTTTGAAGAATTGAGCTTTTCTCCGCATACCGGGCAGAGGTAGTCCTGACGGGCAGAGGCAATGTCTGCGACAGTACCTGTGTAGTCACGTCCATAGTTTGTGTTAATCAGATGCCATCCGGCCTTGTTTGCACCGGCGACGAGGTTGTTGGACTTTGCGACAGAATCGTCGACAATTGCAACGAAGTCTCCCTTTGCTCCGATGAGTGAGCCAAAGCCCGGGACGATTCCATGAGCTGTGATTTCCTCTTCGTGTGCAGGTCGGATTGAATTTGCCTTGGCTGCATTGGAAAGCTTGCTTTCTTCCACGTCCATGTCGCCACGGATGATTGCGACGATAAGCTTTTCCGTCTCTTCTCCTGTGTGGTCGTTAACATAGGTACCGACCATGAACACGGCTTTAGCAGTCTTTTTAGCAGGAATCGAGAGGAAGGAAGCAAGATCGTCGATTGTCTTGCAGTCCGGAGTCTCCACTTCCTGCATAGGAAGCATCTCCTCAGCAAAGTATTCCTTCTTGAATGTTGCCACCTGCCTGTTGGCTGTATAACCGCACTTGGGGCATGTGATGATAGTGTCTTCACCGATAGGAGAAAGATACATGTACTCATGACTGACCTTTCCTCCCATCATGCCTGAATCAGCACCGACTGCGATTGCAGGAAGCGCACAGCGTGAGAAGATTCTGAAATAAGCCTTGTAGTGAGCCCTGTACACCTTGTCCAGACCTTCCTGGTCGCGGTCGAAGGAGTAGGAGTCCTTCATTGTGAATTCTCTTACTCTTATCAGGCCGGCTCTCGGGCGAGGATCGTCTCTCCACTTGGTCTGAATCTGATAGACAAGCAGAGGAAGGCGCTTGTATGAGTCAATTTCGCCGCGGGCGAGGTCTGTGACAGCCTCTTCATGTGTCATGGCAAGAACCATGTCACGTCCTGCGCGGTCCTCAAAACGGCTCATTTCCTTGTCGATGGAGTAATAGCGGCCGGTTTCCTTCCAGATGTCGGCTGTGTTGACAACCGGCATGAGGATTTCCTGGGCACCGATTCTGTCCATCTCTTCTCTGATGATATTCTCTATTTTCTTTGTGGCCCTGAAACCAAGGGGGAGCAGGGAGAAGATACCAGCACCCATCTGTCTGATAAATCCTGCCCTGAGAAGGTATTCATATCCCTTGCTGTCAGCACCGCTTGGTGCTTCTCTCAGGGTTCTGGAAAACATGTTGGACATTCTCATTGTTTTTTGTCTCCTGAACAGGGCTATTCTAACGAAAGGAGAGAAAGCATTCAAGGAAGAGAATACTGTGCAAAAATGATGTAACATAAAGGAATGGGAAACGAAGAGAAAGTGCTGGCAATGCCGGCTGAGAAGCTTGTCTCACTTCTTGTCGCGAAAGCGGAGAAGAAGGGACGCACTGAAGCAGAGGTGTACGAGATAATAAGAGTCCTTATGGGGTACGAAAAAGCCTCTTTAGAACAGCTTTTCGCACAGAAAGCGGATTACAGGACATTTTTGCTTTCCGCTCCATCCTATGACCCGGGATGGAAAGATGTTAATGGAACTGTCTGTGGAATCAGGGTCGAAAATATTGAAAACGAACTTATCCGCAAGATGCGTGTTCTGGACAAGCTCGTAGATGATCTTGCGAAAGGCCGCAGCCTTGAGAGAATCCTTTCTTTTTCTCACTCTTCACGTTAAGCTTTTCTCATGGAAACAGAAAAAAAGAGTGTTGCAAGTTTCATGAACCGCCTCTATGAGAGAGGCCTTACCACAGCCTGCGGAGGTAATGTGTCAATGCGCTGTGGAAATCTGATGTATATCACTCCTTCCGGAACGGACAAAAGCTGTGTGAAGCCGGATGAGATTGCCGTTGTGGATATTGAGCGAGGTGAGAATCTCACAGCCCAGCTGAAGCTGAGCATTGAAAGTGAGATGCACAGGAGAATCTATCTTGAAAGGGAGGATGTGAGTGCTGTCGTGCATTCCCACCCGCTTTATGCATCAATGTTCTCCGCCCTGGAGGAGAAGATAGATACGAAGCTCCTTGCTGAGTCATATTATCTGCTTCTTGATGTCTGTAAAGCTCCGTATGCCCTGATGGGAACGAGTGAGCTTGCACAGAATGTCGCCATGACTATCAGGAAGTGTAATGCGATGCTGCTTGAGAACCATGGCGCGCTGACTGTCGGAAAGAACCTTTTGCAGGCCTTTGAGCGTATGGAAGTGCTTGAGAATGCCGCAAAACTCACTTTCATGACAGGTAAAAGCTTTACTGTCAGCCATATAAGTGAGGAGAACCTTGAAGTCATAAGAAAGAAATTCTGCTGAGGGGGGGGGGATGAAATGAAGACGGAACTTGAGACTATTCCTGTATGGGACGGACTGAGAAGTGGAAGCGAATGTTTCATCTGTGACCTCATGAACAGGGCACAGGAGGATGCCGTCGATTATTACCTCGGCCCTGCTATCATGGTGCCTGAAATCCGCGTTGTGATAAACCAGAAGGGCTTCTGTCCGACTCATTTCAAGGCGCTTGCAGACAGGAACAAGGCCCAGAGCCTTTCTCTGGTCCTTGATACTTATATGACGGAGTCAGATAAGACGCTCCAGCCTCTTCTCGATAAGATCACATCCTCATCTTCTCCAAGAAAGACTCTGAAGCTCTTTGGTGAGCTTGAAAACATGAATGAAAATAGAGAGAAGGTCTGTCTTGTCTGTGATTACATGAATGACCGGCTTGAACGTTATGTGAGGACGGTTGCCGCGCTCTTCCGCGATGACGCCGACTTCCGCAGTGAGCTTGCAAAGGGGAAAGGTTTCTGCATGCATCACACCATTGAGCTTGCCAAGTGCGCTAAGGAAGAACTTTCAGGATCTCTTCTAAATGATTACCTGACCCTTCTTGCCCGTCTGATGAAAGAAAACCTTGAACGCTGTCATGACGATGATGTATATCTTTCTCAGAAGTATAAAAGTGAGAACAAGGATAAGCCCTGGAATGGCTGTGAAGATGCTCATAAGCGCTGCGTGCGCAAACTTTTCGGCGAGTCCAGAATCCTTGCAAAGTGAGGTGGTGTAATGAAAAGGATTTTATTAGCCCTGCTGATTATATCAATAGTATCTGCTTGTGCATTTGCAGGAGGATGGATTGGAATCGATGGGGGACCCGGCATGTCCTGGATGAAGGCTGAAGGTACTGATTTTGCTGAGATTTCCCTGAATGCCGGAGTCTCTGGTGCCCATTATTTCACAGACAGCATTGGTGTTGGGTATGGTGCAGGTCTTCGTCTTCCGGTGAAACTGAAAATTGAAGACAGTTCATATTCAAAGGTCCCTGACAAGGAAGTGGATGTCTATGCGAACCTTTCTTTTCAGTACAAGCATGACTTCACAAACTCTCTTGCCTTGGAGGCAGGCGCCGGTGCTTACATTATGGCGGATAACCAGAAATATCTGGGAGAAGATAAAGTGTGGATTGCAGGTTTTCTGGGCAACATCGGAGCCCGGCTTCTTCCTGCAGAACATATCTCTCTAGGAATAGGTGCCCGTTTCCTTGTTCCTTTTGTGACAATGCATGATGAGAGTAATCTAAAAATCCAAGGAGTTGATGTCCAGCCGTACATGTCTGTAGGATATAGTTACTGATATAAGGCTAAATATAGACATGAAAAAAAAAATACCCTATTCTCAGTAAAAAAGAAAAAGGAGATAGGGTATGAAAAAGCTTCTATTAATTGTTTCAATCTTTTTGTGTGTTTCAGCTTCTGTGTTCGCTGATGGTTTCATCGGCGCTGAGGCTGGATTCGACATCAACTGGGTGAATAGAAAATATGAAGATTCTTCTGAAGGCGTGGACTCATCGCTTATGGCCTTTGATGTAGGACTTTCTGGTGCCCATTATTTTACTGACAGCATTGGTCTTGGCTATGGACTTGGACTACAGTTCCCGTTCTTACAGAAAAATGGGGATATGGACTATCAGGATGTTGAAAATGGTCCTACAACCTTCAAGGGAGACCTTTCCTTCCAGTTCAAGCATGATTTCAATGAGAAGATGGCTCTTGAGGCTGGTGCCGGTATGTATTTCCTTTATTCTAATAAATCATCATGGTCCAGAGTACAGCTTGGAGCTCAGGGAAATATAGGAATCGCTTACAATATTGTTTCCAGTCTTGCGCTCAGGGCTGGTGCAAGAATGTATATTCCTTTCTATACATCAGAATCAATGAGTGTTTATGGAACTAGACTGGAGTATGATGTAAAAGAATTTGGTGTTGGTCTTGTCCCATACGTCGGTCTTGCATTCGCATATTAATTAATTATTCAACTAAGATTTCAGGAGGAGTGCCCGTCGTGACACTCCTCTTTTTTGACTTGTTTTAGGTAAGTTTTCCTGTCAGGAAGCTGTAAAGACTTGCTACTATTAAAAAGCGTTGTTTTCCTCACGCCTCAGTGAGGAAGCCTGCGACTGTGGCATCATGCCTCATTACAGTCTTGCCTCCCATTATGGTTACGGATGCTTTCGGGAGCCTGTTCTCAAGGCAGAGTTCCGCTTTTGAGGCGAGGGTGTGTATGATGCTCTTGTCAACACTGAGGCTTCCGTGAGAAGGATGGACTGAGTCAAAGAGATATTCCATTGATGCAAGCTTCCTCAGGGACAGGATGTACGAGTGCATTTCTCTCATAGGGCCGAAAAGATAGATGTCTCCATCCTGTATGCTGTCTCCGGGAAAGAGCATGCGTCTTTCTGTGTCGAGAAGGGCTATGCTTCCAGGAGTGTGTCCCGGAATTAGGATGATTCGGATTCTCCTTCCTCCGAGGTCAAGTGTCTGGTTGTCTTCAACCGGGATGAATGTGCCTGTTCCATTACTGATGTTGTAGTAATTCGCCGCTTCTGAGGGGTGCATCATGAAATGACAGAACTCTTCGTTTCCGGCAATGTGGTCCCTGTCTGCATGCGTGCATATAAGCTCTACAGGCTTGTCTGTAAGAGCCTTTGCAATGCTCAGTGCACTTTCTCCGGACACTCCACTGTCAACGAGCAGTGCTTTTTGCTCTCCTATGATGAGGAAGCAGCGCACAAAGCCGTCTTCAATGGAATATGTTGTCCTGTCTATTTTTTCTGCCTTCATATTCTGACTCCTTCAAGCTCAAGCAGGTATCTTTTCCTTTCAAGGCCTCCGGCATAGCCTGTCAGAGTGCCGTCAGATCCAATGACTCTGTGACATGGAATGATGATGGAGACAGGGTTGTGTCCTACGGCCTGTCCGACTGCCTGCGCAGACATTCTCTTGTCTTTTGAGAGCTTTATCGCAATCTCTTTGTATGTCATTACAGCACCATATGGAATGGTGGTGAGGATATCACACACTTTCATCTGGAAGGCAGTTCCTGATGGCTTTACAGGGACTCTGAATGACGGTTCTCTGCCTGAAAAGTATTCATCAAGCCATTGTATGGCCAAACTCAGTATTTCTGAGTTTTCATGCACATCTGAAGCTGTTAAGGGGACGTTTTTCTGGTCTTCAAACCAGAGACCTGTGATGGATGAGCCGTCACATGAGATGAGCATGCGGCCAATGGGAGAAGAGTATTCGGTCATTTCTTCTTCACATTTTTCTTTGTCAGTTTCAGCTGAAGCTGGTCGGCAAAGATATCCTCATCGTTGTTGCACCTCTTGAGGACTTCCTCGCTGAAATCCTCACGTGAGATATGAAGATAGTCAGTGTAGTTCTCTGCAAAGCGGTAGATGAGGAAGTAGTCCTTGTCCGGAAGAAGTGAGAAGGCGAGAGTGAAGCATTTCTTCTCCCTGTGGAAGTTCTGTGCTTCAGACTTCTCCCTTGCACTCAGATAGCCATCCTGCCAGTAGAGGGCCATTTCCTCATTGCCCATTCTGTTGTGGATGACTATGTCAGGAGTGTAGGTCCCGTTTTCACCTTTTATCTGGAACTGTGTGTCGCACAGCATCGATCTGTCATTGAGAATCTGTTCAAGATACATTGCGATTCTGTGTGTGACAGGACCCTTCTTCTTCTGGGTGGAGAAGAGCAGGAAGTCTTCGGTGCAAAGCTTTTTCAGGCTTGCGCAGAAGGCGTCAAAAAGCATTATTTCAAGTTCTCTGTTGTTCAAGCGGTCACCTCAATGGAGACGTGCATCTGGCTGACACATCTGATTGTATTATACATGGAGCAGTCCTCCTGTGTCTTGAGGACGCATTGTCTTATCGCATTCTCATCCTCAATCCTTTCTGCCCTGATTCTCAGATCAAGGAAGGTGTCTTTCAGAGTTGAAGGTATCTGATTCCTTTTCTCACCGTATGTGTGCACATCGATGCTTATGATGCTTATGCCGCGCTCTTTGAGGATGTCGCACAGTGTGGAGCAGAAACAGCCTGAAAGGGCACCCATGAGGTATTCGTAAGGCCCCAGTCCGTCTTCATAGAAGAATTTCTTCCCGTTCTTCGTGAACCAGGACGCTGTGCTGTCAAAATGGGCATTCACTTCTCTGTACATCAATCCTCCTCCAGGATAATGCTGTTATCCTGACGTATGTCTGGAATTCTACAGCTGATTGCCTCTTTTGTGAAACTCTCACACAGCTTCTGGGGAATTGAGAATTCATTCCAGAAGTGCATGGGAATCAGCACATCAGGTTTCCACATGCGTGCGAAAAGAAGCGCTCCAGCATCGAAATTCTCTTTCAGATGAGGATCTGCAGGGATGAATGCAATCTCTGGTCTTTTTGGGAGCTTTCTGATGATTCCCAGGTATTGTTTCTTCATGGCCTCATCATTCTCTCCTCCCGTGAGCCATGCGTTGTTGTCGCCTGCGAAATATATGCTTCTTCCTTCTGTTTCGATGAAGAAGCAAACTCCACAGTCAGTGGACTGGAAGGTCCTTACAGTCAGGTTTTCTCTTTCATAGACCCTGTCAGGAGAGACGAAGGTGACAAGATTTTCTTCTGGAAGGTTCCTAATCTTCTTTTTTGCTGTTGAGGAGATGAAGAACTCATTGGCATCAAGAAAGAGGAGGTCTGGAGAGAAATGGTCCTGATGGAAATGGGAAGAGAAGACGAAGAGTTCCTTTCCTTCTGGAATCATTAAGTCTGTCCTGTATGCATCGAACAGGAGCAGACTGCTGTCTGTCTCTATGAGAAAGGCACTGTGGTACAGGAAACGGATCTTCAGCATAGAGGAAATAATAGCATTCTTCTGATTGATTGAGGACTGCGAAAAAAGATAAAGTTGACATCATGCTGACACTTGATTCTTTATATCAGGCATCATTTGCCTTGAGTCAGGTCGCCCGGGTCACGGATCTTATCCGGGCTCCGAGGATGTTCCCTGACAACGAAGTCTATCTGAAGACAGAGAACCTGCAGCTCACAGGTTCTTTCAAGCTCCGCGGAGCATATAACAAGATTGCCCGCCTCAGTGAGGAAGAGAAGAAAAAGGGCGTTGTCGCCTGTTCTGCGGGTAATCATTCACAGGGTGTTGCTCTTGCAGCACAAAGAGCAGGACTGAATGCTGTTATCTGCATTCCTGAAGGTGCTCCGATTTCCAAAGTTGAGGCCACCAGAAGCTATGGAGCCGAGGTTGTGCTTGTCCCGGGTGTCTATGATGATGCATACGAAAGGGCTTTGCAGATTGCATCAGAGACAGGGCGCACTCTGATTCATCCGTTCGACGATGATGATGTCATTGCGGGACAGGGAACCATTGCCCTTGAGATTCTCAAGAGCCTTCCGGAGATGGATGTATGCATTATCCCGGTAGGAGGAGGCGGCCTCATAAGCGGAATGGCTTTCGCAATCAAGGCCCTCAAGCCTTCTGCGAAGGTGATTGGAGTGCAGGCAGCCGGAGCTGCCAGCATGAAGAAGTCCTTTGATGAGCATAAGAGAAGCTGTCTTGACCGCGTCGCGACGATTGCTGACGGAATTGCCGTGAAGATGCCGGGAGAGAAGACTTTTGATTACGTCTCCCTCTACGTTGATGAGATAGTCACTGTGACAGATGATGAGATTGCATCCGCAATCCTTTCCCTGATGGAGCAGCAGAAGCTTGTTGCCGAAGGGGCCGGAGCTGTCGCAGTTGCCGCAGCCATGGCAGGAAAGGTGGACCTGGAGGGGAAGAAGACGGTATGTCTCGTATCGGGTGGAAACATCGATGTGACGATTCTTTCCAGAGTCATCACCCGTGGTCTCATGATGCAGGGCAGGCAGGTCTATCTGGAGCTCGAGGTCTATGACAGACCGAAGCAGCTTGCCATTGTCAGCGCCCTTGTCGCAGAGCTTGGAGCGAATGTTGTGTCTGTCGAGCATGACAGAAAGACAGACAGCACGGATTTGCAGCACTGCCTGCTGCGGCTTGGACTTGAGACCAGGAACCGTGAACATATCGAGAGGATTATCAGTGAAATCCGGAATACTCTCGGTTACAGGTGCATTGAGCTATGACAAGATATCTTTTCTTTGATGTTGACGGGACGCTTCTTCCTTTCGGGAAAGCTCTTCCAAGAGATACACTGGCAGCCCTCCTGAAGGCGAAGGAAAATGGTCATAAGCTCTTTCTTTCAACAGGGCGCAGTCCTGCCGAGCTGGATCCCCGTCTTGGTGAGATTCCTTTTGATGGAGGCGTGTATTCAGGTGGCGCCAGGGCCTTTGTGAACGGGGAAGATATTTACGGTGCATTCTTCAGCGATGAGGATATCGCCTTCTTTACAGAGGAATCTCTGTCCAGAGGCTGGAAGATTCTTGTCCAGACAGACACGATGTCCTATTACCTTGATGATTTCGACACTCAGCTGAAGGCTCTCTTTGACAGGTATATCGGACGCGACATCTACATCAACAATCTCAGGAGACTTCCTTCTTTTGATGGCGTGCACGGCGTCACCAAGCTCATTCTCATTACCCCTGATGGCGATATGGAGAAGGCCCATGCTCTTTTTGACTCACGCTTTGATGTCATCAACAACACGGTAGGAGTTCCCAGTTCCCTTATGGCGGAAGTCGCCCAGAAGAATGTCAACAAAGGCCGTGCGATGCTTGAGACGCTCAGACACTGCGCTGTACCAGTTGAGGCATCAATGGCTTTCGGAGACGGAGCGAACGATTATGAAATCATACAGGCTGCCGGATGCGGGGTTGCCATGGGCAATGCAGAAGAGGGTCTCAAGGCCTGTGCCGATTATGTCACAGCAGACTGTGATGATGACGGAATAGGGAAGGCTCTGAGACACTTCGGTCTCATCTGACTCAGAACGGGCAGCAGCACATCCTGAAAAAGAGAATGGTGCAGCAGAATGAGCCTAAGCCGCCGGCACTGCCATAGGTGGTGTAGGTCCTCTGGTAGTTTGTGCGTCCTGATTCAAGATACTGCAGCAAATCCTGATATTCACTGTTTGATGGATCCATCTGGCATGCCTTGCGTGCAGCCAGCGTTGCCTCCATACGGTTGCCGATGCCCGCATAGGCAATGGCATTCAGATGGTACCAGCGTGCGCTGCGCTCAGAGAGCGGAATCTGGCTGAGGGCCGTAATCGCCTCGCTGAAACGGTGTGCGCGGATATAGTTCTGAACTGCCTGGAAGATGAGAGGCTCTTCCTCATAAGGCCTGTTGGATGACTGCTGCTCGAAGGGATTGTAGCTGCCAGTCTTTCTGTTGATGATTTCATCATAGGCCGCATTAATCTCCTGCATCTTCTTTTCCGCTTCAGGAGAGTTGCCGGTGACATCAGGATGATACTGTTTCGCGAGCTTCTTGTAGGCCTTTTTTATTTCATCTTCATTGGCATTGGGGCTCACACCCAGGATGCTGTACGGATCTCTCATTCAGTCTTTGTCCCCTCGAATTTTGTCCAGATTCCACTATATATCACATTGCGCAGAAGCGGAAGGTTGTCATCAAGCGGAAGGCGCTCCAGCGCCTGAGCCGCGCTTGCTGCTGCAAGTGTCAGGTCTTCTCTGACCCTTTCTCTCAGCGCTTCATCCTTTTTCATTCCGCTGAAAGGATTGTAGCTGAGTCTCTTCTCATCCTTTTCCTTGTCATCCCAGGCATCAAGAAGGTAGATGAACTTCCCCAATCCCTGTCCGACATTTCTAAGATCCTTTGCCCAGATATCGTCATATGGACAGAAGATTTCTCCAAGGAGCATGGAGAAGTGTCTTGAGACGAGATCTGTGTCCCTCTCGTTTCTTTTCTCATCCTCATCCAGAAGGCTGAGATTCTCCTTCAGTGCGGCACTTTGTCTGGGGTATTCTCTCTCGATTTGTGTGAAGATATCTTTCATGCTGTCAAGAAATTTCTGTGCTTTCTGACTGCCATCATCCCGGAGTTTATCCATCGCCGAGCAGTATGACAGCAGTATCTGCATATCCGCACAGTAGGATGCAATGGGCGTGTGTATGTACTCCCTTTTCGAGACAGGATGAATCTGGCAGTGCTCTTTCCTGATTTCCCCTTCCTGATTATAAAGGTCCGCAAGAAGGAGATAGAGGAAGGTCATGTCATAGCTCAAGGCCTTTGTGGCAGTCTTTCCGCCTCTTGCCTCAAGGGCCTTGCACAGGCCGCAGTAGTACAGTGCGTAGCGTTTCTTTTCTTCATCATCCGCACTTTTCGCATTCAGGAGAACGTAGCCGAACATCAGGTCTTACCTATGAATTTCTCGCCGCACTTGGGGCATGTGATTCTCACCTTGCCCTTTCCTTTTGGAACAAAGCAGGCGGCCTTGCATTTCGGGCAGTAAAACATCTCATGAGTCTTGAGCTTTTCCTTGAGTTTTCTCTTCTTCTCTTTTTCAAGCTCCCTCTGACGTGCCTTCTCACTTCTTGCAGGATTCTTCTTCATCTTGAAGAAGGAAAGAAAGGCCTCGTTCTCCTTTGTCCTTTTCGCATCATCTCTGGACAGCACGCGGAAGACTGACCATACAATGAGGGCGAAGCCGGCAAGAGAGAAGAACATCCTTATATCCTGATTCGTGAAAGCCGGAGAGCAGAAAACAAGTACGAGTCCGGCTATGGACAGGGTGAAGCTCAGCTGGTCCGAGCCGTGTCTGCCATTGAGAAACTCTTCTATTTTCCTGCGGAAATCGTCCATATGGGTATAATATGTTAAAAAGCTGAATTAAGGTCAAGGAAAGGAAAAAAAAGCAGAGCTGCAGAAGGCTGTTTCAGACTGGGGGTCTGAAAAGGATGTTCTGGCATCTGGAAATTTCTGTTAAGCTGTCTGGCGTGCAGGAGGAGTGGTAAATGAAAGTATTCGCGCACAGGGGATCTAGCGGACAATATCCTGAGAACACCATGCTTGCCTTTTCTAAGGCAATAGAGGCGGGAAGTGACGGCATTGAGACAGATGTCCACCTCTCGAAGGACGGAGAGGTCATGATTGTCCATGACGAGAGCCTTATGCGTACTGCCGGCATTGATGAGTATGTCTTCAACATGACACGATGTCAGCTGGAAGCAGTGAGTGCAGGAAAGACGCAGAGTGACCGCTTTGGTTTCACTCCCATTCCTTCCCTTGAAGAGCTTCTGGTTTTCATGGAAGGTCACAGGGACAGGCTTCTAAACATCGAGCTGAAAACCGCTCCCGTGTATTACCCTGACATCGAGGAGAAGGTCCTTGAGCTTGTAAGCAGACACTCTCTTGAGGAGAATGTCATCTATTCTTCCTTCAACTGGCTTTCCGTCATCAAGATCAAAAGAATGAATCCCCAGACAAGGGTGGGGCTGCTGTTTTCCTCAATGAGCCTTTACAACATGGGGCACATCATGAGGCAGCTGGATGTGGACTGCTATCATCCTGATTTCCATGATTTGAAAAAGGCGATGGTTGATGACTTTCACAACAATGGACGTACTGTCAACGCATGGACTGTCAATGAGGTGACAGATATAAAAGATGTCATACAGATGGGCGTGGATGGAATAATAACCAACTGGCCTGAAAGGGTTTTGCACGAAACTGGACGGTGTTGACACTTTCTGGAAGATGAAAATACCATTGTGCTATGGTGCTTATTTAATGTATAATATAAGCACAATAGGACGGAACAATGAGTGAAATCAGAATGTCGTTTCAGAATGATAATTATCTCGCAGCAGAAACGGCCAGAAAGAATGGCATTCCCAAATACAGATTCTACAGATTCGTTCATGAGAATGGGTTTGAGAGAGTTGCAAGAGGTGTCTACTCTAAGGAGGATGTTCTAATTGATGAGCTCTTTATCATAAGTCAGAGATGTCCTGAAGCTGTATTTTCTCATGATGAGGCATTCTATTATCATGGGCTGTCTGACAGAGAACCTTTTGTCCATACTGTTACTGTGTACAGCGGTTATAATGCTCATCGTATTAAAGCTGATGGAAAGTGCAAGGTGTATTACGTAAAGAAGGAATTCCTGGCTATCGGCAAGAAAATAGTGAAAGATAACTTTGGTAATGATATCCCGGTTTATGATCTTGAAAGGACAATCTGTGATCTCATCAGGAGCCGGAACTCGATAGAGAGGCAGGAGTTCAGCTCTGTCATGAAAGCCTATATTGCCCGAAAGGACAAGAATCTCAACCTTCTTATGGAATACTCAAGGAGTTTTCATATAGAGAATATCATTCGACGCTATATGGAGGTCTTGCTTTAAATGCCACTTACTCCAGAGCAAGTAAAGGGACGTATTAAGAATTTAGCAAAAGACAGCAATGCAGATGCAAGGATTCTGCTGAGAATCTATATGATGGAACGTCTGCTTGAGCGTGTTTCTATTTCAAACTTCAGGGATAATTTCATCATCAAAGGAGGTGTGCTCGTAACGGCGCTGGTCGGAGTAACGCTCCGTTCCACAATGGATATTGATACAAGCCTGAACAATCTGAATCTCTCAGAGGAAGATGTAAGACGAATTATTACTGAAGTCAAGGAAATTGATATTGGAGATGGTGTAACGTTCGAAATCAAGAATATCTCAAGCATTATGGATGAGATGGAGTACCCTGGAATACGAATTGCAATGGATGCCATCATGGGGAAACTTGTTACACCAATTAAGATTGATATTTCCACAGGTGACATTGTTACCCCTCAACCTGTTGAATATCGATACAAGTTGCTTTTGGAAGACCGTTATATCAGCCTGTTGTCATATAATCTGGAAACGGTATTGGCAGAGAAAATTCAGACTGTCCTATCAAGAGGAGTATTGAATACCCGTATGAGGGATTTCTACGATATCAGAACTCTTTTTCTGTTGTATAAAGACCAGCTTGATACTGACATATTGAAAAATGCATTTAATGCAACCTGTACTAAAAGAGGAACTGTGAATCTGGTGCAAAACATTCCAGAAATAGTTTCTACTCTTGCCTCTGACGAACACATCAGTTCTTTGTGGACCGCATATCAGAGGAAGTATCAGTATGCATCTGACATAAGCTATGGAGAGATTATTGAAACTTTGAGAAAACAGATTAAAGTGTTGACACTTTCTGAAATCTGAGAATAATTCTCATTTCTGTGGAATACGACACAAAACAGAAGAAAGAAGTCATGGATGAGCTCAAAAAGAGCCCTGTAGCACTGTCAGCTTCCCAGATTGCCTGCAATATGAAGAGCACGGGTGCTTCGACTGTGTACAGAATCCTGACGCAGGCTGTCAGTGACGGTACTGTTTCGATGAGCGTCCGCGGAAGAACAAGGTATTACTCTTATCTTGGCGGCTGCCATCATCTGCATGCAACATGCATGCAGTGCGGGGCTTTCATCCATCTTGATGATGAAATCAGTAATGACATCTCGAATCTTCTGGAGAAAAACGGGCTGGCTGTCTCTCCTGAAAGTGTGATCAGCTGTCTGTGCCCTCAGTGCAGGGGGAAGAAATGAGAGTAATCATTATGCTCCTGGCTTCTGTCTTGCTTCTTTTTCCCGGCTGTGATGCATCACCGGAGGATTCTTCTTCCTCTCTCAGGATAATAGCTTCATCGTTTCCATGCTATGATGCGGCTCGCGCTGTCACGGGAGGAAAGGCAGAGGTCACGATGCTCCTTCCTGCCGGAAGCGACACCCATTCGTATGAGCCGTCAATTGAGGATGCGATGAGAATCAGCGAGTGTGACCTCTTTATCTATAACGGCGGACCAAGCGACACCTGGATTGAAGAAATCCTCTCAAGTCTTGACGAATCTGTCACGACTTTCAACCTCCTTGATAATGCGTCTTTCACCCTTTATGAAAGTGATGAGAATGTCGCACAGAAGGAAGAAGAGGATTCGCATGCGCATCATCATGTGCTTGACGAGCATGTCTGGACAAGTCCTTCGAATGAGATTGCTATCATCCGCTCTCTTGCTCAGGTCATCTCCTCTCTTGATGAGGAAAACCGTGACTGGTATTTGAGCCAGGCAGAAGACTATGCCGGCAGAATTGAGGAAATAAGGAAGGATTTTCAAAGTATCGTCGGGAATGCACAGAGAAAGGAAATCATAGTCGCGGACCGTTTCCCACTGCTTTATTTCGTCACGGAGTTCGGACTTGACTGGTATGCCGCATACCCCGGATGCAGCGAACACAGCGAACCTGCCATCCAGACTGTTGCCTTCTTGATTGACAAGGTCAGGGAAGATGAGATTCCTGTGATTCTTCATATGGAACTTTCCAATACAGCACTCAGTGAGGTAATCGCAGATGAAACAGGTGCACAGGTGCTTGAATTCTCCTCCTGCCACAATGTCTCCAAAAGACAGTTTGACAGCGGGGTGACTTATGTTGACCTGATGAGGTCCAATGTCGAAGTGCTCAGGGAGGCCTTGATTTGAGACTGATTGAAGCAAATAAGCTTACGCTCGGCTATGAGGGCCAGAGTGTCATAGACAACATCTTCTTCTCTGTTGATGAAGGTGATTACCTTTGCATCATCGGAGATAACGGAGCTGGCAAGAGCACGCTTGTGAAAGCTGTTCTTTCCCTGCACGAACCGCTTGCAGGCCGTCTTTCCTTCCATTTCGACAGGAGGGATATCGGGTATCTTCCACAGAGCTCTGCCATCGATGTGAATTTCCCCACCAGTGTTAGCGAGGTCGTTCTTTCCGGTTTTATCTCACACCTTGGAAGGCACTTCTTCTATCCGGCCTCGATGAGGAAAAAAGCTGATGAGAATCTGGGCAGGATGGGAATCCTGAACCTGAGGAACCGTTCGTTTCAGGAACTTTCCGGAGGACAGAGACAGCGGGTGCTTCTTGCACGCGCCCTGTGTGCGGCAAACCGCCTGCTGCTGCTGGATGAGCCCGCAGCAGCTCTGGATGTGCACTCTGCAAGCGAGCTTTACAGACTTATTGACCAGCTTAACAATGATGGTATGACGGTTATGATGGTCACTCATGACATTCATCCGGCAATAAACAGCGCAACTCACATCCTGCATCTGGGAGGCGAGAACTTCTTCGGTACCAGAGATGAATATTTTTCCAGTGAAATAGGGCGGGACTATCTGAAGGAGGCAGGACACCATGATTGAGGCATTCAGCTACGCATTCATACAGAGGGCATTCATCACAGGACTTCTCGTGTCACTGTGCTCATCTCTTCTGGGAGTATCGCTTGTACTGAGACGTTATGCCATGATTGGTGACGGGCTTTCACATGTCGGTTTCGGTGCCCTTGCGGTGGCCAGCGTATTCGCCTTTTCTCCTATGGCTTTCACCATACCTGTGGTAGTCGTAGCCGCAGTCCTCATCCTCCGCCTCAGCGGCAGAAGCCGTCTGACTGGGGAGAGCGCAGTGGCAATGATTGCCTCTTCTTCCCTTGCCGTCGGTGTTGTGCTGATCAGCTATGTGAAGGGAACCAATACAGATATAAACAACTATCTTTTCGGCTCGCTGCTTGCTGTAAGCAGAAGTGACTGCATTTTCTCAATAGTGCTCTCACTGTCCGTCCTTGCCTGCTATATCCTGCTATATCCTCGTCTGTATGCCATCACCTTCGATCCTGTATTCGCGAATGCGGCAGGAGTGAAGGCAGACAGATACACGACACTGCTTGCAGTGCTGTGCGCTCTGACTGTGGTCCTTGGCATGAGGATGCTCGGCAGTCTCCTGATCAGTGCTCTGATCATCTTCCCCTGCCTTTGTGCTATGAGGGTGGCAAAAAGCTATAAGGCGGTCACAATCATCAGTGCATCGGAGTCTCTGGTCTGCTTCTGTGCCGGCTTTGCAATGAGCTACAGCTTCGGCACTCCTGCCGGAGCAAGCATCGTTGTGGTGCATCTTGCCGTCTTCCTCATTTTCGCCTTTGCCGGATTCATCCGCACAAAAGGAATCCTTTCTCGACTCATCTCTTAACAAAAAGCATTTGTAAAATTATATTTCTCAGCAAGGAGGATTGAGAATGGTCACAAGAGATGAGGCTCTTGAGCTTTTCAGGAAATACAACAAGACGGAAAGCCTTTATCATCATGCGCTCTGTGTTGAGGCAGTGATGAGGGCTTTTGCAAAGGAATATGGAGAGGATGAGGACTACTGGGGTATCGTCGGTCTCCTTCATGACATTGACTGGGAGATGTTTCCCTCTGAGCACTGCCAGAAGGCACCTGAGCTGCTGAAGGAAATCAACATGCCGGATGACATGATTCATGCCATATGCAGTCATGGCTGGGGTCTGGTGACAGAGGTCATGCCACAGCGCCAGATGGAGAAGATTCTTTATACTGTTGATGAGCTTACCGGACTTGTTTACGCCACAGCCCTGATGAGACCTGAGAGAATGAATGGCATGAGCGTGAAATCCGTGAAGAAGAAGTGGGCAAGCAAGTCCTTTGCTGCCGGAGTGAACCGTGAGCTGATTGAGAAGGGTTGTGAGCTGAGCGGAATCACAAAGGAGCATGCCATCGAGATGACAATCGCGGCACTGACTTCAATCGCACCTCAGATCGGACTATGAAAGACGACAATGCCTGGTGCGTTGATGACCCTGTCATCGAATGGACAGGACGGGCGGATGGAATTGAGGACGCCCAGTTTTCTTTTTCGGCTCTTCACGGATTCTTGAGGGATTGAGCTCTAACCGAGGGAATGGAGATGAACTGAATCAATGAGAAGAAGTAGT
>CALXOK010000002.1 GCA_944390025.1 uncultured Spirochaetales bacterium | reverse complement strand
TGCTGTCTTGAATTCCATGACTGCCAGTCTACCACTTAGCTCAAGTTGATTGGATTGAGGGTTAAGTACCGCTTACCCTCTTTCGCCTTTCTTACAGAAATTATCTTTATCTTTCCCATTCTGTCGGTATAAACCCCGAAAACAAGAAGAGAATCATAAAAAAATGGCTGGTCCGAATCAAGGGGGTTGATCAGTCCAGCCTAAGGAGGTGCAAACCAAACGGGGTTCACAGGAATTACAATTAATTGTTATATCAGAATTTGCAATCCGTCAAGAAAAATCGCTAAAAGTTTAGTTTTTGCTGATAGCTCTACTATGAGTGAAATTATTCACAGTCTTGAGATTTTTCCTTTATGGTTACTTCAGGCCAGAAAGAGCTTCCCCTCAAGGAAGCTCTCAGTTGGCCTGACTGTTTTCTGATTCCGTTTTCTCGTTATCAAGCCGCTCACGTGCGACAGCAAGCATGAGCTTGATGCGGTTCTCCTGATTGACGCGTGACTGTGACGGGTCATAGTCAATCGGAACAATGTTGCTTTCCGGATACCTTTCCTTAAGCGGTCTGATCATTCCCTTCGCGCAGATATGATTCGGAAGGCATCCGAATGGCTGGGTTGTGATGATATTCGAATAACCCTTTTTTATAAGTTCGACCATCTCAGCGGTGAGAAGCCATCCTTCACCCATCTTGCAGCCAGTGTCAATAATTTCGCTGGCATAGCCCTGCAGTTCTTTTATTGTCGCAGGAGGAATGAATCCGTTTCTAACAATCGCCTTCTCGAGAAGGTGCTCGTAACGTGCCAGGAACGGCATCCCGAAATTCTTCATGATAAAGGCGTAGAGGGCAGAGTGACCGTAGTATTCTGCATCCTTTATTCCGTTTGAGAAGCCGTAAAGGACAAAGCCGATGAGGGCAGGAACCATGACCTCGCAGTCCTCGCCTTCAAGGAAGTCCTCAAGATTGTTGTTTCCAAGAGGAGCGTACTTCAGGTAGATTTCACCGACAATGCCGACCTTGACTTTCTTTCTTGACCTGTCTGTCTTGATTGAAGCGAAGTCATCTGACATCGCATAGAGGTTCTTCTTCATCCAGCGTCCGAGGTAATGCCTGTTGTTCTTGTAGCAGGAGTCAATATACTCCGTCCACTTTTCAATCATGCGGTCAGTATCGCCTTTGTTGACTTCATAAGGACGGACCTGATGTGAAAGCATCATCAGCATGTCGCCGTAGATGAGTCCGGAGAGGGCCTGAGCCAGCATTGATGCAGTGATTGTGAAGCCGGGGTTCTTGTTCATTCCCTTCAGATTCAGCGAGATGACAGGAATCTGAGGGTATCCGGCTCTCTCAAGAGCCTTGATAAGAAGGAAGTAATAGTTGCTGGCCCTGCATCCGCCTCCTGTCTGAGAGATGACAAGGGCGCATTTGTCCGGGTCGCAGATTCCTCTGTGAATGGCATCAAGCATCTGTCCGATGACCAGAAGCGCCGGATAGCACATGTCGTTATGGACATACTTGAGCCCTTCCTCAATGACGGTATGAGAGGAGTTCTCAAGCAGGATTATTCTGTAGCCATGCAGCTCGAACGGGCGTTTCATGACATTGAAATGAATCGGGCTCATGTTCGGAATGACAATCGTGTAGTCCTTCTTCATTTCCTTCGTGAAAGGTACACTAGGCATTTTCTTTCTCCTCCAGTGCTGCAAAGAGGCTTCTGAGCCTGATTCTCACGGCTCCCACGTTGGTAATCTCATCAATCTTCACCATCGTGTATATCCTGTCATCCTGTCTCAGAATCTCCCTGACCTCATCGCTTGTGACGGCATCCAGACCGCAGCCGAAGGAGATGAACTGGACAAGGTCCATGTCACTGTGCTTCGCAACATAGTGCGCAGCGTCATACAGACGTGAATGATAAGTCCACTGGTTGAGCACGTTCACATCATGCTTTGCTTCCTTGTAGCTGATGCTGTCTTCGCTGATGACGTATGCTCCAAGAGAGAGAATCAGGCGGTCGATTCCGTGGTTGATCTCTCTGTCCACATGATAAGGCCTTCCGCAGAGCACGATGATTCTCTTTCCATCCCTGTGGGCCTTTTCCACGATTTCCTCGCCGCGTCTGATGACTTTCTCATGGTATTCACTGAGCTGGGCGAAGGCATGCTCAACTGCCTTGGCAACCTGCTTTTTAGGGATTGCGAAAGTCTGGGCAAGGCGTTTTGTCAGATGCTTGCTGCTTTCAAGGCTCAGATAAGGATAGTAGAACTTCTTTCCGCGCAGGTCCATGTTGGAGTGGATGACTTCGGCGTAGTATGCGACAACAGGACAGTTGAAGTGGTTGCTTCCTTTCTCTTCGTCAACGTTATAGCTGGAGCAGGGCAGGAAGATGGCATCAACATCCTTGTCCAGCAGGGACTCGATATGGCCATGCATGAGCTTTGCCGGGAAACAGACAGTATCGGAAGGAATGCTTGCCTGTCCTCTGACGTAGATATCTCTGTTGGACTCATCTGAGACAACGACATCCCAGCCCAGATCCGTGAAGACGGTGTGCCAGAATGGCAGCAGTTCCCACATTCCAAGAGCCATCGGAAGTCCCATTGTGCCGCGAGGCGCACCGGGGGTGCGCTTTTCAGCATACTCTCTGAAAAGCTGCTGCTTGTATGCGTAGATGTCTGTCTGCTCGCTGTCTTCGACTTTCGTCTTCGTGACCGGACGCTCACAGCGGTTACCGCTGATGAGTCTTCTGCCGCCGGCGAATGTGTTGATAGTCAGCAGGCAGTGATTCGTGCATCCCTGACACTTCGTGCTCTTCACATCATGGGTGAATTCCTTTATTTCCTCGTCTGTCAGTATTGAAGAGACTTCTTTTCCTTCAGCCTGACTCTTCCTTCTTGCATAGAGCGCGGCTCCGAAAGCACCCATAAGTCCTGCAATATTAGGCCGGATGACATCAGTCTTGATTTCCTTCTCGAAAGCCCTGAGGACGGCATCGTTGAGGAAGGTTCCTCCCTGGACGACGATATGACGGCCGAGGGACTGTGCGCTGGATGCCCTGATGACCTTGTAGATTGCATTCTTCACGACTGATATAGCAAGTCCTGCCGAGATATCTTCAAGAAGGGCTCCGTCCTTCTGAGCCTGCTTGACTGAGGAATTCATGAAGACCGTGCATCTGGAGCCCAGATCGACAGGGTGCTTCGATTTGATTGCCTCCTGTGCGAACTCGCTCACAGACTTTCCCAGTGCGACCGCGAAGGTCTGCAGGAAGCTTCCGCATCCGGATGAGCAGGCTTCATTGAGGAAGATGTCATCTATGTTGTTGTCACGGATCTTGAAGCATTTCATGTCCTGTCCGCCGATATCGATGATGAAGTCGACATCAGGCATGAAGAAGCGCGCTCCGATGAAATGCGCCTGTGTCTCGACAAGTGACCAGTCAAGGCGGAATGCGGCTTTCATCAGATCCTCTCCGTAACCGGTTGACGCTGCTCCTGCGATGGTGATGTAAGGGAAACTCTCGTAAAAGGACATGAGGAATGACTCGACCGCCTGTACAGGGTTTCCGTTGTTTGATGAATAGCGGGAGACAAGAAGCTCTCCATTCTGGGAGATGACACACATCTTGATGGTTGTGGAGCCTGAGTCTATGCCGAGATATGCCTTGCCATGGTAGGCAGAGGGATCAATGCTTCTGACCTGATCCCTGTTATGGCGCTCCACAAAGGCCTTGTAGTCCTCCTCGTCATTGAAAAGAGGCTCGAACTGGACGTACTTTCCCTCTCCTGAATAAGAGGAGATGCGGTCAATGCATTCCTGGGCTGTCATCAGGTCATAGTTCTTTGTCAGTGCAGTGCCGAGTGCGACGTAATAGAGGGAGTTCTCCGGACAGATGCCTGTGGTGTGCAGGGCTTCATCAAACTTCTTTCTCAGTGTCGGAATGAAGGTGAGCGGGCCTCCGAGATAGACAACCTTGCCTTTGATTTTACGGCCCTGTGCAAGACCTGCGATGGTCTGGTTGACAACAGCCTCAAGAATCGAGGCGGCGATATCCTCAACCTTCGCACCCTGGTTGATTAGAGGCTGGACATCTGTCTTGGCGAAAACGCCGCAGCGGCTTGCAATCGTGTAGGTCTGGCTCGCACGTGATGCGTAGTATTCCATGTCGTCACGTCCGATTCCCAGAAGCGTGGCCATCTGGTCGATGAAGGCACCGGTGCCGCCGGCACAGCTTCCGTTCATCCTGACTTCAAGCCCGTTAGTGAGGAAAAGAATCTTCGCATCCTCTCCACCAAGCTCTATGATTGCATCTGTGTCTGGAATGTAATGCTTTGCCGCATTGCGTGTTGCATATACTTCCTGCACGAATGGAATGTGGCAGTCTGTGGCAAGACCCATTCCCGCAGAGCCTGAAATCGCAATGCTTATCTTCTCGTCCTTCACGACTGGAAGAATCTGAGAAAGCATTTCCTTTGTTTTTCCGATAATTTCCGATAAATGACGTTCGTACTTTGAGAAGACGATGTTCTCTTCATCATCCAGAACAACAACCTTCACTGTTGTCGATCCGATATCTATTCCTACGCGGTACATATCGCGTATTAAATAATAGAAAAACGGAAAAAGAGAAAGGGCTAAAGAGATTAAGCAAAAAATATTGCAGAATTATCAAAAAAATATTATCAATTCTGCTCTATAATATCCCCCTCAATTTTGTCCTTCAGACTGAAGGTTTCTCCTTCCTCTCCGTTGCCGTTGAAGGTGTAAATCCGGGTTTCAAGCAATGCCTTTTCTATGAATTCATCCATCCCGAGGCTCTCGTAAAGCTCTATCATCTCCTGTCTGTCGGGATTTGTCAGAGGATGCTTTGGTGAGAAAATCACACAGCAGTCCTCATATGGAAGGATTGAGGTCTCGTAGGTCCCGATTTTCTTGGCCAGAGCTATGATTTCCTCCTTGTCAGACCCGCACAGCGGACGAAGCACAAGATAGTCTGACATGCTGTCCGTGAAAGCCATTGCAGGCAGTGTCTGGCTGGCGACCTGGCTCAGGGCTTCTCCTGTGACGATGCACTGCATGCCTTCCATTGCAACAATCCTTCCTGCAGTCTTCATCATTGCTGCACGGAACATCAATGTGGTTGCATCTGCTCTGGACTTGTCCCTGATATTCAGCTGTGCGTCAGTGTAGGGTATGACAAAAAGGCGTGTGCCGTTGAGGTAGGGGGCTATGAGGCTTGCAAGCTTTTTCACCTTCTCAAGAGCCTCATCACTTGTGTACGGATAGGCGTGGAAGTAGAGGCAGTCAAGCTTCACCCCGCGCTTTGCCATCGTATAGGCTGCAACCGGGCTGTCGATTCCTCCGCTTAAAAGAAGAAGTCCTCGTCCTGCCGTACCTGCAGGAAGACCACGCGGCCCCGGGCTGTCGCTTGTGTAGAGGAATGCCTGGTTCCTTATCTCAAGGTGTACGGTCAGATCCGGATTCCTCAAGTCTACACTCAGATGAGGGAAAACCTTGTTCACTGTCTGGGCAAGAAGACAGGCCATGTCGTAGCTGTGCACTGGAAAGCTCTTGTCCTCCCTGCGTACTGCAATCTTGAAAGTCTTCAGACTGCTTCCGTCAAGTCCTGATAAAAGCTCCTCTGTCTTTGCCCTGATGACATCAGTATCTTTCTGGCACATGAGTGCCTTTGCATAGCCGGCAATGCCGAATGTGGTGGACAGGGCTCTTTCAATTCTCTCAGCAGGGCAGTCCTCGTCGACAAACAGGAAAAGACGACCCTTCTGACGCTGAGTTGTCGAATGGTATGGACGGAGCTTGTCCTTGACATTGTTTTTGAGCCTTTTCTCAAAGAAGCCCCTGTTGAGGCCTTTTAGGGAGATTTCACCTTCTTTTATCAGATAGAGCTGTTTTGCCATAATTCAGATTTCCTTAAGCGCACGGGCAAGGCCCTGTGCTTCCTCCAGTGTATTGTACCGAGAGAATGAGATTCTGAGAATTCCTCCGGCCTGTTTCGAAAAGCCCGCATTGCGGAAGACAGCTTCAGCCTTTCCCCTTTCGTTATTAGAGCATGCAGAGCCTGCTGACACAAGATAGCCCTTGTCCTGAAGCATTCTCACAGAGACCTGAGAGGGAAGGTGCAGTGCGACCGGAAGGATATAAGGAGTGCAGCGCTTTCCATCCGTGAGGATGCTCACCTTTGAGCCTTCAAGCTCCTTTCTGACTGTTTCATTGAGCAGTCTCACCTTATCGTAATCATCTGATGACAGCTCACTTGCGGCTTCGGCGAAGCCTGCAATCGCAGGAAGGTTTTCCGTGCCTCCCCGTATTCCGCTTTCCTGTCCTCCTGCATGGGACAGGACCTGCAGGTTCCTGTTTCTGAGGTAGAGAAGGCCGACTCCGCGCGGCCCGTGTATCTTATGGGCACTGAATGAAGCTCCGTCCACAGTGCTTTCATTGAGGCAGAGGCCTGTCTTGCCCAGAGCCTGAACGCTGTCAGAGAAGAAAAAGATGCTTCTTCCGTATTCCTTTTCCTTTGAGCGTACCACTTCGGCAAGAGCCTTCGTGTCCTGGACTGTTCCCAGCACGTTGCTCACAGCCATTACCGCAACCAGCCTTGTTTCTTTTGTGATCTTCTTCTCAAGCTCTTGCGGACTGATGAAGCCGCCCGGAGCATTGAGCGTTTCTGTCTTCCATCCTTTCTCGCGCAGGATTGCAAGAGGAGAGAGTACGGCCTCATGCTCGATTGAGGAGGTTATTACCTGACCGGGAATCTTTGCCCACAGAAGACTTGTCAGGACTATTGTTATGGCTTCACTTGCCCCGCTTGTGAAATAGAGGCATGATGGGTCGGTGCCGAGAACATCGGCCAGATTCTGACGGCATTCTTCAAGCTTCTTCCTGCTTTCTCTGGCCGGAAGATAGGCCGCTGACGGATTTGCCATGTATTCACGGGCCGTACTGTTGTATGCATCCAGCGCCCTGTCACTGATCATTGTTGTGGCGGCGTTATCAAAGTAATGATATTGCATGGCCCACATTCTGCCGGTTACTGAGACAAAGTACAAGATGCATATTTCCGTCCAATCTGATAGAATCGCCATATGGCTTCAGATTTCTCTGTCACTTTGAAAAACGGCATCAGCACACAAGTATCCTTTATCAGCAGCATGAAGGATCTTTCACGGATTATAGAAGGCTGTCAGGGCAATGTGCTTCTGGTGGCGGATGCCAACAGCGCGTATCTTGTTCCGGATCAGATAAAGAACCGCGTCATTCTTCCCCCTGGAGAGAGGTACAAGACATGGCAGGCTGTCGAGAGGATTGTCTCGGCGGCGCTGGATGCGCATCTTGCACGTGACAGCGTCATGATTGCTCTGGGCGGCGGTGTTGTCTGTGATATCACGGCACTGAGCGCAAGCCTGTACATGCGCGGCTGCAGGCTCATTCTTGTCCCGACAACCCTCCTTTGCATGGTGGATGCCTCCCTTGGCGGAAAGACAGCCATTGACTTTGAAGGAGGAAAGAACCTGATTGGAACGTTCTATCCTGCAGAAAAAGTGCTGGTTGCTCCCCAGACGCTTGACTCGCTTCCTGAGAGTGAATACATCAGCGGGCTGGGAGAGGTTCTCAAGCATGCCTTCCTCAGTGGTGATGAGGAGCTTTATGACTTCCTTCACTCCAGATGTGACAGGATTCTTTCCCGTGACAGAGGGACTCTTGTGGAAATGCTCGGCCTGTCACTGCATGTCAAGGCTTCCTACATTGAAAGGGATCCGGAGGAGAAAAAGGGTATAAGACAGGCGCTGAATCTTGGCCATACATTCGCTCATGCCCTTGAAAGCATCGAGACTTTCGGCATCAGTCATGGCATCGCTGTCGCCTGGGGAGTTTCCAGGGCAGTTGCATGCTCCTATGCAAAAGGGCTTGTGGATGATGAGTTTGTGCACAAAGCCGACGGCCTGCTTCGCATGTATGGTTATGACATTGACATGAGAGTGGCTCCTAAAAGATGGGATGACTTCATCGCAGCTGTTGGAAAAGACAAGAAGAGGGCATCAGGAAGCGTGCGCTTTGTCCTGCTTGAAGGCTTCGGAAAACCGGTTCTCTCTCCTGTTGAGGATGATCTTGTCAGGTCACTCGTGGTTCAGGGGGCCTGACGTCTGGAAGCGCAAACCGTCTGTGCGCTATAATTCCCGCCATGAGAGAAGATTGCAGGAAAATCGCACAGTTCATTGCACAAAGTCCGTCTGTATACCATGTCGTGGCGAACCTTGAGAAGAAGCTTGCTGATGCCGGTTTCATCGCACTTAGGGAAGATGAGCCTTTCTCAGTCAGAGCGGGCGGCAGATACTATGTCAGCCGCAACAGCTCCTCTCTAATAGCATTCAGGGTTCCTGAAGGACGTATTGAATCGGTGCATGCCATCAGCGCTCATACAGACAGTCCTTCACTCAAGCTCAAGCCAACAGAGCCGGATGTGTCTTCATCACTCATGTCACGCCTGAACGTGGAAGCCTACGGAGGACTTGATCTCCAGACCTGGTATGACCGTCCTCTGTCTGTCGCGGGCAGGGTCTATGTAAACACGCCTGAAGGCATTGAGATGAGGCTTGCCGATTTCGCCCGGGACCTTGTGAGCATCCCCTCTCTTGCTGTCCATCAGCAGAAGAAAGGAGAAGACGGGATGCGGAAGACAAGCCTTCAGAAAGAAGCACTGCCGGTTTTCTCTCTTTCCTGCGATCCTGATGGTTTCATCAATGAGCTTGCCAGCCTCCTTTCTGTCAGAAGCGATGATATCCTCGATTACGATTTGTTCCTTTACAACAGGACTCCTGCATCATTCTGGGGCAGGGAAAATGAATTTTTCTCCTCTCCTAAACTTGATGATCTTGTCTGTGCATACACGGCAATTGAGGCCCTTGTCTGCGCACCGGAGAGCACAAGGCTGCAGCTCGTGGCCCTGTTTGACAACGAGGAGACAGGTTCTGCCAGCCGGCAGGGAGCCCTGTCCGACTTCCTGCCTTCAGTGTGGAGAAGAATCTTCCTGTCTCTCGGCTACAGCGATGAGGAAATGGAGATTGCACGATCTTCAGGCTTCATGATCAGCGCGGACAATGCCCATGCCGCCCATCCCGGGCACATGGACAGAAGCGATCCTGTCAGCCACCCTGTCATCAATGGCGGCGTGGTGATCAAGTACACAGCAAGCCAGAAATACACGACAGACGCAGCCAGTGCTTCCTGGCTCAGGAGCCTGATGAGAAAGCATGGCATACCCTGTCAGGTGTTTGTGAATCACTCGGACATGACAGGAGGAAGCACGCTCGGCTCACTCAGCCAGCAGAAGCTCTCGCTCAGGAGTGCTGATATAGGGATTGCCCAGCTTGCAATGCATTCAAGCTACGAATGTGCCGGTGCAGATGACTGTACCTGGCTCAGGAAGCTTTTTGAAGTATATCTGGAGGACTGACCATGCTTTCAGACATCGAAATCGCACACAGTGTGGAAATGAGACCCATCGACGAGATTGCCTCCTTTCTCAGCATACCCTCTGAGCTTGTGGAGCACTATGGCCGCTACAAGGCAAAGATAGATTCATCTGCTCTTGAAGGACGCAGCAGAAAAGGCTCTCTTGTGCTTGTGACTGCAATCAATCCGACTGCGGCAGGAGAGGGTAAGACGACGGTCTCCATCGGACTTGCCGATGCTCTTGCCCTGAGAGGCGTGAAGGTTGCCCTTGCCCTCAGGGAGCCTTCTCTTGGCCCTGTTTTCGGTCTGAAGGGAGGAGCTGCCGGCGGAGGATGGTCACAGGTTGTCCCGATGGAGGATATCAATCTGCATTTCACCGGCGACCTTCATGCCATCACAGCAGCCAACAATCTGATAGCCGCTCTTGTCGACAACTCAATCCATCAGGGGAATCCTCTGAACATCGATCCCAGACGCATAACCTGGAGACGGTGCATGGACATGAATGACAGACAGCTGAGGAATATTGTCACAGGACTTGGAGGAACTTCAAACGGGACTCCCCGGGAGGAAGGCTTTGACATCACGACAGCAAGCGAGATTATGGCGACGCTTTGTCTTGCGATGAATCTTGCTGATTTGAAAAAGCGTGTCTCCCGCCTCATTGTCGCACGCACATATGACGGAAAGCTTGTCACGGCAGGAGATCTGAATGCGACCGGTGCTGTTTGCGCCCTTCTCAAGGATGCAATCAAGCCGAATCTGGTGCAGACACTTGCGCATACTCCTGCCTTCGTGCACGGAGGTCCTTTTGCGAATATAGCCCACGGGTGCAATTCAGTCATCGCAACCCGCACGGCTCTCAAGCTTGCCGATGTGGTTGTCACAGAGGCCGGCTTCGGTGCGGATCTCGGTGCTGAGAAGTTCATTGACATCAAGTGCCGGCTTTCATCGATGCTGCCGTCTGCGATTGTTCTTGTTGCATCCATCAGGGCCCTTAAAAACCATGGCGGCGTCAGCAAGGAGGATCTGGGAATTGAGAATCTTGAGGCGCTTGAGAAAGGACTGGGGAATCTCAGGCGTCATATCGAGAACATCAGGAATGTATGGAGTCTTCCTTCTGTGGTCGCAATCAACCGCTTCAGCAGCGATACAGAGGCGGAAAGCGCAATGGTTCAGGACTTCTGCCGCTCTTTGTCTGTGCCATGCTGCCCGTGCGATGTCTGGGCCAGAGGCGGCAAAGGTGGTCTTGAGCTTGCTGATGCGGTCTTGAATGCTCTCTCGCAGAAAGACCAGTGGCAGGCCCATTTCACCTATCCTGACAATATTTCAATCGCGGACAAGATCAGGGCTGTCGCGACAAGAATCTATCATGCTGACGGAGTTGACTTCCTTCCCGGCGTGATCTCCCAGATAAAAAAGGCGGAGAAGGAGGGCTTTGCAGATTTTCCCGTATGTATTGCCAAGACACAGTATTCCTTCTCCGATGATGAGAAGAAAACAGGGGCACCTGAGGACTTCAGGATAACAATCCGCGCTGTGAAGGTCAGTGCCGGTGCCGGCTTCATTGTCGCGTATGCGGGGTCCATCATGACAATGCCGGGTCTTCCCAGGGTGCCTGCGGCAGAGGGAATCGACATTTCACCTGACGGTGTTATAACGGGGCTTTTCTGATGAATGAGGAACTTGCCCGCCAGGCTGTGGAGAACAATGCGTTCGTGCGTGACAGAACAGAGGATGTGGTCTACTGTCCTCAGGGACAGGTGATGAGTCTCAAGAGCGTGAAGAAGGACGGCCGGCGCCGGTATATCGCAAAGCATCAGTGCCGGATATGTCAGAACAAGTGCTTCAGCGAGAGTAACAGCCATCCATGGAAGGAAATAGATTTTTCTGAGCGCACTGATGTGAAAAAGCTGAAAGCCAGTCAGGTTATTGACTAAAGCGCGGAAAAAGGCAAGAATACGACACGTTGTCTTGAGACAGCGTTTTATCTTTTACCTGTAAAGCAGGAAGGGGGTGATGATCAGTGGCATTCGTAAAGGTTGATGAAAATGAGCCTTTGGAGAAATCAATCAAGAGATTCAAGAGAATGGTTGAGAAGGAAGGCATCATCCGCGAGTTCAAAAAGCGCCAGTATTTCGAGAAACCCTCGACAATCCTCAACAGGAAGAACAAGGCACTTGCCCGCAAGCAGATGAAGAAGGTCCGCAAGATCCACGCTTCCAAAGCTTACTGATTGTTACGGCCACCGGTTATCCCGGTGGTTTTTTGTTTCTTTTCCTGACTTGCTCCTCTCATTGTGGCAGGGTAAGATTGTTAACGGAGAGCGACAGATGGCCAGGATATACGTCACAGGACACAGAAACCCTGATTTGGATTCCGTTGCAAGCGCAATCGGCTATGCACGGCTTAAGAACCTCATTGACAGTAAAAATGAATACATTCCTGCAGCCCTTGGGCCTGTGAACGTGCAGACTCGTGCCGTGCTAGAGCGTCTGGGACTGCCTGACGTGCATTATCTGAAGGATGTATATACCCGTGTCGGTGACGTTCTGAGAAAACCGACTCTGGTCCTTGATGCCGACGATCCTGTTTATGAACTTGTCAACATGTACAACCAGAACAACCCGTCCGTTGTCCCGATCATGAGCCATGAAGGCTATCAGGGCCTGCTTTCCATAGATGAGATCAACCGGTACTTCTTAAGGGAGAACCGCGACAGCCGGCCTGTTTACGATGTCATGCTCAGGAATATACCGCGTGTCATCAAGGGCTTTTTCATGAAGAGGGGAAACAGTGAGACCGTTCATGCCACGGTTATGGTCGGCGCAATGGACTACAAGGTGTTCTGCCAGCGTCTTGCTGACTGCATTGTGAAACCCGTGCTTGTCGTCGGCTCCCGTCTCGACCATATCAGGCACGCATTCGAAGCCGGAGTGCCCGGCATCATCCTCACCGGAATGGATGAGGAGGGGCTTGAGAGGATTGATGCGGACGGTTATGACGGATTCATCTATGTCTCTCATGAAGATACTGCCGAGACAATAAGGCTTTTCAGGCTTTCCGTGGCAGTGAGGAATCTCCTCCTGCCCTCAAAAAACATCCGTATCACGGACAATATGCTCTTCGAGGAGGCACGTGACATTCTTTCGTCCAGCGACCAGAGAGGACTTGCTGTCTACAGCCATGAGAACGGCTCATTCACCGGTTTCATAACCCGCCGCTGTTTCCTCACCCAGCCCAGACAGAAGATCATAATGGTAGACCACAATGAGGCCAAGCAGTCGGTTCCCGGACTTGAGGATGCTGAAATAGTCGAGATTGTTGACCATCACCGCCTTGATGCTCCGAAGACCCGCAACCCGATTACGATAACCTCGTCTCCTGTCGGCTCCACGTGCACAATCATTTTCGACATGTGGCAGCGCCATCTTGATGAACTTGACGAGAAGACAGGACTGCTTCTGCTGTCTGGAATCACATCTGACACTGTCATGCTCAAAAGCCCGACAACGACGCTTGTAGATAAGAAGGCTGTCGAGGCGCTGAGTGCCAGATTCAATGTCGATTACAAGAGCTTCTGCGAAGAGCTGTTCAGCTATGGCTCCTCCCTTTCATCCCTGGATGAGAGAAGGGCTGTAAGCGCAGATTTCAAGATTTACAGTGAGCAGGGAGTGCACTTCGGAATAGGGCAGGTCGAGGTCACGACATTCTCCGATGTTCCTGACGTGAAGGAAAGATACATCAGGGCGCTTGAGAATATCCGCAAGGAAGAGCATCTTGACTGGACGATGCTTCTGGTCACGAATGTCATGAGTGAGGAATCTCTGCTGCTGACAACGGATTTTCGTCTCAGCTACAGGCTGCTTTATGAATCGAAGGGTGAGAACCTTTACTACCTTCCCGGCGTGCTCTCAAGAAAGAAGCAGCTGCTTCCGGAAATAATAAGGGTGCTGGGTTAGTCGGTACCCTGTACCTTGATGATGCTCGGAAGCTGTCGGATTGAGGAAAGCATCTTCCTCAGCTCTACTTCGTTGTTGGCGCTGACGGTGAATGTTCCTGCAAGGCCCTCCGCACACACATCAAGCGCACCTGCAATCAGCCGTCCGTTGTACTTCTTGACAGCTCCGTCAATCTCGCCGAAGAGCTCGGCATTCATCTTCGCAGTCACTTTGAAGCGGCGTACCAGTTCGTTGCTGTCCCATTCTACAGGAACCAGTCTCTTGTCAGCTTCCGCCATGTTCGCAAGGTTCTTACAGTCCTTGCGGTGAATCACATAGCCCCTGCCTCTTGTGACGTAGGCGACAATGTCATCGCCATGAACCGGGTTGCAGCATTTCGCGAAGTCAAACAGGATGTTGCTGTTGTTGTTTATGATGACGCTGGATGAGGATTTGGCTGACGGGATGAAGCGGATTCCCTGCATGAGCGGGATAATCGGCTTGGGCTGCTCAGGCGCCGCTTCAGCCTTTGTCTCCTTCTTCTTCTCCTGGGCAGGCTGCTGAGGCGCGTTCTTGTTCAGCCATGCCATTATTTTCTTTCTGGTTGAGGATGTCTTGGCAATCTCGAGCCATTCATGATGCGGATGGGCGGATGGGGACGTGAGGATTTCGACAACCTGGGTGTTGCCAAGCGGCTTGGACAGCGGAATGATGCTTCCGTCTGCCTTTGCGCCGGTTGTGTGGATTCCGATTTCTGTGTGAATCTTGAAGGCGAAGTCGAGGGCTGTTGCGCCGACAGGCAGCTCGATGACCCTTCCCTGAGGCGTGAAGACGACAATGGAATCCTTGAGAAGCTCATTCTTGATTTCATCCATGTAGTCCTCGTTCTGCTCAATCTCACGGGACCAGTTCTTTATCTTGTTTATGATTTTCTGGTAGTTGATGCTGTCATAGTTCTTCCAGGTTCCGCTCTCGCTTCCAGTGGAGGCTTTGTATGACCAGTGGGCGGCGACGCCTTCTTCGGCGGTCTTGTCCATTTCCCTGGTGCGTATCTGGATTTCAAGATGCCTGTTGTTGGGCCCGAGGACAGTCGTGTGCAGAGACTGGTAGTTGTTAGTCTTCGGCATTGCGATATAGTCCTTGAAGCGGCCTTCAATCGGGGGCCAGGTCTGGTGGATGATGCCAAGAATCGTATAGCACTCGGTGACAGTGTCGCAGATGACTCTCACACCGAGAACATCAAAAATCTCATCAATTTCCTTTTTCCTTCGCTTGATTTTCAGATAGACGGAGTAGACATGCTTCACGCGGCCTTTCACGGAGATATTTGTTATTCCGGCCTTCGCACAGGAGGTGAGAATTGTCTTCTGCACGGTTTTGATATAAGCATTGTATTCGCTCTTTTTTGAAAGCAGGAAGTCTGAGATGTACTGGTATGTGTCCGGCTTGAGGGTCTTCAGCGAGAGGTCCTCAAGTTCGGTCTTCATCCATGAGATTCCGAGGTTGCCAGCAAGAGGTGCGAAGATGTCGAGGCAGTCCTGCGCGATTTCCTTCTGCCTCTGGGGAGCGAGGGAGGAGAGTGTGCGCATGTTATGAAGCTTGTCTGAAAGCTTGATGATGATGACTCTCATGTCCTTACCCATGGCGAAGAACATCTTTCTTATGGTCTCTGCCTCTTGGAGGCTTTTCGACTCGCTTTTGAGCTTTGATATTTTGGTCACTCCGTCAACCATCACTGCGACTTCAGGGCCGAAACGGTCCTCAATGTCCTTGAGTGTGGCGCTTGTGTCTTCAACAACATCATGAAGGAGTCCTGCGCAGATAGTGTCAGCATCCATGCCCAGCTGAATCAGAATGGAGCCTACTGCCAGCGGGTGGATGATATAAGGCTCTCCGCTCTTGCGCTTCTGCTCGCCATGCAGCTCATCCGCATAGAGGGCTGCGGAGAGAATCTTCTCCTGATCCTCCTTGGGGTACTGAAAGGCTTTCTGAAAGAATTTCTGCACCAGCTGCTCATGCATTGTCTGTCACTCCGGAAACAACTCTCCCCCGTCCGGACAGGTCATTGTCCACCCTGACCGAGGAGAACTGGTTTTCAAGCATTATCCTGCCAAGGGCGGCAGTTTGTCTATAGTCGCACTCGATTGCGAGCATTCCTCCGGAGCTGAGATGGCTTCCTGCCTGCCTGACTATCTTTCTGATGATGCCCAGTCCGTCTTCTTCCTCATCAAAGAGGGCGCTTTCAGGTTCCTTTCTCACTTCAGGGGAAAGACTTTCCTGATACTTCCTGCAGACATATGGCGGGTTTGTGACGATGATGTCAGCTCCCCGTTCTGTCACACCAGCAAACAAATCTGACTGCACAATGGTCACATCCTGATGAGGTATGAGGACATCTGCGTTCCGCTTTGCTGTCTCAAGGGCAGACTGGCTTATGTCAGTGAGAATCAGCTTCCTTACAGGAATGCTGTGCGCGATTGAGATTCCGATACAGCCGGTGCCAGTGCAAAGGTCAATGACACATGGCTGTTTCCTGCCTTCAAGGAAGCTCAGCGCTGTCTCAACAAGAGTCTCGCTGTCAGGGCGCGGGATGAGAGTGTCTTCTGTGACAATGAAATCAAGACCGTAGAACTCCCTGTGGCCGGTGATGTATGCAGAGGGGACATGACTGGCACGCAGCCTGACAAGGTCCATGAAAACCGCTGCGCTTTCATCATCCACTTCGTCCATACAGTGGATAATCTGCTGCGTCCTGTCATAGCCGAAGGCCTTCTGGGCCAGCACAGAGACCTCAAGACCGGTCTCTTCAATGCCGTTTTCCAGAAGAAGGCGCTGTGCCTCAGTTTTCAGCGTGGCCAGTGTCATAGTTTTTAAGTGCTTCCTCTCCGGCAGCAAGCTTCAGCGGCTCAATGACTTCATCCAGATTCCCGTTGATGATCTGCTCGAGATGGTAGAGCGTGAGTCCGATTCTGTGGTCAGTCACGCGGTTCTGAGGGAAGTTGTAGGTCCTGATGCGCTCAGAACGGTCTCCGCTTCCTACCTGGCTTTTGCGCTCGGCGGCACGCTCGGCGTTCTTGCGGCTCTCCTCAAGGTCATAAAGTCTGGCCCTGAGAACCCTCATTGCCTTGTTCTTGTTCTTCAGCTGGCTCTTCTCATCCTGCTGGATGACTACGATGCCTGTAGGAAGGTGCGTGATTCTGACTGCAGAGTCGGTTGTGTTGACGCACTGTCCTCCCGGACCTCCGGCTCTCATGACATCAATCTTCAAATCTTCCTGCCTGATCTCGATGTCTGTTTCCTCTGCTTCAGGAAGGACTGCGACAGTGACTGCAGAAGTGTGAATCCTGCCTCCGGATTCAGTTTCCGGAACTCTCTGCACACGGTGCACGCCGCTTTCAAAGCGCAGTGAGCCATACACGTCATGTCCGCTTATTGATGCCACGATTTCCTTGTAGCCGCCGATTCCGCTCTCGCTTGATGACATGACTTCCATCTTCCAGCGTTTGGACTCCGCATAGTGGGAATACATCCTGAAAAGGTCTGCAGCGAAGAGGGAAGCCTCATCGCCTCCTGTTCCTGCCCTTATTTCCATGATTATGTTCTTGCCAGCAAGCGGGTCTGGCGGGATGAGGAGCATGCGTGCCTTTTTCTCTTCTTCCTGGCAGGCCGTCTCAAGATCCGCAAGCTCCTGACGTGCCAGCTCTGCCATCTCAGAATCGGTTTCTGTTTTCAGCAGCTCACGTGTCTCGTCTATCTGTTCAAGGATGTCCTTGAGTCTGGTGAGGGATTCCACAACAGGCGCGATGCGGCTGCGCTCCTGGGTGAGGAAGGTGTACTTCTTCATGTCCTTCATCGTGTCAGCGCTGGAAAGCTGCCTGTCTATGTCCTCAAGCTGTCTGGTGAATTCTTCCAGTTTCTCAGTCATTCTTTTTCTTTCTCCTGAAATCAGATGGCGGAAGGATTATGGCATTTTGGCCCCCTGAGGGTCTAGTGCATCAGTGAATTGTATAGGTTCTGGCCGTATTCCCTCAGCGCGACAAGGATAAGCTTGTCACGGGCGTCAGTTCCCATCGAGTTGAGCTTGTCGCTGATTTCCTTCATGTATGAATTGTAATCAGGATTGCGGTTGAAGGGCTGCAGGAGGCGGGTTGCGCAGTAGTTCTTCCATAGAATCCTCTCGTTTTCAGAAAGCACTTCCGGCCAGTTGCGTGCGACCTGCCTGAAAAGAAGCTTGCTGATTTTCCCGCTGTCGAAGTGCATGTTCACCTTGAGCTTCCTTTCGGGAGGATAGCTGTTGACAAGCTTCATGCTGACTCGGTCGCTGTCAGAGTAGAAGGAATCGAGATAAATCCTGAGATCCGGGTCGCTTGTCGTATCTGGAGGAAACGGCGTGCTTTCATCCATCAGCAGCTTCACAAGCATGGACTTGTTCTGTCTGATGTAGTCAATGTTCTCATTCATGAGCCTCATGTCTATCGCAAGTCTCTTCTGCACTTCAGGCACATTGGTGAGGATTGTAATCGGGGCGATGTAGGGACAGCGGTTCGTCGTCACCTTGACAAGGGCTGATCTTATTTCCCCGGTCTCTGCCAGTTTCCTTATGTCCCGGGTCAGGTCCAGACACAGGACAGTCGAGGAGCGCTCCTTGTCAAAAGAGACCGGTGCGATTGGACGGGAAGAGCCATGCTCGTTAGTGAAATACTGGCAGGTATACATGACAGGAGTGGAATCAAGCGTGTTCAACATCGCGTTGATGCGGCTTTTATGCCTGTTGTTGAAATAGAAGCTGAAAAGCTGAGGCTGCTTCTGCTTTATCAGGCGGGCAACCTGTATAGTCGCATTCACATCGACAAGGGCATCATGCGCGCCTTCCTGAGGGATGCAGTTGTCCTCTGTCAGGTGCACGAGCCTGTAGCTTGTCGAGCCGTTCTCCTTCTTGTGGAAGAAGTTTATTCCCTGTGGCCTGAAATCATGAACAGCCCTCACCAGGTCCAGGATGTCCCAGCGGGAGCAGGAGTTCATCCACTCCCTCTCATACGGATCCATCAGGTTTCTGTACAGTGTGTTGCGCACGAATTCATCATCGAAGGCGATGCTGTTGAAGCCGAGCGTCACGGTTGATGGCCTGCTGAACTCCTCATTGAGCCGGCTGATGAAATCGAATTCGCACAGTCCTTCCTTGAGCGTCTTCTGCGGGGTTATTCCTGTCACAAGACAGGATGACGGACTTGGCAGGTAATCAGGGGCGATGCGGCAAAGAAGCACGACAGGGTCGCTGATGACGTTCAGCTCCATGTCTGTCCTGACAAGGGCTGCCTGGGCAATCCTGTCCGCTCTGGGGTCAAGTCCGAAGGTCTCAAGGTCGTAGAAGAGAAAGCTTGGTGCCATAGGACTGATTATAATGCCGCTTGCCTGTTAAGAGAAGGAGGATGCGTGTCTTTGTTTTTTTCTTCTGTTGAGCTAGAATCGGCTCTGTATGAAAGAATCCCGCAAAGCGATGATCTCATGGGCGCTGTACGACTGGGCGAACAGTGCGTTTGCCACTACAGTCATGGCTGCCTTTTTCTCAATATTTTTCTCCAGCTACTGGTCTCTTGACCAGGACAGCAATGTGACGACTTTCTGGCTGGGACTGGCGAACTCGGCTGAAAGCCTGATTGTCGCCCTTCTTGCACCGGCTCTGGGAGCAATAGCCGACAGCGGAAGCTGCCGGAAGAAATTCCTTGTGTTCTTCGCATTCATGGGTGCCCTGCTTACAGGCTGTCTGGGACTTGTCTCAGCCGGTCAGTGGGTGAGCGCCATGCTGATTTACATCCTTGCCTGTACAGGTTTTGCCGGAGCGAACATCTTCTACGATGCCCTCCTGCCTTCCGTTGCAGGAAAGAAAGTCGACTTCGCATCTGCCTTAGGTTATTCTCTTGGCTATATCGGAGGAGGGCTTCTCTTTCTTGTCAACGTCCTGATGTACCTTTTCCCGTCTTTCTTCGGTCTTGCTGATGATGGCGGAGTGAGCGCCGTGAAAGCCAGCTTTGTCATGGTCGCAGTCTGGTGGATTGTATTTACCATCCCCCTGATTCTCTTTGTCAGGGAAGAGAAGGGTCAGAGCGGCAAAGGACTCATGAAGGCCGTAAAAAAAGGAGTGACTGATGTCGTGGTTACGCTGAAGAATCTGAAAAGACTCAGGAACACAGCTCTGTTCCTGGTCGCTTTCTGGTGCTATATCGACGGAGTGGATACAATCATCAGGATGGCAGTCGATTACGGCACGTCTCTTGGCTTCCCCTCTGAAAGCCTCATTGTCGCCCTGCTTATAACCCAGTTTGTTGCATTTCCGGCAGCTCTTGCCTACAATGCCTTCGGAAACAGGATAGGGCACAAGAGGGCCATTCTCGTGGCTGTCGGAGCCTATGCGGTCATATCATGCATCGGCTGTTTCATGACTCAGGTCTGGCAGTTCTATGTACTTGCCTGCCTGATCGGGCTTTTTCAGGGCGGCATCCAGGCCCTGAGCCGCAGCTACTTCACCCGTTTCGTTCCATCTGGGCAAGAGGCCCAGTTCTTCGGCTTTTACAATATGCTCGGGAAGTTCGCCTCAATCATTGGACCTCTTCTTGTCGGCCTTGTCACCCTGATTACAGACAGCCACAGAGCTGGTATACTTTCTCTTGTCATCCTCTTCGCACTCGGTGCAGTCCTTCTGATGAAGGTTGATGAAGAGGAAGGCATAAGGGCAAGCGCACAGTTTGCCAGTGATCTCAGGAGGTGATGTCTTGTTGAGAAAGAGGGTGCTTTCGATGCTGCTCGTGCTTGTCAGCCTTACTCCGCTCTTTAGCAGCGCTGTGAGCCTGGAGTACATGCAGAGGGCCCTTCTGGCTGTCGGCGGTGCCACTGTCTCGACGATTGCATCTTCCACATCAATTCCTGCAATAGCGCTTGATGGTGTCACAGTGGAGAAGTATGTGACTGAGGACAACACCAGCGCGGCGACTCTCAGCTATCTGAGAAGCGATTTGTACAGGATGGCCCGGACTCTTGAGAATCCTTCTCCGTCGGGCCGCTCA
Organism: uncultured Spirochaetales bacterium; assembly: GCA_944390025.1. Lineage (GTDB taxonomy): Bacteria > Spirochaetota > Spirochaetia > Sphaerochaetales > Sphaerochaetaceae > Bullifex. The sequence continues at coordinate 164,827 of CALXOK010000002.1, read as the reverse complement.
TTCTTCGAGCGTTTCCTTTATTCCGCGACAAGCTCCCTCAGCCCGTTCACCCGCATAGCGGTATCGCTTGTAGACTCGATGGAAATAGGGCCCTCTGATGTCATTCTTGACGGAACGCTGAGATTCACGGGAACAGACCTCGGGACAAGCCTCCTGCAGACATTCTTCGCAGTCTATGTCATGAGGGACTATGATGTTGTCGATTTCACGGTCGATGTCTCTGTTGTCGTTTCCGGCAGGGATTTCAGGCAGCCTGTCGCATTCGAAGGCAGCATTATCGTGAAAGGCGACAGCAATGAGAAGTGTGTGACCTTGACGGCTGAAAACATGACATGCAACAATCTTGAAATAGAAATCTCGCCGATGGTGCTTCGTGTCACTCAGGAGGACAGTTAATGAACAGAACGGACAAATTCCTTGAAGAAAACATGCTCCTTGCATCCTGCATTGATGCCGATGATGTGCTTGGGTTTTTCAACGATGAGATGACCCGCGGGCTCAGCGGGGAAAAAAGCTCCCTTGCCATGATTCCGGCCTGGATAAGTGAGGTTGACAGCGTCACTCCAGGAGAGAAGGTGATTGTTCTGGATGCCGGCGGAACGAACTTCCGTACCTGTCTTATTTCCTTCAACGAGAAGGGGGAAAGCGTCATTGAGGACTTCCGCAAGGTCTCAATGCCCGGAATCAGGAGCGAAGTCACGAAGGAGGAGTTTTTCTCAATCCTCGCAGACAACGTCGAGCGCCTGATAGACAAGGCTGACAGAATCGGATTCTGCTTCAGCTATGCCGCACGCATCAGTGAGGACCATGACGGCTATCCGATTGTATTCTCTAAGGAAATCAAGGCATCTGAAGTAATCGGCCAGCCTCTTATGAAATGTCTTCTTGAGGAGCTTGAAAAGCGCGGACACGATGTCAGGGAAAAGAAATTCTCTGTAGTCAATGATACTGTTGCGACTCTGCTTGCATGCAGGGCCGGCTTCAGCGGACCAGCTTCAGGCTCGGTCGGATTCATTCTCGGCACAGGCACAAACACTGCCTACACAGAGGCTGTGAGCAACATCACGAAGATTTCCTCCTGTCAGAATCATATGATTGTGAACGTGGAGTCAGGTAACCTGAACCTCAACCTGGGACCGCTTGACAAGTCCTTCTTTGAAAGCACGAAGGATCCGGAGCTTTATCATTTCGAGAAGATGATCAGCGGAGCGTATCTCGGGCCATTTGCGCATCACGTCCTTGAGGCCGCATGTGCTGAAGGCCTTTTCTCAGAGGGCTTTGCTGAACGTTTCAAGAAGCTCGAGACTTTAACCACCACAAGGATGAGCTGGTATCTTGAAGATGCTCACAATCAGGAATATGACCTTGTCAGGTGTGTTGCAGACAATGAGGCTGATGCCCTTACTCTCTGGCTCATCCTGCGCTCTGTCATAGAGCGTGCCGCGAAGCTGACTGCAATCAATCTTGCTTCAGCCGTTCTCAGGACAGATGCGGGAAAGAACCCGCGCTACCCGGTAATCATTAACGCTGATGGAACGACATTCTACAAAACAGCATTCCTTGAGGAGTACACAAGGCATTATCTTTTCGAGATTCTTGAAAAGAAGCACGGACGTTTTGTCCGCATGATCCGTATTGATGACAGCCCCGCACTCGGAGCTGCCATCGCAGGACTGTCAGTTTAAAGCCTTGTCAGCTTTTTCAAGCAGGGAGCGCTGCCATGACAGAAGCCTGTCGTGCAGCGCTTCTTTTTTTCCTTTCACGTCTACAAGAACCCTGAGAACGCTCTCCGTTCCGGATGGACGGAGCCACATGTAGGCAAGATGGTTTCCACTCTCGTCGAGGAGCACCATTTTCAAGCCGCCTTTTGCCTGAGGCGAGCGGTAGCGCTCTCCGATTCCGATGGTCTCGCTTATTCCCTCTGTCTGATGGCATTCGTATGAGAAGATTCCCTCAGCATCCAGATGCATTGATTCCCACTCGAGAGCGAAAAGCCTCTCGTACTCTTTCTTGAGCGCGGCCCAGTCAGTATGTCTGACATGCATCTTTGCCAGTGTGGAGAAAGCTCCGGTTGTCGTGTATTGCGGAAGGGAGTCAATGAGTCCTTCCAGGCTTGGCTCGTCCTGAGTCTCTTTTCCTGTCAGCGTCCTGAGTGCATAGCTGTAAAGCTCTCTGCTTGAGAGAAGTTTGAGGAAGGTCATCACGCTGTTCAATGGGTCACGCACCTTTGCCGGATGTGTGATATTCCCCCCGTTGCTTCCTTCTCCCAGAACGTGGACCACATAGCCCCGGCTTCTAAGGGAGGAAGCAAGATTGACGACGTTGGCCTCTCCGACTTCTGCACGGAAGACTCTGGCGCCGAATGCGTTTGCAATCGCGTCAATGCGTTCAGAAGTAGGACAGTTCACAGCGACTGCGAGATTCTGTGTGCCTTTCATGCTCAAATCAGCAAGCTCGATGGCGACAACAAGGGCAAAGACTTCCTGTGCCTGAAGGATTTCGCTCTCACCCGTGCTCTTTCTGATGTACACGAAGTTGCCCCTGTCTCCGTCATTGTCAGGGCAGTAGCCGAGCGTGAAGGACGGATCCTCATCATGGCATCTTTTAAGCTCATCACGGCATGGAATGAGATTCTCGCCTTCAGGGACTATCGCATGGACTATGGCGCCGGCCCTGTTGTTCACATAATGGGTCCTGCATCCTAAGCTCTTGAGAAATTCCTCATCAATTGAGAGGGCGCGGGCAGAGCCGTTGAGCTCGCCGACAATTCCGCATGAGGCATGGAAGTCTTTTCCGACTTCAGCTGTCTCAAGGACGAAAGAACGGTAGAAATCAAGAGCCTTCTTTTTGTTCTCCTCACAGGATGTGAGAATGCTTATGATGTCTTCTTCTCTGCATTTTGCGCTGATTTCCTGCACTGAAGACAGTACATCTTCCCTCGAAAGGGATTCTTTAAGCTTCTGTGCAAGAGCATCAGACACAGACCTTTCGTATACACCGCCGTCACAGCCGAATTTGAAGCCGTTGTGTCCGACAGGGTTGTGGCTTGCCGAGATATAGCAGAAGGCATCATAGCCCTGATGGGAGTATGCCATGGTCTCCGGGGCAGCTGAGATGAAGAGCCAGTCTACCTGTGCACCCAGAGAGGAAAGAATCCTCATCGTGATGTAGGAAAGAATCTTTCCTGTCGGGCGGGCATCTGATGCAAGCAGGATGTGCGGACGCTCTTTGCCCAGTCCTTCGAAGAATACTCTGGCGATATGAGCGGTGATGACTTTATCCTCATCACTGATCATCTCTCCTGCATCCTCTTCATCCTTGCTCTGGACAAAGACATTTCTCCATCCGGAAGCCGAGAGAATGTAGCCACAGAGGGCTGACTGGATATTCAATTCATCCGCATTAAGATCCTTAAGCGGGTCATATGCACTGTCGCATACAAAGTAGCCTGTTGTTCTGTCAATGTATTTCATGATTTCATTCTAACCTCAAACAGTGGCTGAAACAAACCAATCTTTGCCAAAACTGTCTCTTTTGATTAAAATCAAGACATATGAAAACCTGTCTCACAGTCCATGATCTTTCCTGCCATGGAGCAAGCAGCCTGTCAGTGGTGCTTCCGCTGCTGAATGCCGCGCACCTTGATGTCTCATTCCTTCCCTCCGCCCTCCTGAGCACTCAGTCGGACGGTTTTGACAACCTTTACATGAAACCGCTTGATGAGGAATGCGTGAATATTACAAAGAGATGGAAGGAATATGGTCTGGACTTTGACTGCTTCTATTCAGGCTGGCTTGCCTCAGATGGCCAGATGGAGTTTGTCCTGAGACTGAGAAAGGAGTTTCTCCGGCCGGAAGCCGTCATTCTCACCGATCCTGTCATGGGAGATGACGGAAAGCTTTATCAGGGACTTGAGAGCGCCCATGTGGCAATGATGAGACAGCTTGTCGCCGGATCTGATTATATAACACCGAATCTGACAGAGGCGCTCTTGTTGCTTGATGCCGGCCCGATGAAGACAGAGTACAGCAAGTCTGAGGCAGAGGAGATTGCCATGTCGCTTCACAGGATGAGCGGAGCCGATGCTGTTGTCACAAGCATCCCCCTGAAGGGAGGAGTCATGGTAAATGCCGCATCTGACGGCAGCCAGACACGTTTCTTTCCATTTGAGAGGGAGAAAGCATCCTATCCGGGCTGCGGAGACATGTTCGCGTCCCTTTTTCTTTCGTGTATCATGCATGGTGAGCCTTTCTTCGTTTCTGTGATGAAGGCGACCTGCATCACGAGCCATGCGATAAAAAGGACGCTTGCAGAAGGACGTCAGAGGCGTGAAGGTGTTTCAGTCTACCATGCGCTGAAAGCTATGTTCTCGCAGGAATTTGTTGTCTGAGGCGGACACTGTCCGAAGTCTTCCTTTCAGACAGCACTGAAAGGAAAGAGTCAAGTCTGTCCCGGTTTTCCTGCCAGAGCTTTTCTCCTCCGTTCACAAGTGTCTTCAGGCTTTCAGGCCTTGTGTCATCCATTTTTATTTTCTCTTTCGATACAGCACCTTCAATGCGTACGTAGTCCACATTGCCAAGGTCAGAAAGAATCCTGTTCACGAAATCCATCTGGGCATTCGGATACATCTTCATCACAGGCTCGGCCCAGCCTGCGATTCCCGGGATTCCGTCTTTTGGATTGAATCTGTAGACGCCACGGGCTGTGGAGAGGCTGAGGATATGGAAGACCTCACACTCTGGATAGAGCTTCTGAGCTTCTGCATAAGCCGCCAGAGCCGGATTGTTCGCCACGATTCCGCCATCAAGCAGGCTGTGTCCGTCAGCAGCATAGAATGGCGGGAAATAGACGGGTGCGGCGCTTGATGCCCTTGCGGCATCGCATGCCTTCATGTCCCTGTATTCATTGTAGGAAGACAGGATGCGCATGCATCCAGCCATGCTGTCGTATGTGACGACAAGACAAGGCACCATCGAATCCTTAAGACATGTGTCACAAAAAGTGTTCCTGAGGAACTTCTCATAGCTTGCGGTATCATATTTCGTCGAGAAGACCTGTGACAGGAAATTTCCTTTTGATGAGAAAATCCCTGATGCGTTATTCATGTATAGCTCAGTGAAGGCCTCTGGGTCGCCCAGCCGTGCGATGAAGCCGTCTGTGACTGTCTGTCTGGAGAAAAAGCCGGTCTTCTCAATGTGTGTCACAGGACACAGAGGACCTTCATCCTGCTTCACATTCAGCCCGTCAATGGCAAGCCCGAGAGCCAGAAGCGCTCCTGTCGATGTCCCTGCAATGAGGTCGAAATGTGAATACAGAGGTCTCATGTCTCCACGCTCCTTCAGCCCCTGGCTGAGATGCGAGAGAATTACAGAGGTGACTATTCCTCTTATTCCTCCACCGTCAAGCGAGAGTATGAAACGCTCTTCTCTCTCTTTTTCCTTCTTTGTAAACCAGCTCATCCTGTGCTATCTTGCACCTCATCAGACATACAGGTCAATCATGGCATTGCAAACACAGTGCAAACAAATTAGACTCTTTGCTGTCATGTCGTACGAATGCTGTGATTTATGTCCGAACTACTGTCATGTGGACAGAAGAGTGCGCCGCGGTGCCTGCGGTCAGACGGATGTCGTCCGTGTCGCCTGGAGCGGCCTTCACAAGGGAGAGGAGCCTCCTGTCAGTGGAGAGCACGGCTCTGGAATGATCTTCTTCACCGGCTGTCCTCTTGGCTGCCGCTATTGCCAGAATTACCAGATTTCATCAAGTGATGAGAATGCTTATGGCATAGATGTGAGTGTAGATGAGCTTGCTATGTTAATGCTTGCATTGCAGGAAGATAAGGCAACCACGCTCAATTTAGTTACCGGCACTCACTTTATCCCCTCGATAGTCAGTGCTCTTGAGATTGCCAGAAAAAAAGGTTTCTCACTTCCTGTTGTCTGGAACAGTTCCGGCTATGAGAGTATAGAGGGGCTTACCCTGATTGATCCCTATATCGATCTCTGGCTTGTGGACATTAAAACATATGACAGGGCTGTTGCGAGGACCTTCTGCGGAAAAGAGCGTTACGTTGACTGCATCGACAGTGTCATGGATTTCATCACAAGCCGTCATCCTGTAAGTGACATCGAGCATCTCAAGGGCACGCTCGTACGGCATCTGGTGTTCCCCGGAGCTCTTAACGCGACCAGGTCTTTCATCAGGAAGTTCGCCAGAAATTATAAGGATTCCTGCTATCTTTCTCTCATGGTGCAGTTCATCCCTCCAAAAGGAGATCTGGACTGTCAGAGTCTGAGTGAGGATGAGTATGACAGTCTGGTTGATCTTATCGATGAGTGCTCAATTGAAAACGGCTTCATCCAGGAGCAGGGAGATGATGACATTCTCTGGATTCCGGATTTCACCAAGGATGTCCCGTTTCCCTCTTCTTTCGCGAAGCCGCTTGAATACTTTCTTTCGCTTAAGAGAAAGGCGCTCAGCCGATAACCGTTCCTGTGTAGCTCTTTCCCGTGAGAATCGCGATTGTGTTTTCGATGTTCTTGCCGTCTGCGCAGATGACCTTCATGCCGCTTTCTTTTGCAAGAGCTGAGGCGACAGGGTCAAAGGGTGTGTTCTTTCCCGGCTCCCAGGTTGTACCCACCATTGCGATGAAGTCATCCCAGCTGATGCTGTCCAGAGGTCTGGCATCAGGATTTTTCCTCGGATCGTCTGTGTATACCTTCGCAATGTTGGAAAGATTGACTACAAGCTTTGATTTGAATCTGCGGGCAAGGTACACCGCATCTGTATCTGTGGAAAAACCCGGCTTCCATCCTGCCGCGACAAGAATCTGACCTGAGAAAACGATGTTGTCATCAAGGGGATTGCTTACGAGACTGTCGGAAACATATTCACTGAAGACCGCGCGCACAAGCTCTCCATTAAGATGAGTTGCCTTAACTCCAAGCCAGTCCAGAGATGAGCTCAGACAGTCAGGTTTCACGCCCTTGAGGGCATTCTGGTAGACTCTTGCCGGGGACCCGCCACCGCATACGAGAATAAGCTTTCTTGACCTGTCCTCATCCAGATAGGCCTTCATGCTTTCATAGAATGATTTGAGAAAGGCTGTATCAACCTTGTCCGGTGCGACAATGGAGCCGCCAAGAGAAAGTACGGTTGTATTCATTTTTCCACCTCTAATCTGATTTTAGCCAGAATCGGGAACTTTTGTGTAGTAATAAACAGGAGGATAGATAATGAATCATCTGAATTCAATTCTGATTGAAGGGATCATAGTCAGAGATCCTGAAGTTAAGGCCGTCAGCCGTAATGGAGACGGTTTTGTCGTTTTTACCATCTGCAGTCACAGATACTTCCGCCGCCCTGATGACGAGAGCGGACAGTGGCAGGATGAGGAACTTTTCATGGACGTTCTGGCCTGGGGAGATCTTGGGGCTAGATGTATCGAGCTGATAGGCAAGGGAATGACAGTAAGGGTTGCGGGCCGTCTGAAAGTCTCTTCCTATAAGTCAAAGGACGGGACAAAGGATTTCTCGAAACCTGCCGTTCTTGCCCAGACTGTGGAATTCAGGAGGAAGAAGGTTTCCTCTGACGGAGCACAGCAGACAGAGGAAGAGGACATATCGCTGAACAGTGAGGGAGGAAAGGAAGCCCAGACGATTGCAGAACCTGTGATAATTTACGAATATTAATACCGTTAAAGGTATAACTATCATGTTTATACTCCTCCAAAAATGGAGGAGTATTCATTCCTCAGGGACATATTCCTTGCTGCTGTTCATGTAGCCGAAGGTCTGTCCCCGTGTCTGGCAGATATAGAAGTCATCCTTTGTGTTTGTATCGTCCTTGCCAAGACGTCTGTTTATAGTTCTGGTGCTTGTCGTGTAATGGCTGTTGACCGGTTCTCCAATCCAGTCATACGAACCTGTCAGGTCGTTATAGCTTGCTTCTATGCGGCTGCTTCCGAAGCCACCATGGCTTGTACTCTCTCCGCTTGAGTAGACAAGACAGTCTAGAATCTCATCTGTGGAATTCGCATTCGCTTTCATGACGAAACATCCGTTGTTCGTGCTCAGCCCTTCATCAGAACCCGCATAAACATGTATAATACGGCTTCCTGAAGGAAGTGTCTCTGTTTCTGTCTGACCTTCCAGGTCCCAGTACACCACAATGTAATCACCTCTCATCACATCTATGTCAGGCATGATGAAAACATGAGTCTCTTTACCGTCTGTTCCGTCGGCAAGGGTCAGCCCTTCGATGTTTCCGTCACTCCTGATTTCAAGCTCTATCCTGTCCGGCTGTGTGGCGGTTCCTTTAGATGAGTATTCGTTGATGACCACATCAGGAAGCCTGGTGTTCCGGCCGAAAAGGTTTATGATGAATGCACTGCTGTTATAGGATCTGTCACGGACCCTTATGAAGAGCTTTGCCGCACTGGTAAGTGGAAGCTTTTGATTGCAGTGGATTGTCACTGAGGCAGGCTGGCTCTGGCTCCAGTCGGCTTTCTGACCGTCTATCGCTGCATCTTCAACTGTTATTTCCTCGCTGAATGTGAGTACGACAGTCTGCATGTCCTGTGTGAACGTGCTTTTCAGCTGGGGCAGTGTCCTGTCCTGCGTGAGCATGGAATTGACAATCCGTGCAAGGTCCGGGTTCTGACATGATATAAGCAGGACGGACAGGAATAAAAAAAGAATTTTTCTCATACAAATATCTACAGAAAGCCTGCTGTTTTTGACTAACAGAGCTTTTTTCTGTTAATGTCATTTCTGGAGAAAAAGATGGCTAGACTTTGGCAGAAAAACTATGACCTTGACAGTCTCATGCAGCAGTTCACTGTTCGCAATGACTATATACTTGACCGCCAGCTCGTGATTTCAGACCTGATGGGATCTGTGGCGCATGCACGTACTCTCAACAGGGCCGGAGTGCTTAGTGATAAAGAACTGGAGGACCTTGAGAAGGGACTTAATGAAATCGCATCGCTCCAGATTGCGGGCCGCTTTGAGATCAAGGCGGAGGATGAGGACTGCCATACTGCCATAGAAGGCTATCTGACAAAGAATTACGGTCAGACTGGAAAGAAGATTCATACAGGCCGCAGCCGCAACGATCAGATCCAGACGGCCCTGAGAGTCTATATGAGGGAGGCCGGTCTTAAAATCGCGCTTGAGGCACTGGACTTTGCCTCAGCATTGCTTGACAGTGCCAGGAAATATGAATACGTTCCCATGCCGGGACGCACTCATACCCAGCTTGCAATGCCTTCTTCTCTTGGACTGTGGTTCGATTCATTCGCCTGTGAGATTGCAGATGAGGTGAGACTTTTGACAGATGTGCTGAAAGTACTTGACCAGTGTCCGCTCGGCTCTGCTGCGAGTTATGGGGTTCCTCTTCCTCTAGAGCGTGAGTTCAGTGCGTCCCAGCTAGGTTTTTCCCGCGTTCAGAGAAACGTGCTTTATGCCAACAACAGCAGGGGAAAGTTTGAGTCGATGATTCTTGACTCATGTGACTACCTTTGTTCAACCTGTGCGAAGATGGCGCAGGACCTGATTCTCTTCACTCTTCCTGAGCTCGGTTATTTCTCTCTTCCTGTGCAGCTGACTACAGGCAGCTCGATCATGCCGCAGAAAAAGAATCCTGACGGGCTTGAGCTCGTGCGCTCCAGAAGCTCTGTCGTGTCATCGATGGCCGGTGAGGTGAAGAACATCACACGTACCCTAGTCAGCGGTTACAACCGTGACTTCCAGGACACGAAAGAGCCTCTGCTGACAGGCCTCCGTCTCACGTTTGACATCCTTGCGATAATGTCACGCATGGTGAGCGGGCTTATCGTTCATGAGGACCGTCTTCTTGCCGGTTTCCGCAATGAGATTTTCGCGACGGACAAGGTTTTTGAGGCAGTCAAGGAGGGAAGGGCCTTCCGTGACAGTTACAGGGAAGTCGGACTGAATCTGGACAGTGTCAGTGCCGAGGATGCCTCTCAGGCCATCATGGCCCGTACAAGCACCGGAACAAGTGGCAACCTGAAGCTTGAGGAAAGCCGTGAGGCAGTCAGCGCGCTGGAGAAGGAATGTTCAGGGTGGATGGAGCGCCTGATGGCGGTTTACCGCGGCCTAATCAAGGAAAGCGTCACGGCTGTCAGCTGGTGAGAAGGAACAGGATTTCTCTGACAGAGAATGACCGACAAACCTTCCCGGGCATTGAACAAAAGCAAGCCGGCATATAATATCCTTATCTATGAGCATCATTAAACCACATAAGCTGGGGGTTATTGCCGGCCCTGGCAGTGAATATTTCACAGGCAAGGTTGTCAAGCACTTGAGAAGGCTTTACATAGACCGCTATGACAAAGTCTCCAAGGCACTTTCAAAAAGACACGGAATCAGCGAGGAGGAACTGCTCAAGCAGGTCACATTGATTGATGACCTTGACAGCAAGAAAATTCCTACAGGAAAGCTTCCGAGTTCTTTCTACTGCCCGGATTTCACAATCAACGTGAAATACACGCGTTTTGCGAACGGGGAGGAGAAGGCGGAACTGATTGATCCGGTTCGCGGCCTGAATGTCTACATCATCCACGATGTTTCCAATTCCGCTCCGATCAAAGTTGCAGGCCTTGACGAGCCGCAGCCGATTTCCGTCAACGATCATCTGATGTTCCTCTTCACGACAATCGATGCCGTGAAGCTTGCGGGAGCAGCATCCATCACGCTTGTCCTTCCGACATACCCTTATGCCCGCCAGCACAAGAAGGGAGGCCGTGAGGCTCTTACCGCATCGATGTTCGCCCGTTTCTGTGAAGGTCTCGGCGTTGAGAGAATCATCACTCTCGACATCCATTCAAGGGAAATCGAGAATGCGTTCTCGACCTGCCATCTTGAGAACCTTCATGGCTCATACCAGACACTTATCGCACTGCGCAAGGTGGTTGACCTTTCCGACCCGGACCTTGTTGTCGTCTCTCCGGACACAGGAGCCGTAAGCCGCAACAAGTTCTATGCCCAGGGCCTGCACCGGCCGCTTGCAATGCTTTATAAAGAAAGAGATTACTCAATCGTCAGCAAGGATGCAAAAAACAGCAACATCAAGAGCATCAACCTGCTTGGTGATGTCAGGGGCAAGACTGTCCTGATGGCTGACGACATGATTGCCACGGGGGGCACGATGATCATTGCAATGCGCGAGCTGATGAATCTTGGCGCAAAGAAAATCATCTGTATGGTCTCCCTGCCGTTCTTCAACGGTAATGCTGTTGAGAACTTCGATGCCGCCTACAGGGAAGGCGTGTTCTACAGAATCATCGGAACTAACGCCGTCTATCAGGGCAGGCATCTGCTTGAGAAGGAGTGGTTCATCCAGGCTGATGTGACTGAGCTTTTCGCCCGTGTCATCTCAAGACTGCATCATGGCCGCTCGATTTCACCGCTTCTTGATAACCGCAAGTTCATCCAGAAGCTCATTGATGACACTCAGGCCAAGAAAGAAATTGACGAGCTTGAGGCAAGCGACAGTCTCACAGACTGATAATTTGCGCTTCGGCTTGTACCACAGGGGCTTTTCCAGGGCCCCTTTGTGTTCATAAGGAGGTACGTCCCATGCAGATGTCAAAAAGAATCTCCAGCTTCCAGGCTTCTCCGATCAGACGCCTTGTGCCATATGCACGCGCTGCTGAGAAAAAAGGAATTCATGTCATCCATCTGAATATCGGGCAGCCCGATATCAGGACACCGGAAGAGGCCATCAAGGCCGTGCATGGCTACAATGAACCATATATCGCATACGGTCTTTCAGAAGGGGAACCTGAATTGAGGGAGGGGTTGTGCGAATACTATAAGAAGTACAATGCCACAGTTGCTCCGGATGAGATCATGATCACCACAGGAGGCTCCGAGGCATTGCAGTTTGTCTTCATGACACTTTGCGATCCTTATGATGAGGTCATCATCCCCGAGCCATTCTACACGAATGTGTCGACATTCGCCGCGACTGCCATGGTAAACCTCGTTCCAGTCACAAGCCGCATTGACGATGCCTTCGTGCTTCCCTCGATTGAGGAGTTCGAAGCCAGAATAAGCAAGAAGACCATGGCAATCCTGCTGTGCTCTCCGAATAATCCGACAGGCCATGTCTACACCCGTCAGGAACTCTCAGATCTCCTGCAACTTTGCAAGAAGTATGATATCTTCCTCATCGTCGACGAGGTCTACAGGGAGTTCTGCTATGACGGAGCGAAGTTCACAAGTGTCCTGACCTTTGAGGAATATGCAGACAGAATCATCTGCATTGACAGCTTTTCCAAACGCTTTTCCATGTGCGGAGCCCGTATCGGAGCCATCGTATCTCACAACAAGGAGGTTCTTGCCTCTGCGATGAAGCTTGCTCAGGCCCGTCTGTGTCCCCCTGCAATCGAGCAGGTTGCCGCAGTCGCCGCACTCAAGGCGCCTGAGGAATACATTGAAGCCGTGCGTGAGGAGTATGAGAGAAGGCGGAACATGCTTGTCAGCGGAATCCAGGAGATTCCAGGGTGCAAGGTGAGCCGCCCGAAGGGGGCTTTCTACTTTGTCGTGGATTTCCCGATTGACGATGCCGAGAAGTTTTCTGTTTTCATGCTCCGTGATTTCAGCTGGGAAGGCAATACAGTGATGTTTGCTCCGGCGGAGGACTTCTATGTGACAAAGCATCTTGGAAAGACTCAGGCAAGAATCGCGTACGTCCTCAATGAGGATGAGCTGAGGAAGGCCGTCAAGTGTCTTGAAGAGGGGCTTAAGGCCTACCGCAGGAAGTGTTGCAATCAGCAGGGCTTTTCAGGCTATAATCAATAACAGAGAAGGAAATCTTAAGTGAGCGTTTTTTCATCTGTATCGTCGATGCTTTCGGTGCGTCCTGACAAGGCGAGAAAGAATTTCCAGGAAGCGGGGAACTTTCTTGTCAATGACCTGAAATCCGTTGCCGCAATCATGCGCCAGTATTATCCTCTTGCGATTCTCTCGAAGGCCGCATGGCACCGTTACGAGGTGGAAAACAGCCACAGGACTGATGAGATGGCGCTCTCTTCCGCCCGGATTACCCCGGTACTGCTCCAGTCCGTGTATCAGAGCCGATATTATTCTGCACAAGGAGGCTTTTCCGCCCAGCAGGAGGTGAGGCAGAAGGACTGGGACAGAATCACAAGCCTTGTCGATGATGCGTCAAGACGCCTTGTGAGAATGATGGAAAGCACCGCTGTCATTGCTGTCAGTGAAGGAAAAATCTCAGAAGGAGACCTCCCTGAGTACCTTGATGCTCTTTATCATCAGCTTTTCGGCTATACGGTTGAGCGCGGACAGATTGACGAGCAGAAACTTCTTTTCGAATCCCTTTTCGCGGAAGATGAGGCTCTTGTGGAGAAAACCTTCAACACAGACAGCAGGAACCTTGTCAGCCAGCTGGAGTCTCTTTCCCAGGTGTTCGCCTTCGGCATAGCGGACACTGTGGAGCAGACAAAGGCTCTGAATGCGGAAATCCGCGCTGAGGTTGACAATCTCAGACAGGAAAAACCCGCGCTCACGCAGCAGCTGGCCTCTGATGAGGTCATTGCGAAGGGCGGTTACAGAAATAGGCTGATGGAGCTGAACCAGAAGGCTTCAGGCTATGACCTTTTCGCGGTTGAGATGAACAGTCTCCTGTCCACTCAGCAGTGCCTGCTTTTCAGCTGTGACGCCTCCTGTCTGGATGACGTCATCTGTGATGGTTTTTTCAGTGCCGTCCTGCATCCGTTCATCCGATTTGCTGATCGATTCTATTGTTTCACCGGTTCCTTCTTCTATACAACAATCGCACATGCATTGAGGAAAATCCTCCGCTCAACAGGTTATGGTGAGGGTTACACAAGCAAGCTTGAGAAGCTTTTCAATCACTTTGTCCTCAACCTTTTCCATCAGAGCGATGTTGAGGATGTATATACTTTCCGCGGTTTCAAGGCCGACATAATCCTTCTTCCTTCAATGCGCTATGTGAACGCATACAAATATCCTTCTGTGTTCTCATCCCGCCTCATGCAGAGAATGGATGAGATGAAAAGAAAGCCGCAGCCGGGGCATGTGATGCTTGTGGTCGATCCAGACAGCAGCAGTCCGCTTGAGAAAAAGGCCACAGATGTTTTCCATATCTCCCTTGAGTGCCTTGCCTCTGTCAGTCTTTCCGGCGACACAGAAGGTTTCATGAAAAAGCTTTTCGAGACAGATGATATCAGCGTTGATGATGTTGAGCCGGCTGTCTTTGATGAAGTGCTTTTTGAGGATGAGCTTGACAGAAGCCCGTCTGCAGACACTTCTGTTCCGTTCGATGACCTTCCGCAGGAAGTTCTGCTTGATGATGATTTGGAGTACGACAGGACAGATGATGACGACAAGGCCCGTCTGATTGAAGCCCGCTTTGATGATGAGGAGCTTACGCCTCAGGATGACGGGTATATTCCGCCCCGTCTGAGCCCTGAGACAATTGAGCAGTATGATCTTCCGGAAAGCCTGAAGAACGAGGATGTGGAAGAGGAGCTTGAGGACCTCGACAGTGATGACTTCCTCGATGATGAGGAAGAAACGGTTGACGATGAGAGCACTGATGACTTCCTCTTTGAGGAAATCGACGAGGATGAGGTGGAAGAAGAGCCTGAAGAGGGCTTTGATGATGAGTTTGACGACCCTGACCAGCTCCTGCTTTTTGATGATGATTTCGAGCCTGTGGAATACTCACAGAATATGAAGGAAGCTTCTCAGGAGCCGGAAAATCCTGCTGAGGAAAACGAGCCTGAGAACTCTGATAATCCAGAAGATGAAGCATCAGCTGAACCTGAGGATGCACAGCAGGAGATTGCTTGTGAGCAGGAAGCTGAAGAGAATCTTCTTGACGATGACGACATCGTTTCTGCAGACAGAAGTAATGCAGAGGCTGGGAAAGATGAACTTCACAGCGGACAGGAAGATGAAGCCCTTCAGGAAGAGGATCTGCTGGCAGATGAGGATTTCTCTGATGAGGAGACCGTTGATGAGCCGGCCTGTGCAGATGAAATTGCTGAAGCAAGCGAGGAAGAAGAGGCAGGTGAGCCAGAGCTTGGCAGCGTGAGGAAAGAGAGTTTTCCTGATGAAGAACTTCCCTCTGAACAGGAGGATGAAGAGAATCTTCTTGATGATGACGATATCGTTCCTGCAGACAGCAGTATTGCCGAGGCCGAGGAGGCAGAACTTCACAGCGAACCGGAAGAGGAGGTTCAGGAAGCCCTTCAGGAAGAGGACCTGCTGGCAGATGAGGAGCTTGCTGAAGAGGATGTCGTTGATGATCCGGCCTGCACTGATGAAATTACTGAAGCAAGCGAAGAAGAAGAGGCTGACGAAGATGATGATGCGGACAGTGAGGAAACAGCACCTGCACAGGAATCCAGTGAGGATAAATCCATTGATACCCAGCCAGATGAGGATGATAAGACTCCTTCTGCCGGTGATATCATAGAAGAGAGCCGGCCTGATTACAGCAGTGAGGCAGAATACTCCCAGTATGAAGGCAGGACACTTCCTCCTTCAATCGGAAAGATTGTCTCATCGCTTGACCAGAAGATTGAGCGCTTCGATGATTTCCTTGCCGGTATTGATGACATGACACTCACAACATTTGAAGAGGTTGTCAAGCGCAGCATCAGTGCCGCACTGAGTGAGCAGAAAGACAAGATGCTTGTCATCTCGCCATATGAGCTGAGCTTCATCTTCACAGGGAATTCCCGTATTGATGATCTCCGCAAGATGGAAATAAGGAACAATGCAGGTGCCCAGATGTACGCAAGAGGCAGGAAAAACTGGGCGGTTATCCTGCTTGTCTATGACGGCATGGAGAATCTTGACTTTGTCTGGAGCGAGTCTCTTACCCGGGCATCCTTCTCTGCTTCTGACTGGAAGATTGTACAGGTAATTGGAGAAGAGCTGAAAAAAGGGCTTCATAAATGAGTATCAAAGATTTTCAGTCAAGGCTGGATGCACTGGATGATGTCATTAAACAGGCCGGCCTGATTGTAAAAAAGTCCCTGACTGCCAGTGAAATGCAGACTATGGTCAAGGGTACAAACGACTTTGTCACCACGACTGACCGTGAAGTCGAGACCTTCATCTGCACCTGGATAAGAGAGCGTTTCCCTCAGGATGGTGTTCTTGGAGAGGAGTACGGCACACAGGAGGGAAGTGACGGATACGTGTGGGTCATCGACCCGGTAGACGGCACTGTCAATTTCATGAATTCCTTCCCGCTTCACTGTATTTCAATTGCACTTCAGAAAGACGGTTCGCTTGTCGCAGGCGCTGTGCTGAATCCTGTTTACGATGAGCTTTTTTCAGCTGCTGAGGGGCAGGGTGCGTACCTGAACGGAAAAAGAATCCGGTGCACCTCTCTTCCGCTGGAACAAAGTGTGGCGCTTGTTGTGCCTCCGCACCGCAGGCATGAGAGCCTTGAGCGTTTCTGGCAGAACGAGAGAAGAATATACGAGATGGTGAGCGACACCCGCTCAATCGGCTCGGCTGCCATGAGCATCTGCTATGTCGCCTCTGGCCGTGCATCCATGTACTACGAGTGGTATCTTCATTATTACGATTATGCGGCAGCCCTTCTGATTGCAAAGGAAGCAGGCTGCAGGTACAGGCTGAAGACTGAAGGGGATGTCACAAACGTCCTCGTTTTTTCCGGAATATATGAAAGCAGCCTGATGGAGAATGTTGAATTATGATAAAAGCGGTCCTTTTCGACCTTGACGGAACCCTTCTTGATACAAGTGAGGGTATTTTCCACTGTGCGAACTACACTGTATCAGTGCTTGGCCTTGAGCCATGCCATGATGAGCGCCAGATGCGCAAATTCGTCGGACCTCCACTGAAAGACTGTTTCCGCATTGTCTATGGCATTGAGGATGAGAATCTCCTTGAAAAGTGTGTGAGCGTGTACAGAGCTGAGTATCTCAAGAGCGGCATGCATCTGTGTCATGTCTATGAAGGCATCTGTGAGACAATCCAGTCTCTTCGCTCAAGAGGCATCAGGACAGGGGTGTGTACTCTGAAGTATGAGACGCTTGCACGCATGATCTTCGAGGAAAAGAAGATGACACAGCTTTTCGACTGCATTCACGGAACGGACGAGAAGGGAAGAATCACAAAGGCGGAGTGCATCATCCAGTCCGTCAGGGATCTTGGGCTGGAAAAGGACGAGGTGCTGATGGTCGGAGACACAACGAATGACCTTGATGGTGCCAGGACTGCAGGTGTTCCCTTTGCGGCAGTGACCTGGGGCTTCGGCTTTGAAAAGGGCGTGAAAACAGATTATGGTATAGTCATAGACAGCAGCAGTGAGCTTCTTCAGCTGCTGAAATGAAAAAGGAGTGACAATATGGAAATCGTGAGAATCCAGACAGACAAGGCGCCAGCGGCAATCGGACCTTATTCACAGGCCGTCACTTTCGGTGACTTCATCTTCGCATCCGGGCAGATTCCTGTCGACCCGGCCACTGGTCTGATTGACGGAGAGAGCGCTGCCGAGCAGGCAGAGCGCTGCTTTTCAAACATCAGGGCAGTCCTTGCAGAGGCTGGCAGCTCGCTGACAAAGGTCGTGAAGGCAACAGTATTCCTTGCGGACATGAATGATTTCGCATCCGTCAACGCGGTTTACGAGAAGGCTTTCAGTGAAGCACCTGTCCTTCCTGCCCGTTCAGCCGTGCAGGTCGCGCGTCTTCCAAAGGATGTCAGGGTGGAAATCGAGGTGATTGCTCTCAGGTAAATGAGGCAAAGCATGCCTCACATGCCGTGCAAAGGTCCTGAGGCCTGATTCTTATCTGACAGCCTCTCAGCCCGGCTGAGACATAGATATAGTCTTCCAGCTGGGCAAGTTCTTCTATGTAGACAGGGTATTTCCTTATCATACCAAGAGGAGAGCATCCTCCGCGTATGTAACCTGTGTGTTTGAGCAGAAGATCCTGTCTGAGCAGCTCAAGATTCTTCTCTTTTGTAAGTTCCTTTGCCTTTTTAAGTGAGACGGAGAAAAGGGCAGGTGTGACGAAGACATAGAGCTGGCCGCTGGAAGAGGTCATCACGATTGTCTTGTAGACGAATTCAGGGTCAATTCCGGCTTCTCTGCTGGCTGTAATGGCATCCAGATGCTCCACATCCACATCATACTCCACGACGGAATATTCAATTCCTTTCTGGTCAAGAATGCGCATCGCATTTGTCTTTTTCTCTTTCATCAACTGAGAAAATAACACTCACAGGCGGAAAGGAACAGTCCTGCATTGAGCAATTCAATCATGTCTGATAGAATTTCCAAATAAACAGAAGACAGGGTAACTGAAGTGTTTAAGAAAGTTATGTTCATGTCGCTGCTGGTGTCACTGATGGCTTTTGCCCCGCTCATGGCGGATAATCAGGTGATTACAAGCCCGATGGCTTCAGCGGTTGAGAATGCGGCCAATGCGGACACGTTCCGCGGATGGCAGGGTTATATGAGTCAGCTTGGAGCAAGCGCTCCGCAGGATATAGAGTACGAACAGCTTGTGCAGATTCGTCTGGCTCAGGCACGCGGAAGCTATGACTATCCTGTGACTACCGGGGATTCATACACTCTCAGATACATATACAACAATCAGACAGTGTCTGTTCCTGTGACAGTCAGCCATGACAATGAGGTCTCGATTCCGAATGTCGGCACTTTCGACAGGTCAGGAAAGACATTCATTGAACTCAAGAGTGAGATTGAGGCGGCAGTCAGTTCCCGCTATCCGTATTCAAACCCTGTGCTGAGCATCAGCTCCACAGGTGTCTTTCAGGTGCGCGTCTCCGGTCTTGTACGATCTTCGTCAACCTATGTCGATGCCTGGGGACTGTCCCGCCTTTCAGATCTGGCAGAGTACGCCTCTGACAGTGCAAGCACACGCGATGTGACAGTCATCAGCCATGATGGAAACGAGGCGCATTATGACCTGTATAAGGCACTCAAGCAGGGAGATGAAAGCCAGAACCCTCTTCTCAGGCCAGGAGATACAGTTATCTTCAATCCGCGTTCTGTGACAGTGCTTCTGAACGGAAGAGTGCTCAGAAGCGGCACTTACCAGCTTCTTGAAGATGATCTCTCAATCTGGACATTGATTGAGGATTATGCGCTTGGCGGAATGAATGATGCCGATTTTGAGCATGTCTCAGTCTCCCGTTATGTTGACGGACATGTCGAGAATTTCACAGTCGCGTCAGGCGAGGATTTCACCTTGATGGATGGAGACAGCGTCAGCGTTCCGTCCCTCACGCCCCAGACCGGATCCGTTGTCATCACAGGCGCACTGAGAAGCACCGACACGACAGCTTCATACGGAACGATTCAGGGGCAGGTGAGTGCCCAGTACTTCTATCGTTTCGCTCCGGGTGAGACTCTTGGACAGATGCTTCAGACAATGAGTTCCTATTTCACATCATCATCCGATCTTGACGGTGCCTACATCACCAGAGACGGCAAGAGCTGGCCGGTTTCACTGCGTGATGTTATGTACGGAGGAAGTCCTGACGGGGATATCACACTACGTAACGGAGATGTCCTTACAGTTCCCTTCAGCAACCAGATTGTCACAGTCAACGGTGCGGTGAACAATCCCGGAACCTATGCCTATGTGCCGGGTAAGGACGTGAGCTATTACGTCAATCTTGCAGGCGGACTGTCCAGCTCTGCAAAGGGCCTTGACAGATACAAACTCTACAACAGTTATGGCGAGAAGCTTGATAAAGATGCTGTGATAACAGCTGAGACGACAATTGAGATGGAGATTTCCACATTCGAGCGTGATCTTGGCATAACCGTGTCTGTAGTCGGTCTTGTGGCGACAATCCTCGGAATTGTCACATCAGTCATCCAACTGTCTAACTGAGGGGACTTTTGTCAAGCACCTGACGGGATGAACCCGTAGGCTTGCAGGAGCCTTGCTTGATCAGCCCAAGTGAAGAGCTTCAGCTCTGAACTCCGTTACCGGCGAATGCATAAGCACTCCGGAGTGTCGTTCCAGCTCCGGACACTGCGGCATGCGGTTAAACAGCTCTGACAGGTAGGAGCAGTGCCGTATGCATCAAACCGTCGGATAACATCGGCTCGGGACAGTGGTGAGAGATACGTCACAACCGGGAGGAATCCCGGCATTACCTCGAAAGAGGTCCAGGAGGAGACCATATGGTCTATGTAATCGACAAGGACGGACGTCCGCTGATGTCCACAAAGCGCCAAGGCAAGGTCAAGTGGCTGCTGAAGAGGAAACAGGCGAAGGTCGTGAAGAGATGCCCTTTCACCATCCAACTGCTCTACGAGCCTGAGACGCACTGTATGCAGCCTGTCTCGCTCGGAGTAGATGCCGGTTCGAAGCATGTGGGGCTTTCCGCTTCGACAAAGAAAGAGGAGCTTTTCAGCGCCGAGATGACGTTGCGTAACGATGTTCCTCAGCTTATGACTGCACGTCGACAGTCGAGGCGTACACGCAGAAACCGTCTCCGCTATCGCAAGCCACGCTTCGATAACAGGAGAAGGCCCGACGGCTGGCTCACTCCCACGATGGAGACCAAGATTAAGTCTCACGTCAACGCCATCAACGACATCTGCTCCATCCTGCCCGTCTCGAAGATTGTCGTCGAGACGGCTTCCTTCGATATCCAGAAAATCAAGGATGAGAACATCGAAGGCAAGAGCTACCAGGAAGGAGAACAGCTTGCCTATGCCAACGTCAAGGCATATGTAAAGGCAAGAGACAACTTCACCTGTTGGAGTTGTGGCTCTCATGATCATCTTGAGGTGCACCACATCATCCACCGCCATGACGGCGGTTCCGACAGACCCTCAAACCTCATCACGCTCTGCGAGAAATGCCATGAGAACCACCATAACGGCAAGAGACCGCTTGCCATCCCCTTTCCCGAGGACAAAGGCTTCAAAGGAGCAACAGCGATGAACACGATGCGCTGGTTTCTTCTCGACAGGTTGAAGAAAACCCACCCTGATATCCCGGTCATTCAAACCTACGGATACGTCACGAACTGGAACAGAAACAATCTGAAGGCTGAAAAGACTCATACCAATGACGCCTTCTGCATCGCCGGGAATTTCAATGCGGAAAGGGCCGATAACGTATACGACATTCTGAAGGTGCGTTGCCATAACCGCCAGGTGATGAAGCAGAACATCACGAAAATCGGAAAGCTGAAACGCAACCAAGCACCAAGGCTTGTGAAGGGCATCGCCCGTTACGACATCGTAGAGCACGAGGACGGGAGACAGATGATTGTTACCGCCAGGAAGACGAGAGGATTGTACAGCCTCAAACCTCTTGACGTTCCGAAGACTTTAACGGATGTGCCGAGGAAGAAGTTCACCCTTCTCTGGCACTCGAATGGGGAAGTTATAACAAGGAGGCCGGCATTCCCCATGTCAGGACAAGCCTGACGGTGCCCTGCCGGAAATATTTATGGATAACAACAATACAGTTAACAGAAACGAAGAGGAAATCGAAGTCTCCCTTTATGATATCGTTGCGGCTGTCTTCCGCAAGAAGTTCATGATTGCGGCAATTATAATTGTCGCAGTCGCTCTTGCCGTGGTTTACCTTCAGGTTGCGGATCCGGTCTATGAATCAAAGGCGACAGTGATGGTCTCATCGCTGTCATCTGAGAGTTCAAGCCTGTCCAGCCTGATGTCAGGTTTCACCGGAGGAAGTTCCACTGAGATTGCCACCGAAGTCGCACTCCTGACAAGCCGGACGACAGTACAGAGCGCACTTGACAGCCTGGACCTTGGCAGATACGTGAATCCGGATGGAATTCCACATGACCAGCTTGAGGAGCCTATAGAGGCTCAGGACCTCATTGAAGGTAATGCCATAACGGTTACTAACATCACCGACACGAACATTGTCGAGATTTCAGTCAGAAACACCAGCGCCCAGTTCGCCGCAGATCTTGCGAACGCCCTTGTCGAGGCATTCAACAACGTGCTTACAAGTTATGCCCGCACAGGCTCAAGCGCGTCAATCGATTTTGTCAGTTCCCAGATACCTGTCGCACAGGAGAACTTTTCCATGGCAAGCAGGGCTCTGGCTGATTATCAGAGGCAGAACAATGTTCTCCAGACTTCTCAGGAGAGTCAGGTAAGCCTTCTCAGATACAACTATCTTCTCAGCCGCAGGGCTCCTCTTGAGCTTGAGGCACAGGAGGCAGTGGCAATCTGTGAGGCAGCTGCCTTTGCACCTTCCTATGAGACTCTGTGCAATCTTGACAGTGTCAGGATTCTTGAAGCTGAGATCAGTGCAGCCCAGAGGGAGATTCTCAGTTATGACATGCTTGGTATCTCAAATGCATCCGCATCCTCTTCCCTGGCTCTGACAGCTAATCAGAGCAACCGATATTATACGCTGACAAACAGGCTTGAGAGTGCCAGAAACGATCTTCAGAATGTCATCATTGCCTCTCTTGAAGGAGTCAGCTTGCAGGATGCGAACATGTTCGCATCAGCCTTTGTCCAGCGGCTTGTAAGCGAAAGCGAAATGGCTCTCCTTGATGAGATGCTTGAAGCGGAGGATGCGACTCTTGAATCCGTTCCTGAACTTGAGATGGAGCTTGCAAGACTTCAGAGTGATGTTCAGGTCTATCAGGCAATGGTTGTCTCTCTCATGCAGATGGAGCAGGAAGCCCAGCTCAGGGATGCTGCCATCAGCGACAATGTCTCACTGGTTGACGCTGCAGTCGTTGAAGAGGATCCGGTCAGCCCGAACAAGCTCATCGTCCTTGCTGTCGCCTTTGTCCTCGGTGCATTCATCGGTGTCGGTATCGCTCTTCTTCTGGAGCTCAGCGACAGGTCAATCTTCACGGCAGAAGACCTCAAGGAGGCACTGCCTGCCAATGTTCCTTTCCTCGGCTGGATTCCTATGCTCAAGGCCCCGAAGAAGGACAGATACGCCAGTTCCGTTGTCTATTCCAGACCCAATACATTCGAGAGTGAGCGTTACAAGCTCATTGCCTCAAACATCATATTCGGACGCAAGGAAAAACAGCGTGTCATCACTGTCTGCTCCACGGACAAGAATGAAGGAAAGACCTCTGTCATGGCCAACATCGCCCTGTCACTGACTCAGAATGGTTACAGGGTCCTGCTTGCAGACGGAGACCTGAGGATGCCGAGTTGTGAGCAGTATTTCCATCTCGAGCATCAGGAAAGAGGCCTTGTCGATGTGGTCATGGAAGGAGAGAATCTCGACAGCTGCATCATCCAGCCGCTTGCTGATGTCGACAGCCTTCACCTGCTTCCCTGCGGTACAAGGCCGTCAATCCCTTCAATGGTCTTCTCATCTGATTCTTTCGTCACCCTGATTGATGATTTGAAAAAGCGCTATGATATCATCCTCTTTGACGCTCCGCCTCTGGCCTATGCCTCAGAGCTGCTTGCCCTGACAAAGCTCGCGCCGGAAGTCATCATTGTCACAAGGGCCGGTATCACGGACAAGACAGTCCTTGCTGACATGATTGAGAGCTTCAACGGTGTCGGTGCGACAGTTATCGGAGCCTGTCTGAACGCGGTCATCGCCAACTATGGTGCAAAGAGAGGAAGCGGAAACTACTCATATTCCTACGCGAGCAAGGATCCGCAGGCCATGGCATCCGTCATCAAGAAAGTGCCATTCTTCAGCAGCAGGAAGATGTATTACCGCAAGAGATACAAGAGAGACGAGAAGTTCAGGGAAAGGAAGGTCAGCGGCAGGAAGATCAGGCCGACCCATCCTTACAAACCGGAGCTTGACGTGCTTTGAGTAATGTATTACGGGGCTTTACACAGCCCCGTTTTACTGTTAAACTGCATCGAAAACATGGAGTTTGAGATGAAAGAGAATGGAAACGGACACGGCTTTATTCTGACTTCCCTCAGACTCTATATTTCCAGTGAAGAATGAAATCCCTTTATGAGGGATTTTTTTTTGCCTTCGCGCTGAGAGGAGAGAATAAGATGAGCAGGAATGTTTTCTACGGCAGGTCCCTTACAGTGATTGAGGACTTTTCAATTGACGAGAGACGCTATTTCTTCAAGAAGGTCAGGCAGCTCAAGGATGCTATCCTTGCCGGGGATGAGAAGACGCTGGACAGCTTCAGAATCAATGACCCTGATTTCGGAATCTATGAGGTCTTCCTTGAAGACAGCACGAGAACAAAGGAAAGCTTCCGCAATGCGGCAAAGTTCCATCATGCGAAAGTCTCTGAGCTGATGTGCTCATCTTCCTCAATAAACAAGGGCGAAAGCTATGCTGACACATTCAACATGCTTTCCGGATACAGCAATACGATTTTCATAGTCCGCAGCAAGGTTGAAGGCCTGTGCCGCTATCTTGATGAACAGAGCAGGGATTATACAAACAGGAACAGCCTTCCTGTGAAGCCGGCATTCATCAACGCAGGAGACGGCAAGCATGAGCATCCAACTCAGGAGCTTCTGGATGAGTTCACATTCCTTGAGGATAACGGAATGGACTTCTCGAATCTTCATGTCGCGCTTGTCGGTGATCTTTACCACGGACGCACTGTACATTCAAAGGCTGATGGCCTGAAGGTCTTTGACCATGTCAGGGTCGACCTTATCGCACCTGCTGAACTTGCCATGCCGGACAGCTATGTCGAGAAGATGAAGGAGAATGGCTTTGAGGTGAGAAGCTTCTCATCAATCGAGGAGTACCTGAAGAATCCTGATATCGCGACAAAGTGGTATTTCACGAGACCCCAGCTTGAGAGAATGGGTGAGCGTATCCTTCAGAAGCAGGCCGAGCTGAGAAGCAGCATCACATTCCGCAAGGAGTTCATGCCGCTATTGAAGGAAGGCACCAAGTTCTATCATCCTCTCCCGCGCCACAAGGAGCATCCTACAATCCCGACCTTCCTTGACAACACTCCTCTTAATGCATGGGAACGCCAGGCAATCAACGGCATGTATTGCCGTATCGTTCTTCTTGGCCTTATTGCCGGAAGCATCGGTGAAGACTACGACGGACCTGTGAAGCCGGAAGACAGGAGCATCACTGACGAAGAGTACATCGTCAGCGTTGATCTTTCTGCCAGAAAGGATACAGGCAAGGTCAAGAACTATTCAGAAGGTGTGCATCCGATTGACAACGGAATCGTCATCGACCACATCTGCAAGGGTGACAGTCCGTCTGAAATCAGGGCCCACATGAGGCTGATTTCCTCAGTCCTCGGCATTGATGAAGGCAGAGGCGGTGAGTGGATAAGCCGTGGAAGTGACGGAAAGTACAAGGGCATCATCTTCCGCCCGGGTGACTATGAGCTGACACGCAAGGATCTCAAGCGCCTTGCCGCAGTTGCTCCGCACTGCACGCTGAATATTATCCGCAATGGAAAGGTTGAAGCCAAGTTCCGCACTCACATGCCGCCGCGCATTTACAACTTCGATGACCTCTGCTGCACGAATGATGCCTGTGTTTCCCATCCGGGACAGGGAGAGAACGTGAGCGCGATGTTCATCCGCACCCCGGACGGACACTACGCCTGCGCCTATTGCGGAAGATTCCATTCATATAAGGAAATATGGAACAGAAGGGGCTAGAAAGAAAGCGGTGCCTCAGATAGTATTTTTCTAGAAGGAGAGTAGAAAGTGAAGACAATTGAAGAAATTACAAGATATTACGGACCTCAGCTTGCAAAGGCCGCTTTCGAGCTTGGAGCGATACGCCTTTCTCCGAAGGAGCCTTTCACTTGGGCAAGCGGCTACAGGATGCCGATTTACAATGACAACAGGCAGTTCCTTGCAAAGGCGGGCTACAGAGCCCTGATCTGCGATGCCTTCACTGACATGCTGGAGGCTCTCGGTTTCAATCCTGACAACATCGCGGGAACAGCGACGGCGGGAATCCCGCATGCGACAACACTCGCTGACAGGCTTCAGAAGCCGCTTTCCTATGTCAGAAGCGGTTCAAAGGATCATGGACTGGGCAATCAGATTGAAGGACTTGGAAAGGACAAGAGCTATCATAATGCATCGGTCTGCCTCATTGAGGATCTGATCAGCACAGGCAAGAGCTCAATCGGTGCAGTGAAGGCCATCTGGGAGGCAGAGGGCAGTGTTCCCTACTGTCTTGCGATTTTCACATATGGCCTTGACGCTGCAAGTCAGGCTTTTGCTGACCTTGAGAGGAAATGTGAGGCCTATACGATTCTCAGCTACCCTGTGATGGTCAAGACCGCTGTGGAGGTCGGCTACATCTCTGATGAAGAAGCTGAAATGCTTCACAGCTGGAGAGAGGATCCCTTCGGATGGGGAGAGAAGAACGGTTTCAGGAAGGTTGACAGATGAGCTACGCAGATTATCTTATCCAGAGTGCTGAATACAGCGGCAACGTGACATGCATGGGACTGGATCCTGTACTCGACTGTCTTCCGTCTGATGGCGGTTTCAGAGACAGGGTCAACGGTTTTTTCGAAAAGCTTTTCAGAAGAATGAAGCTTGAGGGCGTCTCTCCTGCGGCTTTCAAGCCGAATATCGGGTACTACGTCATCAATGACAGGCCAAGAGATGAGAACTTCGAGGGCTCAATGGCCCTTGCCGATGTTCTGGACATGCTCTCTTCATTCTTCCCTTCAGTTCCTGTGATTCTTGACAGCAAGAGAGGGGATATCGCGAAAAGCAGTCTTAACTATGCAATTGAGGCGTTTGACAGCTGGCAGGCGGATGCCGTGACAGTCTCTCCGTACATGGGCGATGACTCGGTGCTTCCTTTTGCCTTTGAGAATAAGGGTGTCTATATCCTCAACAGGACAAGCAACCCTGGAGGAAAGACACTTCAGAACATGCTGGCAATCGACAGGATTGAAGGTCATGAGCACTATCCTTTCTACATTGCAGTCGCTCATCTGATTGCCTCATGGGCAAATGAGCATGAAGGAATCGGCGCTGTTGTCGGTGCGACTAACATGGACGAGCTTAAGGATATCGTGCGCTATTATGCAGGCAAGGTTGTTCCTGTGCTTATTCCCGGTGTCGGAAGCCAGGGCGGAAGTGCAGAGGCTGTCATGGATGCTCTCAGACAGGCTTCCTATGATGTGCGCCTTGCACGTATCAACTCATCCAGCGGACTGACTCATCCGTGGAAGAAGGGTCCTGCTCCTGAAGACTGGCTTGATCAGTGCATGGCCAGAATAAAGGATCTCGTTTCCAGAACAAGGGTGAAGTGATGAAGGACAGAATCAGAGCCCTTGAAGGGGCACACCTGACGAAGAAGGTTTTCCTTTCAACCGTCAGCGGTGTAGCATCAACAAAGAAGGAGATGATTTCCTTCTTCGACAGATGCACGGACATTGATGTAATAACCACAAAGAGTTTTCAGGTCACACCGAATCCAGGTAACAGGGAGCCTGTCATCTGTGAGGTGGCCCCGGGGGATTTCGGCAACTCTGTCGGGCTGAGGAATCCCGGTCTTGAGGCCTCTCTTGAGGATATAAGGAAACTGAGAAAAAAAGGGATAAGCAAACTTCTCAACATTTCGCTCAGTGCATCCAGTGCTGAGGATTTCATCACGCTCATCAGGGCTTTTGATGAGTATGCTTCTTCAGTTGAGCTGAATTTTTCCTGTCCTCATGCCGCTGCAGGCTTCGGTGCATCAATCGGGAGCGATATCAGTATAGCGACTGACTATGTCAGGAGGATAAGAGAAGCCTTTCCTCAGCAGAAATCCGCGCTTCTGATCAAGCTCACACCGAATGTGGACAATATCGCTGAGATTGCAAAGGCCTGCATCGAGGCAGGTGCTGACGGAATTGTGGCAATCAACACGGTCGGTCCCCGTCTTTACACAATACCATCAACCTCAATCCCGATACTCAACAACAAGCTTGGTGGCAAGGGCGGTGCTTCCGGTGCCTGGGTCAATGCCAGGGCGCTCGAATGCGTGAAGGAAATAAGGGCCGCCATCGGCGACGGGCCTGTCATCATAGGCATGGGCGGCGTGAGAAGTGCGGCGGATGTCAGAGCCATGATTGATGCCGGTGCTGACGCGGTTGGACTTGGTTCAGTTTTCGGCACCGTGAGACAGCAGGACTGGCCTGAGTACATCGCTTCCCTAAAAAAGGGAGCCGTGAATGCCGGAAGTGAAGACAGGTCAGAGACCTTTATCATCAAAGAAAACCGCATGGCTTACACTGAGCACAGGATAACAAAGCTCATACAGCATACGCCTGAAATGCTTATCATGGAGCTGGACGGAACGCTTGACTGCCATGCAGGCGAGTTCGCCTTCCTGTTTGTTCCGGGCCTTGGTGAGAAGCCTTTTTCCGTGGCCCACAACAAGCCTCTGACCTTCCTGATCAGAAGAAGAGGGTACTTCACAAACGAGGTTTTCAATCTCCATGAAGGTGACACAGTCTACGTCAGAGGACTTTATGGTAAGCCCCTTGAAAGGACAAAGTGCTCTTCAGCCCTGCTGATTGCCGGCGGAAGCGGAGTGGCAGTGCTTCCTTCTCTGTGCCGCATGCTGGAAGAGGATGATTGTGACATTTCCATCCTTGTCGGGACAAGTGCGTCCAGTGCAGAGGGCAGCGACGGGAAAACGATGTTCGAGGACTATTTCAGAAGCGTCACTGACGACTATCATGTGATTCCGGATGACGGTAAACCCGGCCGTGTCCTTGGCAGCCTTGAAGAGGCAGTGAAGGGCAGGAAGGATCTCAAGGTCTACCTTGTCGGTCCGGAGAAGTTCATGTCAGTCGCCTCCCGGAAGCTTCTGGACCTTGGACTTGAGATGAAGGATATCTTCCTTTCTCTGGAGCGGAGCACCCTTTGCGGCATCGGCATGTGCGGAGAGTGCGCCTGTGGCGACAGACTTACCTGCCAGTGGGGCACGTTCCAGAGCTATGAGTATATTTTCAACAACGCAAAGGAGCTTCTCGAATAGCTTATGATGGATCTTCATGTTCACCTCAGAGACTGGAGCCAGAGCGGGAAGGAGACTGTAGAGCACGGTCTCAAAACTGCTGCGATGTGTGGCATAAAGCGTGTGGCAGACATGCCTAACACCTCTCCAGCCCTCACTGACCGCTCAAGTGTCCTCGACAGACTTGCGCTTGCAAGTCCTTCTGTCAGGAAGCACCGTGTCGCATACAGTGTCTACATGGGTCTGACTAAGGATCCCTCTCAGATTGAAGAGGCGGTAAGGACTTACAATGAGCTTTATCCGCTTGTTCTCGGCCTGAAACTTTTCGCAGGCCAGTCCACAGGGAACATGGGCATCATCGCAGAAGAAGACCAGAGACTGGTGTTCCAGACTCTTTCGCGCCTTGAATACAGCGGAGTCGTGCTCGTTCACTGCGAGAAGGAATCCCTCATGAAGAAGGATTTGTACCAGCCAGGCAGGTTCGAGACACATTCTCTTGCACGGCCTGCTGAGTGCGAAACAGAGTCAGTGAGCGATATCATCACATTCTGGAAAGAATCCGGATGCCGCTGTGGCCTTCATATCTGCCATATATCGACAGCAGGTGCAATCGCACTTGTGAAAGAGGCCAGGGCAGAGGGTCTTGATATCACCTGCGCTGCCACTGCCCATCATGCACTTCTGAACATGAATGACGCAGCAGTCCATGAGCGTTATCTGAAGATGAATCCTCCCTTGAGGAGCGAGGAAGACCGGCTTGCTGTCTATAACGGCCTTATAAACGGTGACATCGATTACGTTGAAAGTGATCATGCTCCCCATACCATTGAGGACAAAGAGGGAGGGGCAAGCGGAATACCCGGCTTCGCAGGAGACCTGATCCTTCTGAGGAAACTCAAATCAGACGGAGTTCCTCAGTCCAGGCTGGAGGAGATTTTCGATACAGCTCCGGCGCGCCGTTTCGGCCTGGAGAAAAGCGAGCATCCGCTTCCTGACCGGCTTGACTGGAGAATAGAGAGGGCAGTAAAGGAATATCCTTTCAACCCGTTTGCAGGTTTTTGATAATATTTAAAGAACTGTGTTGAGCTTATCAGTGAAACTGTTGTATAAGACAGGTAGAAAAAAATAAATCAAGGAGACTATTGGCTGTGAAAAGACAAAGTGAAGAAGCTAACCCTCACCCTGACAGTTGCAGGTTGAAAATGACCAGAACAGCCAAGGCAGTCTGCTGACACGCGCTCCTCTGCCTCGGCATGGAGGCAGAAATGATTACAGTCAGAAATACAAACGCAAAATACACCTGGATTGATGCACGGGATGTGAACCGTGACGACATCACCTCCCTGAGTGAGGATTACGCAATCTCATCTGAGCTGCTTGCTGATATCCTGGACCAGGATGAGCAGAGCCGCATGGAGAAGGAGGATGACTATCTTGCTTTCATCGTCCGTATTCCGCGGGATGAGGAAGATGAGGACAATCCTCTCACACGAAACGCAGTGCCTCTTGGCATTGTTCTTTACCCGGACAAGGTCATAACCATCTGTCAGGCCGACAGTGTCGTGCTTGAGGACTTCGCACGCTGCCGTTTCCGCCAGTATCCAGTGGACACGAAGGAAGGCTTCGTGCTTTCCATCCTCGGACGCTCAGCCCTTGTATTCATCAGAATCCTCAAATACATCAACCGCCAGAAGGATCTTGTCGAGGAGCAGCTCCACAAGAGCGTTATGAACTATGAGCTTATTCAGCTTCTTGAAATCCAGAAATCCCTTGTTTATCTGACTACAAGCCTGACAAGCAATGAGATGCTGCTTGAGAAGATGGTCAAAAGCCCGATTTTCAAGCTGAACAATGAGGATGAGACAGACTTCCTTGATGATGTCATAACAGATAACAAGCAGGCCATTGCAATGGCGAATATCTATTCTGACATCCTCACGGGGACGATGGATGCTTTTGCATCCGTCATCGGCAATAACATGAATGTCATCATGAAGCGCCTTACCATCATCTCTCTGGCCCTCATGTTCCCGACATTTATCACAGGGTTTTTCGGAATGAATGTCGACATTCCCGGCACTCACAGCCCCTGGGCCTGGCTGCTGCTGGCCTTTGCCTGTCTGATTGTCTCCATTGTCGGTTCTTACATCATCTCAGACCGTCACAACAAACGTCTCATCAAGGCGAATATCGGGGAAGGGCGGAGGAAAAAGGCGAAAAAGAAGAAATGAGGCTTTTCAAAAAGAAAGCTAAGGTCAGGGACTTTGACCATGTCAGATGGATTCCTGCTTTGAAAAGAAGCATCTGCACAGGCGAGATGACCTTCGGCTATATCGGCAAGGATGGCGGTTCTTTTCATGGCCTTCAGCTTGTGCCGGAGGGAAGGCTGGATGATGTGCTCAGGGAATATGGAATCAGGCGCGAGGAGCTTGAGGAAATCTGGTAGTCATTACACAGCACATATGTTACTATTTTCATTGCAGTTTTTTTTTGAGGATGTTTGCAATGATAAAGAAAAGCAGATTCATACTTCTTTCCGTGCTTCTGGCATTTATTCTTTCTGTTCCGGCATTTGCTGCCGAACCGGCCGGAAGTGTCAACTACTTTGCTGAATGTGCTGATAACGAGGAGTATGCTTCTCTCCTGAAACATGTCTTTGATGATAAAGGACTTGACGGGGCATTAGAGAAGTACGCTGAACTTGCAAACAGAATCGGGTACTACTATTACGAGGACTGGGTGCAGTATCTCATGACTGCCCGTGCAGCCATGATTGTCGCACGCTATGCCAATGACAAGGACAACGAGCCTGTTGCAACAGCATATATGCAGGCTGCTGATTCTTTTGTCGCCACTGCAAAAGGCATGGGAGCTCCAGAATCCGCGTCAGGGGTGCTTGAGGCACTCTCCAATTCTTTCTGGTATCTTATTGACGGCTCAATTTCCAAGGGACTTGCCTTTGGCAAGATTGTCGGTCAGCTCTGGGAGGATCATCCGGAAGACTTCCATGTGCTCCTGCTGACTGCTGATAAATATCTTTTCAGTCCGGGTATCGCCGGAGGAAACAAGAAAAAGGGTCTTGCCCTTTATCAGGAAGCTCAGGCTGCTGCTCTTGAATACGGCTGTGCTATCTGGGACCAGTTCTCCATTTATGCAGGCCTTGCTGTCGGTTATGACAAGGCAAAGGAGGATGAGCTTGCCTATGAATATGCTCTCCTTGCACGTGAAATCTACACAGCAGATGCAAACGTGAATGAAATAATTGAGGATTACGAGAAATGAAAATACTGCTTGTGCTCGATCAGTTTGACGGTGCAAACAATGGAAATACAAACTCGGCCAGAAGGCTCAGAAACACTCTGATCAGACATGGTCATGAGGTCAGGGTGGCGGCTCAGGGCGAGTCAAAAGAAGGGGAAAAGTACGGTTTCCCGTTATACCATCTGCCGGTTTTCGACTGGCTGGTGACCCAGCAGGGCTTCACCTTCGCAAGCCGTGACAGAAAGAAGATGGAAGAGGCTGTCAGATGGGCCGATGTGGTTCATGTGATGATGCCTTTCGCTCTCAGTCGCAGTGCCGTGCTGGAAGCAAGACGTCAGAACAAGCCTGTGACAGGAGCCTTCCATGTCCAGCCTGAGAACATATGGTTCTCTGTGCATCTTGGAAACTTCAAACCTGTCATTGACTTCACTTATTTCGGTTTCAGGAAATACCTCTTCCAGTACCTGCCTTACATCCACTGCCCGAGCAACATGATCCGTAACCAGCTGAAGAAACATAAGTATGATGCTGATTTCCGTGTCATCAGCAACGGGATTGAGCCTGATATCCAGTACCATAAGAACCCGAAGGAGCCTGAGTTTGAAGGCAAGATACTCATCGTGATGAGCGGCCGCTATTCCGGAGAGAAGAGACAGGATGTCCTGATTGATGCAATCAAGAAATCTAAATACAAGGACAGGATTGTTCTTTACCTTGCCGGACAGGGGCCGATGAAATCCCGCTATGAGAAAATGTGTGAGAGCCTTCCGAACAGGACCGTTATGAAATTCCTGACAAAAGAGGAACTTCAGCGTCTTTTCGGCATGGCAGATCTTTATGTCCACACATCCGATGCCGAGATTGAGGCAATGGGATGCATGGAGGCTTTCGCTTCCGGTCTTGTTCCTGTGATTGCCAACAGTGCGCGTTCTGCGACTCCTCAGTTTGCTCTTGACGACAGAAGCCTCTTCAGACCGGGAGACAGCGATGATCTGGCCAGCAAGATTGACTGGTGGATTGAAAACGAGGACGAGAGACGGCGCATGGAGTATGAATACGCGAATGAAGCCGATTCATACCGTCTGGATGACTGCGTCAGGAAGATGGAGCAGATGTTCCAGGATGCGATTGACAGCTTCCGTGCCTGATTTCAGTTAATTGTCTTTATATCAGCTTCGCTCCTGAGGATGTAACCTTTCTTCATGGGCCTGTCTGTTTTTATATATCCCTTCTTGCCATGATCCAGCTTTTCTGTCTCTTTGAAGTCCCCGTCAAGAAGGGTGAAGCTGTCATCCTCAATCCTGTAGACATCAGATCCGATGTATTCGACAGGCTTTCCCTTTCTTATCTGATTCTTGATGTTCACTTCCCAGACGCCGCTGTCCACTTCATTTCCCACAGTACCCAGAAAGAGATACTCCCTCTGGTAGCCGTAGCTTGTCGGCTTGTCGATATCATTAACGTCAACGGCATCATGACCGTAGAAGAAGCCGGTTGAGTACTCCCTGTGCGAGACATTGAAAAGGTCATCTCTGTACAGTTTCCAGTCTTCCGCCTTGTCCAGGGCCTTCCTGTATGCTCTGGTCACGAGTGCGATGTAGTAAATGGACTTCATCCTGCCTTCAATCTTCAGTGAGCTCAGTCCGCTTGCGACAAGGTCATCAAGATGGTCAATCATGCAAAGATCCTTGGATGAGAGGATTGTCGTGTATCCGTCTTCCTCTTCAATCGGAAGATAGACTCCCTTCCTTTCCTCTTCCTCCAGCGCATAGTGAAGTCTGTAGTTCCAGCGGCAGGTGTGGGAGCAGTCTCCCTGATTGGCACTGCGGCCGGTGAGGAAGCTTGAGAGCATGCAGCGTCCTGAATAACTCATGCACATGGCACCATGGACAAAGGCCTCGAGCTCAAGTTCAGGGGCTGCATCCTTTATCCTCCTGATATCGTCAAGGCTTGCCTCGCGGCCGAGGATGATGCGGGAAAAACCGAGAGAATGATAAAGCTTTGCCGCCTCGCTGTTGATGCAGCTTGCCTGAGTTGAAAGATGAAGCTCCTTATCAGGAAGGTACTTCTTCATAAGAGATGCAAGCCCGAGGTCCGTGACGATGAACGCATCAAATGGACTGTCCTTGAGAAGGGGAAGGAAGTCCTTCACCTCCTCAATCTGCTGCTGGGAAAAGAGGATGTTCATCGTGCAGTAAAGCCTTTTGTTGCCGTACTGATTCTTGATTCTTCCAATCTCCTCCAGCTCTGCCGGGTCGAAGTTGCCCGCATTCTTCCTCAGCGAATAGCTGGTGAGTCCCATATAGACGGCATCAGCACCGAAATCAAGGGCAGTGATGAGCTTTTCCTTATTACCGGCAGGGGCAAGAAGTTCTATGGACATTGTTCAGTTCTCCTGAGTCAGCACTGCCCTGAGGGCTGATGCCAGATTGCTGTTTCTGTCAGCTTCCTGAGTCTCGCTTTCCTTTTTCTGTGAGGCAAGATACTCCCTGTACTCGGTTTCAGTCATTACAGAGGTTCTGTCATCCGGGAAAGCAATGGCAAGGACTTCATCCATCTGACTTACCGGATGGAATGTCACGCCTTCCTTCACGTCATCACTGAGTTCCTCAAGGTCTCTTCTGTTGCGCTCCGGTATTATGATTTCCTTCACGCCATTGCGCTTTGCTGCCAGAACCTTCTCCCTCAGTCCTCCAATCGGCATGACCGCTCCTGTCAGAGTGAGCTCTCCGGTCATTGCAAGCTTCTGCTTGATGACCTGTCCTGTAAGAAGGGAGTAGAGAGCGCATGTGAGCGTGATGCCTGCAGAAGGACCGTCCTTTGGAGTGGCCCCCTCGGGCACATGGAGATGGACATTGTTCTCGTTGAACCAGCTTCTGTCAATCTTTCTTCTTTCTGCTGTGCGCTTGAGATAGGTCCATGCTATGGAGACAGATTCCTTCATCACATCACCCAGCTGTCCTGTGATCTTAAGCTCTCCCTTACCAGGGTAGTTCTCCGCTTCAATCAGGAGCGTGTCTCCTCCCATGCTTGTCCAGGCAAGGCCAAGCGCGGTTCCTGTCTTGTCCGCTTTAACGACATAGTCTTCAGGGAAAACAGGTTTGCCAAGATACTTCTCGACATGCTCTTTGTCGATTGTGACGGGGCGCTGGAGATCCGGGTTTTCCATCAGCTCGAGCAGAACCTTTCTGTTGATCTTGTCCAGACTCTTCTCCAGATTCCTGACTCCGGCTTCTCTTGCATACTGGTTCGCAATTGAAAGAAGTGAGGAGGCCGGGTACTTCACGTCATGGCTTGTGACACCGTTTTTCTTGAAACTCTTCGGGAGCAGATACTTCTTTGCGATGTTCAGCTTCTCATTTGAAGTGTAGCCAGACAGCTCTATGACTTCCATCCTGTCAAGAAGCGGCTCCGGAATTGTCTCAAGCGTGTTTGCCGTGACGATGAAAAGAATCTGTGAGCAGTCGAACGGTATGTCGAGATAGTGATCGCGGAACTCCCTGTTCTGCTCGCTGTCCAGTGCTTCAAGCAGGGCAGAGGCTGGATCCCCGTTGTAGCTCTGGCCCATCTTGTCTATCTCGTCAATCAGGAAGACAGGACTCTTTGATTTCGTAATCTTGAGTCCCTGGATTATCTTGCCGGGAAGAGCCCCGATATATGTGCGTCTGTGACCCTTGATTTCGGCTTCATCCTTCATGCCACCGACAGAGAAGCGGTAGAACTTCTTGTTCAGGGCCCTTGCAATTGATGAGCCGACACTTGTCTTTCCGACTCCGGGAGGCCCGACAAGACAGATAATCGCACCGCTGGTATCCTTCTTCTGCTTTCTGACTGCAAGGAACTCGAGAATCCTTTCCTTGACTTCCTTCATTCCGTAATGATCACGCTCCAGAATCCTTCTGGCCTTGGCAAGGTCAAAGTCCTTGAAGCCTTCGTCTTTCCAGGGAAGAGCCACTATTGTCTGCAGATAGTTCAGACAGATTGAATATTCAGGAGAGTTCGGTTCAAGGGAGATGAAATGAGCATATTCGTTGTCCACAGTCTCTTTCGCCTCTCCTGTGAGATTCAGGGCCAGCAGCTGGTTCTTGAGCTTTTCCGCCGTGTTGGCGCCCTTGCCGTCAAGACCGAGCTGCATCTGTATCTGCTTGAGTTCCTGATGCAGGAAATAGTCTCTCTGGTTCTTTTCAAGACGCTTGTTGATGGTGTTCTGGATATCTGACTGGATCTCAGCGATTTTCTGTTCCTGGGAGATATAGAAGAGAACCTCCTCGATTCTCTTTTTCACATCAAGGGTCTCGAGTATCTTCTGCTGCTTGTCGCCTTCGACAGGAAGGATTGATGCAACATAGTCGGCAAACCTTCCCGGGTTGTCGATATTGACCATGTTCAGACGGTTCTCCTCGGTGAAAATCGGGGTTTTCGCATTGATTTTCGAGAATTCGTTGTTAAGGCTTCTCACCCAGGCCTTGAGCTGTGGAGTGTTCGCTGTCTTGTCTTCAAGATATGTGACCTTTGCCGCAGTGTAGCTGGTCGTGCTGTAGAAGCTTTCAGCGCGGAATCTTGTCAGTGTGGAGACAAAGATGTTGATGCCTCCGTCCGGCATGTTGAGTGTCTTGAGAATCCTGCAGGCAGTTCCGACAGAGTAGAAACGCTCTTCAGGATTGCTTTCCTCATGCTTTTTCTCGAGGATGGCTCCGAAAACACCGCCTTTGTAAATCACCTGATTAATCAGAGTGATATCATTCTTGCCCGTGATGTAGAGCGGGGTGAAAAGGCCGGGGAAAAGCGGTTTTGTGCTTAATGGAAGAATCAGGAGATTTTCCGGCAGCTCCGGATTCTGTCCTTCCAGATTTATATTCAATGTGTCCATAATTCCTCTCTCGTGTTTAATGAAAGATAAGGCAAATGCGCCGGATAGGAAAGTGTATTATATGCAAATTATTTCTTCATGTGGTAGACTTCCCCCTATGAAAGGGGTTTTGTTTGATCTTGACGGCACGCTCGTTGACACCCTTGAGGATATAAGAGGGGCTTTGAACCATGTCCTTTCTCTGTGTTACTGCAGGCCGCTGACAGCCCAGGAGTGCCGGCTTGTTGTCGGACGGGGACTGAGAAAGGCTCTGCGGGATGCGCTGTGGCTTTCACGCAGTGCCTTCCCGGAAGACGAGATGGAAATACTGTACCGGCAGCTGATTGACTATTACTCGCAGCATGCGACAGAGAAGTCCGTGCCATATGACGGCATTCTTCCGCTTCTTGAGAAGCTTCAGGCTGACGGAATCCGCACTGGGGTACTTTCCAACAAGGCTGACAGCCTCGTTAAAGAGATTATAAGCACTCTTTTCCCTTCATTCACGTTTGACTATGTGTCTGGCCTGAAGGAAGGACAGAAGCCGAAACCGGACAATGATGCGGTTAAAGACTTCATCAGCCTTTGCAATGGCAGTGCCGGAGATGTTACTATTGTCGGTGACAGCGAGGTCGACTGGCAGTGTGCCCTGAACTACAGAACCAGGGCAGTCATAGTCACTTACGGATACAGAAGTGAAGAGGAGCTGATAAGGGAGGGTGCTGAAAACCTTGCCGGCAGTATAGAGGAGGTAGAGAAAAAGCTTTATGAATCTGACAGATGCGATGATTGAGGACATCAGGAAAAAGGCACAGCAGTATGTTGCCTGTGAAAAAGAGGAATTTTTCCGCAATCAGGTTAAGGACCTGATTGAGAAGGAAGCCTGGGACGAACTTTACGATGCGTTCTACACGACTCTTGCATTCGGCACTGCAGGAATGAGAGGCGTCATTGGAGGGGGAACAAACCGTATCAACACATATATGGTGCGCAAGGTGACACAGGGACTTGCGGACTACTGCAACAGCTGTACAGGTGGCCCGTCAGTCGTCATCGCCTATGACTCAAGACACTGGTCCAAAGAGTTCGCTTCCTCTTCTGCTACAGTCCTTGCGGCAAACGGAGTGAAGACTTATCTGTATGACACCCTCCATCCGGTTCCGATGCTTTCCTTTGCCCTCCGTCATATGAAGACAACAGCAGGAATAGTCATCACTGCAAGCCATAACCCGTCAAAATACAACGGCTATAAGGTTTACTGGTCTGATGGCGGTCAGGTCACGCCTCCGCATGACATTGAGATTGCAAAGCTTGCTAACGCAGTCGAAAGCTGTGACATAAAGGATATTGATGAAGGCGAGGCAAGAAAGAATGGTATACTTCAGTCTGTCCCGGGTGAGGTTGATGAGGCCTATTATTCCATGGTCATTTCCTCTCTGCGCCGCCCTGAAATCCTCAAGTCAAGTCCTGTCACAGTCGCCTATACTCCGCTTCACGGATCTGGAAACGTTCCGGTGCGTGAGATGCTTTCCCGTTTCAATATACACACGGCAGTTGTCAAGGAACAGGAGCTTCCGGATGGTTCCTTCCCGACAGTGAAGCTTCCGAACCCTGAGTCTGCAGAAGCCATGACCCGTGTCATAGAGCTTGCAAAGTCCGTGAAGGCTGACATTGTGCTTGGTACCGACCCTGATGCAGACCGCATGGGCCTTGCAATCCCGGCTGACAGTGAAAAGACATCATACCAGTTGCTGACAGGAAATCAGATTGCCACGCTTCTTGCGGACTATCTTCTGACAACTTCCCGCCAGCAGGGCGGACGGGACAGAAAGCCGCTTGTCGTCAAGAGTCTTGTCACAACTGACCTGGTGAAGAAAATCGCTCAGGAAAACGGAGCTGACTGCAAGGATGTTCTCACAGGCTTCAAGTACATCGCCCGTGAGATGAATGCAATCGACCAGGGGGAGAACAAGGAGAACTATTTCCTCTTCGGCTGTGAGGAAAGTTATGGTTTCCTGACTGTAAACGAGGTCCATGACAAGGATGCTGTCTCTTCTGCAATGGCCGCAGTCGAGATGATGTGCTATTACGCGAGCAAGGGTATCACGCTTCAGCAGCGCCTTGATAGCATCTATGCCCATTACGGCTATTACACTGAGCTTGTCTTCTCAAGAGACTACGAAGGTGCCGAGGGTAAGAAGCAGATGGCTGACATCATGCATAACCTGAGAAACCTCAAGAAAGGGGATACCTTCGTCAACAGGACGATTGAGAGCATTGAAGACCTCCTTTGTGAAGGCACGCCCTTCCCGAAGGCTGATGTCGTGATTATAAGATTCACAAGCGGTGAGAAGCTTGTCATCCGCCCATCAGGCACAGAGCCGAAGATTAAATACTACATCTTCCTTGTCGAAGGAAAGGACGGACGCAGTGCTCTTGAAGAGAAGAAGGGTGACATTCTGAACGAGTTCAAGTCTGCACTCTGATGCCGGGAAATCCAGGCTGGCTGATTTCAGTAATTGTGAACTGAGGCTTATTCTTTTCCGGATAAGCCTTTTTCACTGACAGAACATGACTGGTCTGTTGTATTATGCAATGACTCTGGAAACATTCTCAGTACAAAGGCAGTTGAAAGGAAAGTCCAGTCCTGATAGATTTATTTGAGATTCAAGTGCCCGCATAGCATAATGGATAGTGCACGCCCCTCCGGAGGGTGGGATAGCGGTCCGATTCCGCTTGCGGGTAGTTGTTTTCTTCTATTTGCAACTGACGACACAATATAGTATTGTAACGAGCACAGGAGAACACCACGTGAACCGCAATTCAGCTTTCTACCCGCTTACATTCAGAGGTTTCATTACTGGAGTCATAGGTCTTGTAATCATAACGGCATCAAGCATGTATGTAGCACTCCGCATGGGTGCCTTGCCATGGCCGACAGTATTTGTGACTGTAGTCTCAATGGCAGTTCTTTCACGCATGAAAGACTCGACTCTTCAGGAGATCAACACAACTCATACGCTCATGAGTGCAGGTGCGATGGTTGCAGGTGGACTTGCGTTCACGCTGCCAGGGCTGTGGATGCTGAATCCTGCTGCGACATTCCCGCTTTCTTCCCTGATAGCGCTGACTGTTGTCGGTGCGGTGCTTGGAACTCTTTTCACGACAATCAACAGACGTCGCCTGATTGAAAAGGAGAAGCTTCCTTATCCGATGGGGGAGGCGGCATATGCCACGCTGAAAACAGCTGAGGACCACACTGGAGCAGTTCCTCTTTTTTCAAGCATGGGATTCTCTGCGCTCTTCACATATCTTCGCGATGGACTGGGTGTGATTCCCTCAGTTCTGACAATCTGGAACGGAAACACGCTGTTTCCCGCATTGCAGATGTGGGTTTCTCCAATGGCGCTTGGCATCGGAGCTGTCATAGGCCCTCTGCTTGCCGGAGTCTGGTTTCTGGGAATGGTCATCGGCTACTATGTGATCCAGCCTGTGGCAACAGTCTTTTTCGGTGCTGAGATTGCCTCAGGTTTCCGCAACGATTTGGGAATCGGACTGATGATTGGAACTGGAATAGGAATCTTCATCAAAGCAGTCATCTCATTTGTGAAATCACAGCGCTCTAGTGAAAAAACGGAAGTGAAAAAGGAAAGGCTTGTGCTTCCGCTTGTCCTATGCGTGATGTCTGCGGTAGTTCTTGTCCTGTTCACTGAAATCACGATATTTGAGTCGGTGCTTGTCATCATCGGAGTCTGGCTGGCCACATACCTTTCCGGGATGCTCACCGGTCAGACCGGAGTGAATCCGATGGAAATCTTCGCAATTCTCGTGCTTCTTGCCGTCTCTGCAGTCTTCAATCCATCTCTTGCCGCATCATTCTCGATTGCAGGAGTCGTGGCAGTCGCCGCAGGTCTGGCCGGAGATGTCATGAATGATTTCAAGAGCGGTCACATGCTGGGAACTCCTGTCAGGGCTCAGGTGATTGCAGAAGCCGCAGGCGGTGTCATCGGAGCAGTAGTCGCCTCTCTTGTGCTCATGCTGATGCTTGGCACTTACGGCTCTTTCGGGCCGGGTACAGAGCTTCCTGCTCCGCAGGCAGCCGCTGTATCCGCAATGGTCAGCGGGCTAGGAAGCATTCCGGGCTTTGTGACAGGACTTGTCGTCGGCATCGCACTTTGTCTTTTCAATGTGCCAGCCGCAACACTTGGTCTCGGTGTCTATCTGGGAACAAACATCTCCATGATAATGGGCCTTGGCGCACTTGTGGCATTGATTGTGAAGAAAGCTTCAAATGGAAAACAGAAGGCGGACAGAATGACTTCCCTCATCTCATCCGGTTTTCTGGGAGGAGAGGGAATCACAGGCGTCCTGACGGCAATATTCTCAATGTTCTGACATCTGCTGCCCTTCTTCTTCAAACAGGAAGGAGGGCACCTCGGAGCCGTCATTCTCATGGCCGTTGTACAGTTCCACGTCCTCTTCGGTCATGATATAGCCGTGCTCGGCTGCGAAGGGAATGAGCACATGTTTCGTGATTTCTCGTTTTTCTCCCTTCCAGCTCATGATTCTCCTGTCAAGCTCTTCTCTTATCTCATCATCAGAGCCCACATAAAGCAGAAAAGCATCCATAATGTTGTCAGCCATAGGCGTACTCCTGTTAATTAATCGTATGCATGGAAAGCCGGAAAATGGAAGATTCAGAAAGGCCTCTTCTTCCGGTTTTTTTCTGGTATTTGTGTCTTTTCCGTATTAATATTCTTACATGAGCTGTATTTTGATTCAGAATGGTCTACTGATAGACAC
This sequence comes from uncultured Spirochaetales bacterium, assembly GCA_944390025.1. Lineage (GTDB taxonomy): Bacteria > Spirochaetota > Spirochaetia > Sphaerochaetales > Sphaerochaetaceae > Bullifex. Next base: position 122,966 of record CALXOK010000002.1, on the reverse strand, counting down.
AGAGTGGAAAAGGCGTGCGGACATCCTTGTCCGAGGATCTAAAATCGTCAGGATTGCCCCTCATATAAATCCGGACTCAATTCCTGACAATGTCACAGTCGTACATGCTGACGGACTGCTTGTCCTTCCTGGCATCATTGATGCGCATACCCATTATCATCTCGTCTCACGCGGGACTGTCACTGCCGACAGCTTCAAGGAAGGAAGCAAGGCGGCAAGCTATGGAGGCGTGACCACAGTCATCGATTTCGCGGATGATGACAAGAAGAGCCTTGTTTCCTCATTCAAGTCAAGAGCGGATGCGATGGGTGCTGACATGAGCATCGACTTTGCAATCCATCAGGGTGTCTATGCCTTCCGAGAAGGCCTTTACGATGAACTTAAGGCAGTCCGGGATGCCGGCTGCAGGGCCATCAAGCTGTTCACCACATACCGTGATGCCGGCTATCTCATCGAGAAACGTGAGGAGCTTAAGCAAATATTCTCAATGTGCGCTGATCTCGGCCTGATGGTCTGTGTCCACTGTGAAGATGATGAGTTCCTGGCTTCCATCGAGGCTTCCTATAAAGGTGACTACAGAGCCGCTGACCATCCTGTTCTCCGCCCGGCACATGCTGAGGCTCTTGCGATTGAGAAGGTCGGTGAGCTCGCCCTGGAGACTGGAGCGCAGCTTTACATAGTCCATCTTTCAAGCAAGGAAGGCCTTGAGGCTGTCCGCAGACTGAGGGACAGGGGACTGGATCTCGTTGTAGAGACTACACCTCATTATCTTTTCCTCAACAGGAAGAAACTCGAAGGCAGCGATGCCTCTTTATACATCATGACTCCGCCACTCAGGGATGAGGAGGACAATGAGGCGCTTCAGGAAGCGCTGTGCAACGGAGAGATTCAGGTTGTCGCAACAGACCACTGTTCGTTCACCAGGGCACAGAAGCTGGAAAGCAATGATGTGAGGACAATCTATCCGGGAATCCCCGGAAGCGAGGAAATGCTTCCTCTTATTCACAACCTTGTCGCCAACGGTGCGCTGCTCACGCTCAATGAGATGGTCAACGTGCTTTCAACAGGGCCGGCGAAGTACTTCGGTCTTTATCCTCAGAAAGGCGCTCTTAGAGAGGGCAGTGATGCGGATATCGTGGTTTTCAACCCTGATGTGTCATGGACGCTGTCAAATGACAATATCCATTCCGAGTGCGGCTACACGGCATATGACGGAATGCCTGTCATCGGACATGTTGTCATGACATACCTGCGTGGCAGGCTTATCATGGGCGGTGACATGTATCTCGGAATTCCGGGAGATGGAAGATTCATAAAGGTCCGATGATTGATACGGTTCTTTTTGACATGGACGGTGTGCTGATTGACAGCGAGCCTGTTTCAGTACGCCTTTGTGTCGAGTATTTCAGCTCAAAGGGGCTGAAGCTGAGGAATGAAGATGTGACACCCTGGCTCGGAGCCGGAGAGAAAGTCTTTTTCACCGGTCCTGCGGAAAGCCATGGCTATAAGGTTGACCTTGAAGAAGCTTCCTTCTGGTTCCGGGAGCATTACGATGAACTTGTCCACAGGACCTTCCCTGAAGGTGTAAGGACAAGCGTCCTTGCTGTGCGCCATCTTAAAAGACTTGGTTTCACGCTTGCCGTATGCACATCGGCTCCGCGGTGGAAGGCAGTGAGCAATATCAGGACAGTTGGTCTGGAGGAGTCAGATTTTGACCTCATCCTCTCAGGAGAAAGTGTGAAATGTAACAAGCCAGACGGGGAAATATACCGGACAGCTGCCCGACTTCTTGGAAAGGAGCCTTCGCACTGTCTTGTCGTTGAGGACAGCGAGAACGGCCTCAGGGCGGCAGAAGATGCCGGAATGAAATCACTTGGAGTGACGGGAACGCTTTCTGTGGGCGGCCTTGCCAGTGCAGGTGCCACCTTCATCGCAAGTGATGTTGGTGTTTTTATCGGAGGAAACACAATGAATGAAGTTATTGAAAATCTTGAAGGCGGCGAAGACAGAAGAAAACTCTATGGAGCAAACTATATCCTTGAGCATAAGAAGAAAATTACTGAAATAAGCATTGATGCGATGATTGAGGCTGCGGCTAAGACAAGGGAGCATGCATATACCCCTTATTCCCATTTCAAGGTCGGGGCATGTATCAAGTCTGCAGCGACAGGACGCATCTACACAGGATGCAATGTGGAAAACTCATCATTCGGAGCGACAATATGTGCTGAGCGCAATGCTTTGCTGAATGCAATCGCTCAGGAAGGTACAATAGGTGTCGAGACGCTTGTCGTAGTCTCTGACGACAATCCTCCGGCTCCTCCGTGTGCCATGTGCCTTCAGGTACTGGCTGAGTTTACAGCCCCGGACTCTCTTGTTATACTTTCATCCTTGGAGGGCAAGAGGGCAGAGTACCGTTTCAGCGAGCTGCTGCCAAATCCATTTATTTTCCCTTCTGAAAGAAAATAAAACATATGAAGAGATTCTCATGCTTCCTCCTGATGGCACTTGCTGTGATGATTCTTTCATCCTGTGCACTCAGTGAGCCCTTTGTCGATGGAACGCTTTCTGATCCAAATCTGCCGGCAGAACAGAAGCTGGATGCCGGTGGCGGCATCCGCGTCAGTGTTCCTTATCCGGAGATGTACTTTGACGCGCCGTCTTTTCTGGAGCGCTACATACAGCTTGTAAACAGCGCAGAGGAATATCTTGTCATCACGACATTCCTCGGCAGTTCCTGTGAAGGCCTTGAAGAGCTTTATGACAGTATTGCCCGTGCAAGCGAGCGCGGTGTTGATGTTTATATGATCATTGACGGTGTCTCAAGCTATGACATGACAGCAAGTGCCGACCATATGTTCCCTCTGTATTTCCTCAGAGAAAGCGGGGTCCATCTGATTGAGTATAATCCGCTCAGTGCACTTAATATCATTCATCCGACAAGCCTTCTTATCAGAGAGCACAGGAAGATGGTCATCGTAGATGGCCTCTGGTGTGCTCTTGGCGGCATGAACATGAACTACATTTCCATGGGCGCCGATGATATCAACCTGCAGCGGGACAGCATGTATGTCTTCCGCTCCCCGTCTCTTGCACAGGCCCTGATAAAGGAATTCGTGACAATATGGAACGAGACAAGCGTCGTGAAAGTCAGTGAAGATGACTTTCCTTTAAGCAAAGAAGAGGACAGGGGAAATATCGATGCCTGGCTTTTCAATCAGGGACCGGGAAGTGATGTTTCTGTCGCAAGCATGTATGCAGCTCTTTTCTCATCAGCTGAAAAGGAGATTGTCATGCTGCCTTATCTCGCATTCTTCGACGACAACATGTATCAGTGCCTTGAAGAGGCTCTTGAGCGTGGAGTGAAAGTGACTATCGCAGTGCCCATTGATTCACGTGAGTATGTGCAGGGAGCTCTTTTCTATGACTATCATAATCTCGTTGATGCAGGCTTTGACGTCTTCATCGAGTATTCTGGAGAGGAGACTGGCCTTGCCCTGCTTCATCAGAAGCTGTGCGTCGTTGACGGCCGCTGGACAGTCATCGGCTCAAGCAACATAAATTACCGCTCGATGGGACTCAGCCATGAGATTTCCCTCGTCCTTGACAGTGAGGAATTCGCATCATCATCCCTGAAGCAGTTTGACCAGATAATGGAAAACATGCACCGGCTGGATATTGATACAGCTCTGGAGCTGAAAGAGGAGAAGGGTAATTTCTTCTCCTACCTCTTCAGTTATTATGGAGGATGAGCAATGAAGAAGAAACTGTTTTTTATCCTTATTGCCTTGGTCCTTTCATCCTGCCTGTACGCAGTCTCATTCGGCTATGGCTATTCAATGGAAGGTTTTTCTGGATTCAATCAGAGCTCATCATCCCGTTTGAGCTTTGCCCTGGATCTGACTGACAACCGCTATCTCACGGTTGAAGGGGGCGCCGGACTTGGTTTAAGAGGATGGAAGATGCTGTTCACAGGTTTCAATCTTGACCTGTCGATGCGCACTTTCTCTCTGACCGACCACATTTTCTCATTCATGTTTGCCAATCCCGTGATCTGGTCTCCGAAGGCCAGTGCGGGAATACTTTGGGATGACAGCTGGGATTTCAGCTGGCGTTTCGGCCTTTCGGTATTGAATTTTGTTGATGTCCATTTCAACTACGAGTTCCTCAGGCCCTTTGTGATGTTTGATCCTGATTTCGACTATTGCGGATGGGGAATGGATTTGATCCGCATCACATACTATTTGTGAGAAAAGGAGGGAAGAGATGAAAAAAGTTCTGATTACAATGACTGTTCTCATGACCTTGCTTTTCTCTGCTATGGCAGGGCCTTACAATGATGTCTCCTTGACGGTCGGCCATCAGGCGGGACTAAGGAACCTGCAGGGACTGAACGTCACATACGGATTGAATGTCGGCCTGACAAAACGGCTTGAAGGTTCTATCTGGGCAGAAAGCATGCTTACTCCTGATTTCTTTCAGGACAATGCTCTTGGTCTCAGTCTGAGCTATGCCGTGATGGGAGACAGGAATACCGGCACTTCTGTTCCTGGTAATGCAATAAACATGTTTGTCAATGCCGGCCTGATGCTGAGCATGCATAATGACTGGGGCGTCTTCGCACCGACAACAGCCTATGTGTCATTTACTCCACTTACGCTCGGAAGTTCTGTTCTCGGGCGACGAGAGCGTCTTTTTGAAGTCGGAGTGAGCTACAACTGGGCACAGAACCGTGTCGGTTTCTTCTTCAGTCTGTTCAAATTCGATTATTACATTCACGGTACTTGGCGTCAGTACGTGGAATGATTTATCATATCAGGTGAAAGAAACTTTTTTCTTTCTGAACAAAACCGCATTTAGCCCGCAAATCGCGGGCTGTTTCTTTATTTTTTCCGCAAAAAACAAAATAAAAATTGACAATATGGCTCAATTAACAAATACTGAAGTTGAGAAAAAACAAAAGGGAGGACTTCTGCTATGCTGATTCTCATTTCTGATGCTTTTGATAAGAGCCTGCCGGAAAAGCTTTCTGTTTTCGGTACTGTCACTGAGGACACATCCCGTCTTGCTGAGGCCGATGTCATACTTGTCCGCTCAAAGACAAAGTGCACTAAGGAATATATCGACCAGGCTGTGAATTGCAAGCTCATCATCCGTGGCGGCGTGGGCATGGACAACATTGACAGGGAATACTGCAAGGAGAAAGGAATCATTGCGGTGAATACCCCGCGTTCTTCTGCAATCGCGGTAGCCGAGATGGCTTTTGCGATGATGCTCTCCACGGCAAGCAAGATTTGCTTTTATGACAGCACGATGAAAAAAGGCGAGTGGGCCAAGAAGACAAAGCGCAGCGAGCTTTGCGGAAAGACCCTTGCCTTGCTCGGATATGGAAACATCCCCCGTCAGGTTGCAGTGCGTGCCAAGGCATTCGGAATGAATGTCCTTGCTTATGATCCATATGTGAAGGAAGCTGAGAATGCGACTCTGGTGAAAGCCCTTGAAGATGCCGTGAAGGATGCCGATTACATCTCAATGCATCTGCCGTACACTTCTGAAACTGACAAGATTCTGAATGCGGATCTGATTGCCTGCATGACAAAGGCTCCTGTAATCATCAACACGGGAAGAGGTAAAACCGTTGATGAGGCTGCCCTTGCTCAGGCTCTCAAGGAAGGAAAGGTCTCCTGGTTCTGCACGGATGTCTATTCCACCGAGCCTCCGGTGAAGGGTGAGAACCCGATTCTCGACTGTGAGAACGTGACGCTGAGCCCGCATGTCGGAGCGAACAGCAATGAGAACCTCTTGAGAATCGGACAGGAGGTCTTTGATACAATCGACAGCCTTATCAAGGAGGGAAAGCTGAAATGAGAAAGAAGAATTATTTTGCCGGACCGTCAGTGCTTCCTGTGGAAGTCCTGGAAACTATCCGTGACAACATTGTTGACTACAAAGGACAGGGCCTGAGCATGATTGAGGCCAGCCACCGCGGCGGTATGTTTGAGGAGATGTATGATGAGTGCCTTGCTCTGTTCAGGGAGCTTCTCGGTATTCCTGAGGATTATGATGTATATTTCCTGGGCGGCGGTGCGACCCTGCAGTTCACAATGATTCCGGTCAACTTCCTTCTCAAGGGAAAGACTGCAGATTACTGCAAGACAGGAAGCTGGGCAAACAAGGCTGCCAGTGATGCAATGAAGCTCGGGGATGTGAATGTCATTTACGATGGCAAGGACAACTCCTATACAAAGCTTCCTGATCCTGCCTCAATCAGACCATCTGAGAACAGTTCTTATGTTTATATCTGCGCAAATGAGACAATAGGCGGAATCGAGTGGAAGAGTTTCCCTGATACAGGAGACGTCCCTCTTATCTGCGACATGTCTTCCGACATTCTGTCCCGCCCTGTCGATGTCTCAAAGTTCGGTATGATCTATGGCGGAGTCCAGAAGAACCTCGGACCTGCAGGTGCCACATTCATCATCATGAGAAAGGATATGCTGGACAGAAGGAATGAGAACGTGACAGCTTATATGGACTACGCTCTGCATTCAAAGAACAAGGGTCTTTACAACACACCTCCTGTGTTCTCTATATGGGCAGTCAAGCTTGTCCTTGACTGGGTGAAGAAGATGGGCGGCGTTGATGCCATGGACAGAAGGGCAGAGGAAAAGAGCCAGATGATTTACTCTGTCATCGATTCTTCTGACTTCTTCCGCTCTCCGGTTGACAAGGCTGTGCGCTCAAGAATGAATATCGTGTTCCGCCTTCCCTGTGAGGAGCTTGAGGCGAAATTCATTGAGGAATCGAAGAAAGAAGGCATGCTCGGTCTCAAGGGTCACCGCTCTGTCGGAGGTCTGAGAGCTTCCCTTTACAATGCGCTCCCTGTCGAGGATGTGAAAGCTCTTCAGGACTTCATGAAGGAATTTGAGAGGAAGAATGGCTAAGAAGGTAGACGAGACCAACAGACAGATAATCCGGCTGCTTCAGGATGGCCGAAAGAGCTTCTCTGCAATTGCAGAGGAGCTTGGAATAACGGAGAACACTGTCCGCAGCCGTGTCAACAAGCTGATTGATGACAGGATTCTCACTGTCACGGGACTTGTCGATCCTCAGTACATGCCTTCCTTGCAGGTTGCGATTATGGGAATCAAGGTGAAGACCCTTGATCTTGAGAGGAAGGCGTCTGAGCTCAGTGAACTGCACGGTGTAATCAGCTGTGCAGTTGTCACAGGACGCTATGACCTCATTCTCCAGCTGGAGCTTTCTGAAGATGAGGACTGCTCACTTCTCAACTTCTTCAAGAATGAGCTGGTGAAAGTCGATGAGATTGCCGAGGTGGAGACTTTCATCGTTTACCAGAGCCATAATCTGAGAGTTCCATATCTTCTTTAGTTATCAAGTATCGCCGGAGAGTTGTTCTCCGGCTTTCTTTATTTCTTATGATTCTACAAAACAGGGAGTGAAATGTCTGCAAGACAGGGAGTGAAATGTCTGCAAGACAGGGAGTGAAGTTGACATTTCTTATGTATTATAAGAAAATATGTTTATGAAAAGATATTTGCCAAGAATTGCAGATCAGATTCTTTCATTTAAGTTGCGCTCAAAAGGTGCTGTTCTTGTGGAAGGTCCTAAATGGTGCGGTAAATCAACAACGTGTATGAGACAGGCAAAGTCTGTCTTAATGATGCAGGATCCTGCTACAAGGGATAATAATAAGGTTATTGCTGAAACTGCTCCTTCTGTTCTTCTGAATAAAGAACCACCACTGCTCATAGATGAATGGCAGGAGGCACCAGTACTCTGGGATGCAGTCAGAATAGAAGTCGACCGCAGAGACAGTTTCGGTCAGTTTGTTTTGACCGGTTCTGTATCTCCCCTTGACAGAGTATCAAAAGATTCGATTCATCATTCAGGAATCGGACGTATCGCAACTATGACGATGAAAACAATGTCTTTGTATGAGTCAGGAGATTCAGATGGCAGTGTTTCACTTAAAGACCTTTTTGAAGGCAAGAGCGTTGCAGCGGTTTGCGAAAGAACGATTATGGATTATGCATTCTGGCTTTGTCGTGGAGGATGGCCAAAAGCAATAGACCTTGACAAAGATATCGCGCTGGAGCAGGCATTTGACTATTGTAACGGGCTTGTCAGAACAGATTTCTCTAAAGCATTGGATGGAGATTATTCGCCTCAGACACTCACAAGATTACTCAGGTCTTACTCAAGACACCTTAGTACACCGGCAACAAAGTCCCTTATCAGGAAGGATATTGGAAATGATACTATTTCTGAGAAGACATTTGACAGATATTATGACGCGTTGAAGAAGTTGTTTGTAATTGAGGATATACCGGCCTGGAATCCTAATATAAGATCAAGAGCAAGGATTCAGTCTTCCCCTGTACGACAGTTCACTGATCCGTCAATCGCAACAGCCATTCTTGGTCTTGGTCCACAGGATCTCATTGATGATTTGAAGACATTCGGGCTTTTCTTTGAGTCAATGTGTGACAGAGATTTGAGCGTTTATGCGTCAGCCATGAATGGCACATTGTATCACTATCGGGATAGCAACGGACTTGAAGCAGACGCAGTCATTCATTTGCGTAATGGAAATTATGGGCTTATTGAAATGAAGCTAGGACGTCAGATTGATATTGACGATGGAGCAGAGCATCTCAGGACTCTTGCAAGCTTGATTGATACGGGATATATGAGAGTGCCATCTTTCCTGATGATTGTGACTGCCGGGAATGCCGCATACACCAGGCCTGATGGTGTCCATGTCGTTCCTTTAGCCTGCCTGAAACCTTAAAGCATTTTCCATATTTCGATTCATAGAAAAAACAGGGAGCCGGCTGGCTCCCTGTGTGCTGATGTCTTCAGGCTCAGACTTCTTCTTTCCATGGTCTTCCATAGAAGGAATCAAGATAGAGCTGCTTGATCTGGCTGATGAGCGGGTAGCGCGGGTTGCTGCCTGTGCACTGGTCATCGAATGCCTTGACTGAAAGTTCATCGACAACGGCGAGGAACTCTTTCTCATCGACACCCCATTCCTGAATGGAGGAAGGAACGTTGAGTTCTTTCTTGAGCTTTTCGATTCCCTCGATGAGTGCGTCAACTTTCTGATCCATTGTCATGCCCGGCTTGATGTGAATGAAGTCACCGTTAGGTGTGTCATTGCAGGCCATTGCGACATAGTCAGCTGCTCTTGCGTAGCGGCTTGTAACAGAAGGATACTCGTACTGCGGGAAGCTTGCCTGCTTTGTCGGGTTGTCGTTCCTGTTGAAGCGGATGACGTTTGTAAGCAGGAGAGCGTTGGCCATTCCGTGTGGGACATGGAACTGGGCGCCAAGCTTGTGAGCCATTGAGTGACAGACACCGAGGAAGGCATTGGAGAAGGCCATTCCAGCCATTGTTGAGGCATTGTGGACTTTCTCACGGGCCTTGATGTTTGTTCCGTCAGCGTATGCCTGAGGCAGATACTTGAAGATGAGACGTGTCGCTTCAAGGGCAAGACCATTTGTGTAGTCTGTGCTCATTGAGGAGACAAGAGCCTCAAGGGCATGTGTAAGGACGTCGATACCGCAGCTTGCTGTGAGACCCTTAGGCTGTCCGACAGCCAGCTCGCTGTCAACGATTGCCATGCTCGGTGTGAGAGCGTAGTCTGCGATTGCCCACTTCATGCCGGTCTTCTCATCTGTGATGATTGCAAACGGTGTGACTTCACTTCCTGTACCGGATGTTGTCGGGATACATACAAGCTCTGCCTTCTTGCCCATGTTCGGGAAGTTGTAGATTCTCTTGCGGATATCCATGAAGCGGAGGGCAAGACCTTCGAATGACACTTCCGGGTGCTCGTAAAGCAGCCAGATAATCTTTGCCGCATCCATAGGGCTTCCGCCGCCGACTGCAATGATGACATCCGGGTTGTAGGCGTTGACAAGCTGCATTGCAGTGTTGATTGTGCCGAGTGTCGGATCCGGCTTGACCTGATGGAAGACTTCTGTCTCGACACCGAGCTGCTCGAGCTGGTTCGTGATTCTGTCAATCATGCCGGAAGAGAAGAGGAAGCTGTCTGTGACAATGAAAGCCTTCTTCTTGTTCTCAAGCTCCTGAAGTGCGACTGGCAGACAGCCGTACTTGAAGTAAATTTTAGGCGGTAAGCGGAACCACAGCATATTCTCTCTCCTCTTTGCAAGTGTCTTGACGTTCAGCAAGTGTTTCGGGCCGACGTTCTCTGAAATCGAGTTGTTGCCCCAAGAACCGCAACCGAGTGTCAGACTTGGCTCAAGGCGGAAGTTGTAGATATCACCGATGGCTCCCTGGCTGGCTGGCATGTTGATCAGGATTCTGCTTGTCTTGACTGCTCTGCCGTAAGCGTCAACCTTGTCCTTCTCCTTCTCGTCGATGTAGAGGACTGATGTATGACCGAAACCTCCAAGAGCAATCAGGCGGGCAGCCATGTCAGCTCCCTCTCCGAAGTTGTGGCACTTGTACATGCCGAGGACAGGGGAAAGCTTCTCGTGAGCGAAAGGCTCTTCAACAGCGACCTTTGAAACCTCGCCGATGAGCACCTTTGTGTTGGCAGGAACCTCGAAGCCTGCAATCTGTGCAATCACACTTGCCGGCTGGCCGACAATCTTCGGGTTGACGGATCCGCGCTGCGGGTCAAGGATAATCGGGCTGAGCTTTGCCATTTCATCCTTTGTAAGGAAGTGAGCGCCCATTTCCTTGAACTCTTTCTTGACTTCATTGTAGATGTCCTGATGGACGATGATTGCCTGCTCGGATGCACAGACAACACCGTTGTCGAATGTCTTGGACATGAGGATTGAAGCCACAGCCATCTTGATGTTTGCACTCTTGTCGATGAGTGCAGGTGTGTTTCCAGCACCGACACCGATAGCCGGCTTTCCTGAAGAGTAGGCGCTCTTGACCATGCCCGGACCGCCTGTTGCGAGAATGAGGTTCACAAGCGGGTTGTGCATCAGGTAGTTTGTCTTGTCCATTGAAGGCTCTTCAATCCAGGCGATGATGTCCTCAGGAGCACCTGCTGCGACAGCTGCATCCCTTACGATTCTTGCAGCATCACATGTGCACTTTTTTGCTCTCGGATGCGGACTGAAGATGATTGCGTTTCTGGTCTTCAGTGAAATCAGGGATTTGAAGATTGCAGTGCTTGTCGGGTTTGTTGTCGGAATGATTCCGCAGATGACCCCCTTCGGCTCTGCGATTTTCTCAATGCCGAAACCAGTGTCTTCTTCAATGATTCCGCATGTCTTGTCGTCCTTATACTTATGGAAGATGTACTCGGCTGCGAAGTGGTTCTTGATGACCTTGTCTTCCACAATTCCCATTCCTGTCTCCTGAACAGCGTCCTGAGCCAGGGAAATACGGGCATTGTTGGCTGCAATGGCGGCGGCGCGGAAAATCTTGTCGACCTGCTCCTGTGAGTAGGAGGCGTAGATAATCTGGGCACGCTTGACTCTCTCAATCAGTTCCTGGAGCTCGTTCTGTCCGGGAAAAGTCTCGGTGTTTACACTAGCCATTTAATACTCCTTGTGTTCTTGTTAATCGTTAGTTAGATTATCAAAGGCAAAAGGAAATATAGTCAAGCAAAATGAAATAAAAGCTGAAAAAGCAAGAAATAATCCCATTGGGATGTCTGATTCAGTCATTTAATCGGACAAATGTTTCTTTATTGTGACAAATTGGATAATAAACAGTTAGAATTGCATATAAAATCTATGTTAATATCCATTTTGTGTCAGGTTATGAAATCTTTGTGAAATAATACTGCATTTATCCTGTCTCATGGTAATTTAAAAAGCAGGCAGGCCGCAGAAACAAGCACGATTGCAGTGCAGAAGACGGCACACATGGAAATGGAGTGAGGCTTCACGTTCTTTGCTGATATCTGGAAGCTGTCTTTAGAAAGCGTGTTTTTCAGTCTTTCAAGAACAGGGGACTGTGATGAGTAGAAGCTATCTTCCAGCTGGCTTGCAATCTGGAGTGTCTCACTTACAATAGAGGAACCGGTGAGCGGAAGCGTGGCAAGGCTCTGGGAGAGGGCAACCAGGGAAAGGAGTCTCAGGGCCCGTTCAAGTCCTGCTGCCAGAGCATTCTGTGTGACAAAGAGAAACAGAACCCTTCCGGAGGGAGACAGCAGGTTGAAGAAGACAACGGCAATGAAGGTGATGATGTAAATCATCCACTTCGTCTTTCTTCCGTTAAGGCGGGAGAAGATAATGGCAAGGATGAAAGTGGCTGCCAGCGCAATAATGCTCTGTGAGAGTATGATGAAGATGAAGGCAAGAAGGAAAAAGAGGATGTGTTTTCCTGCTTTCTGATGCTGCACTGTGCTGTCTCCATGCTGCACCCTCACCTTATCCGCTGCAGGGAAACGGCAGGCGATGAATGCCGTGACAACGCCGCAGACAAGGTTGAAAAGCATCATGAGTGGAACAAGGTTCATCACAGCATCAGACAGGAATGATGCGGAAACGGCAAGCTGGAAGAAACCTGATACAGCCGCCCCGAGAGCCGAGACCGTGTAAAGGCTTATGAAGCGTGAGAATGCCCTGTGAAGAACCAGCATGACAAGTGCGCTGGAAGCTGTTCCGGCAAGGCTCACAAGTGCAAATGGAGAGAAGAGCAGACCTGAGATGAATGAGGACAGAAGCCATTTGAGAGCGGCCAAGGCGAGGTAACCAGACAGATTGAAGCTGCCAAGAGCCCACAGAAGAGGAATGTTGGCAAGTCCGATTCTCAGAAAAGGAAGGGCATGTGGAAGGCTTGCCTCCACAAGCGAGAACGTGAGGGCAAGCGCACTCAGATAGCTCAGCCTGTCAGTATGATTCTGCGTCCACATCTGATTCTCCTTCCACTGAGATAATCACACCGTTAGGCAGACATGCGAGTGTATCCGGGTACTGGCTCACGGAACCTCTCATGCAGATTCTGTTCCTGCACGGGCTTGAGATGACCCTGGCACTTCCATCTTCAATCTTTATTTCCGTAATGCCTTCAAGCCCCTCGATTTCTACAGTCCTGTCTTGTTCAAGCGAGTAGCGGTAAACAGCATCCGGACTGTGTATCACAAGCATGCCGGTTCCCTCCTGCGGATGAAGCAGGGCTATCAGGCAGGCTGCAAGACACACTGTCAGAATGATGATGTCCGCCACTTTTATTTTCATTTTTTGACTCTGTAAACAAGCCCTTTGAGGTATTCTGTCTCCTCAAGCGAGATTCTCACCGGATGGTCACTGGCCTGAGTGAGCTGATTGAGAATCTGAATCTCATAGCCCAGATCCGCCGCGGCCCATGCAGTGGCACGCCTGAAATCATCTTTTGACACGGCACCGGAGCATGAGAAGCTTGCTATGATACCACCGTCTCTGACCAGACGCATGGCGGCAAGGCTCAGATCCTTGTAGCCTTTAAGCGCTGTCTGAAGGCGGCTCTTGCTGGAAGCCAGTTTCGGCGGGTCGAGTATGATGACATCCCAGCTGTTCTCTTCTTCCTGTCTCAAGGCTTCAAAGGCATCCGCCTTCCTTGTCGTGACTTTCTGCCTTGAGCCTGGAGGAAGGACACCCTTGTTCTCGTTGAGATGTATCTGGTATAGAAGATGCCTCAGGACGGATTCGGAAGCATCTATGCAGAGAACCTCTCTGGCCCCTGAGCGCAGGGCGTGAAGGGTGAAAGAGCCGGTGAAGCAGCACACATCAAGCACTCTCTTTCCCTCAGTGTAGGCTTCGACGATGTTCCTGTTCTCCCTTTGGTCACAGTAGAAGCCGCTTTTCTGGCTGATTCCGCTTTCTATTTCATACCAGATGCCGCTTTCCCTGAAAAGGATGTTTTCCTGTGATGGCTGGCTGACCTCGCCATCACGTGTGAAATGACGCGTGACGTTCCTGAGATTCTCAAGACGGGCGAAGGTGTTGTCCGTGAATATGTCAATGCGTCTGGCTTCAGTATATTCGAAAAGTGCCCTGACTGTTTCTTCCACGTGGTCTGCTGCATAGCGCGATGAGATGATTATGCGTATTGTGTCGCCATAGATGTCGGCGGCAAGGCCCGGGATGAAATCAGCTTCACCGTGTATCAGGCGGCAGCATGTGGTGTCTTTGTCAAGGACTGACGCCCTTGCATCCACCGCCTGACGGACTTTTTCCCTGAGCCAGCATTCGCCGGGGACTCTACCTTCATCCCAGCTGAGCAGGTGAAGTGTGGTGTGAGCCTTCTCGTCGTACCATCCGTAAGCGATGAAAGTGCCGCTGGATGAGATGACACGAGCGTTGTCTGCCTGAAAGAAGGCCGGGCTTACAGAATCAATGGCTCCTGTGAAGACCCATGGATTGTGCTTGCGGAAAATCTCATCACGGTTTCTTTTGAGTCTGACTGTATACATCATTCAAGTCCTTCAAGTTCATTCAGCCTGTCAAGGATTTTCCTGCAGGCCTCGTTAAGTGCTGCGTAGCGTCTGCCTTTTTTTGTAAGCTGGGCAATCTCGCTGAGGACACTGTACGCGTTGTCAACACAGGAGGGAAGGGAGGAAGAGGGGTACATACGGTATGTGTTCTTCTTTCCTTTAACCTTCATTATGGAGACAAAGCCCGCCTTTCCTCCGCCAAGTCCCGTCGGACAGAAGAGATTCTCCAGTGCCTGGGCAAGAGCCTCATGACCGTCTTCGATTGTGTATGTTTCCTCATTGAATCTTTCCAGAACAGGCCTGTCTGTGATGAGTGCAGCTTCCTGAATGTATGTCTTCAGGGGCAGGGACTGGACGGTGACGCCATGCTTTGTTGTCAGAATCACACGGATCTTGGGCACGCTGCCTGCTGCGAAGGCCTTTTCAGCGATATCCTTGAGGTCTTTGAGGCTGAGATTATAAACCTCGCCGCCTTTCTTGCCTTTCTTAGATATCCTCGAAAGTTTCAGATTGCAGCCGTAAAGCATATAGCCGGAGTCTGTTTTCTTCTTCTCGCTGTCCCTGGCTTTCTTCTTCTCTTCACTCTCAAGCCCTTTCTGGTAACTGTACTGGATGTTCTCGTATCCGCTGGCCCTGCTGTAACGCAGCAGTTTCTTCAAATCTGGATAGATTGCATCAAGCCACTCAGCCTTGAGAGGGGAGACAGAACGGGCGAACATGCGGCTGGTCATGACAACCTCGCCTGCCAGAATGTACTGCGGCTTGTTGCGGAACCAGCTGCAGGAAGGGTGGATGTATATCTCATCAGCAGTGAGAGAACGGTAAGATGAATAGTCATCAAGTGTGCACACGAACTGTATGAGTCCGCTTGCAAGACAGATGAGGTAGTGCGAGATCTCACCGCCTCCCGTGACAGGAACTCCCATAGATATCGAGATGATTTCCTCAAGCTGCTTCTTGATGTGCACAATCTCGTTCATCGTCTGAAGATCCAGGAAATAGTATTTGCAGAACTTCTCGCATGCCTTTTCCGCGCTTTTCGCGTTGGGCTGTTCCTCAATCAGTCTGGTGTATGCCTCGAAGAGCTTCAGATAGCCTGCGAAGTCTCCATATACGGAATCCTGGAATTTTTCCTGTCTGGCACGTGCGAGCATCGCTTTGTCCTTTGGAAAGAGGAAGGGCCCCTTTGTTGAAAGGAAGCTGACCGCGACAAGCACCTCGCTAAGTACATCCGGGTAGTACATGATTGACTGGACGATGGCCCGACTCAGGCGGGGGATGAGGGGAAAACGCACCATCATCTGGCCTGTTGCTGTCAGATGATGCTCCTCATCAATCGCACCGAGAAGTTTCAGAAGATATTCCGCGGACTTCAGCGCGCTCTTCTTCGGCGCCGTGATGAATGGGAAGTTTTCGTAGTCGTAAATGGCAAGGTCGCTCATGCGCAGAGCCACCTCAGCCAGATCGCAGCGCGTGATCTCCTCTTTTGAGAAATCGGGACGGCGGGAGAAGCTCTCTTCAGTGTACAGGCGGTAGCATTCACCCGGTGCGGTGCGTCCGGCTCTTCCCTTCCTCTGCTCGGCGCTTGCCTTGCTTACAGGCTGGCTGATAAGCGCAGAGGTGAAAGTCTTCTGGTCATAATAGTTGACCTTTGCGACTCCTGAGTCGATGACAGCCTTGATGCCGTCAATCGTGATGCTTGTCTCCGCGATGTTCGTTGAGATGACGACCTTGATCTTTCCTTCTGCGGTAGGGGTGAATACCCTTTCCTGTTCCTCCTTGCTCAGGCGTCCATAAAGCGGATAGATCTGCAGACTGTCCCTGAAGGGGGAGTGGGAGAGCATGTCCTGACACTGGTTAATCTCAAACTCCCCGGGAAGGAAAATCAGCAGGTCTCCTTCCTTCTTGTCCCGGATGCGGCTTTCCGTGATGGCGTAGATACGCTCAAGGCGCTCATCCGTCTCGCTCATCCTTTCTCCGTAGGAAGGGAACTTGTCTTCAATGTAGTTGAGTGTGACAGGATAGACCTTTGTCGGGATGCTTATGATTTCAGCACCGTCGAAGAAGTCACTGAACTTCTTCGTGTTTATGGTCGCGCTGCTGATAATGACCTTAAGGTCGTTTCTGACAGCAAGCACCTGCTTGAGAAGACCGAGAATGAAATCAATGTTGAGGCTCCGCTCATGAGCCTCATCCACCATCATGACAGAGTAACGGGAAAGATAGCGGTCTCCCTTCAGTTCCTGAAGCAGGATGCCGTCCGTCATTATCCTGATGCGGGTCGTGTCATCACTCGTGTCGGCAAAGCGCATCGTATAGGCGCAGTAGTTGTCTTCTATATTGAGCTGTCTTTTTATGAAGTCGCAGATTGACAGGGCTGCGATACGCCTTGGCTGAGTCACGCCGATGACTCCGTTCCTGTCATACCCTGCCTCCTTCAGGATGAGCGGCAGCTGGGTTGTCTTGCCGCTTCCTGTAGGACTTTCGACGATGATGACCTGATTGTCTCTCAGCGAGCTGAGAATGAGGTCCTTATGCCTGTATACCGGCAGGTCCAGAAAGTTTATTCCTGACTGCAATTACTGTCTCTTCCTCCGTCACAGTCTGTGAAGACTGGTCTCTTGTGTCCTTGAGCATGCGCTCTTTCTTCCAGTTGTGGAAAAGAATGAGAGGAATGCTGTTCTTCCCGCTGTAATCATAGACGGCCTTCATCTTCTTCACGTTGAAAGGATAGATGTCGCATCTTATGCCTTCCTGCCTGAGGCGGCCTGCAATGCGCACATCCTCTTCATAGCTGGAGGCCTTGTCCTCGCTTGCGATGAGAACATCAGCACTTGAGCGGCTCTCCAGAAGAGGTGAGTGAAGGTCTTCCAGAGCTGCAAGCAGCCTGTCAAGACCGATTGAGGAGCCGACGCCGGGCAGACTTTCCTTCGTATAAAGAGATGCAAGATTGTTGTAGCGTCCTCCAGAACAGACAGAGCCGATTGAAGGTGCGCCGGTGAGGAAGGTCTCGTAGACGATTCCCGTATAGTAGTCGAGGCCTCTTGTTATGGATGAGTCGAGGCTGAAAGAAGAGGCGATGCCTTCTTGCTCAAGCAGGGCGTAAATAGCCCTCAGGCGCTCAGATGATTCACTTTCATGACCGATCAGGCCTTCCAGATATTCAAGGTTTTCAAGAAACGGTCTTGAAGTGTCACAGGAAATGAAGGAGAGAATCTTCTCTGCCTTGTCCTGGCTTCCGGTCTCCTCAGAAAGCAGTCTCAAGACCTCATCGCGACCGATCTTCCTCAGCTTGTCGACAGTCCTGAGAATCTCCACTGACTTGTCCCTCACTTCAAGGCTGTCAAGGAATTCGTTGAACAGTCCCCTGTGGGAGATGTGGAAACGGTATGCGCTGCTGTCTGATGAGAAGATGGTCCTGAAGCAGAAGTCCATTGTGGAAAGAATCTCGCTGTCAGCATACTCGTTGTCTACACCCACGATATCGAAATCGCACTGGTAGAACTCCCTGTAGCGGCCCTTCTGCGGGTTCTCGCCTCTCCAGACCTTGTTTATATGATAGCGCTTGAAAGGGCGTGACAGTTCACTGCCGTGAAGCGCGACAAAACGGGCAAAAGGGACAGTGAGGTCAAAGCGCAGTGCAACATCACGGCCTCCGTTGTCTTCAAAGCGGAATATCTGCTTGTCCGTCTCTCCGCCGCCCTTGCCAAGAAGGACGTTCGTGTATTCCAGTGCCGGCGTGTCAATCGGACTGAAGCCGTATAAGGAGAAAATGCCTTCAAGCTTTGTGATAAGCCTCCGCTTGGGAATCTCCTGAGATGGGACTGAATCCCTGAAGCCTTTTAAAACGACTGGTTCTATCATAAACACTCCTGTATTCAACTCGTGTTGTATTCTTAACTTTCTTTTGTTAATATTCAAGGCGAATTTTTCCCGGAGGCTGAAATAATGATCTCAACAGAGCTTTCGAAAGCATATGATCCCAAAGATTTTGAGCAGAGAATATACAGTCAGTGGGTGAAGGAAGGTGCCTTCCACCCTGATGAGAACGGCAAGGAGCATTTCACTGTCGTCATGCCGCCACCCAACGTCACAGGCATCCTTCATATGGGCCATGCCCTCAATAACGTCCTGCAGGACATCATCGTCCGCTACAAGAGGATGAAGGGCTTTAAGACGCTGTGGGTGCCTGGAACCGATCATGCTGGAATCGCGACACAGAACGTCGTTGAGCGCCAGCTTGCAAAAGAAGGTCTCCGCCGTCAGGATCTGGGACGTGAGAAGTTCATCGAGAGAACCTGGACTGTCAAGGAGAAGCATCATGGAATCATCACATCCCAGCTGAAGAAGATGGGCTGTTCCTGTGACTGGGATCATGAGCGCTTCACTATGGATGAAGGTCTTTCCAAGGCTGTCAGGGAAGCCTTCGTGACTCTTTATGAGCGTGGGCTCATCTATAAAGGCCAGTATCTTGTCAACTACTGCCCGAAATGCGGAACGGCACTTGCCGATGATGAAGTTGAATACGAGAACATGCCGGGCATGCTCTATGATGTGCGCTATCCTTATGAGGATGGAAGCGGGTATATTACTGTCGCGACCACACGTCCTGAGACAATGTTCGGTGATGTCGCGGTTGCTGTCCACCCGGACGATGAGCGTTACAAGAACATAGTCGGAAAGCTTCTGTGCCTGCCGCTTACAGACAGGAAAATCCCGGTTATTGCTGACAGCTTTGTCGAGCGTGAGTTCGGAACCGGAATGGTCAAGATCACTCCGGCTCATGACCCGAACGACTGGGAATGCGGAAGACGCCACGGCCTTGAGGCTATAAACCTTCTCAATCCGGATGGAACCCTCAATGAGAATGTTCCAGAGAAATACCGCGGTCTTGATCCGGTGAGCGCGAGAAAGCTTGTAGTGGAAGACCTGCAGGAGCAGGGCTATCTTGTTAAGCAGACACCGCATGCGCATGATGTCGGTCACTGCTACCGCTGTCACACTGTGGTCGAGCCATATCTTTCTGATCAGTGGTTCGTCTCGATGAAGGGGATGGCTGAGAAAGCACTCAAAGCCCTTGAAGACAAGGACATTGTCTTCTATCCCAAGCGCTGGGAGAATACATACATCCACTGGATGGAGAACATCAGGGACTGGTGTATCTCACGTCAGCTCTGGTGGGGACACAGAATCCCGGTCTGGTACTGCAAGGACTGCGGTCAGATGACAGTCTCCCGCACGGATGTGACAGAGTGTCCTCATTGCCATAGTCATAATCTTGAGCAGGATCCTGATGTCCTTGATACCTGGTTCAGCTCCTGGCTATGGCCGTTCAGCACACTCGGCTGGCCAGAAAAGACTGAGGATCTGAAGAACTTCTTCCCGACAGACACCCTTGTCTCTGCCTATGACATCATTTTCTTCTGGATCAGCAGGATGATTATGGCTTCCGAGGAATTCACAGGCAAGGCTCCTTTCCGCGACATCGTAATCACAGGACTTGTGCGCGACAAGCAGGGCCGCAAGATGAGCAAGAGCCTTGGAAACGGTATCGATCCGATTGAGGTCATTGACCTTTACGGTGCCGATGCGATGAAGTTCACGCTGTGCTACCTTGCCGCTCAGGGTCAGGATGTCCAGATTGACATGGATTCCTTCAAGATGGGAAGCCGCTTTGCAAACAAAATCTGGAATGCGACACGCTTCCTGCTGATGAATGCTGAAGGACGGAACCTTGTCAGCATTGAGCCTGATAAGCTCACTGTAATCGACAAGTGGATATACACAAGGCTGAACAGGACAATCGAAACCATTGACAGGGCAATGGACAGCTACCGCTTCAACGAGGCGGCTCAGGGTGTCTATTCCTTCTTCTGGAATGACTTCTGCGACTGGTATGTTGAAGCCACAAAACAGCGCCTTTTCAATGGAAGCGATGAGGAGAAGGACCTTGTGGTCTCTGTCATGATTGACCTGCTTTCCCAGAGCATGAAGCTTATGCATCCCTTCCTGTCATTCGTCACAGAGGAAATATATCAGAAGCTGCCCGGAAGTGAAGGCCTGCTGATAAGCCAGCAGTTCCCGTCTGTCAGACCTGAGTTCGATTTCCCTGCCCAGGAGGCTCTTGTCAGCCAGCTACAGGAAGCTGTCAGAATTGTCCGCAGCGCTCGCAGCCAGCTTTCAATCGCACCGGAAAAGAAATTCAAGGTTGTCATCAGACCGTCTGAGAACTTCACTGGTACCGCGCTTTTCGAAGAAGAGAAGGACCTTATGTCCAGCTTCATGGGAGCAAGCCAGCTGATTATAGACAAATCTTCTTCTGAGGATGTCTCGTCCGCTTATCCGTCAACGGCTCTTGGTTATGAAGTCTTCTCCTTTGTCAGGGAAGCCATTGATGTGGATGCTGAGATAAAGAAACTTGAGAGTGAGATAGAAAAGGCATCAAAGAGCCTTGAAGGTACGATGAAGAAGCTTTCCAATCCTCAGTTCCTGCAGAATGCCAAGAGCGAGGCTGTTGCCAAAGAGCAGGGCAAGAAGGCTGAGTTCGAGGAGAAAATCAGGAAGTCAGAAGAGCATATCGCCCTTCTTAGGAAACTGTGACAAAACAAAGAAGGCCGGCAAAACCGGCCTTCTCAATCAGGGTAAACATCAGGTCAGGATTCCTGACCTTTTTTTTATGCTTCAGCAGCATCCTTGGCGTCCTGAATCTCCTTTCTTCTCTCCTTGCAGAGCTTTGCGATTTCGGAAAGAGCCTTTCTTGTTCTTGTTGCAGAAGCCTTTGTTCCCTTTGATTCGAATTTACCTGACTCTGTCATGTAAATCTCAAACTGTTCAACCAGCTGTTCATGTAATGTCATGATTAGTTTTTCTCCTGAATAAGTTGTTTAAGTGTAAGCTTAGCATAGAAAAAAGCAAAAACAAAGAGAAATTACAAAAATGTAAGAAAAAAGGGTTTTTGATATTTTATTTACTTAAAAAAGGCAGAAATTTCAACGAAAATAACATTTTTGACCGGGAAAAGCACATTATTTCAGAAAATTCTCAATGAATGAGTATACGAACTGGTCGATTGATTCATCTTCATTCACCAGCATGAGATAGACGGTGGAGGCAAACATTTTGCTCATAAGTGGCACATTCATGATTTTCAATCGTGAAGAAACTGAAAGATTTTCCAGAATTGCCTCGCTCTGGCTTTCAATCATGAGATAAAGGCTGCCGACATCCGCCCAGGCTCTCTCATCTGTCTCCTTGCGCTGTTCAATCAATGATATGAATACTGAGTTCTCCTTGTCTGAAAAGATGTTTTTCCAGTGACTCAGCGCTGTGCTCATCACAACATCCATGCTCTTGCTGAAATCGACAGAGAAGCTCAGATGCAGCAACCCGTTCTCAAAGTGCTCATACAGCTCCTGTATGATTTCTTCCTTGCTCTGGAAATGGTAATAAAGGCTTGCCTTTCTTACTCCAAGAGCCTGAGCAAGTGCTGACATCGTCAGCCTGTCGTATCCTTCATCTCTTATAATCCGTCCCGCTTCAGTGAGTATTTCCGTTCTTGTCATGGTCTCAAGATAACATGAATGAAGAATGTTTTTCTACCGTACGGTAGGTAGAAAAATGTTTTTTTATCTATCCTCCTGTTTTTTTCTTTCCCCATGTGGTTGCCATGAATCTGACGGATGAATATTCTTTGGCAGAAACTAAACAAACAGAGGAAAGAAATGTACGCACTCGTTGAAATTCTCGGCAAGCAGTACAAAGCTGTTGAAGGTGAGACACTGCAGGTCGATCTTCTCAATATGGAAGAGGGTTCTTCCTGGGAGACAGACAAGGTTCTCGCTGTCGTTGACGGGGACAATGCCAGATTCGGCACTCCTTATGTTGCAGGAGCATCAGTTCAGGCAACTGTCGGCAGTGAAGTCAAAGGTGACAAGGTCAAGGTTTACAAGTTCCACAGAAGAAAGGGTTACAGAAGAACCCAGGGACACAGACAGCAGTATTCCATGATCACAATCAACAAGATCAACGCATAAGGAGGCGCTCAGATGGCACATAAGAAAGGTGGTGGATCATCCCGTAACGGACGCGATTCTAACGCACAGCGCTTGGGTGTCAAGCGCTTCGGTGGTCAGGTTGTGAAGGCTGGTGAGATTCTTGTCCGCCAGCGCGGCACAGTCATTCATCCGGGTAAGAATGTCGGTCTTGGAACAGACTACACACTCTTTGCCAAGGTCGCAGGCACTGTTGAGTTCGTTAACAGAAACAACAGAAAGTATGTGACTGTCGTTGAAGCAGCTGAATAAGATTCATGTTCGGTTTTTCTGACGAGACCTATATCGACGTTGCCTCCGGAAACGGGGGCAACGGCTGTGTTTCCTTCCACAGGGAGAAATTTGTTCCCAAAGGAGGCCCTGACGGCGGAGACGGCGGCAAGGGCGGTGATGTCGTCTTTGTGGTGAAGGACAATCTCCGCACGCTCGGGCATCTGAAGATGGTCCGTGTTTACCGTGCTGAGAACGGACGCGCAGGTCAGGGCGACAGATGTTTTGGCCGCGCTGGTGCCGATGTCGAGATTCCCGTCCCGCCCGGTACTGTCATCAAGGATGCACAGAGCGGTGAAATAATCAAGGACCTCACAGGAGAGACCCGCTGGGTCTTCCTCAAGGGTGGACGAGGCGGTCAGGGAAACTGGCATTTCAGAACTGCGACACGCCAGACTCCGCGTTTCGCCCAGCCGGGCGAGAAGGGCGTGGAAATGAGAATCGGAGTCGAGCTTCTTGTCATTGCAGATATCGGTTTCGTGGGATTCCCGAATGCAGGCAAGAGCTCTCTGCTGAACCTGCTGACGAATGCACGCAGCAAGGTCGCAGGCTATCCTTTCACGACAAAAATTCCCCAGCTTGGCGCAATGCGCTATGACAATCAGGATCTCATCCTTGCAGACATCCCGGGAATTATCGAAGGCGCAAGCCAGGGGGCAGGAATGGGAATAAAGTTCCTGCGTCACATTTCCCGCACAAAAGCACTGGCTGTCTTCATCGATCTTGAGGATGAGAATTATCTTGCAAGCTATGACATCCTGATGAATGAGCTTGCCAGCTATGCTCCTGAACTTGTCCAGAAACCTCAGATAATCATCGCATCAAAGGCGGATGAGGACATGGACGGCTCAAAGCTTGCAGAACTTGCAAAAAGCCTTCCTGGAAAGGAGATTCACAGGCTTTCAATCTACATGGATGACACTGTTGAGGATGTGAAGAGAGCTTTCATCCGCACGGTGAGTGAAAGCGGAATCGTGAAGGACGATGAGACCGGAGGCTTCACATCAAGGGTTGACAACGATGCTTTCTACAGGGACGAATACTGAGAAAAGCACCCTTCTTTTCGGGGGAACCTTTGACCCTGTTCACAAAGGGCATCTTTATATCATTGACAAGGCAATAGAGCTTTCAGGTTATGAGCGGATTATCATCATGCCCGCATTCATATCCAACTTCAAGCCGGGCACGCATCCGGCTGATGCCATACAGCGCTATGAGATGCTCTCTCTTGCGCTTGAGGATTTTGACAGCAAAGGAACAGAGATTGTCCTCAGCGACTGGGAAATCAGAAAGGGCGGAGTGAGTTATACTTACGATACTGTATGCCAGATATATAAGGATTATGCACTGAAGGGCAGGCTTGGCTTTCTCATGGGCGATGATCTGATTGACAGGCTTACAGGCTGGTACCGCTATGATGATTTGTGCTCCCTTGTCGATTTTGTGTGCTTCACACGCTTAGACAGGCCTCTTGATTGTCCTCACGGGGCTTGTGTAAAATTTTACCACGTGACTGCGTACGAGGCCTCCAGCACGGCTGTGCGAGAGGGGGATGTCACTCAGCTTCCCGATGCAGTGAGAAGGTATATAGAAGAGCATGGATTATATTACGCTGGAAAAGATTGTCAGGGATGTTGAGAAGCCTTCCCGCTTTGAGCATTCTCTTGGTGTCGTTGAAGTCAGTGAGGTGCTGGCAAAGCGTTTCCGGCTGGACTGTGAGCTTGCGAAGATGATTGCAGTCTTCCATGATTACGCCCGCTATATGGACGGAGATGAGATGCTCCGGTTCTGCCGCAAGCATGACATTGAGATGGTTCCTGAGGAGGAAGAAAGTCCGATGCTTCTGCACGGGGCTGTTGCTGCATGGTACTTCCCCCGGATAACGAACAACTGGGACGAAAGGGCGGTTAAGGCTATAAGGCATCATACTCTTGCAAGTGCCCATATGGGAGCCTATGGTGCAGTGCTCTATGTGGCTGACTATTCTGAGAAGGGGCGCCGGCATCTTGATGATAACGACCGCCTGGTAATCTGGGGAAAACCCAACCTGGAGAAGATGGTGCTTGAAGTGCTCACACGAGAGGAGGATTATTCATTCACTGTCTCAAGACGCTTTGCCTCAGTCAGTCAGGAATGCAAGGAGTATCTGGAATCAGGAGGCCTGTTTGAGCGTTCGTAGGCTTTTCATCATCCTGGCACTGGTTTTCACTCTTGTATCATGTTCCGCACAGAGGAAGGCCTTTGTCCTTGAAAGCGATGAGAAAGTGGCGGCTTACTTCTTCACGGAAGATTCCCTTGTCGAGGTTGAGATTCCTTCAGATATCCTTTCATCCCTCAGGCAGGACGGCAGTCAGGGCCAGGATACATTCACCTCACTGTTCTCGTTTTCTCCTGATTCCTATGACAGTGTCACTGATGCTGTGTATGAGGAACGTCTGGGATTCTATAAGAGCCTTGGTGATGTGACAGGAAGTCCTGATCCCTATCTTGCATACAGCCGCTACAGCAGACAGCTGAAGGGCTCTGACTTCGTTGAGACTGTGGATGCTCTGACCCCCGGTTTCGATGAGAAGGCTTTCACTGAGGCGCTTGCCACGGTGGATGAACATTATGTATATAATCTGGAGCAGGTGCTTGGCAGTGTCAGCGCATCTGACAGTGCTGAATTCCTTCAGCTCTGGCTTGATTCTGTATTGAATCTGGAGAAATGAAAATGATGAATGAGAAAACAGTTAAAGACAGTCAGGCGATAAAGGCCTTTCTAGAAGAACACAGTTGCAAGGATGTTGTAGTCCTCCCTCTTGAGAACTGCTCTTGGACAGACTGCTTTGTTATCGGGACAGTGAATTCCGTAGGTCATCTGAAGGGTGTCGTGCACCAGATATGGGACCTCATGAATGAACTGGGACTCAGCGTGAACAACCGGCACAAGACTCCGGGAGAAGACGGATGGACTCTTATAGACACCGGAGACATCGTGATTCATCTGATGAGCCAGGAGCTCAGGGATTTCTATTCCCTTGAGAAGCTCTGGGCCGCATCTGAGCCAGAAAGCGTCAGATGACGCTTCTGGTCTTCCAGCCTCCTTTTAGCCAGCGGAGGCTGAAGAAGACAATCCTGCAGTACCAGTCAATTACCATGGCCCAGCTTGTTCCGTAAAGTCCGAGTCCCATCCATGAAAACACGTAGGCCAGTGCAACGCGGCACAGCCACATGCTCAGCATTGCAACTGTCATCGTATAGCGGGCATCACCGGCCGCTCTGAGATAGTTGGGCAGGGTGAATGACAGCGGCCAGAAGATGGCTGTCTGAATCAGCAGCATCCTTGAGCAGAGCACTGCGAGGTCAAGCGCTTCCTGAGAGAGGTTGTAAAGCATGCTGACCTGCGGGGTGAAGATATAGAAGACAAGACAGGTGACTGCCATCAGTATGTAAGAGAGAATCATCAGGCGGCGTGCGTAGAATCTTGCCTGATCGTATTTGCTGGCACCGCAGCACTGGCCTATGACCGTGATGGATGCCATGCCTATCACGCTTCCCGGTATGTTTGAGAACGAGCAGATGTTGTTCACTACTGCATTTGCCGCAATGGATGCGGTTCCGAATGTGGAGATGAGGGACTGAACTAGAATCTTGCCGATATGGAAGGTGCTGTTCTCAATACCGGAAGGCAGTCCGATACGCAGGATCCTGCGTATCATCATAGGATTCCATTCAAATCTGAAAAGCCTGTCGATATGTATTTCCAGACTGCGGTTGCATACGACAGTCATCATGATGACAGCTCCGGTGATTCTGCTTGCAAGGGATGCGATTCCGGCACCGGCAGTTCCCAGGCCCGCGCCATAGATAAGTATTGCGTTTCCTCCGATATTGATTACGTTCATGACAATGGAGACTGTCATTGTGATCCGGCTCCTTCCCATGCTTCTGCAAAGGGCATTGCAGCTGTTGCACAGGGCGAGGAAGGGATAGCTGATGACAATGAAAATGAAGTAGTTCTCAGCTGCACTCATGACGTCAGCCTCAATTGAACCGAATACAAGCGAGAGAAGGGCCTTGTTGCCCATAAGACAGATTAGTGAGATTCCTCCGGAAAACAGTACTGTGATATACACAAGCTGTTTTGCGGACTTGCATGCATCATCCCTGTCCCCGCGTCCCAGATACTGGCTTGCAACTACGGCTCCTCCTGTCGCAAAAGCTGAGAAAAGCTGGATGAAAAGGTTAGAGATGCTGTCAACAAGGGAAATCCCGCTGACAGAAGCCTCTCCGACGGCTGCGACCATTATTGTGTCTGCCATACCGATAGTGATAGTCAGAAGCTGCTCGAAGAACAGCGGGATTATCAGGGACTTCAGGTATGCATTAGAAAACATTCTTTCTGAAGATGGAATCTTAGGCATAATGCGATGATATTCCCTAATGGAATTTGTGAAAAGAATGTGAAAAAGAACAGAAGTTGTGAATTTCAGTCGTGAGAAAAAAACAGAGCAGGGGAAACCTGCTCTGCATTATGTCAGTCTGCTTCAGTCAGAAGCTCCTCATCCGAGGCGAAGTCCTTTTTCCTTATTTCCCTGAAACGCTGGATCAGGTCTGGAACAGTCAGCTTCTTTTTCTCCTCTCCGCTCACTTCAAGGATTATCTTGCCTTCATCCATCATTATAAGCTTGTTGCCGAACTCAATGGCGAACTGCATGTTGTGAGTGATCATCATTGCAGTAAGATGCTCCCTGCTGATGTATTCCTCACTCAGCTGCATGACAATGCGGGCATTTCCCGGGTCAAGAGCAGCTGTGTGCTCATCAAGAAGCAGCAGTTTCGGCTTTGCCATGCATGCCATGATGAGTGTCAGAGCCTGACGCTGTCCGCCCGAAAGGAGTCCGACATTGTCCTCCAGTCTGTCCTGAAGGCCGACCGGCTCGATAAGCTTCCTGAAAAGCTGCTTGTTCTCGTTTGTGAGCGAGAAGCCTATGCCTCTCATGCCTTTCTTGAGGGAAAGGAGCATGTTATCCTGAATGGACATGTTCGCGCTGGTTCCTTTAGTCGGATCCTGGAAGATTCTTCCAATCTCGAATGCCCTTTTGTACTCGGGGGCCCTCGTGATGTCCTTTCCATCAAGGGTGATGGTTCCGCAAGTGACTGGGAAGGTTCCTGCAATCATATTGAAAAGAGTGGATTTACCGGAGCCGTTGGAGCCGATGACGCTTACGACATCGCCTTCATCAACATGCAGGTTGATATCCTCAAGTGCGACTTTCTCGTTTACCGTTCCAGGAAAGAAGACCTTTGTAACGTGTTTTATGTCAAGCATCGATTCTTCCTCCCATGACTCTTTCAACAGCTTTCTTCTTTGCCTTCTCCTCTGCTGCCTTGATTCTTGTCGAAGCAACGATGAGTGAGATGATGACCAGAAGTCCGGTTAGAAGCTTGAAGTCATTCGGCGTGATGCCTACAAGATAACCGTAGCGGCGGCCGAGGAACATCAGTCCCTTGTATATGATTGAGCCGAGAATGACACGCAAGGTGATCAGTGAAATCCTGTTGGAATTGAAGAGGAACTCACCAAGCATGATTGCTGCAAGTCCCTGTACAACCATTCCCTGTCCGAGGTTCGCGTCAGCAAAGCCCTGATACTGGGCAAGCATTGCACCAGAAAGGGCAATAAGACCATTAGACAGTCCGATTGCAATGTATTTCAGTGTGGAGGGATTCATGCCGAGGCTTATAACAACCTGCTCGTTTCCTCCCAGAGCACCAATCGCGATTCCCATGTCACAGCGGAAGAAGAGGTCGAAGATGACCTTGATGACCAGAACGAGCAGTACTGTTCCCGCAAGGGACGCAAAGGCAGAAGGGATGAAGCTGAACGCTTCGGGGAAAATGTCGTACAGCGTCTCGACACGCACAAGAGGGACGTTTGCCTTGTTGCCCAGGATTCTGAGGTTGACTGAATAAAGCATTGTCATTGTCAGAATACCGGCAAGCAGTCCCGGAATGTGCAGGTTGTTGTGAATCGCTGCCGTACACAGCCCGCACAGGATACCCGCGAAAAAAGCAAGAAGCATCGCCATCGGGATGCTCCAGCCGTTTGTTATACAGATGGCGGCTACGGCAGCGCCTGTCGCCACCGAGCCGTCACATGTCAAATCCGCAAGGTCCAGAATCCTGTATGTGACAAGGATTCCGAGAGCCATCACGGAGAAAATCAGACCTTCAACGAAAATTCCTTCTATCATGATTTAATCCAGTTAAACAGTAATCTGCTCTCCATTCTGGATTATTACGCTGGCCATGTCCAGATATTTCTGACTGATTTCGATTCCGAGAGTCTTTGCTGTGTCAAGGTTGAACCAGAGCTCAAAGTCTGCCGGATCCTCAAGGATAACTGTACCAAGCGGACCGGGCTGTGCACCGTTGATTATCTTCTCAATCATCTCGCCTGTGGCAACACCGAGGCTGTAGTAGTCGAAGCCCCAGCTGATCATGCAGTCAAGACCGTCAATGCCGGACGGGTCAGCTGACATGAGAGGAATTCCGGCATCAGAACAGACCTCATCAACAGAAGGAAGGGCAGAGATGACGGCGTTGTCAGTCGCGATGTAGATTGCATCGACTCTGTCAACAATTGACTGTGCTGCCTGACGCACCTCAGATGAGTTCGCGATGGCGACTTCAACAAAGTTTACGCCAAGCTTCTGGCAGGCTTCCTTTGCCTGATTCATCAGAGTGACTCCGTTGGCCTCTCCGGAAGCATAGATGTTTCCGATTGTCTTTGCCCCTGTGATATCGACAAGAAGCTTGATCTGCTCCTCGACAGGGTTCATGTCAGAGACACCGCAGACATTCACTTCACTGCTTCCGTCCATTGACGGAACAAGTCCTGCATCGACAGGATCCGTGACGGCGGCAAAAACAACAGGAATGTCAGAAAAGACATTGGCAAGCGCCTGTGCTGTTCCTGTGGCGATTCCGAGGACGATATCGCATCCGGAAGTCTTGAACTGCTGTGCGATTGAAGCGGCAGTGGAGACATCTCCGTTTGCATTCTGCTGCTGGAAGACAACCGGAAGACCGGTCGAGTTCAGATAGTCCATACATCCCTGCTCTGCTGCGTCGAGGGCAGGGTGGGACATGAGCTTTGATATTCCGACTGTGATTGTGCCGTCATCAGCAGCTTCCTGGCTGCCTGCGGCAAAGGCGCCTGCGATGATGACTGAGACCATGAGCAGGAGCAGAGCTAATTTTTTCATACAATCCACCTCCTTAGGGCTGAATGCTGTTTTATGGAGATGAATATAGCATGAAGAATAATGCAGTTACAAGATTCAATATGCAGAAAAATGAATAATAATGCAGTGAATATGAAAAGAAATCAGAAGTCTATATCGTACTTCTCATCCTCCTCGTCTTCATACTGCATCTCTTCATCACTCTCGTCTTCAATGGAGAATCCATGCGAGTAATAGTCATCGTCGCTTTCTTCTTCATCACCGCTGTGCCATTCTCCGTCTTCATCCATATAGCCGATTTCATCATCGTCGTCGAATCCGTCAAATCCGTCGTCGTCCCTTTCATCCCAGTCATCGTCATCCCACAAGTCTCTGGTTTCTGAGTATTCTCTTTCTTCTTCCGGGCTCTTTCTCATGCTCAAGGCTCTCCTTGTCGGTTAGTCAGGATATATCTCATTCTAGTCTATTTATTATTATCTGTAATTAGTTTATTTTTTTAATATGACAAGATACATAGCCCTAAACATGGGAGAGTGCTCAGGTATCGGCCCTGAGCTTATTATCAAAAGCCTAAGCAGTGACGAAGCTGCCTCGTTTTCCGCAGTGATTGTCGTCGGAGACAGGGAGCTTTTCTCATATGTTTCGAAGACTCTCCGCATCCCAATGCCCTTCACAGCCTTCGCTTCCAGCGATGAGGAGCTGACAAAATGCATGCTTGCCGGCGAGAAAAAGATATTCTATGACATAAAGTGTGTCGACATGGAGCACTTTGAGTTCGGCCATCCGAGTGAGAATACCGGACTTGCCGCATATACAACCACAGCAAAGGCCGTCAGCCTCATCCAGAATTCCTATGCATCAGCACTTGTCACCCTTCCTGCCGACAGCAGGGCTCTGGCGCTTGCCGGTCTGGATGTGCTCACGTATGATGACATGATTGACGAGCTGACGCTTTCCAAGCGCGGACTGAGGATGCTTGATGCTGACGGAGTCAAGATATTCAGCCACACTTACAACACACGCCTCAGGCTTGCCCTCGATGAAATCACATTCGAGAAAATCCTTGACACGATCATACGCGTCGACTCACTGACTCAGGAGAACAGCGTTTTCAGTCTTGACAAGCCGCTTGCGATTGCCAGTGTCAATCCGCATCGTGAAGACAGCCTTGTCTGGGAAGAGGAGGAGCGGGATATTCTCATTCCTGCAATCGAGAAAGCCCGTCAGATCGGTATTGACATAATCGGACCGGTCAGTGCGGATGTTCTCATGCACCGTGCGGAAAAAGGTCTTTACCGTGCCGTGATTGCACTGTTCTACGATCAGGCCCATATCGCGGCAATGAGCATGAGCTTTGAGAAAACGGTGACTGTTGTCTGGGGATGGCCATTCCCGGTAATCAGGGTGGACAGGCCTGCCATGCTTGAGAGAGCAGGAAAGAACATGAGTGCTCCTTACTGTCTCAATCAGGCACTCAGAGTTGCCAGAAAGTATGTTGACTTAGGAGTAATCAGTTGAGAAAAACATTTTTGTCCGTACTTATCGTGGCGATACTTCTTCTATTTGCCTCCTGTTCTACCTCTGTCTCGCTTTCATATTACAGCCCGAGTGAAATCGACATGGGGCGTTACAGGAATATTGCCGTCGCCTCCTGCGTGCCTTTTGAAGGCTTTCATATGCCGGACTACTATGTGCGGGCGACAGATCCTTACTCTGCCAGAGTGGGAAGACTCTCATCGTCAGTACGGGAGAGCATAAAGAATGATGTCGCATCCTATATGACGGACAGTTTCATCAGCTCCCTCAGAGCAACCGGGTTTTTCTCTGTAATCGGGCCATCTGTCACGGACAGACTTGTCTCGTACAGCCGGCATGGGATGGATATCTCCTCTTATATTGAGGAATATGATATAGATGCGTTCATCATTCCCAAGATTGTCTCAATGGATGTTGACGAGTATCTCTCAAGCGAGAGGACATATGTCTATGACTATACCCGTCATGATGATGAGGGCAGGCCGGTACGCCGGGCCCATTATGACTATTACCTGACGCAGACAGTGACACTTGTCTTCCAATACACAGTCATCGATGCAAGAACCATGACTGTCTATGCCGTGAAGAATTTCTCTGACAAGAATGAGAAGACGGAGGAAGTGACCAGCCTTGCATTCTCGACACCATCTGTCATGGCGCTATTCCGCCAGATGAGTGACCATATGAGCCGAATCAGCGCCTATCAGCTGGCTCCGCACAGAGTCACTCTTTCAATGAATCTGATGAAGAACGATCCTGAACTTGAGACAGTTGAGAGAGCATATGACCTGACCAAGGACGGCTATATCGAACAGGCCTGTGAAATCTTCCGCACAGGCTGGAAGGAGGAGAGGCATCTGGCCTCCGGTTATAATTATGCACTGCTTTCTGCCGCACTCGGAAAGACGGATGAGGCGCTTGCAGTCCTGGAGGATGTGCGCTCATCCCATGTCTCGGCTGAATGCGACAAGCTGTATGAGGACCTGCTGAAAATCAAACAAAAGAGTGATGAGGCCGCACTCCAGTTCAGCGGACAGGGATCTGAGAATCTCCATCTCATTGATGGAGACAATGTCTTTTCACTTGTAATCGGAGATTACCTATGATCACATTCACGATGAGTGACGGTCAGGAATTCATGAAGGATCACAGGTCAGCCCATCTGACATGCGGACCGTGCTCCTTGTTCTTTCCGTCAACAAAGAGATTCAGACCGGGAGAAGGGAAAAAGCTTTTCGAGACAGTCAAACGGTTTGTCTCAAGCGGGGATTTTGAAGTCATTCTGGTGTCAAATGCCCGTGATGCGCTTGACTTTGAAGGGCGTGATGACATCCTCATCTGGCTTTCAGACCATCTGAAGAACAGCACAGAGTGCAACCTCGTCCTGAGCGGAATTGACAGTGCTATGTGTGACGGAATCTTGTAATACTTAACATATTTTAAGTATTTTTATGTTTTTTTTCATTAACGATAGCCTGTTGATTTCAAATAAAACAGAAATTGACGGTAAGATGAGTTAATTTACCTTCATTTTTCTGTAATTCTGTTCATTCAGAGAACATTTTTTCTGATAAAACAGCGTTTTTCCTTTTTTCTTGCAATTCCGCTTTCTGAATCATTAAACTTGATTACATGACGATTATTGACATTCATACCCATCTGCTGCCACGGGTTGATGACAGCACGCTGAAGAAGTGGAAATTCAGTGCGATGATGGGAAAATATAAGGAAGCGGGCATTGAGCGCATAGTCTTCTCACCTCATATCGATGACCCATTCGTCGACACTCACCGTGACAGAATCCAGCCGGTTTTCGAGTGGGCGAAGGAAAAGGCCGCGAAATACGGAATCAGGTGCTATCTGGGAAGTGAGTTCTATGTAAGAAGCCAGAAGGATTTCTCCTTCATCCCTCATTTCAATACTCATGTGCTTTGTGAGACAGACACGAACTTTGCCCCTTCAGACTACTTGGACACTGTGAGGAGCATCACTGAAAAGGGCTATAAAGTCATTCTTGCTCATGTGGAGCGCTACAAGTTCCTCTCTCCCTCAAGCAGTCTTTTCGAGGAGCTTCATGACGGACTCGGATGTCTTGTCCAGGTCAACGCCAGAGGAGCGAGAACCCCTGAGGGAAGAGCCTGGCTGAAGAGCGGGGTCGTTGACTTCATTGCGACAGACAACCATGGGGATGAGTCCCTGCCGGTCGCGCTTTATGAAATACTTGGCCAGTATCCTCAGGTGGCCAGAAAGATGGATTCTTTCGTCCGGGAACATCTGGACTGAAGATATGGAAATTCCCCCGGTCCTGTCCGGAGATTCATTAGGAGGTAGCTATGCTGCTGAACATGACTATTGCGAACTTCAAGTCCGTAAAGTCCCCTCAGAAAATCAGTTTTGAGGCTTTGAAGGACAACCGCCTTCCCGAGAGCAAGGTCGTTGTCATCAATGACAAGCTCAAGGCAATCAAGACAAGTGCCATCATCGGTCCGAACGGAGCAGGAAAGAGCTCCTTCGTACGTGCTCTTGAGGTCCTCAACAGAGTTGTGACAAGTCCTGACGAGAATGAGAATCCTCTTGCAGGTGCTCTCGCAGGTACTGTCTTCGCCTATGGTGTTGACAAGGCAACTCCTGCGACAATCGAGATCGAGGTTCTCCTTGAGAAGGGAGACGGAAGCGATGAGAATCCTTCTGTCATCGCCCGCTACCGCTTTGTGGCAAACAAGGACAGAGTCTATGAGGAGACACTGTACCATATCATAAACGGCTCAAAGAAGCTCATGTTCGAGCGCAAGTACATCGAGGAAGAGAACGCCTATGCATACCGCTACGGCAAGATGTACAGAGGTGAGAAGAAGCGCCTTGCCTCAAGAATCCCTGACACAGCAAGTTTCCTCGGCATGGCTGCCAGAAAGGGCGGTGAGACCTGCATGCAGCTTTACAGCTGGTTTACAGACAGCCTTCATATCATGCCGATGGGCGTTTCCAGCGCAACTGAAGCATATATCGCAAAGATGCTTACAGAGCATCCGAGCTGGAGGGAGCAGCTTTCGAATTTCTTCTGGGCAGTGGATATCACGGATATCAGAAGAGTTGGCGTCAGAGATGACGGAAAGGTTGTCTTCACACACGTTTACATCAACGACAAGAAGGCTGACGGTTATTCCAATCTCTTCACTCTTGAGAGCCTGTCCCTGAGACGTCTTACCAGTCTTGCAGTCGCCTTCTTCGAATGCTTCACAAGCCACAAGACACTTGTCATCGATGACTTCGGCATGCTGCTGCATCCGGATGTCCTGTGCCACATCGTGGAAATCTTCGAAGCATGCAACAAGGAAAGCCAGATGCTTGTCGTTGACTGCAACCCGTCACTTCTCAAGGAAGGTCTGCTGCGCCGCGATGGCGTGTGGTTCGCACAGAAGGATCACGAGTCAAGCACAGTCTACTTCTCTCTGGCAGACTTCAAGGCTTCACGTGGAAAGGCCGGCACTCGTGAGAAGTATCTGCAGGGTGCTTATGGCGCTCTGCCAATCACGAGCGAATTCTACTTTGTAAACGATGAAAAGGAGGCAGACTGATGGCTACCCGCAAAAGAAACAGCACAGATTCAAGAAGGACTCTCCTTCTTGTCACAGCCACTGAGGCTGAGGCTCTCTTCTTTTCCCAGATGAGGAAGGACTGCCGCTACGGCAACCTGACAGTCGTCAATGCCGCTGCCGGCTCACTTAAGCAGCTGCTGACTTTCGCCAGCAGGGAGAAAAACAGAAACAGATATGATGTCGCGTATGTCCTTTTCGGCCTTGATGATGTCGGATGCACGATTGAAGAGGTGAAAGAGGCAGAGGAGGCCTGTGTGACCAAGAGGCTCAACCTTGTCTATTTCAATCCGTCATTCACTCTCTGGTTCTATCTCCACCTTGGAAAGCCGGCTTCATTCATCGCTGATAAAGCTGCGATTGAAGGTCAGCTCCAGAAAGCCATTGAAGGCTTTGAATGGACACCGGAATACCTTCTCACAGACGGGCTCAACCTCCATATGAAGCTGTTCCCGCGTCACTCAGTTGCAGACCAGAATGCGCGTGACTACAACCGTATTGCAGTTCAGGCCACAGGAGCAAAGGCAACAACTATGCCGGAGCTGAACATGGCTATCACGGAAATCTGCGGACAGGCTGATATGTCACATAACACCAAGGTCTTTAAATGATGGAAGCATCCGTATCGCTGCTTCTGGGTCTTCTCGCTTTCTGTATACTCAGCATGGACCTGTGTCTCAGCATTGTATACAGAAAGCTGACACATCAGACCAGGGCGGCTGCCTTGATAGTCTTCACGGCAACCAGCCTTGGCCTGGTTTTTTTCATCATTCTCAACTCATGGTCGGCGCTCACCTTTTCGGAAGGTGTCTATAATATTCTCAGCTATATCTGGACCGGCCTTCTTATTGCGGACGGTGCATTCCTTTTGTCCTTTGTCCCGTACTATACGACCTGGATCATAGGCCATCCTTACCGCAATCCGTACAAGACACTTTTCTTTCTTGCTTCCGTTCTGTTTACGGGAGTAGCGATAGTCGATGTTGTCACTGATGCTCCCGTGCTCTCGCAGATATCGTTTCTCATATGCTTCACAGACATTTTCTTCTGTGTGATTGTCATGATAAAGAACCGCAAGGGCATTGCAGACAGGGATGTCAGGATTCTCGTTCTCACGACATTCATTGTCGCAGCTTCTCTGATGCCTTTTGTGCTCGCAGGACTTTTCTTTCCTCTGATCAGGATGATTTCCGTTCCTGTGTTCATCCTTGCCTATGCGATAGTCATACTTGTTTTCCTCTTTCTCGGAATCAACCGTCTTATACACGAGAAGGATGGGAAAAAGGATGTCGACCTTGCTCAGGAGCTTGAGCGCTATCATATAACCGACAGGGAGATGGAAGTCATTGAGCTGGTTGGAAAGGGCATGACAAACAAGGAAATCGCATCAGCACTCTCCCTGAGTGTGAATACAGTCAACAACCATATCGCAAACATATTCAGCAAGACCGGGGTGAGAAGCCGTATCGATCTGTTGAATCTGATTCACAAGAGCCTGTGGCTGGAGAATGGGAAATGAAGGTCTTCGACACTTTTGATGAGTGGTACACATCCTGCTATCATGACTCGCTCGAGGTGATTCCCGCAGCCCGCAGCTTCAGCATGCTGCATGATAAGGCTCCTGATCATGCAGTGCTGATGATTCACGGTTATGCCGGCTACCCGGGAGAGATGGTCTCTCCTGCCGAGAGGCTTTATGAGGCGGGCTGTGATGTCTTCGTTCCCCGGCTTCCAGGCATGGGCACGAGCGGAAAGGACTTCATGAACACGACCCGCTATGACTGGATGTATCCGGTCACCAAGGCTCTTGATTTCCTTTATGAGAATTACACCCGCGTTGACATACTTGCACATTCAATGGGTTGTCTGCTTGCCGTCCTTGCTGCAAGAAGACGTCCTCACAGCCGTCTGGTGCTGGCCATGCCGGCTTTCAGGATTCCTTCTCTCGATATGAAGAAGTTACGGCTTGTCTCAGTTTTCAGGAAGGATCTGCCTGCCCCCTGGCAAAGCGACAGCCGCTACAGGCTTCACTATGAGAATGCGCCTTGCGACGACATGAGGCTCGGTAAGGAGTACTACAGCCATATCTATCCCAGACAGCTGTATCAGATGGGCCTGCTGTGTGAAGAGGCGGCTAAGGCGATGAAAGAGATACGCAACAGAATCCTGATACTCGCCAGCGAAAGCGATACTGTCACTGATGCTTCAGCCGTCAGAGCCTATGAGAAAAAGGCTTCTGTCCGCTTCATTGAGAATGCAACTCATTTCGTGTTTTATGATATCAGTGAAAGCTGTGAGGAAGAGGCTCTGAGAGAAAGCGAGGCCTTCCTGTCCTGACTTGCTCAAGAGGGCATATAATAATATTATTTCAGCAATCATTTTTTAATTTTTCTGGAGATAGAAATGGAAGTTCGAGTACGCTATGCCCCGTCTCCAACTGGGTTACAGCATATCGGAGGAGTGCGGACAGCACTTTACAATTATTTTTTCGCACGCAGCCAGCACGGAAAGTTCATTCTCCGCATCGAGGATACAGACAGGGAGCGCTATTCAGATGAGTCGCTTCAGGATCTTTATGACACCCTCGAATGGCTTGGCATAACATGGGATGAGGGACCGAATATCGGGGGACCATACGGTCCTTATATACAGTCCGAGAGGCTGGAGCTTTATCAGCGCTATGCCCGTCAGCTCGTTGAGGAAGGCAAGGCATATTACTGCTACTGCACCCCAGAGCGCCTTGAGAAGCTCAGACAGGAGCAGGCTGCCTCAAAGAGCCAGTATCAGGGGTATGACAGACACTGTGAGCATCTGAGCGAAGAAGAGCGCCAGAAGGCGATTGAGGCTGGAATAAAGCCGGTAATCAGGCTCAAAGTTCCTACAGAAGGCAAGACCACCTTCCATGACATCCTCATGGGAGATATCACAAGAAAGAACAAGGATGTCTCTCCGGATCCTGTCCTTCTCAAGTCTGACGGTTATCCGACATACCATCTTGCGAATGTCATCGATGATCACCTTATGGGTATCACGCATATCATGAGGGCACAGGAATGGATTCCTTCCGGTCCTCTTCATATCCTCCTTTACGAAGCATTCGGCTGGCAGCCTCCTGTGTACTGCCATCTGCCGATGGTCTGCGGAAAGGATGGGCAGAAACTCAGCAAGCGACATGGAGACACTGCAGTGCGCGACTTCAGGAAGAAGGGCTATCTGCCTGAGGCAATCCTCAACTATGTCACGCTTGTCGGCTGGTCTCTGGACGGAAGCAGGGAGTTCTTCTCCCGGCAGGAGCTTGAGAAATGCTTCGTGCTTGAGAACATACATGTCTCTTCCGGTACATTCGACTACAAGAAGCTTGACTGGTTCAACGGCCAGTATATAAGACAGAAGAGCGATGAGGAGATTGTCTCTCTCATCCTGCCTTATCTGCAGGAGGCCGGCTTCATCAGCAAGGAGGTGAGTGATGAGGAGAGGAAGACTCTCATGCTGCTTGCTCCTCCGCTGAAGGAGAGAATGAAAATCCTTTCTGATGCGGTTCCGCTTTCCGCCTTCCTTTTCAAGGATGAGCCTGTCACAGACAAGGCCCAGTATATTGCAAAGGGAATGGATGAGGAGAAGACCAGGGAAGCATTCCGTAAGGGAAGCGAGATCATCCTTGCAAATGCTGAGGCCGGAAAGCCTTTCAGTCAGAGTGAGGATGAGATCAAGGCTTATGCTGAAAGTGCGGGAATCAAGGTGAATGGCGTGTTCCAGCCGGTGAGGGTTGCCCTGACAAACAGCACTGTCTCCCTGCCGTTGCATGATACAGTCGCCCTGCTTGGCGTGCAGGAATCAAGAAGAAGAATAGAAAGAGCGATGAGGCTCTTTGATCAGGAGTGAGAAAATGAGTGAGGAAAAGCAGATTGTCACAATGGATAAAATCATTTCCCTCTGCAGAAGGAGAGGGTTCATCTTCCAGTCTTCCGAAATATACGGAGGCCTGAATGGCGCATATGACTACGGTCCGCTTGGTGTTGACCTGAAAAACAACATCCGCGATTTCTGGTGGAAGGAGATGACCCAGATGCATGACAACATCGTCGGTCTGGATGCCTCCATCCTGATGCATCCCCGTGTGTGGGAAGCCAGCGGTCATGTCTCGAACTTCTCAGATCCGATGGTTGACTGCAAGGTGTGCAAGTCACGCTTCCGCGCTGACCAGATTGATCTCAATGCCCCCTGTCCTGTATGCGGCAACAGGGACAGCTTCACAGAACCAAGAAACTTCAACCTGATGTTCGAGACCCATATCGGAGCCAACAAGGACAGCGCTTCTGTCGTCTATCTCCGCCCGGAGACAGCCCAGGGCATCTATGTGGACTTCAAGAATGTCCTGCAGTCCTCCAGAGTCAAGATCCCTTTCGGTATCGCACAGGTCGGCAAGTCTTTCAGAAATGAAATCACGACAAAGAACTTTATCTTCCGCTCCTGTGAGTTTGAGCAGATGGAGATGCAGTTCTTCTGCAAGCCCGGAACTGAGGATCAGTGGTTCCCGTACTGGAGAGAGCAGAGGATGGCCTTCTATCACAAGATGGGTATCCATCCTGAGCATCTCAGATGGCATCAGCATGGTCCGGATGAGCTTGCCTTCTATGCTAAGGATGCATATGACATCCAGTTCCTCTTCCCGATGGGATGGCAGGAGCTTGAGGGTGTCCATTCAAGAACAGACTATGACCTCACCCAGCATCAGAAGTTCAGCGGAAAGGACCTCACATACCTCGATCCGGAGACAAATGAGAGATACATCCCATATGTTGTCGAGACCTCAGCCGGTCTGACAAGGAATGTGCTCATGGCCCTCAGCGATGCCTATGATGAAGAGATGACTCCTGAAGGTGATATGCGCACTGTCCTTCATTTCCATCCGTCCATCGCACCTGTCAAGGTTGCTGTTCTGCCTCTTGTCAAGAAAGACGGTCTTGGTGAATACGCATCAAAGCTCGAGCATGATCTCAGAGAGGATTTCGTCACATTCTACGACCAGTCTGGTGCCATCGGCCGCCGTTACAGAAGAATGGATGAGATTGGAACCCCTTACTGTGTCACTGTCGACTACCAGACGCTTCAGGACCAGACTGTCACTGTGCGCTTCCGCGACAGCATGAGACAGGAGAGGGTGAGTGTCTCATCCCTGTCCTCTTTCATCACAGAGCAGATGAAGAATTACAGGAGAGTTGAGGAAAATTAATATGAACAAAGGACTGCAAGTGCTTTTTGACAGAGGCTTTGTCAAGGACTGTACTGACCTTGACCAGCTTTCTGATCTTATGGACAAAGGTCCTGTGACCTTCTATCTCGGAGTGGATCCTTCCGGTTCCTCCATGCATGTCGGTCATACGGTTCCTGTATATGCAATGCGTCA
Organism: uncultured Spirochaetales bacterium; assembly: GCA_944390025.1. Lineage (GTDB taxonomy): Bacteria > Spirochaetota > Spirochaetia > Sphaerochaetales > Sphaerochaetaceae > Bullifex. The sequence goes on along the minus strand of CALXOK010000002.1, from coordinate 82,443 downwards.
TCTTCAGGAAAGCGGCAACAATCCGATTGCCCTTGTCGGAGGCGGTACGGGCCTGATCGGAGACCCCTCTGGAAAGACAGAGATGAGAAAACTGCTCACAGTCGAGCAGATCCAGCAGAATGCTGAGGCGCTGAAGAAGCAGTTTTCACGTATCGTCAACTTCAGTGACGACGTTCCTGAAGGCTGGGGTCATGCCGTGCTCAGAAATAATGCTGACTGGCTTGTCAACCTGAATTACATCGAATTTCTGAGGGATATCGGGCGTTACTTCTCCGTAAACCGCATGCTGACATTCGAGGGAACTAAGCAGCGGCTTGAACGCGGTCTCAGCTTCATCGAGTTCAACTACCAGCTGCTGCAGTCTTACGACTTCTACATGCTCAACAAGAATGAAGGATGCCGTCTTCAGATTGGCGGTGCCGACCAGTGGGGCAATATTGTTGCAGGTATCGACCTGATTAACAGAATGGACGGCCCTCAGTGCTTCGGCCTTACATTCAACCTCATCATGCGTGCAGACGGAAAGAAGATGGGCAAGAGCGAGAAGGGTGCTATTTTCCTTGACAGCAACCTGTGCTCTGTCTATGACTTCTACCAGTACTGGAGAAACGTTCCAGATGATGATGTCATCAAGTTCATGAAGCTCTTCACATTCATGAGTCTGGATGAGATTGCCGAGTATGCTGACCCGAAGAGGAACATCAATGAGGCAAAGGAACGTCTTGCCTACGAGCAGACTGCAATCATCCACGGTCAGGAAGAGGCCGAGAAGGCCCGTCATGCAGCAAGGGCTCTTTTCTCCGGAGAGGTGGTGAACAGAGAGGGTATTCCTTCACTCAGCGTCACAAAGGAGGAGCTTGAGAATGGAATCGGACTTCTTTCTGCAATGGTGAGGGCTGCCTTCTGCAAATCAAACAGCGAGGCAAGAACCATTGTCATGCAGGGCGGCGCTGAGGTGAACGGTGTCAGGATATCTGATCCGCGTCATACAATCACGCTCAATGATGCTGATGAAAGGGGTGAGATCATGCTGAAAAGCGGCAAGAAGAAGTTCTGCCGTCTTGTCATTGCTGACTGAATCAGACAAAAGGGTACGTGAGATAACCGCGTGCCCTTTTTGTGATTATGTTACATAAAAAGAGTTTTTTTCTGTGCTAGAGTAATGCCATGACAAAGAAACGGATTGTTCAGATTCTGACCGTCATCGCACTTGTTGTGATTATAGCCGGCATATACATCGTAAAGCAGGTCAATGTGACCAGAAGTGTCAGTGAGCCTGTGCTTGCTTGCACAGCATCCACTTCAGCTGAAGTGACAAAGACCAGCAGTTACAGCGGAAGCTTCACTGTCGCTGACCTCACTGTGGAATACCTGACAGATGGGGATGACATCATCCTGACTCTGCCTTCCACTGTCGAGACAAGGCAGGCTGAAGACTTCTTCAGCACTCTTTCGGGTGAATGGGATTACACAATCTCAGACAGGGAAGTCAGAATCCGTAGCGGAAATCCGGATGAGGACCTTGAGCTTCTCATCGCTCTTGTCGAAGAGTATGTGAATCAGGTGAAAGTAAAGCCGCTTTTCGTATCCAGCCTTGATATGGATGAACTCAGAAATGAAGGGCTGCCTGTCATGATTCAGTTCTATACGACAAGTTGCATTCCCTGCCAGAGCATGATGGATGACCTTAAATCCTTCTATTCGGAAAGTTATGGAAAGGTGAGGGTTGTCGCATTGAATGTCGAGGAGCATCCTGAGTCGGCTATGGAATATCCTGTGATGGTTGTTCCGACTCAGATATTCCTGACTGCATCAGGAGAGAACTATGTTCCTTCCAGCCGGATTAAGGCTTCAGTCGGAAATTTCGTGCAGTTCGTCTATTCGGACACAGGAAAGCCTGCCTGGACAGTCCATCAGGGTGTGCTTACTGAAACCCAGATGAAGAGAATCGCAGAAGACGCCGGAGGCCTTGATGATTGAATCTATACTGTCATCCCTTTCTTCGGTTATCGACCCGTCTCAGCCATGGGTTTACCTTATCGTGCTTCTGGGAGGCGTGCTATCCTCCTTCCTGCCTTGTTCGCTTTCCTCCCTTCCTCTGATTATAAGCTATGTGTCAGCAGGAAAGAGGGACACTAAGTCATCCTTCCTCCTGTCACTGGTATTTGCAGCAGGCATGGCTGTGACTTATACCTTTTTATCGCTCATCGCACTCGCTCTTGGTAACATCATAGGGACAACAGGACACCTGTGGTATCTTATTCTTGCAGTTCTCATGCTGATGATGGGCTTGCAGATGCTTGGTGTTTTCAATTTTATTCCGTCATCTTATCTTCAGACGAAAAACCAGAAGCGTGGTTACCCGGGAGCACTGCTTGCAGGAATCCTGTCTGGAGTCTTCTCGTCTCCATGCTCAACTCCTGTGCTGGTGGCAGTACTCTCGATAGCAAGCATGGCAGATGGCGTGCTTTTTTCAGCGCTTCTGCTCCTGTGCTACAGCATAGGATATAGCGTGCTTTCCGTTATTGCAGGAACTTTTGTCGGCTTTGTAACGGCACTCAGCTCAAAAGAAGCATACAGGAAGCTCGGCCAGTTTGTTCAGATTCTTCTCGGCCTGGCTATCCTGCTGCTGTCTTTCTATCTTTTCTATCAGGCCTTCTGAGCAGCCTTTTCTTTCAAGGCTGCGATTGAGACATCATATGGCTCTCTGAGTATGCCGTACTCAGTGATTATTCCGGTGATGTTTCCATGAGGTGTCACATCAAAGGACGGATTATAAGCATCCATGTCTTCCGGTGCCACTGCGATGCCTTCAATATGGGTGACTTCGCTCTTGTCTCTTTCCTCAATCGGTATGTGGCTGCCATCCGGACAGTCGAAGTCGATTGTGCTCAGCGGTGCCGCACTGTAGAAAGGCACACCATAATGCTTGCAGATGACTGACAGGGCGAAGGTGCCTAACTTGTTGGCAACATCCCCGTTTGCGGCGATTCTGTCCGCTCCAAGAATCACCAGATCGATTTTACCGTCTCTTATCAGGGTGGCGGCAGCACTGTCCGGAATGAGCTTTGACGGAATATTGGCGCGCCTGAGTTCCCAGGCTGTCAGGCGGGCTCCCTGGAGGCGTGGACGTGTCTCGTCTGCGTAGACAAAGATATTCTTGTTCTGATAGAAAGCGGTTTTTATCACGCCGAGGGCGGTTCCCCAGCCGCAGGTGGCAAGGGCTCCTGTGTTGCAGTGTGTCAGGATGGTAGCACCGGGCCTTATCACCTCAGATCCAATCAGGCCCATTTTCCTGTTCATCGCTATGTCTTCTGCAACAATCGTGTCTGCGGCCTTCCTGACTTCATCAAGGTCGAAATCTGACTGGAGTGCGACAGTGCGGACCCTGTCGACAGCCCAGGCAAGATTGACGGCTGTCGGACGTGCGCTCTTTAAATAATCACACTTCTGTTCAAAGTTTTTTCTGTCATGGGCTGCAAACCAGACACCATATGCGGCGACGCCTCCGATTGCCGGAGCTCCGCGCACGACCATTTCTTTTATTGCGTAGAACACATCTTCAACGGATTTGCAGATGAAATTCTCCTCCCTGGATGGAAGCAGACGCTGGTCAAGCAATACCAGCTCATCTCCTCTCATCCCAAGAGCCTTGAAATCTTCCTGTGGAAACATATTCTCTTATTCTCCTTTTCTGATTTTTTCCCAGCAGCGTGCGACATTCCTGCAGACTTCTGCTTCATCAATTGTAGTCAGTCTGCCTTTATCCAGAAGCTGACGTCCGCTGACATATACCGAGTCTATATTGTTCTCTGAAAGCGAGAAGACAAGGGCTGAGAATATGTCATTGAGCGGAGTCATGTTTGCCTGTGCCGGGTTGATGAGCACGATATCGGCCTTTTTCCCTTCTTCAAGCGTTCCAATCTGTAACTCAGCATGCAATGCCTTCGCTCCATTCACCGTTGCCATTTCAAGTATCTGATATGGTCTGAGAGAGCCGACATCCATTGTGCTGACTGTCGAGAGCATTGCGGCAAGCCTCATTTCCTTAATCATTGACAGATTGTTGTTTGAGCTTGCACCGTCCGTGCCGAGTGCCACATTAAGGCCGAGTTTCCTGAAATGTCCTACAGGAGCAATGCCGCTTGCAAGCTTGCAGTTGGAAGAGGGGTTGTGAACGACGGAAACGCCTTTTGATGCAAGGAGCTTCACTTCTTCATCCTGGAGCCATACTCCATGAGCGACATAGCAGGGAAGGTCGAGAAATCCTGTTTTATCAAGCCAGAATGCAGGAAGCATGCCTGATTGCTCAAGACAGTCCGTCATTTCCTTCTTTGTCTCACTCAGGTGGGTGTTGACAATGGCACCATGTTCTCTTGCCCAGTCTGCTGTGTAGCGGTATGAATCTTCTGAACAGGTATAAATGGCATGCACTGCAAGATCCCGTCTGAGGAGATCTCCATCAAGTTCATCATCAAGCCTGATACTGGAAAGCCTTTTCCTCGTTTCCTCCTCATCCCCGAAAAGAGTCAGGGAAAGAAAGCCTCTGACGCCTGCTTCCTTGCATGCGCGTGCAGTCATCCACTGATGAAAGTACATATCTGCAAAGCTTGTCGTGCCGGATTTTATAAGCTCAGCAAGGCCCAGCATCGAGCCCCAGTATATTTCCTCATCTCCAAGACGGTCCTCAATCGGGAATATCTCCCCGAGCCATTCCTGGAGGTTTGAGCATGTGTCCTTGTAGTTTCTCATCAGCGTCATCGAAAGATGTGTATGTGCGTTCACGAGACCCGGGATTGCGATGAGCCCTGTACAGTCACGGACAGTGTCAGCTTTCTCGTTGCTGCAGTCCCCGATGCGGCGGATGAGTCTGTCTTCGATGAGAATGTCTCCTGTGAAATGGAGTCCTTCCTCTGTGACAGGTATTATTGTCAGATTCTTAAGCAGTGTTTTCATGCCTTGAATGATAGCATGAAAGAAAAAGGCAGGAAACAATCATGCTTCCTGCCCATCAGATAAGATTCTACCTGCTTTTTGAAGTGTTTACTTCGCGACAGTTCCTCTCTTGATTTTCTTTGTTGTAGTCATATCCATCGGCTTGTCGAGGATTGTGATTTTCTCAATCTTCTTGTAGCCGACAAGGGACTTGTTTACAGATGTGACAGTTGCTTCGATGTCCTTTTTCATGGCATCAGCATCCATATTCTTCTCCTTGTAATAGTCCATATTCGGATAGATGACAGCCTCGATTGCCTCACAGGGCACATCTTTCTTCTGCTGATAGCCGCGGATGAGAATCTGCTCGATGTTCTCACAGGTCTGGAATGCATCCTCGATTTCCTCCGGATAGACATTCTTTCCGCCTTCTGTGACGATGATGTTTTTCGCTCTTCCCTTGAGGATGAAGTATCCGTCCTTGTCCATTACAGCCAAATCTCCTGTCTTGAGATATCCGTTGCTGTCGAAGAGGGCTTTTGTGTTCTCCTCGTCCTTGTAATAGCCCGGAGTCACATTCGGACCCTTGACGCGGATTTCTCCCACACCTTCCTTGTCTGGATCGGCGATGATGATATCCATCATGTTGAGTGCCTTTCCGATGGACTCGACCTTGAATTTCTCAATCGGATTGAGTGTCAGAACAGGAGCTGTCTCTGTAAGGCCGTATCCCTGAAGGAAATCAAGACCAAACTGCTGGTACTGCTTGAAGACCTGAGGAGAAAGAGGGCCGGCTCCGCAGATGAGGATTCTGTTTGTATCAAGTCCGAGATTGCTGAGAATTTTCTTGTTGAAGAAACCCCTGAGCGGACAGACATGGAAGTGCTGTTTGAAGAAGCCGTTGAAGGCCATTGCACTCTTCACGACAGCATAGGTGAGGGCACCCTTTGCCTTGACCTGCTTCATGATGCCTGAAAGAAGCTTGTTGTACAGAAGAGGGATTCCCATGAAGATCGTGACGCTTCCCTGCTTCATGTCGTTGAGCATTCTGGATACGACAATTCCATGTCCGAAGACACACTCACTTCCATGCTTCAGAGTCTCAAGAAGGACTGTGGTGCAGGCATAGGAGTGGTGCAGCGGAAGAAGGGCATAGAAGATATCGTTCTCTGTCACATTCATGTCGCAGGCAGCGGCATAGACATCAGAGACAATGTTCTTGTTGGTAAGCATCGCTCCCTTCTCATTCCCTGTGGTTCCGCTTGTGAAGAGGATTGCCGCGAGAGCCTCGCAGTCTGTGGATGCGCACTGGGCGCTTGTGTCATCCGGGACTTCAAGCACATTGAAATGTTCATCGATATGTCCCTTGAGAGTCATGTATCCCTTGAGTGAGCTGAACCACTTGTCAGCCGGATCAATCTTGCTGATGACGTCAAAGTCTGCAATAAGATAGACACTGTCAGAGAAGGCTGCAAGGCGGCACATTCTGTCAACATGCATCTGGTTGTCAATTGGAACAACAACAGCACCAAGGTAGTTGACTGCCATATAGGCGATGGCCCACTGGATTGAGTTCTTTCCGTTGATTACAACCTTGTCACCGGCACTGACTCCGTCCTTAGACAGCTGTGTGGCAAGTCTTTTTATCATCAGGTCGACTTCCTGATAGTTATAGCTCTTGCGCTTTGGCTCGAATACAGTCAGACAGTTTCTGCCCGGGAAGCGGGAAAGCGCAATCTCGAACATCTGATAGATTGTCGGCCATTCTCCCTGAAAGTGCTTGCCTCTGTATAAGTTCAGCTCGTTTTCAATCTTGTTCATTATTTATAACCTCTGAAATATATAGGTAATTTTTGCTACATGGGTAATATGACAAATGGGGATTGTTTTGTCAATAAAAGATAATTCTTTTTCTTTTTTAAATTTAAACTGATGGTTAGTATTAACTATTCAAGCATTTTGTTGTGGGTTATAGCATGCTGCTTTCATTCATGGTATTCTTGTCATATGACACAGACACAGCGGCTTGCAAAGCAGATTGTCACACAGGGTGCGGACCTTCATGAGCTTGCGTTTGAGCATTGTATCGATCCTCTGAAGCTTGAGCTTGAGGTGGCGCTGCTGGAGAAAGACAGCATCAGGGCTGCAGCCATTGAGCAGAGACTCAGACAGAAAGAGGCGGATGAAATCGAGCTTAACAATGAGCTTCGCCGTCTCAGGGAAGATATAAGAAGGGGGAAGGAGAAATGATTGTCTCATCCGTGCTTGAACTTATCGGCAATACTCCGTGCATAAAACTTTCCGGGATTGATACTCATGGCGCGGAGGTTTATGTGAAGGCAGAGCGCTTCAACCCGCTTGGCTCTGCCAAGGACCGGGCAGCTTACAGCATGATAAGAAATGCTCTTGACCGGGGTGAAATCAATCAGGAAACAGTCATCATTGAACCGACAAGCGGCAATACTGGTATCGCGCTCAGCGGTATCTGCTCAATGCTCCATCTGCGATGTATTATCGTAATGCCTGAGAGCATGTCTGAAGAGCGGCGCATGCTTGTGAAGGCGCTTGGTGCCTCACTTGTACTCAGTCCTGCCTCTGAGGGAATGAACGGCGCGATAAAGAAGGCAAGACAGCTTGCATCTTCAATGAAGAACGCATTCATCCCGATGCAGTTTGACAACCCTGACAATGCCCTTGCTCATTACCGTACTACAGCGGTTGAGATTGAGAAGGATTTTTCTGACAGTCTTGACATGATTGTCGCGGGAATAGGCAGCGGAGGCACAATCACCGGCATCGCCAGATACTTCAGGGAAAAAGGATATAAAGCCCGTTTCATCGGTGTTGAGCCGGCTTTGTCCCCGGTTCTCAGCCAGGGATATTCCGGGCGTCATGGAATACAGGGGATAGGAGCCGGGTTCGTACCGGGTGTCCTGGACAGAAGCCTTGTGGATGAGGTTGTCACGGTGAGTGATGAGGAAGCTTATGAATGCACGCGCCTTCTTGCGAGATCTGAAGGGCTGCTTTGCGGAATCTCCTCGGGAGCGGCGCTTGCCGCAGCTTTGAAAAAGGCACAGAAAGGAGACAAGGTGCTTGTAATACTGCCGGATACAGGGGAGAGGTACCTCTCTCAGTCATTCTGGCAGGATGACAGGGTCGTTGATTAAATCTTCAACCCTGTCGTATATGACATCTGCATATTTTTCCAGCACCTCACGCTTGCCATAGCCGGTCATGACTGCAACGGTATAGCCGACCTGGCCGTTATGCGCATATTCCATATCGACAATCGAGTCTCCGACAATCGCGATTTCCTCGCTCTTCAGTCCGAATAGACTTGCAAACTGCCTGATGGACTCGCTGTTGGGTTTCTTGCGGCAGTTGGATTCCTTTGTTCTGAGGAAGTGCACATACTTCGTGATTCCCATCACTTCCATGAAGCCCATGGTGTTTGCGGTTATGTCATTGGTCACAAGTCCTATGTAGATTCCTCTCTCATTAATCCTCTGCATCAGATCATCAAGACGTGAGAAATCAATCTGTCTGAGCTTAGTGATGACTTTGCGGCTCTGGCTGTTCAGGAGGATTGTCAGCAGACGGTAAAGCTTGACAGGGTTTATGTGGTTCTCGATGCAGAAACGGAGAATCTTGAAAAAGATGCGCACAACCTTGTCATGGTTGAACAGAAAGCCGTCCGGGTAGTTGTGGCCCCTGTCATCGATTCCGACAATCTCATAGATTTTCTGGCGGGCTTTCTTCTTGTTGCGGATGTTGAAGGTCATGAGAACCGTGTCGACATAGTCCCTGATTACAGGGCCCCAGACCTCTGCGTAGTTGAAGAGGGTTCCGTCCTTGTCGAAGATGATTCCTTTTATAGCCATTGCTATCAAAGAGTACACCGAAAAAAGCTCTTATGCTACACTCTTTCCATATGGATGAATGTTTCATCAGCCGCACTGAAAAGCTGTGCCAGTCACTGGATCTACTGGAGCTGGATTTTGACGGATACATATATAACCCGCTTGAGTATGCCTGGAACATGTACGAAAGGTATCAGGACATGGCACTGGGTGGAGAAAACCGTGTCATGTTCATCGGAATGAATCCAGGCCCTGACGGAATGGCCCAGACGGGAGTTCCTTTCGGCTCTGTCTCAATGGTGCGTTCTTATCTGGGACTTGAAGGAGAAATAGCAAGGCCAGAGCGGGAACATCCGAAAAAGCCAGTACTCGGTTTCAGCACAGCAAAAGATGAGCCCAGCGGAAGGCATTTCTGGTCGATGATCAGAAGCCGGTGGCCTGATGTCAGGGATTTCTTCGCATTTGCCACTGTACAGAATTTCTGTCCGCTTGCCTTTCTTGACAGGGACAGCGGAAGAAACATCACACCGGACAGACTCAGCCGGAGAGACAGAGCCCTGATTGAGCCGCTGTGTCTTGATTATCTTGATTTCATAATCACGCAATATGATGTTGAGACTGCGGTTGCAATCGGAAACTATGCTGAAAGACAGCTGTTGAAGCTTGGAAAGACAAGAGTTGTAAAAATCATGCATCCTTCGCCGGCAAATCCATCAGCCCACATCGTATGGGCTGATGACGGAAGGGCTGTGCTTGAGATGCTGGAAAGAGAGGGTGTGCTGTGAGATGTGCTGACAGACTGAGCCGCGCAAAGGTGAACATCGGCTTGAAAATAATGGGTAAAAGGGAAGACGGGTATCATGATCTTGATACCTATTTCCATCTGATCAGCCTTGCTGACAGGCTGCATTTCGAGTATGAGGAGGCTTCTTCTTTTTCAGTGAGAATCCACGGAAACGAGAGCTATCTGGAAGAGGGTAAAACCGATCTCATAGAGAAGGCTGCCCGTCTGTTTTCCTCTCAAAGCGGCCTGACTTTCTCTCTTGATGTGTCAATAGAGAAACATATTCCATCTCAGGCCGGACTGGGCGGCGGTTCTGGGAATGCAAGCGTTACGCTGACATGCCTGAATGAGTTTGCGGGCTATCCACTAAGCCATGATGATCTGATGAAAGCATCTCTGGCTCTTGGCTCGGATGTTCCGTTTTTCACATCAGGCTTATGCTGTGCCCATGCGACCGGGCGAGGGGAGATTCTCACGCAGAAAGAGGCCGTTGACCTGCCTGCTCTCATTGTCATCAGAAAAGGTGACAGGGTCTCCACCGCACAGGCTTTCCGACTGGCTGACCAGAAGAAAGAGGCGAAGATTCCGCTTGCCGCGTGGAATCCGGATTTTCACTCATGGTCAATTCTTTACCACAATGATTTTGACTGCATCCAGCCTGTTCTTGAAGATGAGGATTTTCTTGAGATTGCCCGTACTGTGACATATTTCTCAACCAGCGGTTCTGGTTCCAGCCAGCTGCTTGTGATGCAATCGATTGAAGAAAGGGAGCGTATCTGCGAGCTTTTTTCAGAAAAAGATGGAAAATTCCATATAATTAAGACAGGATTTTGTAAAAATATTCACTCTGAGGCGAGCTTTTAATTGATAAGTATGGCTGAGAGTAGTATTATTGTGTCTCAGGGTAAAGAATATGGAAGTAACAGATATAAAAATCCGGCTGGTGTCCCAGAAAGAGCAGTTGAGAGCCTTCGCGACAGTAGTTTTCGATTCGGTTCTTGTCGTTCACAATATCAAAATTGTCTCCACAGGAGACAAGCTGATTATTGCAATGCCGTCACGTCAGGTCCATAACGGGGAGTACAAGGACATAGTCCACCCGATTACCAGCTCATTCAGGAATCTGCTTTCACAGAAGGTCATTGAAGCATACACAAAGGAGCTTGAGTCAGTACAGGGCTCCTGATGACGCCACTTTACATATACAGGGCGATTTGCTAACCTCTGTAAGCATGTTTGGGAAGTCGCCAAGTGGTTAAGGCACTGGTTTTTGGTGCCGGCATCGCAGGTTCGAGTCCTGCCTTCCCAGAAGCATCCAGCCTCATTTCCCAAGCAGAAATGAGGTTTTTTCTTTGCTTGCAATTATTCTGATTTAAGTGCTAAGATAGCCCTTGCGCGCATGCGCACCACATCCATGGTAATTGGATTCATCCAATGAGAGTACAAGGAGAAAAGGAAATGAGCGATAAAGTCACTCTTTCAGCAAAGTCAAGGACAACTGACTTCGGAAGTGCAGGCAGCCGCCGTCTCATCAGAGCCGGTTATATTCCTGCAGTCATCTACGGAAAGCAGGCACCTGTTCATTGTGCAGTCAATGCGAAAGAATTCGGCATGAAGATGCACACTTTCACAGGTTCCACACTGGTCACACTCTCTGTTGACGGAACAGACCATACAGTCTTCGTCAAGAACTATCAGGAGAACCTCCTGAAGGGAATCATCCAGCACATCGATTTCTATGAAGTCACAGCAGGCTCAAAGGTCAGGGCTCATGTTGTCATCGAGCTTGTCGGCACTCCTGCCGGTGTCAGGAACGGCGGTGTTCTCGATCAGGTTCTTCACGAAGTCGATATCGAATGTCTTCCGAAGGATCTTCCTTCTGAAATCAAGGTTGATGTCTCAGCTCTTGAGCTCAACGAGTCAATCCGTGTCGGTCAGCTTGCTGTCGCTGAAGGTGTCAAGATTCACACACCTGAAGATGAGACAGTTGCAACAGTCAAGGCAGTCAAGGTTGAGGAAGCAGCTCCTGCAGAGGATGCAGCCGCAGCTGAGAGTGCAGACACAGCAGCCGCCGCAGCACCTGAGACAAAATAATGCTTGTTATCTTTGGCTTAGGGAATCCCGGGCTGAAGTACGAAGGCACACGGCATAATGCCGGAGTGGAGACACTCGGAAAACTGGCAGCATCTTACCGGAAAAAACTGGTAAGACGCTGTTTTTCTTCTTATAAGAGCTGCATCATAACTTCTGAAAGCGGCCAGAAAGTGAAGCTTGTTTTTCCTCTCACTTATATGAACAGCTCAGGGCTTGCCGTGGCAAAGACAGTGAGTGATGGCGACAGGGTTCTGGTGATTTGTGATCAGATGGATCTGCCTTGTGGCCGCGTACGGCTCCGAGCAAAAGGGGCAAATGCAGGTCATAACGGACTGAAGTCCATGATGGAGGCTCTTCCGGAAGGTTTCATGCGCCTTTACATCGGTGTAGGACGTCCACAGGAGGGAGTGTCTGTAATCGACCATGTGCTCACCCGTTTCAGTCAGGAGGACAGACAGCTTGTCAACGCTGCAGAGGATGAGGCTGTAAGAGGCCTCAGACTGCTGATAGATGGCTTTGACATGGCCCGTCTTGAGCAGGAGATTAATTCATTCAGGGTTGATAGGTGAAAGCAGAAGAGTCAGTGAAATCATTCATTGAGAGAAACGGCTGGATCCGGGATTGTCATGTGACAGTGGCTTTTTCCGGCGGCTATGATTCACTGTGTCTTCTCATTCTTTTGAAAAAACACCTCTCCATGGTCAGTGCGCTGTATGTGAATCACAACCTGAGACCAGAAGAGGAGCTGGCCAGGGAACTTGAAATCAACAGTGGCAACTGTGCACGGCTTGATATTCCTCTGGAGATTGTCACTCTTAAACGCGGAGAAATAGAGCGCATTGCAAGAGAGAAGGGTATTACAATAGAAGCGGCGGCAAGAGATGCCCGCTACCGGGTATTCGAGAACCGGGGCATCATCGCGACAGCCCATAACAGGAATGATCAGGTTGAGACCGTGTTGATGAAGCTGCTGTCCGGAGGCACTCTTCTTTCCCTTGCCGGAGTCAGACCTGTGAGAGGAAGTATCGTGAGGCCTCTGCTTGAAGCTGAGCGTGCTGATATTGTCCGCTTTGTCACCTCCTGCGGTTTCTCTCCAAGCAACGACAGCACTAACGACACTCTTTTCTGTATGCGCAACAGAGTGCGCAGGCTTCTTGTTCCTTATCTGGAAACGGATATCTGTGACACTCTGTGCCATATAGCTGAAAATGTCTCTCAGATTGAGGACAAGCTTAAAAACATAGAAGTTACTGAGTGTACAGGCTATCGTTTTTTCAGCAGGAAGGCTTTTCTTGCTGCTTCTCCGCTTTCACAGCTGAAGGCTCTTTATACGGTTTACAGTATGTACGAGAACTCCCGTCTTTCTGAAGGAGAGCGCAGGCAGATTGTGAGTGCAATCGCCTCTTCTGGCGTGCTTGATGCACGCTCTTTCTCCCTCAGGGTCAGAGGTGATGAGGTACGCTTCTATCCGGCGCCTGTGTTTTTCTGCACTCCGTTCTCTTCACCCTGCAGCCTTCCATTTGGACTGAAACTTGAGAAAAGCGACACCAGGGATGCGCTTCGTATAGACACCAGTCTTCTCAAAGGACCTGCAATAATCCGCTTCAGCCAGGAAGGGGATGAGATCATGCACTGCGGACGAGCTGTCCCGGTTCTTCCTCCGGGCTGTCATTATGTTCTTGTCCTTCAGGACAGAGAGGGGATAAAAGCGGTTTTCGCCGCTGCTTTCGGTGCTCATAACCGCATCAGCGACAGTATGAGAAGTGCTGACTGGGAGAGCCTTGAGGGAGTGGAAATAGTCAGATGTTGAAGTCTGCCTTGCAAGTGCTTTATTAAAATATTATATTTTACTCAATTGCATTTTTTGGATTTGATATGGACGAACATAAAGAAGAAGAGAAAAAAAATACAGAATCCGGGCGGGCAGGCATGCCTGAACAGAATGAGACACCTTCTTCCGGTCAGCCTTCGGATGACAAGCCGGATGAAGTGAAGAAAGATAAAGACAAAGACAAGAAGAAAAAGAACGTATATGACCAGTACCGCTACTGGGGCAGTGATGACAAGGGGGAATCACGTTTCAAGATGAACGGCAGAAACCGTTTCACTCTTTTCATTTTCCTTGCTCTCATTATTTCTTTTGCCTTCCTTTTCTTCAGCCAGGGAAACAGCCAGAGAGCTGTTGAAGTGACTTATTCCGCATTCACGAGTGCTGTTGAGAGCGGTTCTGTCATTCAGGCTGACATAGAAGACCAGACAGTCATCACGTTCCTTACTGACAGCGGTTTCTATGGAACCACGAGGATTCCATACTATGATGCGTCTCTGATGGAAAAACTCAGCCAGTACGGTGTTGAAATTGCCGGTTCTGTGGCTTCAGTATCCTTCTGGGTTGTCCTTCTCAACCTCCTTCCCTGGATTGTTTTCCTTGTAATCATCGTCTCGATGTACCGTCAGGTCGGTGCGGCAGGCGGCAACAGGATGATGGGCCAGCTCGGAAAGAGCCATGCCGTACAGTATTCATCAAAAGACAACAAGGTTCTTTTCAAGGATGTCGCAGGACAGAAGGAAAGCAAGTACGAGCTTCAGGAAGTCGTTGATTTCCTCAAGAACCCGGAGCGCTATGTGAAAATCGGAGCGAAAATCCCGAAAGGTGTCCTTCTGGTCGGTCCTCCGGGAACCGGTAAGACTCTTCTTGCCCGGGCTGTAGCCGGAGAAGCAGGCGTGAACTTCTTCCATACATCAGGATCTGATTTCGTTGAGATGTTTGTCGGAATGGGAGCCGCCCGTGTCAGGGATCTTTTCGAGACCGGAAGGAAGAATGCCCCATGTATTCTCTTCATTGATGAGATTGATGCTGTGGGAAGAAGCCGTGGTAGCGGCCTTGGCGGCGGCCATGATGAGAGAGAGCAGACACTGAACCAGATTCTGGTTGAAATGGACGGTTTCTCAACCGATCCCGGTGTCATCGTCATTGCAGCAACCAACAGACCTGATGTCCTTGATCCTGCTCTTCTGCGTCCGGGACGATTCGACAGACAGGTCACAGTTGATCTTCCTGATGTCCAGGAGCGTCTTGATATCCTGAGAATACACAGTGCCAAGGTCAAATGCTCACAGGATATCGACCTTGAGAGAGTTGCCAGAGCTACACCCGGTTCTTCTGGTGCTGACCTTGCAAATCTTGTCAATGAGGCGGCTCTTTATGCTGCAAGAGCAAAGCGTGAGACCGTCAACATGGATGATTTCGAGCAGGCACGTGACAAGATCATTCTCGGTGTCGCACGCCAGAGCAAGTTCATGACTGACGAGGAGAAGAAAGCCACAGCTTACCATGAAGCCGGACATACGCTGCTTCACTATTACCTCAAGCATGTAGACCCGCTTCACAAAGTGACCATAATCCCACATGGCAATGCACTTGGTCTTACAATCTCACTGCCTGAAAAGGATCAGTATACACTGCGTAAAGGCTATCTCATGGACAGAATCGTGATTTGCATGGGCGGTTATGTCGCTGAGGAACTTGTCTATGGAGAGACCACAACCGGCACATCCAATGATATAAAGCAGGCGACGACTATGGCTCGGCGCATGGTCACTGAATGGGGAATGAGCGATCTTGGTTTCATCAACCTGTCGAGTGAGGGTGAACCTCTCTTCCTGGGACGTGAGATCACTCAGCACAAGGACTTCTCTGATGCGACAGCAAAGCGTATTGATGAGGAGACGGAGAAAATCCTTGACCAGTGCCTGAACACTACAAGAACTATACTCAGCGAGCACAGGGATCAGCTTGACAGGCTGACAGAAGAGCTCTGCCTGAAGGAAACCCTTGATGATGCCCAGATCCGTGAACTTCTCGGATTCGAACCTGAGCATCATGTATCCCAGCTGGTTTGATATATGGCGACAGACACATCATTAAAGCGCAATTTCTGTATAATTGCCCACATTGACCATGGCAAGAGCACTCTTGCTGACAGATTCATCGAGAAGGCCCGTCTGGTTACATCCCGCGGGCCGATGGGCAGTCAGCTTCTTGATAACATGGATATCGAGAAGGAAAGAGGAATAACCATCAAGAGTCAGGCTGTCACGATTCCATACCGTGCGGCAGACGGCAAGGATTATGAGCTCAACCTCGTTGATACTCCGGGCCATGTTGACTTCACCTATGAAGTATCTAGAGCTATAAGCTCCTGCGAGGGAGCACTTCTTCTTATTGATGCTTCTCAGGGAGTCGAGGCTCAGACACTTGCAAACATGTATCTTGCGATGGAGCACAACCTGGAAATCATTCCGGTAATCAACAAAATAGACCTTCCAAGTGCCGATATCCCGTCCTGCCTGCACCAGATTGACCATGATCTTGGACTTGATCCTGATTGTGCCTGTTACGTCTCTGCAAAGACAGGTGAAGGAGTTGACTCGCTCTTTGAGGCGATTGTAAACCAGATTCCTGCTCCTTCCGGAAAGAATGAGGATCCGCTCAAAGCCCTTATCTTTGACAGCCACTATGACTCATACCGCGGAGTTATCGTGCATTGCCGTCTGTTTGACGGTACTCTGAAGACGGGTGATGAAATCCGGTTCATGCACTCCGATGCTGTGTATAAGGTTGAAGACTGTGGCATATTCCAGCTTCAGCTTGTCTCTACTGGAGTCCTCAATGCCGGAGATGTCGGATATTTCATTGCAGGTATAAAGACCATCAGCGACATCCGAGTCGGAGACACTGTCACAACAGTCAGGAATCCGGCACCTGAGCCGCTTGAAGGTTTCAAGGAAGTGAAACCTGTAGTATTCTCTTCAATCTATCCTGTTGACAGCAATGACTATGAGGAACTTCAGGAAGCCATCGAGAGGCTGAAACTTAATGATGCCAGCCTCGTATACGAGAAAGACAGTTCTGCTGCTCTTGGCTTCGGTTTCCGCTGCGGTTTTCTCGGCATGCTTCATCTTGAGGTCGTACAGGAAAGGATTGAAAGGGAGTTTGACCTCTCCATTGTCTTCACGTCCCCTTCTGTGCGATATATAGTGCATATGAAGAACGGAGATACGCTGAATATAGACAATCCTCTGGAATATCCGGAAGTGATGAGAATAGAAAGCGTTGAAGAGCCTTACATCCAGGCGAACATAATTACCCCGACTGACTATGTCGGGCCTGTCATATCCCTCTGTCTGGAGAAAAGAGGCTATCAGACAAATATGAACTATCTTGACCAGAAGCGCGTTGAGCTCATTTATGAGATGCCGCTGGCAGAGGTTCTTTTTGATTTCTATGATCGTCTGAAAAGCATTTCTCGTGGCTATGCCTCTTTTGATTATGAAGTCATCGGCTATAAGAAGACTGATCTTGTGCGTCTTGATATCCTCGTCAACGGAGAACCTGTTGATGCTCTCAGCCAGCTTGTGTTCAAGGACAACGCACAGAGCCGTGGACGACAGGTATGCCAGAGGCTCAAGGATGAAATTCCCCGTCAGCAGTTCAAAATTGCAATTCAGGGTGCAATCGGAGGAAACATCATCTCCCGTGAGACAATTTCTGCATACCGCAAAGATGTCACGGCTAAGTGCTATGGCGGTGACATTTCCAGAAAGAGAAAGCTCCTTGAGAAACAGAAGGAGGGAAAGAAGCGCATGAAGATGGTTGGAAACGTCGAGATTCCGCAAAGTGCATTCCTGGCTGTTCTCAAGACGGAGGATGATAAGGACTGAGACCATGCTCTATAACCAGTCGTATAATCTGCTTGCTCAGGCTCGGGATAATCCGGATATGAATGCACTTGCTTCTTCTCATAATGTCTCAAAGGAAACAATGAGAAGGCATCTGGAGAGTCTGAATGAAGGCATTCCTTCATCTTTATACGTACGGCTGGACAATGAGCGTGTCGAACTCAGCGAGACAGGAAAGGTATATGCCAATGCCTGTGAGAAAATCAACCGCCTTGTAATTGATGCTGAATTGAAAGCAGAGAAGTTCAAGAGAGAAAGAGAAGGAAGCATTTCTGTTGCATCTCTTTGCCGGTCAGTGGACAGGAAGCTGAAATCACTTGCTCAAGAAACAAGGTTCAGAATGAGATTCTTTGATCCTTCTGGTGTAAATGCAACATCAAGCCTGAAGGTGTGCGGCCGTGATTTTGATGCTGCAATGACTTTCTATGACGACTCATTCTTGAAACGCAACCGGCTGAAAGCCTTTGAGCTTTACAATGACAATATTGCTGTCGCATTTTCAAAAAACAGTGATAATGCCGGCAAGAAGAAACTCGACATTGAGGATTTGTATGAGAAAAAGCTCTTTGTACCTCATGAGAAGTTCAACAGACGTATTGATGTACTGGTAGGTGATTTCAGGGATTTTCACAGCAGGATTGAAATAGTCCACTATGATGTCATCACAATGACTTTTCTAGAAGAGCTTTCTTCGTGTGAAGACTTTTTACTTGTGTCTCAGCACATGGATCTGTCTTCATTCGGTCTCAATGTTCTTCCTGTAGACTGGAACTACAAGGTTCAGTACGGCCTTGTCTACAGTCAGAAACCTGAAAGCAAGGTTGAAGATCTTATCCGCATTCTTGAAAAGCAGTAAATTAAAAGATTCAAACCGTTTCAGGTTCAGTATTGTTATGTTCTCTTGTTTATAAAGAAAATTAATAAGCCGAAAAAGGAATGTATATTCCTATGATGAATATAATTCTTATTTTCTTGCTTTTGCTTATCCCCATACTCTCCTTCATAGGCTATAATTCAACATTATGGCTATTCAGATATCCGCATTCGGCACTCTTAATGAAGAGGAAGTCAAGAAAATCACAATCACAGATGAAACAGGATGTTCTGTTTCTGTGCTCACTTTAGGTGCTGTCATTCAGAGTTTCATCGTCCCTGTCGGGGAAGAAAAAAGAAATATCGTGTTCTCTTCACCCTCGCTGGAAGGTTATATTGACGATCCGTCATATAAGGGACAGTGTGTTGCACCCTATGCCAACAGAATCGCATTTGGCAGATTTGTTCTTGATGGGAAAGAGTACACACTGGAGAAGAACAATGGAGAAAACAACCTCCATAGCGGATCTGCTAATCTGGGACAGAAGATCTGGAACATTCTCTTCCAGACAGAGAATTCTGTTGTTCTCAATACAGAGCACAGGGATATGGAAGGCGGCTTTCCAGGTAATATAGGTGTGACTGTGGCTTATCTTCTTGAGAAGGGTCGTCTGACTATCTCTTATACAATGCAGAGTGACAGGAAGTGTGTCGTAAACCCTACGAACCATTCTTATTTCAACCTGAAAGGGGACGGCAGCAGTATTTTTGATCACAGGGTACAGATTTCTGCTGACAGAGCTGTGATGGTTTCCGACAGCCTGATTCCTACAGATGTCGTTCCTGTATGCGGTACTGATTTTGACTTCACCTCATTTCACAGTATTGGAGAAAGAAGGGATGGAAAGTACGATCACTGTTATGTCTTCAATGCTGAAAGAAAGGCTGTCGTTGAGTGTGATGGCTTGAGGCTCACAGTTAATACTGACCGCCCGGCAATACAGCTTTATACAGGTGAGTTCAATCCTGTGACAGATTCTGACTGGCCTCATACCGGTCCTTTCTGCGCCCTGGCGCTTGAGACAAGCGAATACCCTGATGCTGTAAACAGAAAAGATTTCCCGTCTCCTGTACTTGATGCAGGTGCAATATTCAAAAGCCGTACAAGCTATACCGTGGAAGTGATGCGATGAATGTCAAACTCATTGGAATAACAGGTGGTTCCGGTTCTGGAAAGAGCACCGTTGTCAGGAAGATTACAGAGGCGCATGAGGACTCTGTCTGCATTGAGCAGGATAACTACTACAAGAGTGCTGAGTTCATCAGCAATGCTAATATAACGGATTATAATTTCGACCATCCGGATGCTTTTGATATGGACCTGATGCTGGAAAATCTTGCCGACCTGAAAAACGGCAAGGCAATCGAGATGCCTCAGTATGACTTTGTCCATCACAGAAGACGTGAGGAACGTCTCCATGTCGAGCCTAAAAAAATCATAATCGTTGACGGACTCATGGTGCTGTATGACAAGCGTATCAGGGACCTGCTGGATCTGAAACTCTACGTTGACACTCCTGCTGATATCCGCTTTGTCAGAAGACTTAAAAGAGATATAAGCGAGAGAGGAAGGACTGTTGATTCAGTTGTCGAGCAGTACGTGAATGTCGTCCGTCCCGGACATATGAATTTTATTGAGCCATGCAAGGAATATGCTGATTTGATTATTCCTGAAGGAGGGTATAACCAGAATGCCCTCGATGTCCTGATAAACTATGTGCAAGTGTTGGCCGGGAAACTTTGAAAGGGCGGCTAACTAAATATTAAGCTTTGATAATGTCAAGACTTATGTTTCCTGTAAATAATGTAGCCATCCCTGACGGTCTTGAAAGAGAATGTCTGAGGAACCTCATCCACGCCGCCTAAGAAAAAACGTGAGCAGCGGAAAAGGCGCGCAAAGCCGAGTATGCTTCCTTTAATTATTCCGAATCTCAGCACAGCCTGTTCAAAGTATGCGGAGCATGAAGGTGTATAGCGGCACTTGGCTGGCCCGAGCATCGGGGATATGCAGTACTTGTAGACATAAACAGGCAGAAGATAGACCTTCCTCAGAAATGCTAGCATGCAATTAAGCTATCATCTTTTTCTGTCAAATGAAAAGCCTGAGCGCACACCACACCAGTGCCAGAAAAAACAATACTGACATTAGTCTGGTATGTCTGGAAAAGAATGATTTAAGCAGACTTCCTCCTATGGCCCAGACAAGTCCGCTGATGAAGCAGTCCAGAGGAATGAGCATTGACAGAAGAAACTGTCTGGAAGTGGAATCTGTCATCGGAATGATGTATGTGCTAACCGCCGTGAGGGCAAGAAGTATTACTTTCACGTTAATCAGCTGGAGAATCATTCCCTGTACAAAGCCTTCTGAAGCACTTGCCTCGCTGGAGACACTCATGAAAAGCATCTTCAGCGCAAGAAAAATGAGATAGATGAAGCAGACAGCTTTCATTATCAGCTCAGCCTGCGGTATATACCGGTAGAAAAAAGAAGAGAAGATGAAAGACAGAATGGTGACAATAGTGATGCCTGCAAGCATGCCAAGATTCAGCCAGATGCCTTTCTTAAGCCCATGTCGTGAGGCATTCACCATGCTGAGAATCGTATTCGGCCCTGGGGAAATTGCCATGACAGTGATGTAAACAAGTGCTTCAAGCATGAATCAATCTTAGCAGAGAAAGATGTGTATGTCTGTTTTTTCTGTGAATTTTCCTTCTTCTTGTTGCCTCATCACACCTACACAGATGATTATTGAATGCATGAAAGAGATTTATGTGGTGGAGGACCATGAGACTATAAGGGATGGTGTCGTCCGCTATCTGGAACTGTCCGGATATAAAGCAAGGGGCTTAGGTACAGTGGCTGAAGAAAGGGCAGCTATTGCTCAGAGTAAGCCTGATTTGATTATTCAGGATGTGATGCTTCCTGACGGTGACGGTTTTGAGTTTGTAAAAGAGCTGCGAGAAGGGAAATCCGGTATCCCTGTCATATTCATGACTGCCAGAAGTGATGAGGAAGACAGGATAAAGGGTTTTGAACTCGGCGCTGATGACTATATTTCAAAACCTTTCAGCCCGAAAGAACTTGTGCTGCGTGTGGCGGCTCTCTTCCGCCGCATAGACAAAGATGAGACAAGTGACTGTCTGAGATTCTGTGATGGTGGGAACACCCTTGTAATAGACTCAAAGGAGCACCGGCTGACAGTGAATGGAGAGGAAGTGAGCCTTACTGCTGCAGAATGGAAAATCGTGACTTGTCTTGCTGCCAGGAACGGAGATCTTGTTCCCCGTTCTGAAATACTGGTGAAATGCTTTGACTATTCTGAAGACAGCTATGACAGGGTTGTGGATACCCATATTAAGAATATCAGGGCAAAACTCAGGCCTGGCAGCTGGATTGATACAGTCAGAGGCTACGGTTACCGCTTTCATCCGTGCGACAAGGAGATGATGTGAAAAACCGTATTCTTGGCAGATACTTTTTCAGAATCTTCATATCAATGCTTGTCTGTGTTCTTCTGATGGGACTTGTCCAGGGAGTGATAAGTCTCTTTTCTGTGAAGAGGATGAATTCATTCTGGCCTTCTGCCGTGGCAGGTGAGTATGTGTCAAGACTTGTTCAAGTGCTGAGAGCCAAGGATGAGATTCCTGATGAGGATGACATCTGGGATGCAATGACTGTGTGCATTGATGACAGGATCTCCGGGCTTATCGTCCGTAGTGGAAGTGATGAGACTTTTCTTTATGGATTTGCCCCGGGGGAAGATAATGATTTCGCATCAGAAGCTGAAAAGCGGCCTTTAATCGGGGCAATGTCCTATGAAGTATCGCTTGAGTCCACAGTATATGAGATAAACATAAGTGACAGCGGAGGAATATCTGTATACAGGGCAGATGATGCAATAATTTACTGTCTGCTTCCGGATTTTGTGGAGCCTGATGATATTGCTGCGACTGTGGTTATCTCAAACGGCAGTCAGATGCTGCTTTCTGCAGATATTCTTGTTTTCGACATCAGCACGCTTTCTCCTGTCAGATTCATGCTTGAGAACATGATTGTGACACTTGTGTGGGCACTTCCGCTCTCAATTGCAGCATCAGCAGTCTTTTCCTGGTTCTTCTCCAGACAGACCAGCAAATCGATAGAGAAAATAAAAACCGCACTGGAGCAAATCGCATCAAGCCGTTTCGATGTCTCAATCGGGAAACAGGATGTATATGAACTGGATGAAATAAGCAGGCATATCGAGAATGTGGCTTCCCGGCTTGAGCAGAACAGGAAGGCACGTGATGAATGGGTGCGTTCAATCGCTCACGATCTCAATACTCCGGTTTCCTCAATCAGGCTGCTGACTGAAGGCCTGGAAGATGGCATATATAATCCAGATAATGCCTATTTTGATGCAATGAAAGAGGAAACAGGCTGCCTTACTGCAAGACTTGATGAGATTAAATTCTATACAGATCTCTTATCCGGGTATATAAAAACGGATATCAGTGAATATCATGTGAAGTCTCTGATTGACGAGGCCTGTTCCGATTATAGAGGTGGATGCATCAGCATAGACTGTGCAGACAATGCTGTGCTTATGACTGACAGAAACCTTTTCCTGCGTCTGATGAAGGAGCTTCTTGACAATGCGTTCAACGCATCAGGATCTGAAAGAGAAATCAGCATTTCTGTACATGAAAACAACATTCTTGTGAGAAATGAGGCAACGTTGCCAGAAAACGGTCAGGATTTCTTCGAGCCATGGGCAAGAGGGGATGCCAGCAGGCATGAAGGCGGATGCGGTCTCGGGCTTCCCATCTGCCGTCAGATTATGAAACTGCATCAAGGAGGCATCTCAATCAGACAGGTCGGGGCCTGGGTCGAAGTGTCTCTGGTCTTTCCTTCCTGAAAAGCTTGTCAGTCTTGAAGAGTGTATGACATGACAATCGAGCTGTCTTCAAGATCCCTGACTGACAGGACGCCGTCACAGTATTCACCGTATGTCGCCTTGAAGCCGCCTTTAGGAATGCTCATTGAGCCTGGATTGAAGAAAACGATTCCGTCTTTCTCATGAGCGACTGGTATATGGGTGTGACCATAAAGCATGACAGAAGAGCCCGGAACTGGATTTTCTTCATTATAAATATGTCCGTGAGTGAGCGTAAGACTGAAAGAGTCTGCGAATACGATGGCTGTCGTGCTCATTACGGGAAAGGAAAGGACCATCTGATCGACTTCTGCCTCACAGTTTCCTCTTACGGCGATGATTCTGTCTTGAAGGCTGTTCATGATTGGGATGACGGCTTTCGGGTTATAGGATTGCGGAAGGTCGTTCCTCGGTCCATGATAGAGAATGTCGCCAAGGCAGATGATGATGTCGTAAGAAGGTGCAAGCTTCTCGATTTTCCTTGCTGCATCAAGGCTCCCATGTATATCTGAGACAATAAGCGCTTTCATAAAATGATTCCTCCGTCTGACAGCGCAAGGCCTGGAAAGCCAAGCTGTCTAAAATATTCGTAAACTGCGACTGCAGCGGTGTTTGAAAGGTTCAGGCTGCGCGTTCCTTCCTTTAAAGGAAGACGGTAACATCTGTCTTTGTATTCTTCAATAATACTGGCTCCGAGTCCACTCGACTCCTTTCCGAAAACAAAATAAGTGTCTTGTTCAGGAGAGAATGAGAGGGAGAAAAAACTCTTTCTGGCCCGGGCTGAGAAAAAGATGAGATTCTTTTCGCCATAGTCCTGGAAGAAATCCTGTACGGACATGACCTCACTCAGATTAAGGTCTTTCCAGTAATCGAGACCGGCGCGGCGCAGATATCTGTCATCAAGAGAAAATCCAAGCGGATGGACGAGAATAAGGTGAACGCCTGTTGCGGCACAGGTGCGTGCGATGTTTCCTGTGTTCTGCGGAATTTCCGGCTCGATTAAGACAATGTGCAGCATAAATCAGATATTACCCTGTCTTGTGGCTTTCTGTCAGCTTCCAGAACTGCTTTATTTCTATTACACTGCCTGTGTGGAAAGCATAAAGGTAATCATTCTTGGAATCATACAGGGAATAACGGAGTGGCTTCCGGTATCATCGACTGGGCACATGCTGCTTTTCGATGAGCTGATGCCTCTTGAGCAGAGCCCGGAGTTCATCTCCGTGTTCATGGTTGTCATCCAGCTGGGGTCAATCCTTGCTGTACTGGTTCTCTACTGGTCGAAGCTGTGGCCTGTGAAGAAGACCAGGGAAGAAAGCATGAAGACTCTCCGCCTGTGGGGACGTGTTCTCATTGCAACTGTTCCAGCGGCTGTAGCAGGCCTCCTGTTGGATGACATCATTGATGAGAAGCTTTCTGTATGGCCTGTCATCGCCGCAGCTCTTTTTGCCTATGGAGTGCTTTACATCATTCTGGAAAAAAAGGTCAGGATAAAGGCCACAGTCAATTCGCTTGAGGATATAAGTGTGACAGACGCACTCAAGATGGGAGCCTTCCAGATGCTTGCGCTTATCCCGGGCACCTCGCGTTCCGGTTCTACAATACTTGGTGGAATGATTTGCGGAATAAGCCGGCCTGTGGCAGCTGAGTTCAGTTTTTTCATGGCTCTTCCTGTCATGGCGGGAGCAAGCCTCCTGAGACTTGTGAAAAGCGGTTTTGCCTTCACTGCCAGCCAGTGGGGGTACCTCGCCCTTGGCAGTGCTGTCGCCTTTGTCGTCTCCCTGCTTGTGATAAAAGCATTGATGAGCTACGTGAGGGCACATGATTTCTCCGTTTTCGGAGTTTATCGTGTGATTCTTGCCATCGTGGTTGTCTGCTATTTCAGCCTGCGCTAGTCCTTTTCCTTTAAGAGACTGCTTGCTCTTTTCAATCCGGCACCTTTTTTGTTGATGCCCAGGATTACGCGTTCCAGAGAGCGCTTTTTCTTCTCGTCGTCCTTGAAAAGCTCTTCCTGCTCAATGTCATCTCCGCTGTACATCTGGTACAGCCCGACACCCAGAAGGCGTACTCCTCCGCCTTTATATTTCTGCCAGAAGAGGTTTTTCGCTTTTTCAAAGACTTCTGATGAGTTATAGATGCCATCCTGAGGCGTGGTCTGAATGGAAACAGTCGTGAAATCCGGATATCTGATTTTGATGCCGATGGTTCTGGCTACGAAATGCTCGTCGAGAGAGCGGAAGGTCACCTCCTGACTGAGTTCAAGCAGATAAAGCTCAATCGCCTCTTTCTGGATGAGGTCAGGGAAGAAAGTTCTCTCAGCCGATATCGAATGTGACTTGTTCTCTCCTGAATATATCCCCGGATCCTGCCCGCGGCATACCTTATATAGATAGCTTCCGGCAGCCTGTCCGAAAAGCTGGCCCAGACGCTCTTCAGAGTACTGCCTCAGATCCTGTGTCGTCCTTATGTTATATCTTTCCATCCGGTCCAGTGTTGCCTTGCCGACACCCCAGAGTTTCTTCAGTCCGACAGTATCGACAAAATCACATTCAAGTCCTTCAGGAACGATTGTGAGTCCGTCAGGCTTTCTGTAGTCTGATGCAAGCTTTGCGATGAAACGTGATGATGCGGCTCCAACAGAAATCGTCAGTCCGGTTTCCTTCCTGACACGCTCTTTCAGCAGAATGGCAGCTTCCCTTGGGCTTGAGTAAATCAGGTTCGTTCCAGTCATGTCGAGATAGGCTTCATCGATTGATGCCTGTATGTACTCAGGAGCGATATCTTTGATGATTGACATCACTTCTTTAGACTTTTCGCTGTAGCGTCGCATGTTTCCCGGCACAGTGATGGCGTGAGGACAGAGCCTGAGTGCCGTTTCCATCGGCATCGCGGAGTGTACACCGTACTTTCTTGCCTCATATGAACAGGTTGAAACCACGCTTCTCGGACCGCGATGCCCTATAATCAGAGGCTTGCCCTTATACTCTGGATGATCGAGCACTTCAACTGCCGCGAAGAAGGCATCAAGATCAACATGGAAGAAAAGCGGTTTCACAGACTTCTTCTGAGCTCCTTGCGTTTATTATACCGCTTAAGAGCGCTTTCAAGGAGCATCTGTACTGTCTTGTCAAGTCCGCCGTATTCTTCTGCGAGTATGTTGAAGTGACTTGTGGGACTTGAGCCAGGTACAGTGTTGATCTCATTAATCATTAGATGGTCACCTGATAGAAAGAAGTCGATTCTCATATAAAGAGAACCGTGTACGGCTTTAAACGCGACTGCCGCCTGTCTGTGTATCTCATCCTTCATTGCCTTGCTGATATTCACGTTTTCAGGCCTGATTACTTCAATGTTGGCTGAATACTTGTTCTCGTATACATAGAACGGAAGCTTCGCATTGACTTCAATGGGTCCAAGAACAGTGAGCTCATCGTTTCTGTTATCGAAGAGGGCGAGACACTCAAGCTCTCTCAAAGGGCATATTTCTTTCTGTATCAGAGCCGCCTCATCATAGATAAAGACCTCATTCAGCGCCGCTTCAAGTCCACTTCTGTCTGTAAGGCTCATCGCAATTGATGAACCTCCTGCGTTCATTTTCACAATATACCGTTCACTCTCAAAAAGAGAGTCAGGCAGTTTCTGTCCTTTATGCACCATGATTGACGGGACTGTGCTGATGCCTGCATGGGCAAACAGAGCGCTCTGGATATTTTTATCCATTCCTATGGCGCTGGTGAGGACATCCTCGCTGACATAGGGCCTGTCAAAACACTCGCATAGACCCTGGATGATACCGTCTTCACCCTGATGACCGTGCATTGCAATCCATATGATGTCACACTGGAGAAAGTTCTCATCCGCTTTCCAGCCATCTTCAAGATGGAGGTGATGTACAGTGTGGCCCAGCCGGAGCAGGCTTTCCCTGATTACTTTCGCCGAGCGCAGGCTCACATCTCTTTCAAGGGATGCTCCGCCGCTTAAAAGGAGTACTCTCATAAATCTTTCTCAAACCTCCTCAATTCATCTTCTGCAACAGTTTTCTCATTCCAGACAACAGAATATGAATCCCTGCTGATTGTCTTCTGATGGCCGATGCCGAGGAAGAAAATGATTTCATCGTCTGAGCTTTCCTCTATTGCCTTTCTGATTGCATCTCTCCTGTCCTGTATCATGATCACTTCGCATTCTGCATTGTCTATTCCAGATGCGCACTGCTTCATGATCTCATCAGGATTCTCTCCATGCCAGTCATCTTCACTCAGGATTGCTCTATGGCAATAAGTTCCTGCCACCTGTCCAAGATGCGGGCGTTTAGAACTGTCACGGCCTCCCGGAGCTCCGAAGAGGGCAGTGAAGGGCCTGGCTGGGTACAGCTTTCTGAAAGATGACAAGAGCCTGTCAAATGCATCAGGAGTATGTGCGAAATCGATGACAAGCATTCTCTCTGTTTTCTCAGATTTCACTGTTTCCATGCGCCCGTCAGGATTCCTGAGGTCCTGAAGCCTGGAAAGAAGACAGTCAAGCGGGGTTTGGGTAATGGCACTGACCAGACATGCCGCCTCAAATGCGTTCTCAAGAGCGAAATCTTCGGGATAGGGGAAGCTGTATTCTTTCCCTTCATATAGAAACGTAATTCCGCTTTCTGCCTGGCAGATAATCTGAGGCTGCCTGAGCTTCACAAGGTGTTCTCCTGCAATGCTCTTAATCCTGTCAATTTCTTTGTTGTCCGCATATGCGAAGACGGGGCCTGATGTGCGGCGTGCAAGATTGAGCTTGCTGTCTATGTATCTGTCATAGGTCTTGTGAAAGTCCAGATGCTCGCTTGAAATCCTGGTATAGCATGATGCCACGAAAGTCAGGCCTGCAAGTCTGTCATATTCTTCACTCAATGCGTGGCTTGATGCCTCAAGAACGAAGAACCTTGCACCGGTATTCACAGATGCTGCCATCATCTGGCTGATTATGAAGGCTTCAGGTGTTGTCATGCCACCTTTGTTTTCCTCAAGTCCTTTCCCGCAGTCTGTATATACAGTCGAGACAAGGCCTGATTTGTTACCTGTCATGCTCAGAAGCTGCCAGATGAAATAGGCTGTGCTTGTCTTGCCGTCAGTACCTGTGACAGCAATGATTTCCAGATTTGATGAAGCATTGAAAAAGGCATAGCTGGAGAGGGCATAGAGCCTTCTTATGCTGTCAGATGTGACAATGACTGAAACCTTTCCTTCCAGTTCTTCATGACGGCGCGATGTGACAATGAGCGCAGCTCCTCTTTCAAGCGCATCCGGGATGAAGTCATCTCCGTGTGCATGAATGCCGGGAAACGAGAAATAGGCATCTGATGATGTGCATGCCCTTGAATCATGGCACAGTGCATGAAGTTCAGTGTCCTTTGTAAGGAACAGCTGGCAGTCGCACAGTCTTGCGATATCGGAAATCCTCATGATATGGCTATGTTAGCACTCAGGTGGCTGTTTCAGCTACACATTAGTTTTCCTGTCATGCTAATATCTATAGCATGAAAAAGCTTCTTCTCTCATTGATTGTCTTCCTGATGGCGATTGTGAGCCTGTCTGCTTCTGTCATCATGCCGGACAGCGTCAACTATATCGGGGGCACTTTCAGGGACAGCCTTCAGTCTGTCGCTCAGGCAGGACGCTATGTCAACAGTTTTGCGAATCCGGCAGCTCTTCCTTTCACAAGTGAAAATGACGGCTCTTTTCTTCTGAGCGTCAACTACAATGATGCAATTGACAGCAGGCTTTACAAGAATGATGAGAAGCTTCCTTTTTTCAATACAGGTGAAAGTTCCCTGACTCTTTCTTTTGGCGGACAGAATGCAATGTTCACTGCAGCAATCGGCTATGATCTTGAGAACCGTCAGCAGGAAGGAGGACAGCTGACTTATGACATGCTTTTCAAAATGCACTTCCAGCTGGATCTGGCCTATGCCTTCGGCCCGTTCTCCTTTGGGGGAAGGGTGCAGGGGGGAAGTTCTCTAGTCAGAAATGACAGACCTGTGGAGACTGTCATCGACTTTGCCACAAACATGCTGTTTTCACAGTTTTTTGAAAATCCGGGAAGTGAGTATTTCCAGCTTGGACTGGGGCTTATGTGGCACGATGAATGCTTCACTGCAGGAATCTATACTGGCAGAGTCATCTCGACAGGAGACGGCACTGTTCATTTCAGTCTTGATGACCTGACTGACAGCCTGTCCCTTGGTCTCAGCTTTTACATGCCACGTTTCAACAGCAGGGGAGAGCTGATTCTGCTCAGACCTGCTGTGTTCTTCCAGGCAGGTAACATCACATCACATGAAAGCTATCTGATGGCAGGCCTTGATCTGTGTTTCCAGTTGCTTCCGGATGTGAATCTTTCCTTTGTGACAAAGCTTGTCAGCTGGCGTGATGCCAGAGCTGACTATATGAAAAGCACAGGAAACCTTTCCGTATACGAGCTGGAAGTGGAATTCGGCCGCTGGGCGCTTGCAATGAATTTCTCAATCCCGTTTGAAGTCTACGAAGGAGATGACTCCAGACCTGTGAGTTTCACACTTTCAATGAGATTCAACAGCTGAAAAGAAAACAGCACCTTTCAAAGAAGATGCTGTTCTATGGAGCCGACGAGACTCGAACTCGCCACTTTCAGATTGCGAACCTGACGCTCTACCAGATGAGCTACGGCCCCGTTTCAGATGGATATAATAGCAGAAAAAACAAGCCGTGACAATTTCTGCCACGGCTTTTCAGCTTAATGTTTCCAGGCTCACAGGCCTGCTGCAGCCAGCCTGATCAGACTGTCCGGCTGTGCCTCAGTTCCTGAAAGGGTTGCGATGGAGTAAACAGGCTTTCCAAGCTCAGCTTCCTTGCTTGTGATGATGGACTTTGTCTCAGCCTCGTTCGCAAAACTGAAAATAAGTGCATAGTCGTTTTCACGCTCGAAGATGAATGCGCTTGAACCGAAAGCTTTCTCCAGACTTGTTTCGTCTGTATCTGCCTTTCTGACAAGAGCCAGTGTGATGTCATAACCGTCAGCTCTTGCACTGCTGCATTCCTCGCTGAGGACATCCTCAAAGCCAAGCATCCTGCTCTTCTGAGCAGAAACTGCTGCAGAAGCAACAGGCTTCTCAACGACCTTCTCAACTTCGACCGGCTTCTCTACTATCTTCTCGACCTCAACAGTTACAGGAACCTCAACAGGGACTTCCTTGACGATTTCAATCGGGACTTCCCTGACGACTTCCTTGATTACAGGAACTTCCTTGACAACTTCCTGCTGTGAGCCGGACGGTACTTCCTTGATGACTTCTTTTATGACTTCAACCGGAACTTCCCTGATGACTTCGACTGGAACTTCCTTCTCGATGACCTGAGTCTCTGACGGGACCTGAACTTCTTTGATGACTTCCTTGATTACAGGAACTTCTTTCTCAATCTCCCTGATGACTTCAACAGGGACTTCCTTGACAACAACTTTTTCGACAGGGACTTCCTTGATGATTTCCCTTACAGCAGCCGGCTCAGAAGCAGAAGCTGTTCTTGCGGCGACTTCTTCCTGTGTTCTGGTTGCATCGATGGAAATATTGTATGGATCGTCTTTAGGTGCGCTTTCAAATGTCTTTGTATAAGCATTCGGAGGAAGCTTGTCTACTTGGTCACGGAACTCGTCTTCATGGCGCTTTGCAATCATGACACCAACCTGAACGAGGATGAGGCCAATGAGAATCGGGAAAAGCCTGATGAGAACTGAGTAAATCTGGTCTTCGCTTATCTGGTATGTGGGAACAAGATAGTTCAGGAAAACAAGGGCAAAAACCGCAATTACAGCCAGTGAGATGACTACACTGGTGATGACAAGCTTTGCCGTACTTCTGGATTTTGGCATAATAATTTCACCTCCGGCTCAACATATATACATTA
Source organism: uncultured Spirochaetales bacterium (assembly GCA_944390025.1). Lineage (GTDB taxonomy): Bacteria > Spirochaetota > Spirochaetia > Sphaerochaetales > Sphaerochaetaceae > Bullifex. The sequence continues at coordinate 51,321 of CALXOK010000002.1, read as the reverse complement.
AGCCACACATATTGGTATTATACAAGTCAAGTCTGGCTATGGCAATAAAAAAACTGTTTTTGTTCTTAATCGTCTTTCTGGTGGTTTTCACCGTTCTTTTCTCCGTTTTCGGCAGATCCGGCTGGCTTGTCAACCGCTCTCTTGAAGCCTCTCTTGAGATACTTGTCCGCCAGGAGGAGGAGAAGCGTCTGGAAGTCGAAGCCCTGCGCCAGAGAAGGCAGGCCTTGGAAAGCCAGTCCTATGCAGATGATGTGGCCCTTTCTCTTGGCTATAACAGGCAGGGAGACGTGGTTTATTATTTCCAGGAGCCGGATGTCATTGAGATGACACCTTCATCTGAAAAAGAAGAGGTCAAGATAACGGTTTATGAAGGGACAGATACCTGGATTCTCGCGCTCTGTGCACTGGGTGCAGCGGTGGTTGTGTCATTGCTTGTCGCCATTGTTTCCAACCGTAGTCATCATCCTTCACAGTTGAAGGAAAAACAGAGGGATGAGTATGAGAATCTCAGCTGGTGAGGAGGATGTTCATGATGTACTATAACGATGCCGGTTCTGTTGAAGATATCGCCAGAATGCTGAATGAGGGTGCCGTCGGTGTGATTCCTGCGGATACTGTCTATGGCATTTCTGCAAGGGCAGATGAGAAAAGTGCTGAGAGGATATATGAGATCAAGCAGCGTCCGAAGTCAAAAAGTTTTATCATGCTTACAAGCATTTCACTTCTCAGAAAGTCAGATCTTCACGTTCCTCGGGAACTTTATTCCGTCTGGCCATGCCCGCTTACTGCCATTCTTGCAGGAGAGGATGGGCAGACACATGCGGTTAGGGTCCCTGATGATGAATTCATTCAGGCACTGATTGAGAAAACAGGTCCTCTGTGGTCCACAAGTTGCAATGTCTCATCTCAGCCGGGACTCATGACCTATGATGAGATTGTCTCGGTTTTTCCATCTTCATTCGATTTCATCGTTAGGAAGAGAGATGAGGATGTCCATGCGCTCCCTTCCACGATGATTGACTGTACGCAAAGGCCTTTCCGCTTAATCCGCAGCGGAGCCTTTGACGTTAGCCGGCTTATTTGATTTTTCTGGCTTCCATGTAATAGCGCTTTTCCTGGGCATGCCCGATTGAGAAAGTCTTTCTCGGGAACGCTCCGTCCGCCTTTATGTCATCGAAGAATGACTCTTTCGAGATGTCTGGCAGAATCACGGCGATATTCTCTCCTGTCTTTGCGAAGCTCAGAGTTGAAGGAATTCCATGGATGTAGTCCACACTTGTCTTTCCCTGCTGCAGAAGGCTGTCAATGACTTGCTGGATAATGCTTGCGGCAAGAGAATATCTGTCTGAAGTGACTTTGTATACACGGCTGTCTTTTCCGCATACGACAGCAAAGCGTATGTATCCGTCATCTCCTTCCAGCTTCTGCTGCCAGTCCTGTTCATCCGCCTCTGTCTCATCTGCGCTTACGATTGTGCAGTGCTTCTTGAGCTCTGAGACAAAGTCATCAAGCGATGTGTTGAAGAAAACACGGTGAATGGCTTCAAAGCAGAGGGCAGGGTCATAAATGTTTTCAAGCTCGACAAGCGCATAGCGCGAGGGGCTGGCTAAAGCCTTCTGCCTGTTTTCTTTTTTCTGATCCTCATAAAGGCTTTTTGCTGTCGCCAGCGAGTGGTTTCCGTCTCCCATCGCATAGAGAATTGGGTTGTTCATGTCGAGGCTGCGGTACAGGTCCTCCATCCCCTTGATGATAATTTCAATATCATCTTCACTGTCGATGAGATATCCTCTGAGGTGTCCCCCTGAGAGCATGAGGTCAGTGTCGTAAATGCACTTCAATGCCGGCCTCCTTGCAACAAGAGGCTCGATAATCTGGCGTTTGCGGTCGTTAAGCAGCACCATGATATGCGGCAGCTCAAGAGGGGCATTCTTCCTGATTTCCTTGCGAGGCGGAATGCGTGACAGTATTGTTCCCTCAGTCGCCCTGACAAGAGTCCTGCTGTCCGGAGCATAGGAGTAGTTCTCAAGGTCGAGTGAAGCCATCAGCCCGTAGCGTGTGCCGCTTTCTGTCATTCTCTCTACAAGAATGAAACAGTCTTTATATGTTACAAAGATGCCGCTTGCAAGGTATTCATTCATGTTTGCATTGATTTTGCGGATTCTTTCCTCTCTGTCTTCATCTTCCAGATAGCACTCGGGGAAAATGAGGTTGTATGTTGACCAGCAGTCTGCTGTTATTGCCTCAACCTGATGCCAGTAATCCTTCTGGCTGGAGAACTGGTCACAGGCGACAACAGCCCATCTGGATGCATCTACGCTGTCAGAGGGGAGCAGGATGTCGCTTTCCCGGATTCCGAGGTATGCAAGTCTGTCTTTCTGTTCTTTTGTCATGAGAAAACCGCCTTAATAAGTTGTTCTATGAGAATTCTAAGCCAGCATGCTTTGCCGGACAAGGAAAATGTATCTTGAACAAAATTACGGCACAGAGGATTATTCTGCTCATGGGTAACACTCTGATTATCACAGGGGGAGAGGCTCCTGAACGGCTTTACAGTATGTCCTATGACAGAATCATCGCATGTGACAGCGGTTATGATACGGCTGTGGAGTGGGGCATGCATCCGGATTACGTGACAGGAGATTTCGACTCAACATCCAGACGTCAGGAGCTTATTGACAGCGGTTTCACCCCCTGTCCTCATGACAAAGACTGGAGCGACACGGAGCTCGCCTTGAAGATGCTTACCAATCATGAGTGCTATGATCTTGCCGGGGGAGGCGGGGGAAGGATGGATCATCTGATGAACCTGTTGCTGTCTTTCGAGCGCTTCTCCTTTCCCCGTTACTGGTTCACCCGTAATGACTTTCTTATCTCTCTGGATGGGGAACTGTCGCTCACTCTTCCCCCGGGAACCAACATAAGCCTGTTTTCTCTCACGCATCAGGCACGTGTCAGCTGCAAGGATCTTGTCTGGCCGCTTGATGATTTCCTTCTGGACAGCAGGACGATGAGCCTGTCCAACAGGAATGCTGTCTGTGAAGTCAGCTTTTCCAGCAAGGGACAGCTCTTTATCCGGCTGGATGCCGTTCTTGCAGGGCATTTCTTTGCCAACAGGGAAGAAAACTGTTAATATTGGGGCATGCTGGAGTTTCGCAGGACACTCGCATTCTCATCCAGAATACACACCTACCTCATGGTGCTGTATCTCTTCTTTGCATCTCTGATTATGCTGTCGTTTTTCACGGATGTGGCTGACGGGATGCTCGCACTGGTGACATTCTGTGCCAATGTGCTTTCCTGGCTTGTCATCTTCGAGGGCGTGTGGATTATTCTGGCATGCGTCTATCAGATGTTCTACACGAAAGTCGCATTCTTCTCTCCTGTAGTGCTGACCTTAGTCAGGGGAGTGGTTGTTCTTGCTGTATCGACGGTGACTGATGCGCTCCAGCTCATGATCACAAGGGGGGTTACGATATGAGAAACTGCTTTGCAATACGCGGCGCGACAACGGTTGAGATGGACAGTCCGGCAGAGATGGACGAGGCAGTCGGCGAGCTGTTTGAGGAAATACTGAAGCGCAATAATCTGGATTGTGAGGATATTGCATACATATTTCTATCTCAGACCGGAGACCTGAAGACAAAGAATGCTGCTACAAGTCTGAGAAAAACAGGCAGGTGTGACAACATTCCGCTCTTCTGTGTTCAGGAAGCTGAGATCACGGGAATGCTGCCTCATGTTATCCGTCTCATGGTTGTTGTCGGAAGGCCTGAGACTGAAAAAGCGAAGATGGTCTATCTGAGACGGGCGGCGGTGCTCAGACCTGACCTCAGAGCAGAATGAGAATCTTTTTTTCATAATTTTGATTCCAGGTACTTGCAAAGACTTTGAAAATTGTGTAAGTTAGCCAACGTTGCTGAGACAAACAGTGCCGACTTAGCTCAGCTGGCAGAGCAGCTGATTTGTAATCAGCCGGTCGTTGGTTCAAATCCGACAGTCGGCTCAACTGGAAAAAGGGTTGCTTCTTAGTGTTGCAATCCTTTTTTTGACTCAGGCAGCGTTGACAAGTGCAACTGCTTGTCATTAATATATTTCCGGAGGAATAGAGATATGGCAGGTAATGTTTCAAAGAACGCTCACCGTGAAGGTGCTAAGGTCCTTATGAGCAGATGGGGTGGTGTCATCAAGATGAAGAGTGTCTTCGAGAATGGCAAGCTCCGCCACTATGCTGTCTGTGAGAAGAGTGGAAACACAGCTCGCAAGGCAAAGGATCTTATGTAATCTTGCTGATAACGGTTTTTCATAAAGGGTGCACTTGAGGGTGCGCCTTTTTTCATTAGCTGAAAATTTCTCTAAAATTTCATTTTACACGCTTCTTTTTTTGTTACCTTCTTATATTACCCGTGTTATTCTTTCAATAGAAATTTTGTCAGCATGGCAGAAGCCATCGGCTGCACAAACAAAATTAAGGAGGATTTAAGTGAAGCGTTTTCCTAAAACACTTTCTGCCGTTATTTTCGCAGTGATCCTTTCTCTGGTCCTGGCTGGATGTTCCAGCACGGAACCTGTCGGTTCTGTTCCTGAGATTGTCGTTCCTGCTCCGGCTCCTGTCGTTGCCGCTCCGGCTCCTGCGCCGGTTGTCGAGGATGAGGCCCCGTCTGAAGTTGTACTCAAGCAGACCGGTACTCTTTCCTTCTATGGCTACACCCTGACATATTCAGCAGTCCCTGGCGAAGCACAGGTGAGCTATCCTGACTTCATCACAGATGAGGAAGTCAACGCTTTCTTCGCCTATTCTTTCTCACAGCATGCTGACATTCTCTCAGGTGTATATTATGAAATCACAGCACCTGGAAAGCTTTTCGTCACATTCCCTGAGAGCGTGACAGTCGCAGATGCCACAGCAGTCATCGATCTGCTTGCCGGTGACCTTTCACAGTTCATTTCAGATTACCTCGGAATTGAGATTCAGGATGTGACCGTTGCAAAAGACGCTCCAGTTGTCAGCAAGATGCCTGTGACCTCACAGAATGTCTATCCGTATGGCGTCACTGAAATCATCAAGGCCGATGGCGACGACACATTCGATCTCTATGTCGTCCACACAAATGATGTCCACGGAAGAATTGAGGAGGGTACAGATGGCTCTCTTGGCTATGCAAAGCTCTCAACACTCCTGAAGATGGGGCGTTCAGTCACTGACAACATTCTCGTTCTGGATGCAGGTGATGTCCTTCATGGAACAAACCTTGCCAATGTCTTTGAAGGCGAATCTGTAGGCGTCCTTCTCGCAATGCTCGGTTATGATGCAGTTGCTCCAGGCAACCATGACTTCAACTATGGTGCTGACCGCCTCATCGAGCTGGCTGACATGAGCCAGTCAATCGGAGGCCCGAAGGTGCTTGCCGCAAATATCGTTGATGAGTCAGGAAACCTCGTCTTCCAGCCTTATCAGGTCTATGATTTCAACGGTTTCAAGGTTGTCGTGATTGGTCTTTCCACACCTGACACAAAAACAAAGTCACATCCAAAGAACACAGAAGGCCTGACATTCTGGGATGACAGCTATATCCAGTATGCTCAAGAGGCAATCGACCTTGCCAATGAAATCGGTGATTACGTCATCGTCCTCGGTCACATCGGTCTTGATGCTGACGGCAGCGGCCTCACTTCAGACATAATCTGTTCAAATCTTGATGGAATCGATCTGTTTGTTGACGGCCACAGCCACACAGTTCTCGAGAACGGACTGAGAGTCAATGACACACTCATCGTCTCAACGGGCAACTATCTTAACAACATCGGTCTTGTCGATGTATCAGTTGTTGACGGAGTTGCTGAAGGCGAGAGTGCAATGCTTATTCCTGCTTCTGAAGTGATTGATCCTTCAACAAGCGCTCTTGCAAAGAGCCTCGGAATCACAAGCGTTGCTGACGATTCTGCAATCACATCATACGTTGAGGACCTCAATTCTGACCTTGATAAGAGATTCAGCCAGGTTGTGGCAAACGTTCCTGTGGATCTTGATGGTGAAAGAGAGCATGTGAGAACAAGAGTCACAAACCTCTCACGCCTCATCTGCCAGGCAATCACTGACAGTACAGGTGCTGATTTCACAATCATCAACGGTGGAGGAATCAGGGCATCCATCAGTGCAGGAGAGGTCACTCTCGGTGATATCAACAACGTTCTCCCGTTCACGAATACTGTCGCCGTTTGTGAAATCACTGGCGAGCAGGTCTACGAAGCTCTCGAGTACGGCTATTCAATGGCTCCTGAATCCAATGCTGCATTCAGCCAGTCAGATCTCAAGGTCGTCTACAGCAGATTCGCCGATGCCGGTTCCAGAATCCGCCGTGTCCTGCTTCCGGACGGAACTCCGCTTGACAGAAATGCATCATACACTGTTGCCACGAACGACTTCATGGCAGCCGGTGGCGATGGATACACGATGTTCGGCAGAGTTGTTCAGGAAGGACCGCTTCTGAACGAAGTGTTCGCTGACTACCTCGAGAAGATTTATCCAGCCAACTGATTCACTAGTTGAGCATTAACCGTCTCCCGTTCTCCATAAGGAGGGCGGGAGATATTTTTTCATTTTTCTTTCTGACTGTATTGACACTGCATGAGCCTGTGAATATACTCATGAAAGTTGCTTGATAAAGCATTCCCCTTTAGCTCAGCCGGTAGAGCAGCGGACTGTTAATCCGCCTGTCGCAAGTTCAAATCTTGCAGGGGGAGCTACCAGAAGGCCAGGATGTGTTCCTGGCTTTTATTTTTTCCGCCTGATTGAGAATTACCCGTAAACCTATTATGCTAGCAGGTATGAGTGAAACAACTAACGGACATGATTTCAAGGCTCTCAGAAAAGCGGCCCTGAATCTGTCTTTGATGGGTGATGATGAACGCTCCTCCATGCTTATGAGAATGGCTGACGGTCTTGATGCCGCCAGAGAGAGGATTTTTGAGGCTAACCGTGCCGATATCGCAGAAGCTGAGAAGAAGGGTCTTTCTGATGCGCTTATGCACCGACTGGTGCTCAACGAGAGCAAGCTTTCAGGTGCTCTTGATTCTGTCAGGGCTGTTGCAAAACTGCCATGTCCTGTTGGCCGCGTGGTCGAGAAAAGGCTTCTTGATGAAGGTCTTGTCCTTGAGAAGAGGACATATCCAATCGGCGTTATCGGGATGGTCTTTGAAGCACGTCCTGATGCACTGATCCAGATTGTCTCGCTTGCAATCAAGAGTGCCAACGGAATAGTCCTGAAAGGTGGCAGCGAGGCGAGCAGAACCAATGAGACCCTTGTGGATATCATAAGACAGACCCTTGGTGGGGCACCTTTCATGATGCTGCTTTCAAGTCACAGGGATGTCGATACCATGCTTTCAATGGAAGGGGATGTCGACCTGATCATACCGCGGGGCTCGAATTCCTTTGTCCGCTACTGCATGGAACACACACATATCCCTGTGATGGGGCACGCTGATGGTATCTGCTGTGTCTATGTTGATGAGAGTGCTGATATTGAGACTGCGGTCAGAGTCGCTACAGACAGCAAGGTGCAGTATCCTGCTGCATGCAATGCAGTGGAGACTGTCCTTGTCCATGAAAAAGCCGCATCAGCATTCCTTCCCCGTTTCAAAAAAGCTCTCGACGAGTACTCAGTCCTCATCCATGCTGATGAGAGGACGCTTGAATACATTCCCCTTGGCAATAATGTAGTGAAGGCTACAGAGGAAGACTTCCATACTGAGTACCTGTCTATGCAGCTTGCGATAAAAATTGTCTCATCTCTTGATGAGGCCATAAGGCATATTGCCGCTCACTCATCTCATCATACTGATGCGATAATCACACAAGATGAGCGCAGCAAGGCTGTCTTCTTCAACAGTGTCGATTCTGCTGACGTATTTGCAAACTGTTCCACCCGTTTTGCAGACGGCTTCCGTTTCGGTCTGGGAGCTGAGGTCGGAATCTCAACTTCAAAACTGCATGCAAGAGGGCCTGTCGGACTGGATGGCCTGACAACTACAAAATGGCTTCTTGACGGGAATGGACAGCGCGTTTCAGACTACAGCGGACCTGATGCAAGACATTTCATACATGAGGATTTGCCACTATGAGAGATTTCTCGGCTGTGCGCCGCATTGTGATAAAGGTCGGAACCAATCTTATTGTCAACGAGAACGGAATTGATGATGAGAGAATAAATGATATCTGCCGTCAGGTGGCAGAACTGAAAAACATGGGTTACCAGGTGCTGCTGGTCTCAAGCGGAGCAGTGGGGCTTGGTGCGCGTGAGCTGGGACACAAAAACAAGGTTGTCCATATTCCTATGCGTCAGGCCTGTGCATCAATCGGACAGCCTATTCTGATGTACCACTACCGTGAGACTTTCCGCAAGCATTCCATCATCGTCTCACAGGTCCTTCTGACCCGCAATGATGTCAACAACAGGAAGACTTATAACAACCTGCGCTCATCCGTCTCCACTCTGCTTTCCATGGGAGTCGTCCCGATATTCAACGAGAACGACGTCGTATCCATCGATGAAGTCGGTACGGCTTTCGGAGACAATGACAGGATGAGTGCGATTGTCGCGTCCAAGATTGATGCACAGCTACTGGTTCTCCTGACTGATATCGACGGGCTTTACACTGGCAATCCAAAGACAGACAGCGATGCCGTGATGATTGATGAGGTTGATGGTATAACGGATGAGATATTCTCTTTTGCAAAAGGAGCCGGTTCGCCTTTCTCCACAGGCGGAATGAAGACCAAGCTCATGGCTGCGAAGATTGCCGCAATGGCCGACTGTGCCACTGTCATCGCCTCAGGATACAAGGAAAATACCCTTGTCTCCATTCTTAAGGGAGAGAAGACCGGCACTTATATTCATCCGGGAACCCGGCTCAGTCAGCGTCAGCGCTGGATAATAAACAACACCCATCGCGGGGCCATCATCATAGACAGCGGGGCCATTGATGCGCTCAGGCGGCACCGCTCGCTGCTGCCTTCAGGAATAGTCGGGGTATCCGGAGTTTTTGAAAGCGGTGATGTCGTGCAGGTGCTTGGCGAGGACGGACAGCTGTTCGGTAAGGCTGTTACAGGCTTTGACAGCACCACCATTGCTGTTATGATGGGTAAGAGGAATGATGAACTGGATGGAATACTCGGTGCGGATCACAAGGACTGCGTTTTCCGCCCGGAAGATCTGGTGGTGAGTGATGATAGCACATTATAAGACAGTACAGCGCAGGCAGGATGTCGGCATGCGCATCTCATCTCTCTACAGGCAGCAGCAGCTGTCAATCGGAATTCTGGATGTCTCGACTGTCCAGGTTCTGAAGACTACGCTCGACTGGTTCATCGGAAACATGAACTGCACATTGCATGTCATAACTCTTGAGGAAACATTTGACAAGGAAGACCTCGGAACGCTTTATCCCGATGTGACGTTCATCTGCTTCAACAGTCTTGTCACGACAGGAGAGCAGGTGAATGCCTTTGCTTCAGAGTGCTATGCGACATACTTCCTTGTTGTCCGCAGTGATATCCAGATACTGGGGTTTGACGGTTCCCGCATGATTCATTTGATGAGTGACAGAAGCCATCCTGCCATGATTACGCCTGTGATGCTCAACCAGGATATGGAAGTCATGCCGACCATAAGGGCACCATTTCTCAAGGGAAAGGAAATAGATCCGCTTTCTTTCATGCCGCCTGTTGAAAGCGGCAAGCTGACGGCAAACCTGTATCCTGTCATGGCACTCGGATTCTACGACAGGGCATTGTTCCAGCGCCTCAGAGGCTTTGATGAGCAGATTACTGGAGAGTTCTACCAGCTTTTCGATTTCGGCACCCGCTGCCATCTTTATGGCTTTCCTGTTTTCACTTCCAGCGATTTCGCAATCCGTTTCATCGGCAAGCATTCAATCGTAGAGGACAGGAGTCCCTGCGAGGGAATGGACAGAGCCTACACAAAGGCGCTTTCCGTTCACAGAATCGCAGGAAAGAATGTCATAGAGAAATGGAAGCCTTATGTTGACAAGCAGCTTCTGAAGACAGAGGTCAAGACCAAGCAGGTAATTTTGCAGAAGACAGATTTCTTCACCCTGGCAAAAGAATGGAAAAATCCGGAGGAGGCTGACGCTTGAGCTTCCTTCTGGCCTTCTTTCTTGCCTTGTTTTGTCCTCTTTCGGTTTTTGCCAATCCATATAGCGGACCGGTGGCTATGGTGATTATTGATGCCGGCCATGGCGGAAGTGATCCGGGAGCGCTTGGCGCCACGGTCCAGGAAAAGGATCTGACTCTTTCCATTTCCCTTGCTCTTGCCAGAGAGCTGGAGGACAGAGGTGTTCCTGTCATGCTTACCCGTGATGATGACAGCACTCTCTCTCTTCAGACAAGATGTGATATCGCAAACGGCACATCATTCAGCCTTTCTGGCTATCCTGTGTTCATTTCTATTCATATCAATTCTGCAGAGAATCCTGCCGCGGAGGGCTTTGAGGTCTTTGTCAAGCCTGAACGTGATGTCGCCATGATTGATGAGAATTCCAGCAATGAGCTGATTCTCAAATATTCAAGCTATACAAACTCGCAGCTGAATGATTACAAGGACATTGTGAGCCGTGAGCTTGCCGGAAATATCTGCGAAGGATTTGAGAATGCCTTTCCCTCAGTACCGATGAGAGGCGTGAAGGAAAGCGGACTGTGGGTGCTCAATGCGACATGGATGCCTTCTGTGCTTGTTGAAGCAGGCTTCATATCCAATCCTGAAGAAGAGGAGAGGATGGCAGGAACCCAGTTTCAGCAAAAGCTTTGCGATGTGATTGCAGATGCGGTTCTTGATTTATGAAAAATGCCAGGAAAACTCCTGGCATTTCGTTCATTCAGCTCCGCGGACCTTCAGAATCAGATTCATTTTCAAATCCCTCAGTTTCCTTGAAAGGGAGACTTTGTAGATATGCGGGTTGATCTGACGCTTGTAGCTCTTGTGAAGGTGTGAAAGGCTGTCAGCGGCATAGGACTGTATCTCAACGAGGGAGCGCTGAGGGCTGACTCTGCACCCGTCCTTCATCTTCTGTGAAAGAAGCGGCCTTGCATATTTGTATGCTTCTTTCTTCATCACGAAGAAGTCTCCCATGGAGAAGGGGTGGAAGAATGTATGATTGATGCCGCACTCGACTTTCTCATCGTCAAGGGTAATCAGATCCGCAAGGGCATTGTCATGTTCATCATAGAAACGGTAGACCTGCTTGATACCGGGATTTGTGGTTTTCTCGAAACTGTTGGAGACCTTCAGTGTCGGTTCAAAAACACCGTTTTCCTCCTTTGCTGCAAGCTTGTATACACCGTTGAGAGAACTCTGGGTGCCTCCTGTGACAAGGTGGGTTCCAATGCCCCAGCTGTCGATTGGTACGCCGTCTGAGACAAGCGTCTGGATGATTTCCTCAGTCAGGTCATTCGAGACACAGATTGTGGCATCTTCCAGCCCGGCCTTGTCGAGCCTGTCACGGATGACGCGGGGCAGATAGTTTAAATCTCCGGAGTCAATCCTCACTCCGATTTTCTTTCCTTTTGCCTTCTGCTCAAGACCTATCTTTATTGCCGCCTCAATACCGCTTCCGAGTGTGTCATATGTGTCGATGAGCAGGACGGCATTGTCAGGATAGATTGAAGCGAACTGTCTGAATGCCTCTTCCTCGTTTTCAAAGCTCATGATCCAGGAATGCGCCATTGTTCCAGATACAGGAATTCCGTATTTCTTGCCGGCATAGGTGTTGCTTGTGACCTTTGTTCCGCCGATGAAGGCTGCCCTGCTGGCCGCATGGGCACCGTTCTCGCCCTGAGCACGCCTGAGACCGAATTCCATTATCGCACCATGTCCGCGGGTCGCGTAGACCATTCTGTTGGCCTTGGTCGCTATGAGGGTCTGGAAATTCAGCGTGTTGAGGATGAATGCCTCGACAAGCTGGCAGTCCATCAGCGTAGACTCGACTCTTACAAGAGGCTCGCCGGGAAAGGCGGGAGTGCCTTCATCAAAGGCATAGACATTGCCTGAGAAACGGTACCCCGCAAGGTAGTCCAGAAACTCCCTGTCAAACATGTTCAGGCTTTCAAGGTAGGCGATATCTTCAGCTGAGAAGCGGAACTCCTCAAGTTTCGAAATGACTTCCTCGATTCCTGTGAAAACAGTGTAGCCTCCATTGAACGGATTGTTCCTGTAGAACACGTCAAAGACGACTCTCGGGTTGTGGTGCTTGAGAAAGTACCCCTGCATCATAGTGAGTTCATAAAAGTCTGTGACAAGGGCTGATGTCATTGTTTTTTACTTCCTTTTCTCAATAATGTCGAAACCTGTATAAGGTCTCAGTGCCTCAGGAACCGTGATGGTCCCGTCTTCATTCTGGTAGTTTTCCATAATCGCGACAATCGCTCTTGAGAGGGCGACAGCCGTACCGTTGAGCATGTGGACAAATTTGATTTTGCCGTCATCATCGCGGTAGCGGATGTTGAGGGAGCGGGCCTGATAGTCCGTGCAGTTGCTTGTGCTCGTGACCTCTCCATATTCTCCGTCTTCACCTCTTCCCGGCATCCAGGCTTCGATGTCGAACTTCCTGTATGCAGGGGCACCGAGGTCTCCTGTTGCAGTGTCGACAACGCGGTATGCCAGACCGAGACCTGAGAAAATCTCCTCTTCAATGGAGAGAATCTCCTGATGGAAGCGCTCGCTTTCTTCAGGCAGGCAGTAGATGAACATCTCCAGTTTGCTGAACTGGTGGACTCTGTAAAGGCCCTTGGAGTACTGTCCGGCACCGCCGGCTTCCCTTCTGAAGCAGTGGGAAAGACCAGTCATCCTGATTGGCAGCTGGCTCTTGTCGAGAATCGTGTTCTGATAATAACCGCCAAGTGTAATCTCGGCAGTGCCGACAAGGCAGGTGCCGGTGCCTTCAAGGGTGTAGATATTGGACTCCTCTCCGCGGGGATTGAAGCCGATACCCTGAAGTATTTCCTCCTTTGCAATGTCAGGCGTGATGAACGGTGTGAAACCATGCTTCAGGACAATATCCATCGCATAACGCTCGAGTGCCATCTGGAGGATGACTCCCTGGTTCTTTATGTAATAGAACTTCTGGCCTGCGACCTTCGCACCGCTGTCGAAATCAAGGATGTCGAGTTCCTCTCCCAGCTGGACATGATCTTTTGCCTTGAAAGGGAAGTGCTTGGGCTCAAGATGGAACCTGATGGCGAGGCTGTCCTTGTCCTCCTTGCCGACAGGAGCATCCGGATGCGCGTAGTTCGGAATAGTCCTCGCTTCAGCCTGGAAGAGTGCATCTGCCTCATTGAAACGTGCTTCAAGAGATGCAAGCTCTTCCTTGAGAGCCTTGCCCTCGGCAATAAGAGCCTGACGGGTCTCGTTGTCGAGCTTCCCCTTCATCTTCGAGGCATTCTCATTTCTCTTTGCCCTGAGGTTCTCAACCTCAAGAAGAAGAGCGTTCCTCTTGTCCTGATCAGCGATGATCTTGTCGAGGTCGACATTCATGTAGCGGTCGCTGATATTCTTCTTTATTTCCTCGTAACGGGTCTTGAGTTCCTTTATGTCAATCATTTTCCTTACTCTCCAATGCTGATTTCTCAAGTTCTATGCTTCTTTCAGTGGCTCCTCTGACAGCCTTTATGACGGCATTGTCAAAGCCCTGCTCACTGAGAATGTTCATTCCTCTTATTGTCGTTCCTCCTGCAGAACATACCATTGATGCAAGCTCTACAGGATTCTTCCTGCTGTCCCTGAGAAGGGTGAATGCGCTTTCAAGCGTGTCGCCGGCAATCTCGACAGCTCTGGTGTAGGGGATACCTTCTTCAACTGCACCCATTGCAAGGGCGTGCACGAACTGGAAGACATAGGCGATACCTGATCCTGACAGTCCGATGAATGCCGGGAACATCTTCTCAGGAAGGATGAATGCGCTTCCAAATGCGGATGCGATGTCAAAAGCTGCCTTGCGGAAAGCCTCACTGGCACTCTGGCTGTAGGCGATTGCCGTCACCGCCTTTCTGGCTCCTGCTGCGAGATTCGGCATGAAACGTGCGATGTTGTCCGCATCAAGCCTGTACTCAAGCACTTCCAGAGGAACTCCGGCAAGTATTGAGATGTAACTCTTCTCGTTATATTCGCTGATGATATCGTAAAGCTGGGGGATGATCTGCGGCTTGACCGCGAGGACTATAATCTCAGAGGCTTTTATCGCATCTTCTGCAGAGGATGCACAGGCGATGGAAAGCCTTTCGACCTTTGTCAAGTCAATGTCATAACCTGTAAGTGTGAATTCTTCCTTTTCCCTGAGGGCGCCGGCGATTGCCCCGCCCATGTTGCCGCAACCTATAATGGAAACAGTCATTTCTTTCACTCCGTAAACAGCAGAATAGCAGATTAGCGGCCTTTGGAGAAGAACATTTGTAAGCGCGTGCGCATATAATGTGAAAGAAAAGCCGGGTTTTCTAACAAAGAATTTCTAACTGGTTGCTTGAGAACAAAATAGTGTAAACAAAAAATTCTGTTTAATGGTTAATTCTTCTTAGGTATATTACTTGCATTAATATGCAAAACGTTGTATAAGTCATTAGCAATCAGAAATTCTTAAGGAGGAGTGAAACAAATGAAGAGAATTGTTGTAATGCTTCTGGTTTTCCTCGCAGCTGTCACAGGCGTTTTTGCCAATGGCGGAGCAGAGAGCACAGCAGCATCGTCTGACACTTATAAAATCGGGTTCATCGGACCTCTTACAGGAGACAATGCCAACTACGGTATCAGATGCTCCAACGCCACACGCCTTGCAATCGAGGAGCTTAATGCAGCAGGCGGAGTTGACGGAAAGACATTCGAGCTCATTGCCGAGAACAGTCTGGGAACTGTTGATGGCGCAATCGCAGCTTATGAGAAGCTCGTCTATTCTGATGGCGTATGCGCCATTATCGGACCTGTTTTCACATCACCGGCTCTTGCTGTCGCACAGCGCTGCTATGAGGACGGAATTGTCATGATTTCCCCGAGTGCCACACATAAGGATGTCACATCCGTCGGTGATTATGTTTACAGAACAGTTCCTTCCGACTCACTGCAGTCAGAGGTCGCAGCCCACTATTTCTATGAAGTCCTCGGTTACAGGAACATCGCATGTCTGTATGCCATGAACGACTACAGCCAGGGTCTTGCAACAGGTGTCGAGGATGTCTTCACACAGCTCGGCGGAACAGTCAGCGCAATGGAGACATGTCTTGTCGGCGACAAGGACTTCAGAACACAGCTCGGTGCAATCAGGAACACAGATGCTGAGGCAATCTACATTCCTAACTATACAGTTGAGGATGCACAGATTCTCGAGCAGGCCGCTCAGCTTGGCATGAACCTCCCGTTCCTCTCATCTGACGGTTTCAGTGATCCTGAGATTTACAACCTCGCACCGGATTATACAGACGGTGTCATCTATGTCGGTCCTGCACAGGCTGAGGCCTCAACAATCCTTGAGGACTTCACAGCTGCTTACAGCGCTGCTTACAACGGAGATCTTCCTGACAGCTTCGCAACCAACTCTTACGATGCAATGTACATCCTTGCAGCCGCAATCGACAGGGCAGGAAGCGCTGACAGAGAAGCCATCAACGCAGAAGTCAAGGCAACAGATGATTTCTCCGGTGCAAACGGCATCATCAACTTCGCACCTAACGGTGACATGGTCGCCAGCCAGGGTGTTTACAAAGTTGAAGGAACAACACCGGTTTACGTCGGTTCCTTCCAGGTCGTTGACGGACACATCGTTCAGGTTGACTGACGCTTTGTGCTGACGCAGAGGCTGTCCTGCAGTGCGGGACAGCCATGTCTTTTACTGGAATAGAAACAATTTTTCTGGAGGAAGTGTTTTGACTACCCTCATTCAATATCTTCAATACCTTGTGAACGGCATAACCCTGGGCTCGATTTATGCACTTATCGCACTGGGTTACACAATGGTTTACGGTATCCTGAAGTTCATCAACTTCGCTCATGGTGACATCCTCATGGTTGGCGCCTATACCGGACTTCTCACTTACACAGCCCTGCTGGGGGAGAGCACGAATCCTGTCTGGATGCTCACCGCGTTTTTCATCGCAATGCTCGTCAGCATGGCTTTCTGTGCGGCTCTTGGAATGTTCATCGAGCGTGTTGCCTACAAACCGCTTAGAAACGCCAGCCGTCTTGCACCTCTGCTTTCTGCCATCGGTGTCTCTTTCATTCTCAGCAACGGAGCCGCCTGGATTTTCGGCGCACAGAGCAGAAGGTTCCCATATCCCTTTGACAATACCCCGATTGTAATTGCGGGACTGTCCATAACACCCCATCAGATTCTGACAGTCACTGTATCTGTCATCATGATGGTCGTCCTCACTCTCTTTGTTAACAAGTCGAGAATGGGAAAGGCCATGAGGGCTACAAGCATTGATCAGGCAACAAGCGAGCTGATGGGAATCGATGTCAATAAAATCATCTCGATGACATTCGCCATCGGAAGCGCACTTGCCGCAGTCGGCGGCATTCTCTCTTCTTTCGATTTCCGCGTTTACGCATCAATGGGTACGATGACCGGCCTCAAGGCCTTCGTCGCAGCCGTTATCGGCGGAATCGGAAACATCCAGGGAGCCATGCTCGGAGGACTCATCCTCGGTGTGCTTGAATCAATCGGTGCTCCTCTGCTCGGTATTCCGAGTGCACTGAGGGACACAATCGCATTTGCCGCCCTGATTATCATCCTGCTGGTCAAACCGGACGGAATTCTCGGCAAGAACGAAAGGGAGAAGGTATAATGTTAAATTTCTTTCAGCTGATAATAATCTATGCCGGAATCTATGCCCTGATGGCAATCGGTCAGAACTGCATCACCGGCAACACGGGAATGCTTTCTCTGTGCCATGCAGGATTCTTCTGTATCGGCAGTTACTCTACTGCAATCATCTGCAAGGTTGTCGGGCTTCCGTTCTGGTTCTCACTTCCTGTCGCCGCAATTGTCTCCGGTTTCGTCGGCTTCCTCATTGGTGTGCCGACACTGAGGCTCAAGGGTGATTATCTGTGTATCGCAACTCTGGGTCTTGGTGAGATTATCAAGAATATTGCGACAAACGTGAATCCTGTCGGTATGATGGCTGTACCGCGTGCCGAGCTTTTCGGTTATCAGTTCTCATCCAGGAACAAATTCACATTCATCCTGCTCGTATGGTTCTTCGTGCTTATCGCTTACTTGCTCTTCCGCCAGCTGGCTCATTCCAGACTAGGCAGGGCAATGACGGCTGTCAGGGAGGATGAAGTCGCTGCTCAGGCAAACGGAATCAACGTCACGAAGTACAAGATCGGAGCTTTCATTCTCGGCGCTGCCGTCGGTGGAACAGCCGGCTGTTTCGCAACTGCATACACGCTCACAGTTCAGCCGGGATCCTATACGTTCATGGTTTCAGTCATGGTTCTTTGTATGGTTGTCCTCGGCGGAATGGGAAACCTTGCAGGTGTCATTCTCGGTGCCTTCATCATCGAGTTCATCTCATATTTCCCGCAGCTTGTCGGACTGTCCTCCGTCATTCCGGCACAGGCCAGCCAGATTATTTACGGCCTTGTGCTTGTCATCATGATGATCTGCCGCCCGCAGGGTATCCTCGGCCGCGACAGATACCGCTACGGCGATGGCAGGAAGACCCGCAGAAGTGCTGCGGTGAAGAAGGAGGCCTGAAATGAGAATACTTGAAACAGAATCCGTCAGCAGGGTTTTCGGCGGTGTCGTTGCCGTCAACAAGGTTGATTTTCATGTCGAGCAGGGCCTTGTCAACGGACTCATCGGGCCGAACGGAGCCGGCAAGACAACTCTTTTCAACCAGATTACAGGCATGGATCATCCGACCAGCGGCAGGATTATCTTTGATGGAAAGGACATCACACGTCTTCCTGCGTGGAAAATTAGCCGTCTGGGTATTGCAAGGACTTTCCAGAACATCAGGCTGTATAACGATTTGACTGTCATCGAGAATGTGATGATGGGGCTTCACTTCAAGGTGGGATCAGATCCCTTCAAGGGTCGTTTTGTCCAGGCTGTGAAAAGCTATTTCAATGCAGGCAAGGAGAACAGGGAGCTTTACAGCAAAGCCCTTGAGTGGCTGGAGTTCTTTGAACTCGCACCCCTCAAGGACGAGTTCGCACGCAACCTTCCTTACGGCAACCAGAGAGAGCTTGAGATTGCACGCGCAATGGCAAGTGAGCCAAAGGTTCTCTTCCTTGATGAGCCGGCAGCAGGTATGAATCCTTCTGAGACCGCACATCTGATGTACATCATCAGCAGAATAAGAGAGCTTGGTGTCACTGTTGTCCTTATCGAGCATGACATGAAGCTTGTCATGAATGTGTGTGACAACATCACGGTTCTCAGTTTCGGCCAGAAGATTGCCGAAGGCACCCCTGATGAGATCAAGTCGGACCCGCTGGTCATTGAAGCCTATCTGGGCCGCGAGGAGGAATGAATCATGGCAGCTATGCTTGAAATAAACGGAATCACAGTGCGATATGGTGCGATTGAAGCCCTCCATAATGTCTCGATGAGCGTGGATGAGGGCGATGTTGTCGCGCTCATCGGTGCCAATGGCGCCGGCAAGAGCACGCTTTTGAAGGCAATTGTCAATCAGGTGTCTCTTCAGGAAGGCTCAATCAGCTTCAAGGGAGAGGTTGTCAGCACGGCGGAAAAGCACAAGAAAAGCGTTCCGACCCACCTGCTCAGCCAGAGGGGTATCGCGCTTGTTCCGGAAGGCCGTCATGTCTTTGCCGACATGACTGTCGAGGAGAATCTGGACATGGGCGCATTCCTGGTAAAGGATCCTGTCGCCGTTGCGAAGAAGAAAGAGGAGATGTACGACTTTTTCCCGATTCTCGGCGCCAGAAGAAAGCAGAAGACACGTTCCCTGTCTGGAGGAGAGCAGCAGATGATGGCCATCGCACGTGCCCTCATGAGCAGCCCTCATCTCATACTTCTGGATGAGCCTGGACTTGGGCTGGCACCGCTTGTTGTCCAGGATATTTTCAATAAAATCCATCTGATCAACCAGCAGGACAAGGTCACTGTCTTCCTTGTCGAGCAGAATGCCAGAATGGCTCTTAAAGCCAGCAACAAGGGCTACTGCCTGGAGAACGGAAACATCGTGCTTGCTGATTCATCAGACGCGCTTTTGAGAAATGACAAGGTCAGAGCAGCATACCTTGGTGAATAAAAATAGTGCAAATAATCGCAATCACTGTTAGAATTCACTCAAGGTTCCTTAGAGAAGAAGAGGAGGAAAGAATATGATTATTGAAAGGAGAATGACAAAGAATCCTGTTACTATAGGACCGGATGCCAATGTCGTTGAGGCTTCCGAACTGATGAAGAAGGAGAAGGTTCACCGTCTTCCTGTCCTTGACAAGGACAAGAAGCTTGTCGGTGTCATCTCTGAAAAGGACATTCTCTATGCAACTCCGTCTCCGGCTTCCTCTCTGTCCATCCATGAAATGGCCTATCTTCTGAGCAAGCTTACAGTGAGAAAGCTGATGAGCAAGGATCCTGTGACAATAACAAAGGATACAACAGTTGAGGAGGCAGCACGCCTGATGGTTGATCAGGATTTGTCCTGTCTCCCTGTTGTCGAAGGCGACAGACTTGTCGGCATCGTCTCCAAGAGCGACATGTTCAAGATTCTTCTTGAGCTTTTCGGTGCACGTCATTTCGGAGTGAGACTTTCCTTCCTTGTTGATGACAAGCCTGGAACCATTGCCAGCATCTCCAAGGCTGTTGCCGAAGCCGGATGGGATATCATCTCTTTCGGTACATTCATGGGAACGGACCCGTCAAATGCAATCTGCACAATCAAGGTTGAAGGTTGCAGCCAGAATGACCTTGTCCAGCTTCTCAGGCCGATGGTCAAAGAAATTCTTGATGTCAGGGAAGCCTGAGGGTGGCACGCAGCAACCGTAAAAAACATAACCGCGCAATGCCGGCGAAAACGGAACGGGAGGATATTCAGTCCTCCCCGTTTGCGTCAATCGTGCTGAAAGAGAAAAAAGAGAAGCCGGCAGAAAAAACAGTACTGAAACCCCGCAAAAGTTCTGAAATCATACAGGGCTACAATCCTTCTGCAGATTTCGCTGACATCCTCTATAACTGGGAACATACCGGCAATCCTTATGCTCTGCCGGAAAAGAAGCGCATCAAGGATATAGAGGAAAAGAAAACATCCTTTGCCGATATCCTCGCACAGTGGGAAGGCAAGGACAGGAAAAAGTCAGAGAAGGAAGGATACAGAAGGGCAAGTGCCCCATACAAGCCAAGCCAGTCCTTTGCAGACATCCTCTCAGCTTTTGAAGGCGGTGAGGAAAAAACGGAAGAAAGGAAGGCAAAGACATCAACCGTGTCTCAGAAAAAAGGAGGACAGCCTGCAACTCAGACCACTTTCTTCAAAGAGATGGAAGAAGACGATGAGATTCCAGACAACGTCTCATGGTCAGTCTTCACCGGATCTTGTGATGTGAAAAGGCCTGAAGAACCGGCTGCAGAGGCGCAGAATGAAGTCTCTGCCCCTATGCCGGAGAAAAGAAAGACTCCTTCATATAAGGCAAGCCGGGATTTTGCCTCAATTCTTGATGAATACGAGACAAGGATGGAAAAAAAGCCTGTACTTACCAAGCCTGTGAGTAAGAAGGAAGTAACCTCTTCTGAAGAAGACATGACATCATCGCTTTTCAGACAAAGGGAAGAGGATGATGAGATTCCTGACAACGTCTCATGGTCTGTCTTCACCGGAGCGCGGGACATCGTGAGGGAAGAACACGCTGACTTGAAGACTTCAAAAATGGAGCAGCCGTCTCAGTCTGCAGCTCCTCATAGAAAGCACTGCAAACCAGTCAGGTCACAGATCTTCATCAGAGAGGTTGAGAAAGCCGGAAGTGAGGAAAGCTTTGAAGAGCTTTTAAAACAGAAAGGTGATACAGTTACTCCGCATAAGGAGAAAACCATCAATGAGCTGAGGATGATGCTGCCTCAGGCGACGCTCGATTTACACGGGATGACGCAGGAAGAGGCGGAAGGTGCACTGTCCGGGTTTATCAGGGATGCTGTTGAATCGAAGCTTGAGAAAATTGCGGTGATACACGGAAAGGGCCTTCATTCTGAAGATGGTGTCGGAATTCTCAAGGACGTGACGATGCAGGTGCTGGAAAAAAGCGGATGCTGCAGGGAGGCCGGATTTGCGAAGCCCGGTTTTGGCGGAAGCGGCGTTACCTGGGTCATTCTCAAAAAGGAAAAATAAAAGGGAGTGTGTAATCAGCGCTCCCTGTAAACGATTCTTCCCTTTGTCAGGTCATATGGAGAAAGCTCCACTTTGACGATGTCTCCCGGAACGATTCTGATGTAGTGCTTTCTCATTTTTCCGGAAAGATGAGCCAATATGACCAGCTTGTTCTGAAGTTCGACTCTGAATCTTGTGTTAGGAAGCGCTTCTTTGACGACTCCTTCCACTTCAATTGCTTCTTCTTTAGCCACGTTTCCTCCGTCAGGTTTAAAACTTCATAAAGTATATTTCAGTAACAGGATATGGTCAATAATGGTTTAATTCTTTGAAATAAAAAGAGTTGCTATACGTTTAACTCGTCAAGTATCCTGCGGATTCTGAAGAGGGCATCCTTGTCTCCGCTCACTTCTGACTCAATGTCGCCAGGCATCGAGAACATGTCCCTGATTGGAACCTCGAGAACCATGCAGATAGTGCTGATCAGGTCGATTGTCACATTCTGCCTGCCTCTTTCAACTTCACCGATTGTTGCCGGAGAGAGACGGGACATCTGGCTCAGCTCACGCTGGGTGAGACCCTTTGCCTCCCTGTATCTTTTGAGATTGCGGGCAAGCATGGTTCTGCCGTCATAGCGTGATGACTGTGTGATCTGACTGGCTCTCTGCTTGTTGTAACTGTACTTCACCTGCTGACCTCGACTGAACTCATTTATGAAGATAAATTCAAAGAGAATGGATGTATACAGCGATATATCCGGTACTTGCTCATTGTCAGCGAGCAGACTGAAGGATGTTCTTAAGGAAATCATCTGAGGTTCTGAATTTCTGATAAGTGCTGAACAAACAGTGAATAATGTGTTTTTCTTTTTTTTTGTAAATATAGGGTTTGCCATTGCAATTTTATTGGCATAACCAGCTTTTTGATGATTAAATGTTACTGTCGAAAAAAGGAAACGCTAATTAATTAACTTGTTTCATGTTCTGTTATTCAAGTTGTTTTTCTTTGACATGATAAAGGAGGGAAATATGGAACAGATCAGACATTTTTTTGATTTGCTTGAGAAAGATACATCTCTTATGGAGAAGCTTGAGAAGAAAAGGGATGATTTTTCAGGAACCCGCGCTGAGTTCATCTCTGATGTCCTTGTTCCATTTGCAGAGGATGCAGGTTTCTCCATAACCGCTGAGGATTTCACTTCATATTTCAGCAAAAGAGGAGAGCTCGATGATGACGACCTTGATTCAGTCAGCGGTGGATCTAATGTTGTCCGCTTCCCGGGGCTGTTCCCAAGGATACTTTTTTGATGGAGAGGCAATGAGATGAGCGAGTTATTCAGAAAAAAGAGTCTTATCAGGATTTCCTCTCCAGACAAGATGGATGAGTATATAAAAATCAACACACCTTCCATCTGGATTATCCTTATTGCTGTTCTTGTTTTCCTTGTGGGGTTTTTTATCTGGGCAGGACTTGCCAACCTTGAAGACCGTATCGATGTTACAGGTATTCAGGAAAACGGCACACTCACATGCTATGTCATCGGCACAGAGTCAGAAGGCCTTTCCTCTGACGATGTCCTGCTGGTGAATGGAACGGGATATCCTCTGACAAGCATTTCTGAAAGCCTTATGCCTATAAGCGAGATTGAAGATGTCTATCTGGCAAGCCAGTATCCGGCATCTGAGCTTATAAGAGAAGTGAAGGCCAGCACCCCGCTGGAGGACGGCTACTACAGTACAAGCATTGTGACAGGGAAGATTTCACCTATTTCCTTCCTTTTCAACTGAGGAGAAAGCCGTGTTGAAGTCAAAAGTCGCGAAAGTACCGGTAATCATGCAGCTGGAGGCGCTGGAATGTGGTGCCGCCTGCCTTGCCATGATTCTGGCCTATTACAAGAAATGGCTGCCTCTGGAACAGGTGCGTTATGACTGCGGTGTCTCAAGAGACGGTTCAAAGGCGAAAAACATTCTTCTTGCGGCCCGGAATTACGGTCTGGAGGCCAAGGGCTACCGCTATGATGTGGATGAGCTGAAGGAGGAAGTGTCATTTCCATGCATTCTCCACTGGGAGTTCAATCACTTCGTTGTTCTCGACGGTTTCAGGAATGGAAAAGCCATAATCAACGATCCTGCCCGCGGGGTATATTCTGTCAGCGAGGAGGAATTCGACGAGTCATATACTGGAATCTGCCTCCAGTTCAGACCCGGCAAGGATTTCAAGAAGGAAGGCAAGCCGAAGAGCATCATGGGCTTCGTGAAGGAGAAGCTGGAAGGAAGTTCATTCGCTTTCACATTCATCACGATAACGACACTGATCACATCAGTCTTCGCCATTGTCAATCCGGCATTCTCACGATTCTTCCTTGACAGCGTGCTTGGCGGCAATGGGGAGAAGTGGATATACCCGTTCACGTTCATACTCGGCCTTTTTGCGATTGTTACGGCCGTTGTCGAGATTGTAAGGCAGGTGTTTTCCCAGCGCCTGAACGGCAAGCTGGCGGCAATAGGCAACGCACGCTTCATGTGGCACGTGCTAAGGCTTCCGATGACATTCTTCTCGCAGCGCTTCACTGGAGATATCCTGCAGCGGCAGCAGACGAATGCTTCCATCGCCCAGATTCTTGTGAACACACTGGCCCCCCTGGTTCTGAATACCTGCACCATGATTCTTTTTCTTGTGGTCATGCTCCGCTACAGCGTGTTCCTGTCGATTCTTGGAATCTTCTCTGTTCTTGTGAATTTCGCCCTGTCCCGGTATATCGCAAAAAAGAAAGTGAATATCACAAGAGTCATGATGAGAGACTCCGGCAAGCTCGCAAGCTCTACTGTCAATGGTATCGACATGATTGAGACCATCAAGGCAAGCGGTGCTGAGAATGGATATTTCGAACACTGGGCAGGCTATCAGGCGAATGTCAACACTCAGGACATAAAGTATTCGAAGCTGAACACATATTACGGCGCGATTCCCACTCTTGTATCCGCTCTGACGGACGTTATTGTCCTGACATGCGGCATCTATCTTGTCATGCAGGGTGAGTTCACGACCGGTATGCTTCTTGCCTTCCAGGGCTTTCTTTCCTCATTTGCCGCTCCTGCCGGAACACTTGTTTCTGCAAGTCAGACAATCCAGGAAATGAGAAGCGACATGGAAAGGGTGGAGGATGTGCTCAAGTACAAGACTGATCAGACCTGTGACTCTTCGCTTAAAGATGAGGATGTCGAATACGACAAGCTATCCGGAAACATTGAGATAAACAATGTCACCTTCGGCTATTCCCGCCTCAGTGAACCCGTCGTGAAGAACTTTTCCTTGAGCGTCAAGCGGGGAAGCAAGGTCGCCATTGTCGGCTTCTCGGGCTGTGGCAAGTCAACGATGTCGAAGCTCATCTCAGGGCTCTACAGACCCTGGGAGGGCACAATAACATTTGACGGCAAGACCGTTGACCAGATTGACCACAGTGTCTTCACCGGGTCCCTCGCAGTTGTTGACCAGGATATCATCCTGTATGAAGACACGATTGCGAACAACATAAAGATGTGGGACAAGTCGATTGCTGATTACGAGATGATTCTTGCGGCAAGGGATGCGCACATTCATGAGAACATCATGATGAGAGAGGGCGGTTACCAGTACAGGCTCACAGAAGGCGGAAGTGACTTCTCCGGAGGTGAGCGTCAGCGTCTTGAAATCGCGCGTGTGCTCGCACAGGACCCGACAATCGTCATCCTCGATGAGGCTACAAGTGCTCTTGATGCGAGGACGGAGTACGACGTCGTGCAGTCGATTCAGGCCCGTGGTGTCACATGCATAGTCATTGCTCACAGGCTTTCAACCATCAGGGACTGTGATGAGATAATCGTTCTCGATCATGGCGAAATCGTGGACAGAGGCACACATGATGAGCTCATGTCTCATGAAGGGCTTTACAGCCAGCTTGTCATGAGCGAGTAGGAGGCGGATATGGGTTGGTTTGACGAACAAATCAGACAGAGAATGAAAAACGATGATGATGATTTCAGCACATCATTCGCTCATATAGCCTCAAGTGTAACCAGCGACAAAAGCTACATCTATCTTTCCCAGCAGGGACAGAAAGGTGAAGGTGCAATCCGTGACATCATGAATTTCTTCGGAGCCAGGATGTCTGAAGTGCCCTCTGCTGTCAAGGACCTCAACGAGAAGCTTGAATACCTTATGCGTCCATACGGCATCATGCGCCGTCAGGTCAGGCTTTCAGACGGCTGGAGAAAGGATGCGATGGGCGCCATGCTAGCCAGAAGAAAAGACAGTGATGAGATTGTCGCGCTCATTCCCAGAGGCTTTCAGGATTATTATTTCTACGATTCCTCCACAAATAAGGATGTGAGAGTCACAAAGGATAACGAGAAGCTTTTTTCGAAGGATGCGATAGCATTCTACCGTCCGATGCCTTTAAAGCAGATTGGAATAACCGACCTGACAAAGTATATCTATTCCACTCTGACTAAGGGAGATCTGGTGTATCTTGCCTTTGCAGCTCTGGTTTCGACTCTGATAGGACTCCTGGTTCCACGCCTTAACAGCATCTTCCTGACACAGGTAGTGGACTCAAAAAGCATCAGCCTTCTGCTGTCGACAGCGGTGTTCATGCTCTGTGTCACGGTAAGCATGAAGCTTTTCGACCTGATAAAGACACTTATGATATCCCGCATAAGCCTCAGGATGAACGCGAATGTCCAGGCTGCGACCATGATGAGGGTTCTCTCCCTCCCGACCAGCTTCTTCAAGAAGTATGGTCCTGGTGACCTCTCGCAGCGTGTCCAGAACTTCAGCACATTCTGCGACATACTGGTCAACTCGCTGGTATCGACAGGACTTACATCAATTTTCTCTCTGGCGTATCTGAGCCAGATTGCCAGTTACACGCCATCTCTGGTGTTTCCTGTAATCGTAGTGATTGCGGCTATGATAGGTGTCTCCATAGTCACGATGAAGAAGAAGATAGCCGGAAATGTCAAGGAACTGGAAGCTGGCTCCAGGGAAAGCGGAGTTGCCTATTCGCTCATCTCCGGTGTCCAGAAAATCAAGCTTGCAGGTGCTGAGAAGAGGGCCTTCGCCAAGTGGGCAGAATACTACTCTGCCACAAGCGCGGTCTCATACAGCCCGCCTAACATTCTCAGGACAACACTCACCACGGTAATCCCGCTTGCAGGAACCATTGCCTATTATTTCCTTGCTGTCCATTATTCAATCTCCGTGGCGGATTACTATGTGTTCAACTCTGCCTACAGCATGATTATCGCAGCGGTAACCGCGATGACCGGAATCATACTGATGGCGGCGAACATTCAGCCTCTGCTCACGAATATAAGGCCAATACTCCAGTGTGTTCCTGAAGTGTCAGTTCAGAAAACAGTCCTCGAGCGTGTGACCGGTTCGATTGAGCTGAACAACGTCAGCTTCCGTTATACACCGACAGGACCTGATATACTGAACAACATATCGCTGAAAATCAGGCCGGGTGAATATGTGGGAATCGTCGGAAGGACAGGTTGTGGAAAGTCAACCCTGATGCGTCTGCTTCTCGGTTTTGAAGAACCTCAGAAAGGTGCTATCTACTATGATGGAAGGGATTTGTCTTCAATTGACCTGAGGTCGCTGAGAAAGAAAATCGGTGTTGTCATGCAGAACGGCAAGCTCTTCCAGGGAGACATTTACTCAAATATCACTGTATCAGCACCGTGGCTGAGCGTGGATGACGCATGGCAGGCAGCTGAGCTTGCAGGAATGGCGGATGACATCCGCAGCATGCCGATGGGCATGTTCACCATCATCTCTGAGGGCAATGGCGGAATCTCCGGCGGACAGAGACAGCGCATCATGATTGCACGTGCAATCGCATCGAAGCCAAGGATTCTCTTCTTTGATGAGGCGACAAGCGCACTGGACAATGTCTCTCAGAAGATTGTCTCCCAGTCTCTGGACAGCCTCAAGTGCACAAGGATTGTCATTGCACACAGGCTGTCAACAATCAGGAACTGCAGCAGAATCATTGTTCTGGATGACGGTAAGATCATCGCTGACGGCACATATGATGAACTTCTGAAGGATAATGAATTCTTCAGAAGCCTTGTCGAAAGACAGAGGATTTGATTTCTTTTCATGCCGCAAGGCTTGAAACGTTGGATAATAGATATCATGATTTTTGCAATCAGATATCATTCAGGAGGAGAAAAGTATGACAATTGACAAGAAACGGGAAGGAGAGGAATTCACACTGAAGGTGTCAGGAAGAATGGACACAATGACTTCTCCTGAAGTCGAGAAGGTCCTCAAGAGCGAGCTTGCAGATGCGAAGATGCTTGTTTTCGATTTCTCAGATCTTGAATACATCTCATCAGCCGGACTCAGGGTTCTTCTGTCTGCACAGAAAGTCATGTCCAGACAGGGGAAAATGATTGTGAGGAATGTGAACGACACTGTGATGGATGTTTTCACAGTGACAGGTTTTTCAGATATTCTCACCATCGAATAAAGTCATGGA
This sequence comes from uncultured Spirochaetales bacterium, assembly GCA_944390025.1. Lineage (GTDB taxonomy): Bacteria > Spirochaetota > Spirochaetia > Sphaerochaetales > Sphaerochaetaceae > Bullifex. The sequence goes on along the minus strand of CALXOK010000002.1, from coordinate 23,467 downwards.
TTTGCTTGATCATATCGAGAAAACGAGCAAATCCGCCCTTGAGATCAATAAGGACAACCTGAAAAGGATAGTGAGCGATTGCAGCCTGAGTGCATTCGGCCGCGACCACGGTTTTGACTCTGTGCACTCACCTCAGGATTACATCAGTGCTGTAGATGCCGGCTGTTACGGCAGCCATGCTCCATATATTGAAAAATACCTCTCAGGGGATGAGACGGCTCTTACAGCTTATACAGTGAACTGCAATCTGCTTTCATCCGGCAGCAGCGGAAGCCGCAAGCGCTTCCTGCTTACGGATGAAGCCTTGAGGCGTTATTCATCTTACTGGTATGAAGTTCCCTTCAGGCTTCAGAAACAGAGAGAGCGCAAGGAGTTCCATGTCGGCGCCTACAGAAAGGGCGAGGGTGTGCATAACGATACAATTCTCTCTGCCGCTTTTTACTGGAATCTGAAGAACAATGGAACCTTGAGGGAAGAGAACATCGCCGGCGGTTATCCTTTCATGTTTGTTGACGGACTTGAGTCCATGCTTTATCTCAAGGCCCGGCTTTTTCTGTCCTGTGAGGATCTGAGTGCAATCATCTCGAATTATCTTTATGATCTTACAGTCTTCTTCGCATATATCCGTGATAATTTCGACATGTTGTGTGATGACATAAGAAAGAGAGACTTCTCTGTCCCTGTGTCTGAACACATGCGAAAGGCTGTGGAATCTCTTCCTCATCCTGATGAGAAAAGACTTATGGCATTCAGGGATGTCTTCTTTGAAGATAAGGACATAAGGACAGTATTCCCGTCTCTTGGCTTTGTCTCCGGAATCGGAGGAAGCGTCTACAGGCGTCATACACAGAGTCTGAGGAGAATACTCCACGACACTCCGGTTTATTACTACACATACGCATCCAGCGAGTGCAAGATGGGTGTTCCCATATCGTTTGACAGGAGTGAGTACATACTGCTTGCAGACACAGCGTTCTATGAGTTTGCAGACCTGAAAGAAAACCGGATCATTCCAATGGAGGATCTCAGAGAGGGTATGTCAGTCTCTCCTGTGGTGACCACGTTCAGCGGTCTGTACCGCTATGTTGTGAATGATGAGCTTAAAATCACAGGCTTTCATAACCAGAGTCCTCTGTTCACGGTGGAAGGGCGTGTTGACGATATCATAAACCTTGCAGGGGAGAAGCTTGGCGCAAGCGTCTTTCAGGATGCGATGGGCATCCTTTCTGAGAGAACAGGGGTCATTTTCACCGATTACGCGCTTGCCTTTGACTTTTCATCCACCCCTGCATGCTACCGTGTCTATGTTGAGGCCCCGGGACAGAAAGAAATACAGAAGCTTTCTTCATCGCTTCATTCAATCCTGCAGGAACTTGACAGTGAATACGAGGATGTATGCCGCTTTTCATTGCTTGCTCCTCCACGCTTTTGCCTGCTTGAGGAAGGAACACTGAGAGCGATGCGCACATCGCTATTCAAAGGCGGCCACAATAAGGCTTCTTTTATCCTCAGACAGGATGAAGCGGAATATCTTGCAGCTAAGGAGAATTCCTGATGGGACGTGAGATACAGAACTACACAACCGGAAAATTCTATTCATTCCTGGTGCCGAATCTTTTCTCGGCGCTTTTCTCCGTACTCGACACCTCGATATCAAACGTACTGACAGGACGTCTGCTCGGAGATCAGGCGCTTGCCGCCCTCAACAGCGCACTGCCTGTATATCTTCTGGTCTGCACGCTCGCATCCGGCCTGTCATGCGGTTTCTTCTATCTTGCATCCCTGGCTTACGGAAGGGCGGAGAACAGGAAGGCAGAATCTCTTTTCAGCCTCAGCGTTGAGGTGAGTCTCCTGCTGTCCCTGATTGTGACGGTCCTTGGCTATATCCTTTCACCTGCTATTGCATCCCTGCTTGCAGCAGGTCCCCTTTATGACATGGCTCTTTCCTATATCCGGACAGTCTTCCTTGGTTCCGTTATGATTATCATGGCCTATGTCCCATTCCACTTTCTCCGGCTGGAAGGCAAGGTCAGGATTTCTGCGGCGGCTGTCGTCCTTATGGGAATCACGAATATTGCAGGCACATATATCTTTGTCTATGTCTTCGGCCTGGGAGTCACCGGTGCGGCTCTGGCTCTTGTCGCCGCATCCACAGTTGCGACCCTGGTCGGTTTTATCTTCCTTGCCTGGACAAGGAGGAAGAGGAAGTTCTTCCTGGCAAAAGCAGATTTCAAGACACTGCTTGACAGCTTCCGTTATGGTTTTCCGAGCGCAAGCGACAACCTTTTCCTTTCTCTGAGGATCATATTCGTAAACGCCCTGCTTGCAGGCAGCGACCTTGTCACAGTCGCTCTCGTGAACTCAGTGTCCGACTTTGTCTGGTGCATGCCCAATAAGGGTGTTGAGCAGACAGGCTCCCCGCTTCTCGGCCTTCTGGCAGGAGAGAAGGACAGACAGTCATCAAAGAGGGTTCTCACCCTTGAGATGAGGACGGCGCTGCTGCTTTCTGCAATCATCGCAGTTGTCCTTTTCTTTGTATCTCCATTCATCTCACCTCTCTTTGGAATAAGCACTGACAGCACTCAGGCTATGAGGATGCTGGCTCTTTCTCTTATTTTCTCGTCTTTCACGATGGTCGTCTCATCCTGGCTGACAGCGGAAGGAAGGACAGGGGAGGCCTCCTTCTGTGTCTTCTCCCGCCTTCTGCTGATGCCTGTCGTCTTTCTGTTCATTTTCCGCCAGGCGGGCATCATGCCATGGCTCTATCTGCCATGCGGGGAAATCGCAACAGCTGTCATCGCATTCATCATGCTCAGAAAAAAGGATAATGCGGATGAGAATGAGAAAGTGCTTCAGAGAGCAATCAGGGCGAATGAAGATGAAATCTGTGCCGCTTCAGAGGAGCTTTCCTCCTGGGCTGGTGACAATGGCCTGTCTCCTCATACCTCAATGGTCATCTCCCTCGCTCTTGAAGAGATCATGACGCTCATGAGGGAGCGCTCACTGGCTGCGGATGAGGGAATTTTCATCCGTCTGGCAATCTATGAAAAAGAAACGATTCTCACCCTCAGGACAGGGGGAAAATACTACAATGTCCTGGAAGCTCTGGACGAGGACAGCGATGCTTACCTCGGTATAAGGATGATCAAGGCGCTTGCAAGTGATGTTGACTATCAGAGTACTCTGGGCATGAACAGTTTCACTGTCAAAATCAGGAAAGAGGAGGACGCATGAAAAAGAAAAGGAGAATCTCGCTTTCAGTCAAGCTGAATGTCTCTGCCGTGCTCTTTGCCGCAGTCATCTGTTTCTTCTGTTCTCTTGTCGGTTATATCCAGACAAGGAACTCAATCCAGAAGCAGTACAACCAGACAGCCTGGGAGATTGCGAATGTAGCGGCGAACTATCTTGATGAGGAAGCCCTGCAGGTCTACTCGATTGCCACAAGGGATTACGTCAAGGGAAATCTCAGCGAGAATGAGAGGGACTCAATCATCCACTCGCTTAAATACCAGGAGACAAGAAACCTGCTTTTTGACCTCCGTGAAGGCATGGGTGTCAATGATATCTACATCATCTATATCAACATACCGCTGATGAACAGCTATCAGGATGGTATGGAGGACTGGAATCCTCTTTACTATATCTTCGACTGTTATGCGGATGAATCACTCAGCTATGTGCTTGGCGACACCGGCCCGATGAATCCGGATTTCATCGAATACGTTGACAGGATGTGGGAGACCGGCGAGAGGACTGAGGACTTCTACTATATTTCTCACAGTGCGTACGGTTACAACACATCTGCCTTTGTCGCACTTCAGGACAGCACTGGCGAGACATATGCCCTTATCGGTGTCGAGACTCCGATGACGACAATACAGCAGGCCCTGAGACAGTATGTCATCTTCGCCGTACTCATTGCAGTGCTCCTTTGTGTGCTTCTTACGATTATCTACACAATCTACCTGACAAGAAAGACAATCAGACCTATCAACAAAGTCAGTCAGGAAGCACTTGCCTTCGTGAAGGAGGACCGTGTCCCGTCAAAGGAGCTTGCCATGATAAAGACAAATGATGAAATTGAGACTCTGGCCCAGAGCCTTCTCAAGATGGAGAACGACATTGTCGAGTACATTGACAATATCACATCCATCACAAGGGAAAAGGAGAGAATCGGTGCCGAGCTTGATGTCGCACGCCATATCCAGGGCAGCATGCTTCCAGGCATCTTCCCAGCATTCCCTGAACTCAAGGAGTTCGATCTTCATGCATCAATGACTCCTGCAAAGGAAGTCGGTGGAGACTTCTATGACTTCTTCCTTGTCGATGACACTCATCTTGCTCTTGTCATGGCTGATGTCTCCGGCAAGGGTGTGCCTGCAGCACTCTTCATGGTGATTGCAAAAACCCTCATCAAGAACCGCTGCCAGCTCGGAGAAAGCCCTGCGGAGGTTCTGATGAAAGTGAATGACCAGCTGTGCGAGAACAATGAGGAGGGCATGTTCGTCACAGTCTGGCTCGGTCTGTACAACCTTGTGACAGGCCAGCTGGATTATGCCAATGCCGGTCATGAGCATCCGGCAGTGTCCCGCAACGGGCAGCCTTTCTCCCTTGTTAAGGAAAAGGCCAATTTCGTTCTTGCCGGCATGCCGGGAATGAAGTATCAGGAACACTCTCTCAAGCTTGAGAAAGGAGACAGGCTTTTCCTTTACACAGATGGAATCCCTGAAGCGACAAATGAGAGCCTTGAGGCCTTCGGTGAAGAGCGGATGATCAGGATTCTCAATGAAATCGATGATAAGAGCTGCCAGTCCCTTATAGACCATATGAAGGCAAGTCTTGATTCCTTCAAGGGTGAGGCGGAGCAGTTTGATGACATCACAATGCTTGCATTGCGTATCGATGAATTCAAAAAGGTACAGGCACAGTTTATGGACACAATCAGAGTCAAACCCAATCTTGATAATCTGGAGACACTCTTCTCCTTCGTTGAATCATGTCTGGCTAAAGTCAGCTGCGATGACAAGTCGGTCAACCACTGCACAGTAGCCTGCGACGAGATTTTCTCCAACATAGTCTTTTACAGCGGAGCGGATATCGTCGAGGTTACATGCACGACAGAAAAGGACAGAGTTTTCATTTCCTTTAAGGATAACGGCGTGCAGTATGATCCGACAAAGAAGGCTGAAGCTGATGTCACGCTTGATGCTGATGAGCGTCCAATTGGCGGTCTTGGCATCCACATCGTGCGCCGCATGATGGATGATGTCAGGTACGAGTATTCAGACGGCTTCAACGTGCTCACGCTTGAGAAGCGTTTCACGCCGAAGGCGACTCACTGAATCATTGAAACATTCACAGAAAGGCAGATGGTATTTCCTCTGCCTTTCTCTTGCTTTTTCATAAACTTTCTTTCAGCTCTATTGATACCTCCTTCTTAAGTTGTCATAATTTCCTTCAACAGCGGAGGTGCCACCAATGGATGCATTGTCACGATATCTGAAAAAAGCAGGAGACAAGGCGACGGTTGAGTCCGTCAACTATATCTCTTCTCTTGAACTTGTCAGAAGGGTCAGCCCTGAGACAGCCAGCCACATAGTAAAGGAGCTGACTGATCAGAGATGCAATTACCTCAAACTCATCGCAAGTGAGAATTTCTCATCTCTCAGCGTGCAGGCGGCAATGGCCAACCTGCTGACGGACAAATATGCGGAAGGCTATCCATACCACAGATTCTATGCAGGCTGTGACAATATTGATGCAATTGAAGCCCTTGCGGTAGAGAAGGCAAAGGAGCTTTTCGGTGCGGATCATGCCTATGTCCAGCCTCACAGCGGTGCTGACGCGAACCTGTGTGCCTACTGGGCAATCCTGAATACAAGAGTCCAGATTCCGTCTCTGGAGGAAATGGGAGTGACTAATGTCAGCTCAATGAGCCGGAGCGACTGGCAGAAGATCCGCGAGGCCTGCCATAACCAGCGGCTCCTGGGTCTTGATTACTATTCTGGCGGACACCTCACACACGGATACAGGCAGAATATCTCAGCCCAGCTTTTTGACGCTTATTCCTATACTGTGGATGAGAAGACAAAACTCCTCGACTATGATGATATCGAGCGCAAGGTGAAGGAAATAAAGCCTCTAATTCTCCTTGCCGGGTACTCTGCTTATCCGCGCAAGATAGATTTCAGACGAATGAGCGAGATCGCGCATGCCAACGGTGCCGTCTTCATGGTCGACATGGCCCATTTCTCCGGTCTTGTCGCAGGAGGTGTTTTCACAGATGAATACAACCCGGTTCCATGGGCAGATGTTGTCACAAGCACGACTCATAAGACACTGCGCGGTCCGCGTGGAGGTCTCATCCTGTGTAAAGAGGAATTCAGGGAAAGTGTCGACAAGGGTTGTCCTCTGGTCATAGGCGGCCCGCTGGGACATGTCATGGCGGCAAAGGCCCTGTGCTTCATTGAAGCGCTAAGCCCTGAATACAAGAAGTACGCAAGAAGAATAGTTGAGAATGCCCAGGATCTGGCTCTTGCTCTTAAAGAGGAGGGCTGTCCTGTGCTCACAGGCGGAACGGACAATCATCTGATGCTTGTTGATGTTTCTGGTTTCGGCCTTAACGGACGTCAGGCGGAAAGCCTGCTGAGGGATTGTGGAATCACACTGAACAGGAATGCCCTTCCTTTTGACAAAAATGGTCCATGGTACACTTCAGGCCTGCGTCTTGGAACTCCTGCCCTTACAACTCTCAATATGGGGGAAGAGCAGATGAAGGAGATTGCTTCAATCATTGCGACTGTTCTCAGAAATGCGAAACCTGTAATCCTCACGAAGGGAGAGAACGCTGGAAAGCCAAGCAAGAACAAGGCAAAAGTCCCGCCTGCTGTGCTTGAGGAGGCACGTTCCAGAGTCAGGAGCCTTCTTGATGCCTTCCCTCTGTATCCCGAGCTCGACCTTGATTTCCTTCAGGAAGAATTCCTGATTGCTGAGGAATGATACATAAGCCCTCCAATCCAGAGGGCTTTAATTTTTCTGTTGCAATCATTTAAGCCACAAGCTGGCGAGCTGCAGGAAGAGGGGAAAAATAAAACCTGCCCATGCACGCTCAGGCTCAGTTCTGGTTGTCCTGTCAATCATTCCTTGACAGCACCGCTTGTGAGTCCTGCGATGAAGTAACGCTGGAGGAAGATGAAGATCAGTGTCACTGGAATTGCCGCGACTATTGATGCACTCATCATGGCTGCCCAGTTGGTGCTTGCCTCTCCAAGGTATGTCATGACAAGTCCTGGTGCAAGCGTGCGCCTTGCGGGGTCCGTGACAAGTGTCATCGCGTACAGCAGGTCGTTCCATGACCATACAAAACCGTAGATTGCGATTGAAACCATGCCTGGCACTGCCATCGGGAACACAATGCGGGTCATGATTCTCAGATTTCCGGCTCCGTCTATCTTCGCGCTTTCGATAAGAGAGTCAGGAATGCCGTCGAAATAACCCTTGAGTGTCCATGTGCCGACGGGAAGGGTGAAAACGACATAGCTTATCAGCAGGGACCAGTAAGACCCCAGCAGGCCGAAACGCTGCATCATCAGATAGATTGACAGAAGCAGGATGGCCTGAGGAAAGGCCTGGCTCATCATGAAGGCTCCCATTACAATCTTGCGTCCGCGGTAGCGGAATTTGGAGAAACTGTAGGCTGCGAACGAAGAGACCAGAGTCGCCATGAAGCTTGAGAGGAAGGAGACAATCAGTGAATTCTTGAGGTAGTTCATGATTGTCTTGTCTGTAAGGATGCCGATGATGTTGTCGAGTGTCAGCGGACCTGTGAAAAAGTAAAGCGAGAATGTCTGGTCCGATGGCTTGAGTGCCGTGTTAATCATCCACAGCAGGGGCAGGAAGACGAAACAGCCGATCAGGATAAGGGAAACTGTGAAGAATATTTTGAATGCAAGTGTTTTCTGAAACATTTTTCCAACCTCCTTATCAGTCTGATTCCTTTACCTGCTTGAGGTAGACTATCGAGAATACAAGCAGCAGTATTGCCCAGATTGTGCCGACTGTTGCCGCCTGTCCGAGTTTCCAGTTCTTGAAGGCCGTCCTGTACACTTCAATTGAGAGCGTTGTCGTTGCTCTTGCAGGACCTCCCTGTGTCATTGTCCATGGGATGTCGAAATGCTGCAGGTTGCCGATTGCGCCGAGGATGAGGACGAGGAAGAAGATCTGCCTCATGCCCGGTATGACGATGTAGCGGAATACCTGAAGGTTGTTCGCACCGTCTATTCTCGCAGCTTCGATGCGCTCAAGAGGAACACCCTGAAGTCCTCCGAGAAGGAAGGCCATGTACCATGGAAGCATCTGCCAGCTGCGTGCGATGATTACGCAGACGAGGGCGCTGGTCGTGTCTCCAAGGAAACTGAGATTCTGGTCTATAAGACCGAGTTTCATCAGCAAGGCGTTCAGGATTCCGTACTGGCCGTTGAAAATCCAGGACCAGAGAAATCCGATTGCCGTACCGGGAATAATCCAGTTGACAAGAGTGACTCCGCGCAAGAACTCACTGCCTCTGAATCCCTGATTGAGCACAATTGCCCAGATCAGACCGAGTGTGAAAGGCACCAGCGTGGAGAATACGACAAACACGATAGTCGTCCATACCGTCTGCAGGAAGTAGGGGTCCGAGAACACCTTCATGTAGTTCTCGAAACCCACCACGTCATAATTCGGGTTCAGCAGCGACCTGTCTGTGAAAGACATGGCAATCGCGCTGATAAAGGGGTAGAGGATGACAGCGATGAAGACCGCGACTCCTGGCAATACCAGCAGGACTCCAACCTGTCTGTCCGTCAATCTTCCACCATTTCTGAAACCTGTCATACCTCTGCCTCCTGATTAAGTTTTCCGGCTGTACAGCCTCAGATGGCTGCGTTCAGTCTTGTTCTCATGTTCTCAACACACTCTTCAGCACTTGTCTGGCCAAGCAGTGTTCTCTGGAGCTCTTCGACGATGATTGTCTTGATCTCGCTTGCATTGGTCATTCTTGCTGTCTCGTCAAGTCTTGCTGTCGCTGTGGATTCGATGAAGCCCTTGAGATATGCATCATTCTGGACTTCTTCAGTAGCGGATGCAGACTTTGTCACAGGCGGCATTCCGTTCTTTTCGAAGTACTCGAGCGCGACTTCATCGCTGACAAGATGCTTTGCGAACTCGGCTGCAGCTTCCTTGTACTGGGAAGCATCGAAGATCATGAGCATGTGACCCCACATTGTGCTCTGGCTCTCATCGCCTTCGTTAAGGACAGGACGTGGCATTGCGCTGCATACATTGACGACTTCTGCCGGATCAACGCCTGCGCTGACTGCCTGGCCTTTTGCTACGACAGCGTCATCGTAGAATGCCATCTTGCCCTGGGCGAAGAGCTGACGTGCATCTCCACGTCCGATATCCATCTGGATGTATCCCTTGGCAAGCATGTCCTTGTACCACTGGATTGTCTCGACAGCCTCAGGTCCGAGATTGACAGAACCGTCCTCGTTGAAGATTGTTGTTCCGAATGTCCACAGCCATGGCATCAGGTCACCGGCAGCTGTATCGTCCTTTGTTGATACTCCGTAAGGAATGATGCCTTCTCCAAGAGCTGCCACATCAGCAAGGCACTGCTCGAATTCCTCGACTGTTGTCGGGACTGTATCCCATCCTGCTCTGCTGAGAATCTCAGGATTGTATACCATTGTGATGGCAGCCATTGACCATGGAAGACCGAGCTGCTTGCCGTCAATCTGTCCGACAGCAAGAGTTGACTGCTCGAATGTCTCATTCAGCCATTCTTCACCGAAGATTTCATTGAGGTCAGCAAGTGTTCCTGTCTGGGCGATTGTATTGAAAATACCGATATCAGCCTGTGCGATATCAAGCTGTTCGCCGCCCTGAAGACGGATAAGAAGCTGCTGTGCTGTGTCAGCCCATGTCCAGCCGACCCACTGCACGCTGTTTCCACTTTCCTCTTCCCATGTTGTCCTCATCTTGGTGAAGATGTCTCTTGTGGCTTCTTCTTCACCGGACCAGCCGGCCCATACAATTGATACTGGACCGTCTGCAGGTGCTGCAGTCTCGCTGCTTCCACCAGCGAAAACCATTGGAGCGAGCACGAGGAGTGCCAGGATAACCGAAATAAGCTTTTTCATGAATTTACCTCCTTGGAATTCATTTTCTGCTATTATCTGGCCGTCACACAACAGTGCTTCCGGCCTTGAATACCTCTTTCTTCTCAATCGACTTCAGGAAAGTGATGAACTCGTCGAGATGGTCAGTGTAAATCTGCCGTGGTCTGCATCCGTATTTCTTGCACAGGCGCGCGGCATAGCCGACGACTTCTCCCATGATTCCGCAGGTGCGCATGACACGCGCGGTTCCCGCCGCATCATGTGAGACACTGACATTCCGTCCTGCCATGAACATGTTTGTCACATTCCTTGAATAGAGGATGCGGTATGGCAGGAAGTAGGGCCAGTCAACCGGTTCCCTGCAGTCCATGGTTATGAACGCATCTCCTTCATGGAAGGCCGCATAATAGTCCTTGTTCGGGTAATGGACATCGAAGTTCCAGGTTGTTGCCGCACAGGCATCAGGGAAGCTGTACTTGAAATCCGTCTTGGTAAGGACGATGTCGCCGAAAAGTCTTCTGGATTCTCTTTTCCCTGCTATGGCGGCAGCGAATGTCAGTTCGTAATCCTGAAAGTCGTGGTCAACATTGCGTATGGTGTCCCATGCTCCATACATTGCACGGAAATTCAGGTCACGTGCGTATTCCGCCTTTGCAATAGGATCCTCAGTCATGCCGCTTTCCCAGAACCAGCATCCGAGTGACTCGATTCCCCTGTGTCCGTAAAAGTCCACATGGTCTTTGCGTCCGGGGAAGGTTGATGATGAGAGGTCCACAGCCCAAGGACAGCGGGGGAAAGGCTGGGGGTTGTCGGATTTCTCTATATGCCAGAGATTTGACAGCCCCATGTGTCCGTTCGTGGTGACTTCGTAATCAGCTCCGGCCATTGCCCCGAGGTTTCCGTCTCCGCTGGTGTCAGCGAACAGGGGAGCTGTTAGCTCAACAAGAGTTTCATTCCTGTAATCAAGAAGTGTCACGGACTTTATCGTTCCGTCCTCATTCATACTGCAGCCGATGAGGCAGTGCTCCATATAAAGACTCAGGTTCTCCTGGCTTCTCATGATGGCCATCTTTCTTTCATCTTCATACAGATGAGCCTTGTTCACGGGTCCGTAATGCCCGATTTCCTTCTGCTCGAACTCTCCTACAATGTTTCCAAGTCCGCCGAAAGGCTCATAGTTCGTTCCTCCTCCCAGCCAGACCCTGATTTCAGAACTGTTGTTGCCGCCGACAACCGGACGGTCCTGGACAAGTGCTGTCTTCACACCTCCGCGTGATGCAGCGACGGATGCGCACATTCCTGCAAAACCGCCACCGATGCAAACCAGATCGTAAGATGCTTCTTTCTTGTCTTTTATGACATTGTCGATATAAAGATTCAGAACTTTCTTCCCATCGGATGGAAGACTGACAGGAACGTCAGATATGAATATGTAGGCAATCCTTCCTTCAAAGCCGGTGAGATCATGGATTGAAATCCTGTTCTCTCCCTTTTCCAGATGAAGGCAGCCGGCTTCTTCCCAGTCCCAGTGATTGCATCTGATTCCCAGTGTCCTGCTTCTGTGTCCATTCACATGAATCTCGTATTCACCAGGATGCATGTCTTCATGCCATGGAGCGACCCAGTTGTACGTAAAAGCGTAGAAATTGTAGTCTCCTTCTCTGAGACATTCAATTGTTGTCAGTGCATCGGCAACCGGCTTGCCAAGGCCATGGGCAAGGAGGTAGACGCCTCCCATCTCAAGGATAAACTCGCTGTCACGGATCCAGCCTCCGGCTTCCTCGAAAGCTGCACATGAGAGTATCAGTGAGTGGTCTAGAGTATGTGGCTTGCTCTTCATATCCGTTCTCCTCAAGTTCATTCTTCTTCTGAAAAATTCTTGCTGAGGATGTTTCTATCAACATCAAAGTTGTCAAAAATGATATCAATGCTATCATTAGGTCATGGACATGACATGGATAGATGAGCACCGCAACAAATTCGCACAGGCCCTCAACGGAAAAATCTTTACAGGCGTCAGCTGCAATACAGAGCATATAAGCCGTACCAGCCGTACAGAGGCCGCAATGGTGCTGACCCTTGTCGTTTCGGGAAGGGGACGCATCAGGACTGGAGGAAGAACGTGGGATATCGAGCCGGACAGTGTCCTCTTCCGGCATCCGAAACTTGATTATGAACTTGAGCTTTTCGGCCAGACTTTCCACAGGCGCTGCTATCTGGTGATGCCTCCTGAAGTCTTCACACTCATGAATGAGGTCCATCCTGATCTTACAAACATCCCTCCTGTTTTCCATGTTGATGACGTAAGGCGTCTGTTTGATGACTTCCTGCTTGTTTATGACAGCATCCATTCAAGCACAGGCGAGAACTTTTTTTCCCTTCTTCCTGTTGTCGAGCGCTATATGCTTCATGTCCTTTCTTCATATCTTGTTGAAGGAAAAGCGGCAAAGCTGAGAAGAGTGAAGGCCCGTCTGGAAATGGATTATGCATCATCCCTGGAGGAGATTGCTGACGACTCATCAATGAGCTACAACACTCTCAGGAAGAACTTTGTTCAGGCATATGGCATCTCGCCCCAGCAATACAGGCTCAAATGCAAGGTCGAGAAGGCCCGTCAGCTTTTAAGCATGGGCTATCTGTGTTCTGAAGTATCAGACATGCTCGGCTATCCTGATCTTTACACATTCTCGCATCAGTTCAAGTCTGTCGCAGGCATCTCCCCAAGAGATTTCCGGAAAGGACATATCATCTGAAACAGAAATATATTGAAAAGTGTCAGGAAACAACAGTTTTCAATATTGAAAAATGTTAGAATAATACACTTTTCAATATTAAAATGATAAATTATCATAAAATCATGAGTGTCAGACTGAAAAGAAAGATTGAAACGGTTCTTGAGAATTACTATACAAAAGACCCAGAAAAGATTCTGCTGATAGACGGTGCCAGACAGACTGGCAAGTCTTTTATCATCCGGGAGACTGCAAGAAGATATTTTCTCAACTATATTGAAATCAACCTGTTTGAAGACAGGCATGGAGCGGGAATCTTTGCAGGTGCTGATACTGTCGATAAATTTGACATGGCAGTAAGTCTTTTCGCAGGAAAGCTCGACAATGCCACCCGGGAAAACACAATCGTCTTCCTCGACGAGATTCAGGAGTATCCGGAATTGCTGCCTCTTCTGAAATTCATCAACATGAAGGGTAAATACAGATATATCGGCTCTGGTTCTGCCCTCGGAGTCGAGTTATCGAAAACAAGTTCCATACCGATGGGCTCAATAATGATTGAACGTCTTTATCCTCTTGATTTTGAGGAATTTCTCTGGGCGGAAGGAGTGAGCGAGGACATCATCTCTCATATCAGGAAGTGTCATGAAAAAGAGGAAAGTCCGGAGGAGAATGTACATGAAGTCATGATGCGGTACTTGAGGTCATATCTTATTACAGGAGGTCTCCCCGAAGCTGTCCGTCTTCATGTCGAAGGTCACACTGTCGCTGAAATCCGCTCCCTTCAGTCAGAAATCAGAAGTTTTTATGCTTCAGACTGCGCGAAGTACGACAGTAACCATCGTCTTCAGATAATGAGAGTCTACAATCTGTTGCCTTCTTTCATGGAACAGAAGAAGAAAAGGGTTGTATATAAGGAGATTAACCCGAGAAGTGCCCGCTCTGACAAATACATGGAAGAGTTTGACTATCTGACCTCAGCCGGTGTCGCTCTGGCTGTCCAGGCTGTGACAAATCCGGTGTTTCCTCTACTGGAAAGCACTTCGAAGAACCTGATCAAACTATATCTCAATGATGTCGGTCTTCTGTCAGCAATACTTTTCGGATTAAATGTCAATGCGGTGTCAGGAGATATAAAATCAATTAATCTGGGTGCTTTGTATGAAACCTTTGTCGCAATGGAGCTGTCCGCTCATAAGCATCCACTTTTCTACTATGACAACAGGTCGAAAGGGGAGGTTGATTTTCTTGTGAACGATTATGATAGTCTGTCCGTCCTCCCTGTTGAAGTGAAAAGCGGACGTGATTATCAGATTCATTCATCGATTTCCAATATGTTGAAAGATGACGCATATGGCATCAGAAAAGGGATTGTCCTTTCCAACTCTCCTGAAGTCAGAAGAAAGGGTGGAGTTCTTTATCTTCCTGTGTACGATGTGATGTTCATTTGATTATTCCTGCAACTTTGCTGCAGATTTCTCATCAGCTCCTGTTAGATACCATACAATAATGTTCATATCAGAGATTCTTCTCATCCTTTTCTCTTCAATCCCTTCTTTCCTAGCTTTTTCATATCTCTGGCATATCATCATTCTGTTTTCTGGATTCTAAACATGATAAGCTGGTGAAAGTATTCAGTAATGTTAAATTCAGTTTTATGAAAAATGTGAAATATATTATCAAGGAGTGTCGTGATGAATACAGATGTTTTGAATCTCAGTACTGACAAACAATCAAGAATGGTATCCATGATTGATGAAAAGCTTTTAAAGGCGGAAGAAGTTGCAAATTCCACGTCAGTACGCTATTCCCATGAGGAGGTATTCTGTAAAGTCAGGGAATATCTTAAAGACACTAAGAAACAAGGGTGAAGCAGCTTGAATTGAAGATAAAATTCCGCAGACGCGTTTGAAAATTTGTAGTCAATTAGAATTAGCATAGTTTTGGTATCGGTAATTCTTATGCCGGAAATAATCTGAATGTACAATTCTTGTCAATTGGCTGATCAAGATTTTAGTTTTCATCGTTCATCTTTAAGATTGTAAGTTTCCTGAACAAGAAATACACTATTAACATGTTTTCGATTGACGATTATTCAACAGCCAAGGAAATGGCGGAACGATGGGGGGTTACCGTCAGGATGGTCATCCACTATTGCGACCGGAATCTGATTCCGGATGCTGTCAAGAAAGGCAATCTCTGGCTCATCCCGACAAAGACAGAAAAGCCTGAAGACAGAAGATTGAAGGCTTTCAAGAAACAGAGGACTGATGAATGAATGATAGACTCTCATTGCCAACCATATCCGGACTGGCAATCAATCCAGCATCTGACGTTCAATCTTGATGATGGAGTGAAAGTGAACTATCAGAAGCTTGTCAAGGCTCTGAAATCAATCAAGTGAGGCGTAAAATGATTATGAGGGAAGACCAGAATATAGAATTCAAACAGTCCTGGAGTGATTTGAACCTGAAATCAATCTGTGCTTTTGCAAATACAGATGGAGGCAGACTCTATGTGGGAATCGATTACAATGGAAATATTGTCGGCATTCAGAACGCCAAGGCCAGAATTGAAGATATTCCAAATACAATCCGTAACAAGCTGGGATTGCTTGTTTCTCTTATAGCAAGAAATGAGAACGGAAAGGATTACCTTGAAATCATAGTTCCTAAAATGGAGCAGCCTGTTTTCTTTGACGGAAAAGTATATATCAGAGTCGGTTCTACCAATCAGCTGGTTGAGGGAAACAATCTTATTGAATTCATTCTCAGAAAAAGCACTGCCACATGGGATGCTGTCGTTGAGCCGAATGTGAGCATTGATGATCTTGATGAGAACAGTTTCAGAATACTTCTTGATGACGGCATCAGAAACAAGAGACTTACAGAGTATGACAGGAATCTTTCAAGAAAAGAGCTTCTGGAGAAGATGTCACTGCTCAAGAACGGCAAACTGACACGGGCTGCAATCCTTCTGTTTCACCCACATCCTGAGTACTTCTTCGGAGGTGCTCACATAAAGCTTGGATACTTCAATGAGAAGAACCAGCTCCGCTATCAGGATGAACTTTACGGATCACTCCTGACTCTTGCGAAGAAGGCAGAAGAGATACTTGTGTTGAAGTATTTCTATGCAACTATTGATTATGACGGCCTTGTGAGAGTTGAAACGCTCCCATACCCGAGAGAAGCAGTGAGGGAAGGTATTCTTAACGCTTTAATGCACAATAACTTCATGTCTAATCAGCCTATAGCGATACGTGTCTCTCCTTATGAGATGCGCATCTCCAACAGATGTGTGTTTCCTTCAGGGTGGACTGAGGAGACTCTGTTTTCAGTCCATGAGTCGAGGCAGCTCAATCCAAATATCGCAGTTGGCTTCTTCAGAGCTGGTTTAGTTGAACGTTTTGGTTCAGGCATCCAGAAAATCGTTGATTTCTGCAAAGAGAACGGAAATCCAAGACCTCAATATCTGATTCAGCCGGATATGATTACTCTCATCATGAAATCTAGACCAGAGAATATTGAACTTGCTTTGGGTCATAAGAAAGAAGCCAATAATGACGGTGTAAATCCTGAAAATGAGGGAGTAAATCGCGAAGATGAGGGAGTAAATCGCGAAGATGATGGAGTATGTCCTGAAACTGAAAGCAAACTAAGTCGACTTTTGATCCGCAGAAAATCAATCCTTCAATTAATCAAGGAGACTGACAACATAACCGCTTCCACGCTTAGCAAAGTCCTCTCATGTTCTGATGCTACTATCGAGAGAGATATTTCTTGGCTGAGAAAGAATGGATATATCATCAGAAGTGGCTCGGACAAATCCGGTAGATGGCTGATTCTTAAGGAGCTAGGGAAAAATGAATGATTCACTGCTACGCAATCTGTTAAAGCAATTTGAATCTTACAGGGTCGTCTTCTGGTATGAGCCAGCTTCAGAGTTTTTGGATTAGCTGGATATGATGCAGGATGATGTGACTCTTTAACGCAGAGATTTACACTCCAATAACATTTTTTATTGTTGCAACTTGTTGCAGTTTCTGTTGACTTCTCATGGTTCTGGGGTACAATTTACCTGAAGAGACTTTTTATTCAGGAGAATGCGATGTCTGACAGAATGCGAAGTGTTCCATTTGATAGTCTGCTGGAGAGGATTTTCTCTGAACTCAGAGGCCAGAATTCGATTTTTTCAATTCCCTATGACAGCTTCTATAAAGATGACAGGAAGACTGTGATAAAGGTCTTCGGCCAGAAGATGACAACGCCACTTGGCCCTGCAGCAGGACCTCACACTCAGCTTGCCCAGAACATTGTCACCTCATTCCTCACAGGAGCAAGGTTCATAGAACTCAAGACAGTCCAGATTATGGACACGCTTGAGATTGCAAAACCATGCATCGATGCCCGTGATGAGGGCTATAACGTTGAATGGTCAACGGAATACACGCTTCCAAAGGCTTTTGATGAGTATCTGAAAGCCTGGATCGCAGTTCATCTGCTTGACATGCTGATGGCTGATGACTGGAGTGAGCCGTCCTTCATTTTCAATATGTCGGTCGGTTACAATCTTGAAGGAATAAAGAGTGAGAAGATGCAGCATTTCATTGCATCGATGGAAGATGCTGATATCGATGGAAAGTTCTCACAGTATATCGAAGAGCTTAAGAGAGCACTCTCTGAAGGCCTGCTCAAGGATACTCCATGGGATGGCAAGCAGGATAAGGTCATCGCTAAACTCGGACTCATCAGCCGCAGGATTTCTCCATCAGTGACGCTGTCAACCATGCATGGTTGCCCGCCTGCAGAAATAGAGGCAATCTGCACATACATGCTCACTGAGAAGAAGCTTGACACCTTTGTCAAACTCAATCCGACTCTCCTTGGCTATGATGAGGTCAGACACATTCTCGATACCCTCGGATACGATTATGTGACGCTCAAGAAAGAAAGCTTCGAGCACGATCTTCAGTACCCTGATGCAGTGAAGATGCTTCACCGTCTTGTCTCTCTTGCTCAGAAAGAGAACAGGGGCTTTGGCGTGAAGCTTACAAACACCCTTGGAAACGTGAACAACCAGAACGTGCTCCCTGGAGATGAGATGTACATGTCCGGCCGTGCTCTCTTCCCGATTTCAACATCAGTCGCTTTGAAACTCAGTGAGGAGTTTGAGGGTAAGCTGCCAGTCTCCTATTCAGGCGGAGTCAATGCCTTTAATGTGAAAGATCTTTATGAGACTGGAATTCATCCTGTGACAGTCGCCACAGACATGCTCCGCCCGGGCGGTTACATGAAAATGAGTCAGCTTGCCAATATTGTGAAAGACAGTGAAGGCGCCTCGATGGAGTCAATCGATGTAGAACGCCTGAGAAAAGTGAACTCTGCAGCTCTCACTCCTGGAAATCTCACGGATAAGGGCTTCAGAGGAACTGACAGTGTAAAAATTGGCCAGCCGCTCCCTCTTCTTGACTGCTATGTGGCTCCATGTGTCGCCGCATGTCCGATCCATCAGGATATTCCTGAGTACGTCTACCTTATGGGAGAAGGGCGCTATGCAGAGGCACTCGCTGTCATCCTCGATAAGAATGCTTTACCGAATATCACCGGATGGATATGTGACCATCAGTGCCAGAGGCATTGCTCAAGAATGGATTATGAAGGAGCAATCGCAATAAGGAAAATCAAGCAGCTTGCAGCCCAGAAGGGACAGCAGGAGTACCTTGATGAAATCTGGTCGTCTCCTGAAGAGCCTGCCGATGTCAGGGCGGCTGTTGTCGGAGCAGGACCCGCCGGACTCAGTGCGGCACTTTTCCTTGCCCGTGCCGGGTTTGACGTCACGCTTCTTGAGAGAGAGAATAAGGCTGGCGGTGTGGTACGCAATGTCATTCCTGAATTCCGTATTCCTGAGGATATTGTCCAGAAGGATGTGGACTTCATCGCTTCAAATGGCGTGAAGATGGTTTTCGGTGCTGATCCTGATTCCCTTACTTCTGAAAGTCTGAAGGCAGAAGGATACAACTGGATTTTCTATGCGCTCGGCGCTGAAAAACCCAATGACAGCCGTGTCAGCGGAAACGGAAAGATCATTGATGCTGTCAGCTACCTCAAGGCATTCAAGGAAGGAAAGCCTGTGATGAAGTCCGGCAAGGTTGTTGTCATGGGCGGTGGAAACACTGCAATGGATGCAAGCCGTGCCGCAGTCAGGGCCGGAAGCAGTGTCACCCTTGTCTACAGAAGAAGCAGGGATGAGATGCCATGTGATGCAGAGGAGTTCATTGAAGCCCAGAAGGACGGAGTCAGCTTCCATCTGCTGTGCAACCCAGTCAGCTTCAACGACGGAGTTCTCACTCTGGCTGTCATGAAACTCGGCGACAGGGATGAGTCCGGACGTGCCCGTCCTGTGGACACAGGAGAGAGAATAACTCTCGAATGTGATCTTCTGATCAGTGCAATCGGTGAGAAGGTCTCAAGTCCGCTTCTCGAAGGTCTTGAGCTTGAGAAAATGGGCGACTATCTGGCAGGAGACCATGTCTTCGTTGTAGGAGACAGCGTAAGCGGACCTTCAACAGTTGTGCGCGCCATGGCTTCAAGCCGGCATGCAGTGGATCAGTGTATCGACCTCACTCTTGAAGAACTCGGTCAGGAAGACGAGGAAGAAGATGAAGACTGCTGCTGTCATGATCACGAGCATGGAGACGAGTGTCATTGTCATGATCATCATCATGAAGATGGCGAGGAATGCCACTGCCATGATGAAGAGGAAGAAGATGATGATGACGAGATGACAGGCGAGGAGTACACCCAGAAGGAGAATGAGTACTTTGCCCAGCTTGTCATGAAGAAGACGCATGTCGCACTGGAGAATGAAGTCAGGAGCGAAGAAGATTTCCTGAGAAGAGAAGCCGGACGCTGCCTTGAGTGTTCGTATCTTTGCAACAAGTGTGTCGATGTCTGTCCTAACCGTGCCAACGTTGCCATTGACATGCGTTCCTACGAGAGGTTTGATGATCCATTCCAGATTGTCCACCTTGATGCATACTGCAATGAATGCGGCAACTGTGAGACATTCTGCCCGTACAGCGGCGGTCCGTACAAGAAGAAGTTCACGCTTTTCTCCAGCGAAAAGGACTTCCTTGACAGCACGAATGACGGTTTCTTCACTGAAGGTGACACCGTCACGGTCCGTCTTGGAGGAGAAGTGAAGAAGGGAGTGATAAACAGTGAGCGTGAGCTGGAGATAGACATTGACGAGGACATTCTCTGCCTCATCAGCGAGATCTTCATCTCTTATCCGTACCTGCTAAACAGGGTTGATGCAGACTAGGAGGGATATTACAGTGGCAGTGACAGTTATCAAGGGAGTGCGCATCTTTCAGACAATGGATCCTGTCCAGATCATTGAGGATGCAGATGTCGTCATTCAGGATTCCGTGATAAAGGCTGTAGGTTCAGGAGCCGCTTACGGAGTGAGCGCAGACACCGTCATAGACGGCAGAGGAAAGACGCTCATCCCCGGAAATGTATGCTCTCATCATCATTATTATTCAGGTCTGAGCCGGGGCATGCTTATTTCAGCAGGACCTCAGACGGATTTCATCCAGGTGCTGAAGGAATGGTGGTGGCGCCTTGACAGAGGTCTTGATGAAGAGGCCTGCTATTATTCATCTCTCATCTGCTCGCTTGATGCGATTGCAAGCGGCACCACCTGTGCGATTGACCATCATGCCTCTCCTTCATATATCGGGGGAAGCCTGTCAACCATCGCAAAGGGAATGAAGGATATCGGAATCAGGGGTGCAACCTGCTACGAGGTCACTGACCGCAATGGCGGAATGAAGGAAGTAGAGGAGGGAGTGGAGGAAAATGTCCGATTCGCCCTTGAGTGTGAAGAAGGAAAGAAGAAAGGAATCAACCTTGTAGAGGCCATGATTGGAGGTCATGCTCCGTTCACTCTCCCTGATAAAGCACTTGAGATGATGAAAGAAGCCTGCGACAGGACAGGCCGCGGCATGCATCTGCATGTGGCTGAAGACAAATATGATGTCATTCATTCACATCACATCTACAACAAGGATATTGTCGCGCGCCTTGAGGAGCATGGCCTTATCACGGACAGGACTCTTCTTGTCCATGCCCTTCATCTCAGCAGGGATGAGATTGCCACCATCAACAGCCATGATGCATTCCTTGCCCATAACCCCAGAAGCAACATGAACAACCATGTCGGCTATCTGAAGAACATCACTGATGTGAAGAACCTCGTTCTGGGAACTGACGGCTGTGGCGGCAACATGTTTGAGGAAATAAAGATAGGCTTCTTCAAACACAAGGATGAAGGCGGTCCATGGTGGCCGGCAGACTTCGTCAGGGCTCTTGCAAGAGGCAACACACTGGTTGAGAGGATTTTCAATGACGGAAGGAAATGGGGACGCATTGAGCCTGGATATACAGCAGATCTGGTGCTCCTTGATTACCAGAATCCGACACCGTTTGTTTCTGAAAACGCTGCAACACACTTCGTATGGGGCATCAGCTCGAATGCGGTTCATACAGTTCTCGTGGATGGCAGGGTTGTCCTTGAAGACCATCAGTTCAGGAATATAGATGCCGAGCGTGTTTATAAAGAAGCAGCTTCCGTTGCCAGAAGGGTCTGGAAGACTGTCGATAAAATAAAGTCATGAAAAGTGGAGAGAAGAAAATGAGTGTTCACGAACAGATTATTCAGCTGGCAGAGAAGTACAGGGACTATACTGCCACCAACCTGAGCAAGCTTGTCAGGACCAAGAGCTATTCCTCAAGGGAAGAGGATGTATGCCGCCTTATCGTTGAGCTTTGCAAGGAAGCCGGTTTTGACGAGGTGAGGATTGATGGCCTTGGAAGTGTTATCGGAAGAGTCGGAAACGGACCAGAAAAACTTGCTTTCGATGCTCATATCGATACAGTTGAAGTGGGTAATATCAAGAACTGGACCTTTGATCCTTTCAGCGGAGAAATCAAGGATGGCAAGGTCTGGGGACGCGGAGCCAGTGACCAGAAGGGCGGTGCTGCCAGCATGATTACCGCAGGCCGCATCCTTAAGGAACTCGGCTATGGCGGAAAATATACTGTTTACTTCACATTCACAGTCATGGAAGAGGACTGTGACGGCATGTGCTGGAAGTACCTGATTGAGGAAGAGAAGTTCAAGCCGGATCTGATTGTCTCAACTGAGCCTACAAGCTGCCGCATCTACCGCGGACACAGAGGAAGAATGGAAATCAGGATCATCCTTCGCGGAATCTCCTGCCACGGTTCTGCTCCAGAGCGCGGTGTCAGCGCTGCCTACAAGGCTGCACGTGCGGCTCTTGCCATTGAGCAGCTCAACAAGGATCTCCAGCCTGATGAAGACAACTTCCTGGGCAAGGGAACAATCACAGTCAGCCAGATGGATGTCAAGGGGCCGAGCCAGTGTGCAGTTGCAGACTATGCGATGATTTACTGTGACAGACGTCTAACATGGGGAGAGGATGCTGACCTCGCAATCAGTCAGGTCAGGGAGTATGTGTCCAAGGCTACAGGCGATGATCCTGATTCAATCATCGTTGAGATGCCCAACTATGAGAAGACAGGCTGGACAAACAAGGAGTATTCGCAGGAGCTTTACTTCCCGACATGGAAGCTCAATCCTGATCATCCTCTTGTCGAGGCTGCAGTCAAGGACTATGAGACACTCTTTGAGAAGGAGCCTGTTGTCGACAAGTGGACATTCAGCACAAATCTCGTTGCAACCACAGGACGCCATAAGATCCCTGCAATCGGATTCGGACCGGGTGATGAGGCTCAGGCCCATGCTCCGAATGAAATCAACAGAGTTGAAGACCTTGTCATCTGCTCAAAGTTCTATGCAATGCTTCCTTATGTTCTTGAAGGAAAGAACTGAAGGTAAGAATTTCATCAGTTACAGGGCTGTCCGGTGTTTTTCTCCGGGCAGCTTTTTAAAATATTCTGCGGGAATTCTCCCGTCTTCAGGCGTGAGATGAAAGCAGAATGTTGTAATTTATTTCTTTTTGTAATATAATATTACCATGTTAGAGACATACAGATACAGAGTATATCCGGATAAAAACCAAATACATGAGCTTGAACAGGATTTCGGCTCCGTACGTTTTGTCTCGAACAAAGCCCTCGAATTCAGAAGCAAGGCATATAGAAGGCGTGGTGAATCAAAGAACTTCCATGACACTCGCAGGCTCCTGAATACACTGAAAGCGAACAAATCATGGCTGAAGGAAACATACAGTCAATGTTTTCATGCTGCCTTGATGAATCTTGACACTGCATTCAGGAACTTCTTCCGTGATCCGGAGCATTTTCATTATCCCCGCTTCAAGAGCAGAAAAGGAAAACAGTCTCTTCAGTTCCCACAGAATGTGAAAGTCGATTTCCAAAATCAAATGACATATTTCCCCAAAAGAGGATGGATGAAAACTGTTTTTCACAGAAGATTTGAAGGGAAAATCAAAACTGTCACTCTGACAAAGGAAACTGACGGTTCCTATTATGTCAGCATACTTGTGGAAAATGAGGATAAAAC
>CALXOK010000001.1 GCA_944390025.1 uncultured Spirochaetales bacterium | reverse complement strand
AGGCCTCTTCATCTGAGCTTGAGATTGCAGCTGAAGAAGAGAAACTTAAGCTACTGAGTGAAGAAGAGAGAATGCAGCGTTCTCTAAATGAATATCAGGCACAGCTTGATGAGTATTTTGAAGCCAAGCTTATCTCACAGGATGAGTATAACCGTCTTCTTGCAATCGAGAGAGACACTCTTGGATTTAATAATGCCGAAAAAGAAAAGGCGGCTGAGCTCGAGAGTCTTGCTTCTCAAGCTGAAAAAGAGAAACTTAAGCTACTGAGTGAAGAAGAGAGAATGCAGAGCTCTCTAAATGAATATCAGGCACAACTTGATGAATATCTTGATGCAAAGCTTATCTCACAGGATGAGTACAACCGTCTTCTTGCAATCGAGAGAGATACTCTTGGATTTAATAATGCTGAAAAAGAAAAGGCTGCAGAGCTCGAGAGTCTTGTTTCTCAAGCTGAAAAAGAGAAACTGAAACTGCTTTCCGGTGAAGAAAAGGCAAAACAGCAGTCTGTTGAATACCAGCAGATGCTGAATACGCTTTTTGAAGCAGGACTGCTTACTCAGGAAGAGTTCAACCAGCTGCTTGCTCAGCAGAATGAACTATTAGGCCTTTCAGGCGATAAAATGTCCTCGTGGCAAAGTTCAATGAATATCATGAAAAGCGAATGGGATTCTTTCGTCCAGAGTTCTCTTTCTTATGAGAGAATTGCCTCTTCCATTACATCTATGCTGATGGATATAGGAGAAGCATGGGCATCTAACGGTGATATCGGCGCTGCTGTAGGTGAGTCTCTGGAGCAGTTTGCAAGACAGCTTACAAGTGAGATGACCAACATGTTCATAACTGCAGGTCTCAGATGTATCATCGAAGGAAATTTCGCAGCAGGTATTGCTCTCCTGGCAGCAGGTGGAATGACAGGTATCATGGGTGGCGCCATGTTTGGAAGCAGTCGAGCAGTATCAGATTCAATGATGAGCATGATGGAAAATCAGATTGCCACCATGGAAAGAGAAGCTGAAGCCAGAGAAAAGCTGGTCAATGCTATAAACGACTCTATTGATACTGAGTTCGAACTTTTGCGTCGTCAGCTGGACAGGAATCTTATAAGTGAAGAAGAGTTTATCACTGGAGCTGGAGAGCTTCAGGCTGAAAGAGAAGAGGCTCAGCACACTCTTGATGTTGCCAATGCCAGAACAGCAATGGCAAATGCCATATACAGCAAAATATCTGCGCTTGATACTGAATACAGCCAGATGTCCTGGTGGGACAAGTTATGGTCTGGGCGAGACAATGATATCAAGGATGATATTAATACGCTCGAAAGCTTGTTGGATAAGCTTCTGATTGCGACAGAGGATGAACTGAGAAATATCCTGGACAGCCTTATAAAGATGGGCGTTTCAACATCCGGCGTACCTGCCTTTGCTGAGGGTGGAGAGTTTTTCACTCATGGTACTCAGTTAATCAAGGTTGGAGACAATGCTTCCGGAATCGAACATGTGAAAATCACACCGCTGAACAGCATGAGTGATTATAACAGTGAATCTCCAACTGTTGTGATTTATATAACTGGCGATGTGTATGGCATTGAAGATCTTTATGGAAAGCTTGAAAGGGCTGGTATGAAACTTGGCCGGAGGATGAGATGAGAATTTTTGAAATATATCTTGATTCAGCATGGAATGATATCTCACACCTGTATGTACCTGCTTCCCTTACCATTCAGAGAAGTGGAATAAACAGTGACAGAAAGAGCAGTGTGACGAGCTGTTCTTTCAGCCTGCATTTCAATGATGGTCTATACAATGCAATTCTAGAAGAGGAGAACGAAGTTCCTGTAAGGATATATGACGAGACTCACGAAGTCCTGTTTTACGGTCAGATGGATCCAGTTCTCTCGACATCCTGGCAGGATTCAAGAAGACCTGAGACACTTTCTTTTGAATGCGTTGATTTTTCAGTAAAGCTGGATGAGTACATAAGTCAGTCTGCCTCTTATCCATCAAAGGTCGGAGGTGCGGCTTTCTGGATCTACAATCCTGAAGATAAGAGCTCAAGTGTTCTGTACCGTGTTCTTGAGCTTGCGGGGTTGTCCGACAGAATTGATAAAAACGCGCCTGCGATTATGCAGACAATTAAACATGTTGCCTGGAATACTGGTACGACCACATATCGCACAATCATTGATAATCTTCTTTCAGACTATGGATGGGTAATGCTGGTCCGTGGTGATATGATTACGTTTGCTCAGACAGCAGTTTCCCAGATGGACATTGTCGATGAGATTCACCCTGAAGATATAGTGGGACATATCAGCAAGGATAAAACCTATATCGTTGCTAATGGTGTGTCTGTTTCTTGGCCAAAGACAAAGATTATGGATGACGCGCTTCTGTGGCGAGGAAACCTGCCAATAGGTGATACGGCAAATCCTCGTCCGGGTGAACCTATTGCACAGGGAGATTACTGGCCGGAAGATTCCGATATTATCGAGACCTGGATGGACTACGGTACCGATTACCTTGATGTTGACTGGCTGGAGGGAAAGACTCGGCTTAAAAATGACGAGATAACGCTTATCTCTTCTTCTGATTGGGTTCTTACAGACAGTAAAGACGACGAGGTTGTCATAGATCCGATTAATGATTCATTTGATGTTGTTTATGAAGCGCTGAGAGCAAGGTTAAGATATAAAAACACAGCTGATGAACCGAAACGACTGTACTGGTCACAGATAAACGGCAGAGCTCTTATCAAGACACATAAGATTAAGACAGTCACGCCGGAAGGCGCATCAAATCCTGAGGAATATGAGACAACATATATCTATGATCAGGATTCAGCTGTTCGTCTTGCACAGATTCGCTATATGTGGCTTAAGAAGGGTTGTTTTACTTTTGCCTTTCAGTCAGAAAAAGTTTTTCTCCCTGGAGAGTATTATTACCTTTTCCAGCCTGAGCTGTATGACGGATATATTCAGATTACTTCTGTATCAGAAACAGATGGGAACCCTGTGAAACAATATTCTGCCGTATCCACAGAATCTTTCCGCAAGGTAAAAACAATATCAACAGGATCCTCAGGTTCAGGAACGGCCTCCCCTGGACAGGATGGTGCATCATACCGCTATGTTTATAAAAGATCATTCACTCAACCAGCAACGCCTGTTGGCGTAAATCCTAAAGGGTGGACTTTTGACCTTATCCCACAGGGGACGGAACCTGTGTGGATGAGCCGCGCACAATTTTCTTCAACAGGTAAAATTCTCATTGACTGGACAACTCCTGTACGCGAGACAGGAATACCGGCAAACACTGTTAAATATATCTATAAAAGAGCGTTCAACCAGCCAGAAACGCCAGTTGGAGATAATCCTTCTGGCTGGACTTTAAACAGCATTCCTGATGGCTATCAACCGATATGGATGAGTGTAGGGCAGTTCTCAGAAACCGGAAATCTTGTAGGATCTTGGACGGTTCCTGTACGTGTTTCGGCTGAGAAAGAAGGAGCTTATCATGGAGCTGTCTCAAAACTTCCATCTGACCCTCAGAACGGGGATTATATCATCTGGACTGGTGCAACAAACACAGAGATGCAACAGTACCATATCTACAAATACGTTGCCATTGACGATGAATGGGTTGAAACCACCGAAAGCGACAAAGTTATGGGCTGTCAGAAAGATGCACTTCAGATTGCTAAAGACACTCATGAAGTCATTTATGCAGCAGCTCTCTTTGTTGATATTCTTGTTGCAAATAAGCTTCAGGTCGGTGGTGGCGATGAGTACAATGGACTGCTTGTGAGATTTATGGATGATGATGGTACAGGCAAGCCTCTGATTGAGATTATGTCAAACGGTAAACGTTTGTTTTATCTTGATATCGATACTGGCAAACTGTATGCAAGCTTTGCTGAAGTTGTTCAGTATTTGCCATATACATTTAATGATTCGCTGGATGCTAGCCATCCTGCTATTTTTGCTTTTTATGTTCCTGAAGGAAAATATGAGAACATTCGTATAAGAGTCATTGGACAACCTTATAGGACCTACAATAGTACAACTACAACAAAAGAAGGCCTTACAGGATCTTTTACTGGAAGTGGAAGTGGGTCTGCCCATGGTTCTGTCCCCTCTACTGGCGGCTCATTCACAGCTAGGGTAAATGTAAATGTTAATGGTCTTGTAAATGTCCATAACCACAATCATGATCTTAACTTAGGTATTATGGAGGATACATATCCAAGCAATATGAAATTATCATTTGATAACTCTGGTAATGGTGCTTTTTCAAGCGAGCTGAACATAACAAGTGGTCAAGAAATAACAAAATCTGATTTTACCTCTCTTGAAAACATTACACCTGGAGGTTGGAAACAGATTAAAATTACTAGTACTTCAAGAGGAAGAATTCAAATTCAATTGATACTAAAAATGCAAATTGATACAGTTTACTAGCCAAAAAATATAATTGCTGTCGAGATGTAGTCTTAAACTATGAAACAGGTACATATTCACGGCAAGGTCTTTGACGATACAGATTTTAAAAATCTTGTTATAGGCGGACAGAATAACGCTGATACAATTCAATTTGTCCTCCCTAAAATTTTTGGAAATGAAATTGATTTTTCATCTTCAGACTGGATTTTTACAATTACCTATGTAAACAAAGAAGGCGAGGGCGATGCCGTACTCCTCACCAAGTCTGATTCTTCAAAAAGCGAGAATATTTATCTTGACTGGAAACCATCTCAGACTGCTACTCAAGTTGAAGGGAAATTAACTTGTCAGCTATCAGGTACAAAGAAAAACACTGATACTGATGAAGTCAGTCGTTTTACAACGAAACCTTTTGCCATTTACGTGGATAAATATTTATCTCCAGAACCAATCACTCAGATGCTTCCTTCTGTAATCGAGCAGGCTCTGGAGATGATGGCTGAGTATAATGCAGATGTTCAACATGCAATCCAAGTTGGAGAAGCTGCTGAAGAACATGCAAACGCAGCCGCAGGTAGTGCGTCAGAATCGGAGTCTTTTTCGAAAATATCTGAACGATACGCAAAAGGTACTGAGAGCGGAGAAGCTGTATCTTCAGGAGCTGGTTTTCAAGATAATGCATTATATTACAAAAATCTTTGTTTTGAAGCGAAAGAAGCGGCGGAGGCTGCTCGTAATGAAGCAGAGAGCATAGTTAATGCTGAAGGTGCAATATCAACAGTCATATCAGAAAATCTCACTCAAAACCGGGTATTGATTTCAACATCAAATGGAAAGATTGCTGCGAGTGAAATCACTACAACATTGTTGAATTATCTGAGCGGACTCACTGGTAATGTCCAGACTCAAATAACTTCAAAACTCAACTCAAGTGCGCTTACTTTGAAAAATGCGAGCTATACAGCTCTATAAAGGAGAATATTGTATGACTGGTTACAGACTTGATCAGTATGGAGGACTTGCTGAAGTCCTTGAACTTAAAACTGGACCGACTGGGGAAGTGATGATTCCCGCTGGAGTCCTTGTGTCACCGGATTTGCCTGAGCAGATGACTCTTGCCGAAGGGCAGAATCTTGTACTTGACGGGGAAGTGTGGACCGTTAAAGAGAACCACATTGGGGAAACCTATTGGGAGGCTGGTGCAAAGTATGGTGATGAGCCGAAGAAGATGGCGGGGTATGGGCCACTGCCTGAAGGTGCTACTACAACGCCTCCTGCTGAACCGACTGAACTTGAGCGGTTTCTCGAGTCAATCAAGGATATGGATGCTGAAGCTCTGAGAAGCCATCTGTACAGCACTCAGCGCTACCGCTTTATTGATGATGACATCTCAAAAGGTTCATCAGATGTTGCCATGTGTCTAGTTGATGGCAAGGCAATGACCGTTGATGAGGCTTCTCAGGAGTGGCTCCGATATTTTGGTGATGATGACACCAAGGCTCAGGCGGCACTGGCTCAGAAGAGTGCGGCAAAAGAATATATCAGGACAGCCGTTTCAGCTTATAAGGAGGAGGAATAACCATGCCAATGTACCCTAAGACAGTAGGTGAATGCGTTACGGTGAAAATCAAGAATGAGTCTCAGCCGAATGGAGGAAGAATGCATCTCGATGATCAGCTTGCTGAGATGTTGGATATCATGCTTCCGGTAGGGGAGCTTAAGACTTTTGCAACAGATGAAGTTGATGCATGGATTTCCAAGATGGCGGCTTATAATCAGGTGTGGGTCGAGCCGGATGGAAGCCTTCTGAAGAAGTCTGATTATCCTGATCTTTTTACCCTTATAGGCTACAAGTACGGCTGGAGTAACAGCAATCCGAATGGAACTTACACTCATACATTTACTGATGTTGATGGTAACGAAAAGAGTCTTGTTCTTTACAATGACCTTGACATTGATGGCAATGCAAAGGCCGTGTCCGGCAGCCCTGCCTACTTCCGTCTACCCAACTTCGCAGGACGCTTTCTCAGGTGTGCTGGAACGGCAACCTATGCCAACAAATGGGCCGACACGGACGGCAATGAACATGAGGTCCTGACCACCTACACTGCTGAAATGTACAAGGGAAAATTGGACGCGCAAAGAGACATTTGTCGAGTCCAGCCGGAAATCCATTGCAGCAGAAGAGAATGCTGGTTTCGGGGTTGTAGCGGAAAGGGTGAAGAGGGGTCTGTCGAAGCAGAAGGTCTGCATCGCCAGCGGAGTGGATGGATCCGGGAACGCATTTGCTCATGCCTACAACTGTGGCCAGTTCGGCCAGACCGCGGCCATGAACCTCTCATCACACATTGCTGACGGCAGCCTTGTCACCACAGACAACACATCATCATATGACAGGCTGCTCAGGGAAAAGGGATGTTTCCACAAGAGCTGTCCCGACTGTACCGACCACAATGCTGAAGTGAATCTCAACAGGATCAACTCGTTCCATTCGATGATAAAGGCGTTCTACCGAGGCTACCGGGGTGTGGCGACAAAATACATCAACCGGTACGCTTCACTCTTCTCCTTCACATGGAAGTACAACAGGATTGAGGGTGATGAACTGTTTGAGGCGGTCAGAGAAATGATGGCAAAAGGAAGACAGTCGCTCACAATCGCCGAAGTTGAGAACTTCAGGCTGTTCATGCCTCAGGACATCGAGTGGAGGCCAGCAGTGTGAAAAGCCACCAATTCCCAAATATGAAAATAATTAAACACTCCTGTCATCCCGAAAAGATTAGAATTATTTGTTCCGCACATGGATATACCAGTAATGTCTCATGAAATCCTCAAAAGATATAGCAAAGAGTTTGAGGAAGGAATGTTTTCTTGAGAAGAAGGGACGACTCTAGATGAGCAAAAACTAATTTCAATGTATCGGTCTAATGATGAGTTTCCTGCAAAATTCGCATTGCCTCCTATTTTGTCAATGTTAAATACTCCAAAATATGAGGCTAAGCTACCTACCTGTCCTTTCATTATTCCTGTAATGTCTCAATCAATGCGAAGCAAACACATTACAATCTGGTTGCTAGGATGAATCTCAGAACAAGAAGGAACGACCATAGAAGACTCAAAAACCAACTGATGCGAAGTATTTCCACTGATTACCCCTTCATCTGCATATGGAAGTGACCCTCCTATTTTGTAAGCTCCAGAAGGAGGAATATGGCCAAAATATGAAGAAGAAATTATAGGTCCAAATCCATCTTGGTTTTGCCATTTTCCAGTAATGTCTCATGCTATTCGAAGTAAACATAAAATACTTTGATTGGCAGGATTAATTTCAAAAGATGTTGGTACAACAAAAGAAGCGGCAAATGTAGTCTCTTTGCTATCAGAAGTACAATACAGCCCCCATATGTCGCCACCAGAAGCATTAATATATAAGTTAGGCCGTTTAAACGCCCCTCTATAACGTTCTAATTCCATTGGACCTGCGTGGCCTGTACCAGTAATGTCTCAAGCTATTCTTATCAAGCAGTTTACAGATATTAAAACAGGACAGACTTCATGTTTCGTTGGAGTTACTCTGGCTGCATCAAAGTCCATTCCGTTTGTCAAAACAGCAGCTTTTGCAAAGTCTGCTCTTCTTACATTGTTTTCTGAAGAATAATTAATTCCATATTTGAGAATTGGTGGCTTTAGAGCCTGCCAGGACAATATATGTCCTACCAACTGTCCTATCATGAGGTTGCAATCAGGAGGAGACCTCATGGAAGAATTCAACTTCATCGAATATCTGCGGAAGGAAAAAGGGCTCAACGACTACCAGATCGGCAAGATCCAGGAGCTTCTGGATTCCTTTGTAAAGGATGACAGCCACAGCCATGTATCTTTCGAGTTCTGTCCAAAGTGCGGGAAGTTCCACCCTCATGTCATCAGGAGCGGTTTTGCCGGAAGCGGGAAACAGCTTTACAGATGCACGGAATGTGGCAGACGCTTTTCATATGATCATGGTACTGTCACCTGGTATTCGCATCAGAATGCAGACCAGTGGAAGACACTCATCCTCGACACTTTTGAGGGTGTGGGCCTGGAAAAGACCAGCCGCAGGATTTCAGTGAACATTGAGACAGCCTTCAACATGAGGCACCGTATCATGTGCATGATGGAGAAGGAACTTGAGAATGAGGTCCTCTCTGGAGAGGTGGAACTTGATGAGACATTAGTGGAAAAGAGGTTGCTATAACAGCTTCAGGAGTTAGTGGAGCAAGTGTCTGGTCTTATGATGGACAAACCGGTCCATTCTATTTTGAAGAAGGAACCTATATGTTACCGGGTGCAAAATCAGATAATACAGGAACTAACAATTTCTATCGCTCGTTATATTTTGCTTCTTCAAAAGTTGTTCCATCTGCAACTGAGATTAGGCCCGAGTCTCTCTCGACCTGTTGTCTCCTTCGGGCTCGATGAGACATTATGGCGTCATCAATCCAACGCCCAGTTGATAATGAAAAAGGAATTCTTAATGACTTCAAAGGAGCATTTTATGCAACAGCTCGTTTGAACAAGCAATATTATATGGTAACTGTAAGCAGCTCAAAAGTATTAGGTTTCACTTTCTGTTTTCAATCAGCTCGAGTTATTCCTACAGATATTGAAAATTTGCCTGTAACAGCAGCAATAAAAATATTGATTAGGTTGCGATGAGACATTAGAGGAAATCTTGCAGCAGTTTGCAATGGAGGCCCTTCGGGTACAGCAATATGGAACCAATTACAAACAAACACAAATGGCGCATTCTTTTTTAAAAATGATGTTCGAAAAGAATATCGAGCTAGAACAGACTACAATCCAAATGAGGCAAAAGCACCCCTAATAGTTTCGCTTGAAAGTTCAAAGACAACACCAAGTAATCAAGAAGTTGTTTCAAGTTTTCTTACAATTAAACAACTATTGAGAATAGCTTGAGACATTAGTGGAGTGATGGACGGTCAAGTTGGAGATGTATATGAATATCTAGGTGCTTTTCAAATTGATGAATTAGGTAAAGCTGTAGATTTTAGCGGCTATTCAGACTTAGGACGATATATGAGAATTCATTTTCATTCTTCCAGAGATGTTCCTATAGCTCCAGAGATTATCCCTTCATCACAGACATTGAAGTACTTACTTCGAATAGCATGAGACATTTATGGACAGCTGCTTAATGTTATAACAACCGGCCGACCAGGAACAGGAGCCTTCAGTCGAACACGGGATGAAACAAGATATGCTTTTTCACAGGGCGCAAATTGCTATTATACAAATATTAGTTTTGATAGTAGCAGGGTTGTCTCAACAGAATCTGAAGTAAAACCATTCACTTATGTGATTTTTCCCCTGCTCAGGATACTCTGAGCAGACTCTTTACTATTCCATTTGCAGGAATACTTTCAAACGAAGCAGGTGCAAGCCGAGAAGCATTAAAAGATAACTCCAGCTCATTACACCAACGAGATGAGCCTGACCATCCAAACATTCTTCCACTTGCATCTCCTTTAAATGCTCCAGAGCCAACAGACTTTTGGGTTCCTGATGTCCCCGTATGAACTGTTACATGCGACTGTTTTCCAGTAATGTCTCATCGAATTCTGAGGAACATGATTGATACAATGTTTGTTGGCAAAAGTTCTGTAGTGCTTGGAACGCATCGAGAAGTATCCATGTATGTCCTAAACAATTTGTAATCTTCTATTGAACTAGAGGTTTTAATATACCAATTTCGTGGACGTTCCTCGCTCCAGAATATTCTAGTTGCTGGATAGCCACCCAAAATGCCCCCAGGCTCACCTGTAATGTCTCAACCTATACGAATTAATAAAATACAGGAAGTTGAGAACGGAATATTCTCAACACCTACAGGAATCTTTCTTGCTGAGTCAAAATAAAGATTTCTTGCAGCATTTGTGTCCGACCAATCTTCTCCTGCCATCCCCCATGACCAAAATAACTCGTCAAGAAAGAAAACTCCTTCAGCCCTAGAGAAACCCGCTATGTCATTCCTTAACCCAGTTTGGCCACTAATGTCTCTCACCATGTAACAATTTTCGATATTCTTCTGCTTATGCCTTTACTTGTTTTCCTCAGATACCTCACGGTCGTCTTTATATCAGCATGACCAAGCAAGTCCTGCAAAAACTTCAAATCCTTACACTTTTCATAAACAGATCTTGCGAAAAAAGCTCTAAATTCATGAGGATGCATCGGCTCCTTTTGCAACCTATATTTTCGTGCAAAAGCGTGAAGTCTTTTGCGAATTACTCCTGTGCTGTAGGGTAGGATAGGGCCGTCTTCCTTGTAGAGGGACAGAACCTCCTGTCTTAGCTTTGCCCCGAACCACACTCGTCTGTACTTAGTCCCCTTACCGCAAACATCGACATACCCTGTTTTTAAATCCTCTCGTCGAATCTGAAGGAACTCGGATATTCGGACACCTGTACAAGCAAGAATCTTGATTGCAGCCCACCATCGCAGATCTCCATCATCTAGGAGACATTGCAGTAGTTTTTCGTACTGACTTACTGTCAGCTGATTTTCTACAAACTGTTGATTTTGAAGTTTGATAGGTTTTAAACGCCAGCGAACTCTGGTGAATTGAGCATATGAATTGATTGCATGAATCCGGATATTCACTGTTGCCGGTTTGACTCTCATTATTTCTTTTTCTTTCCATGTGCAAGCATCTTCAAATGTCCAGTGATATCCAGCTTCAAAGTAAAGACGCAGAGAAGTGCAATAGCTTTCAATTGTAGAATTGCTTCGGCCTTGTCTTTTAAGCCAAGCTTTGTATTTCTTATCAACTTCCATATAGAACTCCTTTTTAAAGTTGAGTTTATATGGGCGCGCTTACATGCGTTTAAAAAATGTTTAAAAAGTAGAAAATGTTCAAAACTTCTATGAACATTTCGAAGGCAAATGAACAGCTGGCATTCAAAATTTAAACATTTCAAGAGACATTTTTGTCAAAATACTTGGATAATTTCGCAATTTCTACAGGAATGCGAAGCGGATTCAGCTGTTTTAAACGATTTTACAAGGAAATATACAAAAGAATAGACGACAATAACCGGTTTTAAATACAAAATAGCGAAGACGATTATCAAAAATCGTGGACGATTCATATTCAGTCTTAATAAATCTGACATGCTCCCACTTTGCACATCATATCTGATTATTTAAATTTAAAACAAATCTAACTAAAATATAATATACAATTTATTACTTATATTATAAATATATATTAAAATTCAAATATTTTTATAACTTAAATTATATTAAGTATTATTTCAAAGGCGGGTTCAAATAAACATATTAATTTTATATTTGCTCGGCTCAGAAATGGGGGAAATGGGGTAAGATAGTGGTAAAAAGTGGCTGATATTCCCAGATTGTGGGAAATTTAAGGAGTACGTATGCTGTTGACTGGTGAGTTCATCAACAAGGTGGATGAAAAGGGACGTCTGATGATCCCTGCCAGACTGCGTGCCCTCCTTTCCTGCACACAGGTTGTGGCCACTAAAGGACTTGATGGGAACTGCATCGCCTTGTTTCCCCCTGATTTTTTCGACAGAACCTTCTCTTTTGCTATTTCAGGCGATGACGGTATGCAGATTTTCTCACCCCAGGCGAGAATGTTCACAAGACGATTTCTGTCTTCTTCTCAGCCTCTGGACTTTGATTCCAGTGGAAGGGTGAATCTGCCCCAGTCCTTGAGAACCTATGCCGGGATTGACCTCCGCAGTGAGGTCACAATCCTGGGTATGGGAAACTACATAGAAATCTGGAATACAGGAAAATACAACGAGCTGCTTGAGAGCGACGATATTTCAATCTCAGATCTCGGAGAGGCTCTTTCGAAGAACAAGCGGGGTGTGTGATGAGAATAGTGCACACACCTGTGATGAAGGAAGAGGTTCTCTCTTTTCTGAAGCCTGTCTCAGACAGTCCAGTCATGATTGACTGCACGACTGGAGAGGGCGGACATACTGAGGCATTCCTCAGTGCATATCCTGAGCTGAAGGTCATCGGACTTGACCGGGATTGCGACATCCAGAAAAAGGCAATTGAAAGGCTTTCCTGTTTTTCTGACCGTTTCGAGCCTGTTAACTGCTGGTTCAATGACTATCTGGCTCAGGCGGAAAGTGAGAGTGCCGACATGATTCTCTTCGATCTCGGCATCAGCATTTTCCACTACCAGGAGTCTCAGCGGGGATTCTCGTTCCGCAGTGATGAGAATCTGGACATGAGGCTTGACAAGTCTCAGAGCCTTGACGCTGAGACGATTGTCAATGAATACGGCGAGAAGGCGCTTGCAGACCTGATTTACCAGTACTCCGAGGAGAGGTACTCAAGAAGGATTGCAAGACGGATTGTGGAAGAAAGAGAGAAGGGACGCATAACGTCAGCTTCTGCTCTTGCAGATATTATCTCTTCTTCTGTTCCTCCTGCCTACAGGTACGCCCGCATCCATCCCGCGACGCGTACCTTTCAGGCACTGAGAATAGAAGTGAACAAGGAACTTGACAGGATCAGTCCTGCCCTTGGTCAGGCCATAAGGGTTCTGAAACCTTCCGGAAGGATTGCTGTCATCACCTTCCACTCCCTTGAGGACCGCATTGTCAAATGGTTCTTCAAGGAAAGAGCGGGCTCAGGAGAGATAAGAATCCTCACGAAGCATCCGGTGACTGCAAGTGAGGAAGAATGTGAGTCTAACCCGCCAAGCAGGAGTGCAAAGCTCCGCGTGGTGGAAAAGTGTTGAGGGAATTATATATGAAAGAAAGGAAGACTCTGGATCTGACAATTACCGCAAAGGCATGTGTTCTGTCTATGCTGGTGCTTGTCTTTTTCATGCTCATGATTCCGGTATTCCAAATTGGGCAGAACCATGAGTACAGACTCCGTATTGCAAGCGCTGAGGAAAGCATCAGGCAACTTGACCAGGTTGAACGCACACTGAAAAGTGAGATCAGCATGTCACGCAGTCCTGAGGCTCTGATTGACAATGTCATCCAGTACAGCCTTGATTACGATGAGATAGACAGTTCATCTACTGTTCTTGTTGCAAAGGGAAGCGTATGAGAACAGGGGCAGGGAGATTCGCTGAACTTTCCTCATCCTGCCTTTGTGGTCCTGACAGACTGATTGAGAGTGTCACATATGATTCACGTCAGGTGACAGAAAACACTCTTTTCGTCCCTCTTCTGGGCGCAAGGGTGGATGGTTATGACTTCATCGGGGAAGCAGTGAGGAAAGGAGCCTCGGCAGTGCTTGCCGACAGGCCCCTGTCTTCATCTGTGCTCTCCTTGTGCAGAAAAAACAGAATTGCAGTCCTGAGATGTGAAGACTCCCTGAAGGCCATTGCCCGTTTCTCATCCCTTTTCATACTTGATAACAGACATTTCACTTCAGTCGCTGTCACAGGAAGTTGTGGTAAGACAACGACTAAGGAAATGATAAAGGCGGCGCTTTCAAGCCGTTTCAATGTAGCATCCACACCTGGTAACCTGAACAGTACAATCGGACTTCCTCTTGCACTTCTCAGCCTTGACGAGATGGCTCAGTGGGCAGTCTTTGAGTTCGGTGTTGACCACATGGGGGAGATGGACAGACTTGTGTCAGTCTTTCCTCCTGAGTATGCGGTAATCACTAATATAGGAATAAGCCATCTTGAGGCATTTGACAGCCGTGACATGATTGCACGAGAGAAAGGGAAAATCATCCTTCCTCAGACAAAGGCCTTTGTCAGTGCCGGCTGCGATTATCTGCCTTATTTCAAGTCGCTTTCAGATAATGTCATTTCGGTTGAAAATCCATTCAAAAAAGTCCGGCCGCTCGGTCTTGACGGTTATGAGCTGACGCTTGGAAAAGAGAGATTCCTGCTTTCCGGAATAGGCGAGCACAGCATAACTGATGCATCCTTTGCTGTGGCAGTCGCCCGTGAGGCAGGTCTTGATGATGCATCAATCGCACAGGGTCTTTCTTCTTACACTCCGCTTTCAGGCCGTGGCAGAATTGTCCGCACCGGAAATCTCACTGTCATTGAAGACTGCTACAACGCTTCTCTTGACAGTGTCAGTGATGCGATAAAGGCAATCAGCTCAATACGCTGGAAGGGCGGAAAACTCATAGTCCTTGGCGACATGAGGGAGCTTGGATGCGAGTCACGCAAGGCACACGAGTGCGTGGGGCTGAAGCTGAGCAGACTGAAGTGCAACCATATTTTCCTTTATGGAAACGAGATGGAGGCCGCTTACAGGGTGCTTTATGACAGAGGTATGAAGGACAGTGTCACGTACACAAGGGACTTTGACGTGCTTAGCTCAAGTTTCAGCCGTCAGCTCAAAGCAGGAGATCTTGTCCTGCTGAAGGGCTCAAGGGCAATGGCGATGGAACGGCTTCTTGATACAGTGAAGGAGGCCGGATAGTCCATGGGTGCCGCCGTATCTTTCATTATCTGCATTATTCTAACACCTGCTGTCATAAAGGCAGCAGGCCGTTTCAATTCACCTATAAAAGAAGAACTTCTTGTGACACAGAGCCAGAAGAGGGGGACATGCACGCTTGGATCGCTTCCTCTATATCTGTCGTTTGCTGCAGGATGCTTTCTTTCCGGAAGCGAGAATATACTCATTGTCACGTTAGTCACACCGTTCTTTCTCATCGGACTTGCTGATGATATCATCAAATTCATCAGACACAGCTCAGATGGATTCTCGAGTATTGTGAAGCTCATCCTCCAGCTTGCCTCATCCTGTTTTATAGCATGTGCCGTAAGAGAGGATTACCTTGCAATAAGTCCATATGTCTACTATCCGGTGTCAGTAGTATTTATAACCGCCGTTGTCAATGCGGTTAATATAACAGACGGACTGGACAGCCTTGCAGTGAAGGTGACAATGCCAGTGGTGCTCCTGTTTGCAATCATCGCTCCGCTTGTCAGGGATGCAAATCTTGTGATGCTTGCATGTCTTTCGGCCTTCCTCATCTTCAACTCAAAAAAGGCGAGCATATTCATGGGTGACGGAGGTAGCCATCTCATAGGCTCGTTCCTCGCGATTGATGCCATGCTCAGCGGAAACATAATCGTTTTCATAATCTCATGTGCTGTGTTTTTCGCGGAGCTTACAAGCTCATTCATCCAGATTGTCTCAATCAGGTGTTTCAAGAAAAAAGTCTTCAGGATAGCACCCCTGCATCATGATCTTGAACAGCACAATCTGGGGGAAGAGAAGATTGCTGACATCTTCTTTTCCATATCTGTATTCTTCGCACTTATTTCTGCTATGCTTTTTTTTGAAGGTGGTTTGAGATGACAGACAGGGACTACAGCGACTGGTACAGCCTTGAAGAGAGTCACAGCAGTGGAAAAAGCGGGTCACTGGCTCCATTCACTTTCATCTGTGTCGTGATGATTCTTGTCTTCACCGGACTGCTGATGCTATACAGCTCAAGCTACGCAGAAGCGATAAACAATGGTTTTGAGCATTATTATTTCGTTCTCAGGCAAGGAATTTTCGCTCTTCTCGGATTTGTATGCGCAGTTGTAGTATGTTTCATCCCGATGAAGTGGATCAGGCTCAGTGCGATTCCGCTTGTCTTTCTGGCCCTTGCTGCGATGCTTCTTACGCTATTCACTCCGTTCGGTGTGACGGTTCTGGGAGCACGCCGCTGGCTTGACCTTCCCTTACTTCCGCAGTTCCAGCCAAGCGAAGTCGTTAAACTTTCCGCAGTCATCTTTCTTTCCTGGTGGCTGACAAGCACCAGGACAAAGAGATACATGGGCTGGTATTATGTGATTCCTCTTGTATTCATCCTGTCCTTCAGCCTGCTGATTGTTCTTCAGAAGGCTTATACGACGATGATACACTTCCTGATACTCTCGCTGGCAATCTGCGTGGCAGGACGCTTCCGCCTTCGCTATGTCGTCACGGCCTGTGCCTTCCTTTTCGTGCCCGGCTTCCTTTTCATGATAAGCGAAAGCTACCGCGTGAAACGCCTTGCTTCTTTCATATACCCGCAGCTTGACCCTCAGGGACTCAACTGGCAGGTCAACATGTCTCTTTCAGCAATCAGCGAAGGCGGGATAAGCGGAAAGGGGATTGGTAACGGAACATACAAGCTGGGTCTTCTTCCTGAGGTTCAGAACGATTTCATTCTCTCATCTGTCATCGAGGAGACCGGACTGATTGGTTTTCTTTTCATAATCACATTCTTCATACTCTTCGCGATTCTCGGATACAGGGCGGCATCAAGACTCTGGAGCCGGGACCGTTTCTCATCCCTTCTTGCAACAGGCATCACGACAATGATAATCAGCCAGGTCGCGCTCAACATCGCTGTCATCACAGGTCTTGTCCCGCCTACCGGAATTCCTCTTCCTTTCTTCAGCCAGGGAGGAACGAATATCTTTGTAGTCATAGTTGAATGCGGTCTGCTGTACAGGATGATAGTGCTCTCCTCAAAGGAGGCGAAGGATGAGTGAGAAGAGAATACATCTGTATGTGCTCATTCTCATCCTTGTGTGTGTACTTGCGATAATAATCTTCTATGCAGTCAGGTACATACCTCTTTTCAACGTATCAAGCATCAGCATACAGGGAATGGATAATGTGCCATCAAGCACCCTTCAGGTTCTTGCAGAGTATAACGGGATAAACAGGTTCTCAATTGATGAGAAGGCACTTGAAGAGCACATTGAGGAGAATCCTCTGATTGAAAGCTGCGTCATCACATATTCCTTCCCGTCCCAGATGAATGTGACACTTGTTCCAAGCGATGAGGAATGCATGCTTTATGATGGAAACGGCTACTGGCTTATAGCTCACGGCTATCCACAGAAATTCGATATTGCGGATGCGGGAATCTATGCTGAGCAGATGTGCACAATCGAAGTATCTCCAGATTACATCAGCTACATGGAACGTTATGGAGTACCTGATTCCTTCAGGCAGGTTCTGGAGCTTATCAGCCGTGTCAATGAAGAGAACAGCTGGTTGATAACACACATAAAATACGATAATAATACAACTGACGGCTTCGGACAGATTGTCCTGAGTCTTGAATCCCTGAATTCTTTGCTGTATGTGCGCCAGAGGGTTTCCCGGCAGCGTATCAGCGATAGCATCAGGGTGATACAGACGGCTATGAGTGACGACCCTGCCGGCCGGATAGATTTCGGCATTGTCAGATGGGATCTCTACAGCACGGCTCTGGTCAGAAGGACGGTGGAATGAATGGCTAGTGACAGGATTATGATGGGACTTGACATAGGCTCAAGCTGGACGCGTGCCGTGATTGGCTCGGTGAACAGGGACGGAGCCCTCATGGTGGATGCCTTGTGCGAGAAACAGACAGAAGGTGTGCGTTCAGGCTCCATTGTCAATATTGAACAGACCCTGAGAACCATCAATTCCGTGATTTCAGATGCGGAGCTTCAGGCCGGCTGCGAAATCCATTCAGCCATTCTCGGAGTCGGAGGAGATCATATACAGGGAATCCAGTCCACAGGTGTCGTTGGAATCAACTCGAAGGAGCAGGAAATCAGGAGGGAGGACATTTACCGCTCTCTTGATGTCGCAAGGGCCCGTGAGCTGCCTCAGGACAGGGAGTTCCTTCACACCCTAGTTCAGGATTTTCAGGTTGATTCCAGAACAGGAATCAAGGATCCGATTGACATGCTCGGCCATCGTCTTGAAAGCCGCGTACTGCTTGTCACCGGTTCTTCATCAATCTGCCAGAACCACAGGAAATGTGTCCAGAAAGCTGGTCTTCAGGTCCAGCGTCTCATGCTTCAGAC
Organism: uncultured Spirochaetales bacterium; assembly: GCA_944390025.1. GTDB lineage: Bacteria > Spirochaetota > Spirochaetia > Sphaerochaetales > Sphaerochaetaceae > Bullifex. Next base: position 242,825 of record CALXOK010000001.1, on the reverse strand, counting down.
TGTTGCGGACTGCGAGGTTGTCCTCTCTCAGGAAGAGAAGGAGATGGGCACCATCCTCATCAACATCGGATACGGAACGACAAACATGATTGCCTACAGTCAGGGCAGTCCTATCTATACCGGCGGAGTCGCTTTCGGCGGAGACAGCATAACAAGCGATCTTGCCTATATCCTCAACAAACCCAAGCAGGTTGCAGAGCAGCTGAAGTGTGAATCAGGAAGCTGCTATGTTCCTTCCGTCCCTGAGTCTGACATGATTCTCATTCCTCAGGTAGGCGGAATGCCCAGCATCAGGATGCCTCGCCGTGCGGTTGCAGAGATTATCGAGCCGCGTATGGCTGAGATATTCACCCTTCTTGCTATGGAGCTTGAGAAGGTTGAGCATCAGGGCTCATTCGGAGGCGGTGTCGTCCTTGTCGGAGGAGGTTCCCTGCTTTCTGGCGTGACGGAGCTTTGCAGTGAGATTTTCAAGCTTCCTGCACGCATAGGCTTCCCGGAAGCACTTGCCGGACTTGACAGGAGCTATATCAACCCGAAATACACGACGGTGCTCGGGCTGCTCAGAAGCGAGGCGAGAAAGGTAAGCCTCAGCAGTTCATCCTCTGGCAGGAGTGAGAGGGAGAAATCATCATTTGGAAACAAGATTAAAGGCTTCTTCGGCAAGCTTTTTTAGGAGACAGATATGGGATTCGGAATTTTTGATATCGAAGACACAACAACAGGAGAACAGTCCACGCCAACAATCATCAAGGTTGTCGGGGTCGGCGGTGCCGGCGGAAATGCTGTCAACAGGATGATTGCATCCGGACTCAAGAAAGTTTCCTTTGTCGCATTGAATACAGATGTTCAGGCATTGCAGAGATCCAATGCACAGACAAGAATCGCCATTGGCAAGGAACTCACAGGCGGTCTTGGTGCCGGCGGTCAGCCGGAGATCGGAGAAAAGGCGGCCCTTGAGAGCAAAGAGGAAATCAAGGCTGAGCTCGAGAACACTGACATGGTCTTCATCACTGCCGGAATGGGCGGTGGAACCGGAACAGGAGCCGCAGCTGTCGTCGCTGAAATCGCAAAGAGCTGCAATGCCCTCACGGTTGCCGTTGTCACGACACCTTTCGCCTTTGAGGGAAAGAAGAAGTTCGAGCTTGCCCAGCAGGGAATCGAGAGGCTGAGAAAGCAGGTTGACACCCTCATCCTCATTCCGAACCAGTATCTGCTGAAGGTTGTTGAGAACAACACCCCGATAAAGCAGGCCTTCCTCATTGCAGATGATGTTCTTTATCAGGGCGTGCAGGGTATAAGCGAACTCATCACGGAACCTGGTGAAATCAACATCGACTTTGCTGATGTCAAGACTGTCATGAAAGGAAAGGGCGATGCGCTCATGGGAATCGGTTTCGGTGAAGGCGCCAACAGGGCAGTTGATGCCGCAAGGGAGGCAATCAGCAATCCTCTGCTTGAGAATGCCTCAATCGACGGTGCTAAGAGCGTGCTTGTCAATCTTGCCGGTTCTGACAACCTGACCCTTCAGGAGTATCAGGATGTCGTTGAGCTCATTACAGCCAACTGCGCCGAGGATGCGCTCATCATTGCCGGACAGGCTTTCAACCCAGAGCTTGGAGACAGGATCAAGGTCACAGTCGTCGCAACAGGCTTCCAGAACAGGGAAGTCAGCGGCGGAGAGGCTGACAGTGAGTCCGCCCTGAGAAGATTCGTCAATCCTGAAAGGGAGGCTTCCCAGCCGGCCCAGCAGGCTCCTGCAGCGTCAGCTGCTTCCGGCTTCTTCCACCCGCAGCACGCTCAGGTGTCAGCGGCACCTGAAACGGCAGCTCATCCTGTGAGGAATGTTCCGACTGATGCAGAGGCGATAACTGTCAACCGCTGGCAGGATCTGCAGCAGCAGCTTGGAAAGCGCAGTCAGTCCAACGATTATTCGATTCCTGCTGTAATGCGTTACCGTCAGGGCGAGGAAGATGAACCGAAACGCTGAGACCCTTCTCGAGGATTACTCAGGATATCTTGAGAATGAAGCCCGGCTCTCACATGGAACCGTTGAGGTTTACATGAGGGAAGCGGGCTTCCTTCTTGAACATCTGGAAAAGGCATCTCTTGATGTCTCTTCAATCACGCTTTCTGATCTGGATGGGTATATCAGAAACAGAGACAGGAATCTTGATGCCAGAACTATCTCAAGAATCAACTCATCATTGAGAAGTTTCTTTTCTTTTCTTGTCAAAGAGGGAATCCGCAAGGACAATATCGCACTTCTTCTGGACAAGCCGCGTAACAGGGAATATCTTCCTCATGCGCTTGGAGAAGAAGAGGTTGATTCAATCCTTGAGCATATTAAGCAGAAAGGCTCAGAAAGTGACAGTGCTGAGGACAGGTTGCTTTTCTTCCGTGACTATGTGTTTTTCGAACTTATCTATTCCTGCGGACTCAGAATCAGTGAGGCAGTCAGCCTCAAGGTTTCTGATTACAATGCAGAGGAGAAAACACTCATTGTCTTTGGAAAGAGAAGCAAGGAGCGCATGGTCTTTGTCGGCCAGATTGCATCACAGGCCCTTGAGGAATACCTTGATAATGTCAGGCCTCTGCTGAGTGCAAACAACCGCAGGAAAATGAGAAAGACTGCAAAGGAAAGGGCGAGCACGGATGCGCTCTTTCTTGGCAGAAGAGGCGAAATGCTCACACGACAGGCGATGCACAAGCGCTACCACCAGCTTGTCAGTGAGATTGGTATTGAGGCGACTGTCCATGCACTGAGGCACAGCTATGCCACGCACCTGCTCAAAAACGGTGCGAACATCAGGCAGGTCCAGATGCTTCTTGGCCATGCAGACATCAAGACAACGCAGATTTACACCCATCTCGATACAGATGACCTGCTGAGCACCTTTGACAGGTATTTCCCGCTCAGTCAGAAGAAGGATTAGCCGTTTTCACGGTTTTTTATGTATTTGGAAATATGACTACAGACGATCTGATAGAAGTGTGCAACTATGAGGTTGCCTACAGCGATGCGTACAGCAAGTATGTCGCGTTCATTGAATACGGTGAGGATGAATATCCTCTTTTCAATCTGAGAACCAATGAAGTCCCGGTTTTCTCGAGGCTCGGTGATTATGTAAACAGCACAACAAGTGTTGTCTGCGACATGGACGGCAACGAGTATCTTGAGAAGGAAGCCTACCGTTTCGGGCTTACAATGGGACTGAACAGGATTCCAGTGACCACAGGTGGTCCTTTCAGTCCGGTTGCGACAGCCTTCCGCTATGGTTTTCTTGACGGAGGAGGACAGCTTGAGCTCATTCTCGATCATGGCATCGGCAAGGCTTTGAAAAGAGGCAAGGTGAAGACCCTTGCCAGCCGCATACTGATGAACGGCGGATGCGTCCTTTCCTGTCTCAAGCCTGACCTGGAACCGGACAAGGATGAGAAGAAGAAGCTCTTTGCAGAGGCAATGTCTACAAGAAAGAAGAATATTGTATCCCTCGGGCTGTCGATGAACTCGAAGAGCGCATGCAACAATGCGCTTATGGATGGAAGCGAAGTCTATATACACACGCTGTTCATGAGGTCTCCGCATTCAAAGCTGTACGCCTATGACGGAGCTGAGCTGATATCATCGGCAACTGATTACATCGTGAAGACAAAACAGCAGAACAGGTATATGGTTTATCCTGTTGACGGAGAAGGCCAGTACAGTTACCTCGGCCAGGGATATGAGGTTCTGGACCTCATGAATGAGGAAATACTGAGAAAGGTGCAGTACGTCAGAAAGCTGTATGAGAATATAGCAAAGGAGACCAGAGCCAGAGATGCAAGAAGGAAGAGGAAGAAAACGCAATGAGTGAAGAGCATCAGTTTCTGGAAGACTTCCTGACTTATCTCGATGCGGAGAAGAAGGCGAGTGTCAACACCCAGACAGCCTATGGCGGTGATATTGAAGACTTTCTCTCCTACATTGAGTCAAAGGGAATTGAAATCCAGGATTTCGACCTTCATGACACCAGAGAGTATGTCCGCTTTCTCAGACAGAACTGGGCTGAGAAGACGGTCAGGAGGAGGATTTCCTCAGTCAGGACGTTTTTTTCCTTTCTTCAGAAGAGAAGCCTTGTTTCCGACAACGTCTTTTCCTCTGTATCTCTTTCCGGCTCTTCATTTCATCTTCCATCTGTGCTGACACAGAAGGAGGTTTCCCAGCTTCTCCAATGGAGGAGTGATGACGGTTTTGACGGAATCAGGAACCACTTCCTGTTTCTGTTCCTTTACAACACCGGGGCACGTATAAGCGAGGCTTTGTCCGTGAACGTGGACTCGATTGAGCGTTCTCTGCGCAGGATAAGAATCACTGGAAAGGGCGGCAAGATCCGCTTCCTTTTCCTTTCTCCTGTGACGGTAGATGAACTTGACGCGTATCTGAAAGAAAGGCAGCACATTCTTGAAGACAAGGGGATAATCAATGAAAAGGCCTTGTTCATCTCTTCAAGAGGAAACAGGTTGCCATTTTCAAGCGCTCACATTATTTTTAACGAAGCGAAGGAATCTCTTGGCTGGCAGAAGGAATTCACTCCTCACACGCTGAGACACACCTTTGCCACGCACCTGATTGACAATGGTGCTGATATCAGGGTTGTGCAGTCCCTCCTGGGACATGAGAGCATATCGACAACCCAGATATACACGCATGTGTCGCGTTCGTCCCTGCATAAGGTCTACGACGAATGCCATCCTCATGCGAAGGGAGAGAAAGAATGAGCAGAATTGACTGGAGAGGCACGACGATTGTCTGTGTCAGGAAGGATGGAAAGATTGCAATCGCAGGTGACGGTCAGGTCACAGGCGGTAATTCCTATGTCGTGAAAGGCAATGCGAGGAAGGTGAGAAGGATATACAACGACAAAGTCATCATCGGTTTTGCCGGCGCAACGGCCGATGCCTTCACTCTGTATGAGCTTTTCGAACAGAAGCTGTCATCAAACAACGGAGACCTTACAAGAGCGGCTGTCGACCTTGCGAAACAGTGGAGGACAGACAAGCAGCTGAGGAACCTTGAGGCGCTGATGCTGGCGACAGACGGAAAGAAGATGTTCTACATCTCCGGAAACGGTGATGTGCTTGAGCCGGAGGATGACTGCATGGCAATCGGTTCTGGCGGAAACTATGCTCTTGCCGCAGCAAGAGCCTATCTCGACAGCAAGGCTGACCTTTCTGCCGAGGAAATCGCACAGAGGTCAATCCGGATTGCTTCCGGCATCTGTGTGTATACAAACAGCAATGTCATATGTGAGGTGGCAGATGAGTAAGGAACTGGATCAGATGATGCCGGGCGAAATCGTCGCGGCACTTGATAAATACATTATCGGGCAGGACGAGGCGAAGAAAATGATTGCAATTGCAATCAGGAACCGCACCAGAAGAAAAAAGCTCGATGATCATATGAAAGAGGAAGTCACACCGAAGAACATCCTCATGATTGGACCTACCGGTGTCGGCAAGACTGAAATCGCAAGACGTATAGCAAAGCTTGCCAATGCACCTTTCGTGAAGGTCGAAGCGACAAAATACACAGAAGTCGGTTATGTCGGCCGTGATGTCGAGTCCATGATAAAGGACTTGATGGCAAGCGCCGTGAACATGGTTTCTGACGAGATGGCAAAGCTGAAGGAAGAGGACGTGAAACGTGCCGTAGACGAGCGTATTCTCGATCTGCTCCTTCCTGCCGTCAAGAACGAGAGCGGCAATCAGGGCGCGGTGGAATCTTCAGATGCCTCCACGCGTGAACAGTTCAGGGATCTCCTGCACAAAGGTGTCTTTGATGACAAGCTTGTGGAAATAACAAGCGCTCCGGCTTCCCGCATGGAAATCGGGGTGATGGGAAATTCCATGGAAGACATCCAGGATGCGATGAACAACCTGGGCTCAATCTTCCAGAGACCCAGAAAGAGGAAGATTACAATCAGAAGGGCACGCGAGATCTTCAAGGAAGAGGAGACTGCCAAGCTGATTGACAAGGACAAGGTCATTGAGGAAGCCAAGACCCGTACTCAGGAGATGGGCATCATCTTCATCGATGAGATTGACAAGATTGCCAATAATAACAACACAGGCTATGGCGGAGGTGTATCCCGCGAAGGTGTCCAGCGTGACATCCTTCCGATTGTCGAAGGAACGAGAGTCAACACGAAGTGGGGTGTCATAGACACGACAAACATCCTCTTCATCGCATCTGGCGCGTTCTCTCTTGCAAAGCCGAGTGACCTCATCCCTGAGCTTCAGGGACGATTCCCGATCCGTGTCGAGCTCAACGCCCTCAGCAGCGAGGACTTCTACCGCATCCTCACAGAGCCTGAGAATGCTCTTACAAAGCAGTATTCAGCACTTCTTGAGACAGAAGGAATCAGGCTGGATTTCACTGATGACGGACTCAAGAAGCTTGCTGAGATTGCCTACAGAGTCAACAGCGATACAGACAACATCGGAGCAAGAAGACTGCATACTGTCATGGAGAAACTCTTAGAGGATGTCAGCTACTCATGCGAGAAATATGCAGGACAGACTGTTACAATCGATGCGTCATATGTCGAGACAAGACTCAGTGACATTGTTGCAAGCCAGGATCTTTCGAGGTACATCCTCTGAAATCTGATACAATAAGGCCATGGAGTACATAACAATCGTCAGTGACAGCTATGAGAAGGCGCTTGAGGAGGCCAGAAGGAAATACGGGTCAGCTCTGAGAGTGCACTCCCGCAGGGAATACACTGTGGGAGGCGGTCTTTTCGCGAAGAAAAGAAAGAAGTGTGAGCTGACATGCTATCTGTCAAGCACAAAGACAAGCGAGGAGACTGTCACACGGCAGGACCTCGCTGAGTTTGAGAAGGAGGCACGCACTCCTGATCCTGAGACCCTCTCTGCAAAAGATAAGCTTGATACGATGCGCCCGGCGAAGGAACTTGAGGACAGCCGGAGGATTGAAGAGATCCTCGACATGAATGAAATCAGGGGACGATTGCGGGAGCATGTGCTTGAGAACTTTGACGGCGGAGATGACCTGATGCTCTCTCTGGGAGATAAAATCATATCATCTGTCGGCATCGATCATGAGAATCAGGCCCATCCGAAAAAATACCAGATTTTCCTAGGACCTACTGGCAGCGGAAAGACAACGACTCTTGCCAAGATTGCCTGTCTTTATCAGGTTGCAGGTCATGATGTCGCCATCCTCAGCCTTGACAGCTACAGAATCGGAGCCTTTGAACAGATCAAGGCCTTTGCAGATGCATTTAACATCCCATCCGCTCTTGTCAGGGATGAAGGCGACGTGATTCCAAGCCTTGATCTTTTCAGAAACAAGGATATCGTGTTTGTCGATACCATGGGACTGAGTCTGAATGACAGGGCGCTTAATCTGAAACTCAGAGGTCTGATCAGTCTTTTTGACAGGAAAAACACAGGCTCAATGCTGATATGTCCGGCTAATGTGAAAGCGCAGGATTTGATGAAGCAGTTCAGACACTATGTCCAGTTTGTCAGCATCGATTCCCTGATTGTCACAAAGCTTGACGAGAGCGAAAGTGTCGGAAGTTTCCTCACCTTTGCCTATGAATCAGGTCTTCCTGTCTCTTTCTGCACAAACGGGCAGGGTGTTCCAGATGATCTCAAGAAAGCCTCAACACTGGTTCTCATGGAGTATCTCAAGGGATTTGACATGGGACTCAGACCTGTAATCGGTCAGTTGACTTGAATCGTTTTCTGTCCTGATGGGATTATTTTCCCCTGACGGACAAGCCCTTCGATGACAGAAGCACAGGCGGGCGCTGCGATGTCTGCGCCCCATATGCTGTTACCTCTGGGTGCGCTGATTGCGAAATAGACAATATACTGGGGATTCTCCGCAGGCGCGATTGCAAGTGTGGATGCAAGGTTTGTTCCGTCCTCATAGCTTCCGCTTTCAGGGTTGATAAGCTGGGCGGTTCCGGTCTTTGCCGCAACAGTCACATTCTTCACTGCAGCCTTTGAAGCAGTCCCGCTTTCAACAGCAGTAATCATGTAGTCAAGAACGGAATCAGCCGCCTCTTCACTCATAACGCGCCGTGAAGATTTTTCATCATTTTCCCATACTGCGCTGCCATCATGGCTGGTAATTCTTTTTACAATCTTCACGGGATGCTCGATTCCTCCATCGGCAATGGCACTCGCAGCCTGGACTATCTGCAGGGCGTTCACGTTTATTTCCTGCCCGAATGAGATTGTCGCCTTGCTTCTTGCTGACCAGGAGGAAGGGGATGAGAGGAAGCCTGAGCTTGTTGCCGGAATGGCTGTGTCAGGGCGGCTTCCGAAACCGAGTTCTCTCAGATACTCATAAAAGTCTTCATCGGAAAGCTGCAGGACCCAGCTTGCAATCGCGCCATTGCAGCTTTGCGCTATCATCTGACGTCCGTCTACCAGCCCGTGCGGAGTGTGACAGTTTATTGTGAAGGTGCTTCCGTTGACCGTGAAAGTCTCGCTGCCGTCACAGACGAAGGGAGTGTCAGTGTCAATTCCGACTTCAATGCATTTTGCAAGCGTGAAAATCTTGAAAACGCTTCCCGGTTCATAATCGTAGACAGCGCACCTGTTGAGCCGCTCTTCCTCACTTGAGAGATTATAGCTGTTCAGATCGTACCAGGGGTAAGATGACATCGCGAGAATCTCTCCGCTCTTTGCATCGCTGACAATAGCCATTATATAGTCCGGGTCGTGTTCATATGCGATATTCTGTACTGCGACATCGACAAGGTACTGGATATCAAAATCCACAGTCAGCATCAGGTTGTCACCATATGTCGTATCCTCATTCAGGCCAGGCCAGGGAGAAAGGATTTCGTCAAAGCGGTATTCAAGGCCTTCTGCGCCTTCTCCGTCCCGGTTCACGAATCCGATGAGCTGACAGGCATGAAAGAGGCTTGCATAGCTTCTTGCCTCGTTTTCTATGATGTCTATGGCATTTGATAAACCTGCATCCTCAATCGCATTGACCAGCTGGGATGCGGTATTCATGTCAATGCGGTCCTTTATTCTTGCATATGTCGTATACTTTCCGGCCTGAGCGACAATCTCATCTATGCTCATGTTGATGAAAGGACTCACGGTCATGGCGGCATAGGTGAGATCCTCAATGCTGTTCAGACGGAAATACAGTGTCCACTGGCTCACCTGGCTTGCAAGGACATTGCCATTGCGGTCAAGTATGTCACCCCGGACGACTGTGGATGCGACTTCAGGATCACTGTAGCTCTTGCCGCTGTCGTTTTCAAAGAAAATTATATATGCTATCCTGCCTGCGAAGATGAGAAACAGCACAACCGCGATGAGCAGGAAAATCATCGGGGTTTTGTTTCTGGAATCTTTATCCATTCCGTAGTATTATATGCAACAGGTAAGGGTAAAAGCAAATGGGACGTGAGAGCTACGACGACATGACAGGACCGGAAAGGTCAAGAAGAAAGGGTTCAAGACCGGCAACCGGAATCATCGCACTGCTTGGAATACTCATCTGTCTGGTCGGACTGCTTTGCTTTCTGATTCTCAATCCTTCTGATGCCACTGTTTCAGAAACTGCCACCCAGACTCCGGTTTCCGTTGAAGTCAAAGAACCTGAGATAATCCTTGCCGAAGAAAGTGAGCCAGCTGATGTTGAGGCGGAAACTGCTACAGCAGAAGTCCAGGTGCAACCTGTAGCTGAGATTGTAACTCCATCTGTCACGCAGGATAGCGTTTCCTCTTCATCACGCCCTGCAGCACTCGATCTTGTACGTGCTCAGGATCTTGCCTCATTTGACACATCGGACCATGTCATTTACATCAGCCATGAGGTGAAGGAAGGCGAGAGCCTTGAATCAATAGCGTCATCTTACGGGCGCAAGATTGAGACAATCATATCGGTGAACAGGATAAGAAATCTTTCAGCTGTCACTGCCGGCACAGTCCTTCAGATTCCTAATATGGACGGACAGCTTTATACGGTTCAGGAAGGCGACATGCTTTCCACAATCGCAAGGAAGTTCAATCCTGATCTCGGCTGGCAGACTCTGATGGATGTCAACCAGCTCAGAAGTGAGACAATCCGCGTGGGACAGGAGCTTTTCATTCCAGATCTCGCTGCTGACGAGAGTCAGTCAATTCAGATTGCTGAAATCTCGTTCACTTTCCCGACTGATGGCTCAATCTATGTCTCTTACGGACAGTTCTTCAATTCTTCACAGCTTGACGGTATCCTTATCGGGACTGATGCAGGATCTGCTGTCTGTGCAGCCGCAGACGGTATTGTGATTGATGCGGGCAAGAGTGAGGACTACGGACATTTTGTCGTTATTCAGCATGATCAGGGCTATAAGACCACATATGCCAATCTTGAGACTGTGGAAGCTTCAATCGGAGGCGAAGTGGAGCAGGGCCAGATCATCGGCGCAGTCGGAGGCGGTGGCGAGACTTTCACCCGCCCGACGCTGTATTTCATGATGGAACAGAACGGAATCCTTCTCAATCCTGCAATGTTCTTCTGACAGCAGAAATTCTCCGCTTAGAAAAACCCACCTCTTGTTCACTGCAGAGGTGGGTCCGTTAAATTTTGTCTTGGTTTAATGAGTTTTATACGTTTCTTCCGCAGCAGTTCTTGTATTTCTTTCCGCTTCCGCAGGGACAGGGCTCATTGCGTCCGACTTTTTTTGTCGTACGTACGACTGTCGCGCTTTTCATCGCGCTGTCCGTCACATGCTTCTCATTGTTCGCATCAGGATTGAGTGCAGGGCGGGAGAGGGTGAGCTTGGACTGGCCTGGCGTCTTTGATGCGCTTTTGAGGACGAATTTCGCGGCAACCGCAGTGCGGCAGACATTCTCGCTTATTTCCTCAAGCATTCTGTCATAGGCGTCGCTTGCCTCATTCTTGTACTCGACAAGAGGATTCTTCTGGGCATAGCTCTTGAGCTGGGATGCATCCTTCAGTTCGTCAAGGACATCGAGATGGTCAATCCAGCGTCTGTCAATGTTACGAAGATAAATCGAGCGGATGAAGAGATTGAAGTTCTCTTTTCCAATCAGGTTTTCCTTTTCGTCAAGAATGCGGTTGATCCTCTCTGTCACTGTGGCTGAAGCCGAGGTTTTATATTCTTCTTCCGTGATTGAGAAATCAGTGGTGAAGGTTCTCTGGAGAGCTTCCCTGAATTTCTCAAGGCCTTCCTTCTGCGTGTCTTCATAGAGGCTTTCTGTGAAGATTTTACAGTTTTCCTTGATACGGCCGATAAGATTGTCACTTGAGATAATCTCATCTCGTTGCTCGTAGATGTAATTTCTTTCTTCATTGAGGACATCATCATAGTCAAGAAGCCTTCTTCTGATTTCGAAGTTCCTTTCCTCAACTCTCATCTGGGCTTTTTCGATTGCATTCGTAAGCATCTTATTCTCAAGAGGAGAGCCATCAGACATTCCAAGCCTTCCGACCATGTTCCTTACCGCGTCTGAGGCAAAAAGACGCATCAGAGGATCCTCAAGAGACACAAAGAAGCGTGAGGAACCCGGATCTCCCTGGCGGCCGGATCTTCCGCGCAGCTGGTTGTCGATTCTTCTTGACTCATGGCGTTCAGAGCCGATGATATAAAGACCACCGAGGTTTTTCACTTCCTCATAGTTCTTCTTCCACTGTGGCATGATTTCCTCAACGGCCTTCCTGAGTTCTTCTGCAGATGCTTCGCTTCCCACCTTCTTCATGGCAAGGTGCTCAGGGGATCCTCCCAGCTTGATATCAGTTCCGCGTCCGGCCATGTTTGTTGATATGGTGACAGCACCTTTGCTTCCGGCCTCTCCGATGATGAAGGCCTCTCTCGCATGATTCTTGGCATTGAGAACCTCATGCTGGATTCCGGCCCTTCTGAAGAGCTTTGAAAGGGCTTCTGATTTCTCGATTGATACTGTACCTACAAGCACAGGCTGGCCGGTGGCGTGAATCTTCTTCACTTCCTCGACGATGGCATTGAACTTCATCTCCTCGTTGTAGTAGATGAGGTCAGGGTAGTCGACTCTTCTGACAGGTCTGTTAGTAGGAACGACAACGACATCCAGATCGTAAATCTGCTTGAACTCATTGGCTTCAGTATCAGCGGTTCCTGTCATGCCCGAAAGCTTGTCATACATCCTGAAGAAGTTCTGGAAGGTGATGGTCGCGAATGTCTTCGACTGACCCAGAATCTTGACGCCTTCCTTTGCCTCAATAGCCTGATGCAGGCCGCCAGAGTAGCGGCGTCCCGGAAGGACACGGCCTGTGAACTGGTCGACAATCTCAACCTGTCCGTCATGGACGACGTAGTCGACATCACGCTCGAAAAGCCTGTGTGCGATAAGGGCCTCAGTACAGTAATGAATCATCTCGAAGTTGCCATCATCATAGATGCTTGTGATGTCATTGCCATTCTCATCAGTGCTTGTCACAAGCAGACCCTGCTGCCTGAGAATGCGCTCAAGACTGTTGATTCCCTGCTTTGTGAATGTGACATTCTTGCTCTTCTCATCAAGGCGGTAGTCACCTTTCTCGTCAAAGGCCTCCACTGTCTTCGCATCCAGCATCTCCATTTTCGTGAGTTCATAGTACTCACCTGTCTCAGGATTCTTCTCGCATTCCTTCAGGAAGTGGACAATGCTGTTGGCGGCCTTGACCTGTTTTGAATCATCTTCAGCCTGACCTGAGATGATGAGGGGAGTGCGGGCCTCATCGATGAGAATGGAGTCAATCTCATCAACGATGCAGTAGCTGTGGAAGGGCTGGACTTTGTCTTCAATCCTCCACTTCATATTGTCCCTGAGGTAGTCGAATCCGAATTCGTTGTTTGTCCCGTATGTGATGTCGCACTGGTAGGCCTTTTTCTTGGACTCATTGTCCTGATTGGCGCTGATGACACCGCATGTCAGTCCCATATAGGCATAGACAGGACCCATCCAGGAAGCGTCGCGTCCGGCAAGATAGTCGTTGACAGTGACAACGTGGACACCCTTTCCTGTAAGGGCATTCAGATAGGCGGCAGGAACACAGGTCAGTGTCTTTCCTTCACCGGTCTTCATCTCAAGGATATCACCCTGATGAAGAACGATGGCACCCATGATCTGGACATCGAAATGTTTCTCTCCAAGAACACGGGAACTTGCCTCCCTTGCCATAGCGAAGGCTTTGGGCAGAATCGCATCAAGGCTTGTGCTTCCGCTTTGCACTTCCTTCTTCCATTCTTCTGTCTGGTGAACCATGTCTTCCTGAGAAAGGCTTTCTGCCCAGGATGCTTCTTTCTTCACTGCCTCTACGACTGGAGTGAGGCGCCTCATGTCTTTATCGTGCTTGGTGCCGCCGAAAAGCGCGGCAAGAATGTTCTTTGCCATAATGTGTGAATAATAATAAAAATCAGGATGGAAGAAAACATGTGTCATAATGTCACCTGTGTTTCTAATTGACACACAGTGCTGATGGGAGTAATTTGAACACATGAAGCTTGCTCTCACAGGAGGAGGAACACTTGGACATGTGCTTCCTGCTCTGAGGATTTATGAAGAAATGCTTGAAAAAGGATGCATCACTGATGCCTTCTACATCGGCTCGAAGAATGAGAGGGAGAGGAATGCCGTAAGCTCTCAGGGCCTTCGTTTCTATGCTATTTCCACAGGCAAGCTCCGCCGTTATTTCTCATTGAAAAACTTCACTGATGTATTCAGGATTGGTTCAGGTTTTCTTTCTTCTTTGCGAATCATGATGAAGGAAAAACCCGATGTGCTTTTCTCAAAGGGGGGCTATGTGAGCGTTCCTGTCGTCCTTGCGGCTCACCTTCTTGGCGTGAGGACAGTAATTCATGAATCTGATTTCTCGATGGGGCTTGCCAACAGAATCGCAAGCCGGTTTGCCGATCATGTCTGTCTGGGTTTCGACAGCCCTCTGTCGGATGGAAAGAAGTTCGTGTTTACAGGAAATCCTGTGCGTAAGGACATCCAGCTTGCTGAGAAAGAGAATACAGAAAAGGACAGCAGGCTTATTCTTGTAATCGGTGGCAGCCAGGGTGCTGAAGAAATAAACAGTCTTGTCTACAGCAACCTTGAAGCCCTGTGCTCAAGATATGAAATTGTTCATCAGTGCGGCGCCCATGGTGATTTTTCACTCAGACATGAAAACTACAGCCAGCATGAGTTTCTCGGCCCTGAGCTGGCTATGCTTATGAAAAGGGCTCAGGTCGTTGTTAGCCGGGCAGGTGCAAACAGCCTCAATGAGATCTGCTGCCTGTCAAAAGCCTCTCTTCTTGTTCCGCTCAGGACGGCATCAAGAGGAGATCAGGTTGAGAATGCGCGTTTCATGGAAAGCTGTGGTGCGGCCTGTGTATTGCACGAAGGTGAGGACTTTGTTGAAAAGATCTCACATTTAATGGATGATGAGGAAGAGAACAGCCGGATGGGAAGATGTGCTCATGAGCAATACATTCCGGATGCGGCAGCAAGAATCTCTCGTCTTGTGAATGGAGAATAGGGCATATGTATGTATTCAATATCGGGTCGCTTGCAATAAGCGTTGTTGACATCGTGATTTTCGTAATCTGCATGATAAGCGCGGTTTTCTGCTGTATCAGAGGCTTTGTGATGGAGCTCTCCAAATGGGCCGGCCTATTTGTGGGACTCTTAGTCGCAATCATGTTCTGTTCAACACTTTCCCCTGTGTTGAGCGGAAATCTTCCATGGAGCCTTCCTGCACCGGTATGGACAGTAATCTCATTTCTTGTGCTCTGGCTTGCCGGTTTTCTTGTCATCTTCATTCTCGGCAACATGTTGAGAAAGATTGTAGAAACCTTCAATCTTGGAGCTGTTGACAATCTATTAGGCTTCATCTTCGGTCTTGCAGTGAGCCTGCTTGCGATAGGCGTCATTGTCTATCTGCTGACAAAGCAGCCTGTCTTTGATTTCTCATCAATCATAAATTCTTCTGTGATAATAAGAACCATAATTGTTCCAATGATGCCTCAGGCCATTCAGGCTCTGGGTTTTGTCACAGAAGAGGGGCTGAGAACCCTCACAGAGGCGGCAAATGCAGTTTAAGCGTCTTTGCCTCACTCAGCCGGCTGTGGCCAGACGTCTTGAGGAAGACTTCGAGAATGGCCTTCTGAGCCAGTCTGTCCTCTTTCATGGAAAAGGCTACTCGTCCCGTATGACAGGGGCGGTTGAATGCGCTTTGTCCCTTACCGGTGAAAGTGACAGGTATTTTTTCCTTGACACGCCGAATCTCATTGTGCTCGAGAACCGTGACAGCACAATCAGAATCAACGCGCTAAGAAACCTGTATGAGAAACAGAAGACGAAGACAGCTTTCCTCAATCTCATCCATGAGACAAGGCTTTTGCTTCTGTCCTGTCACGAGGCTCTTTACACGAACAGTGACAGAGAGGTTTTCTCTGCAGCCGGAGAGCTTTCTGAAATCCTTTACCCGGATGCCTTCATTGAAGGAAGCCCTGAAGCCTTTCTTAAGGAATATGACAGATGCCTTGGCCATTTTCTGCAGAAGAAGCGAAAGTCATCTGCATTCACGATTGACCAGATACGCTCGATTCAGTCCTTCTTCAGCCAGAACAGCGGGCAGAACAAGGCTGTCATTCTGGAAAACATTGAAGATGTCACTGCCGGAGCGATGAACTCCATTCTCAAGATTCTTGAGGAGCCGCCAGAGGGCGCTTATATCATTCTTGTTTCTGCTAATCCTGGAAGAATCCTTGCAACCATCCTCTCTCGTGTCAGACAGTATGCATTCCCTGCAGTGCCGGATGAACTTCAGAAGATGCTTGTCAGCCAGGTCTTCCTCAGTCAGGCTGACAGTATTGAATCTTTTTTCTACAGTGCGTCCGGCCTCGACATGAACCGCCTCACGACCCTTGCTGAAGAATTTGTCTATCATACTCTCAAGGAGAAAAGGCTGATGAAGAGCGAGGATTTCACTTCTCTGTGCTCATTCCTTGAAAAGTCATCTGCCTGGGATCTGTTTGTCTCGTCTGTTGTCTCAATCATCGAGGAAAGCTTCATCAGAGGAGAGCTGAAAAGCGGTGTGAGCGAGAGAATCCTTTCTCTTATAACATCCGTTTCGAGTGATATGCATGTGTACAACCAGTCACGTGCTCTGGCTTTGGAACATCTGGAAAGGGGGCTTGTGGCAATTGAACAGCAGAATTCTTAAAAAAGCGCTGAAACGAATGGACAGCCTGCCTGCAGGAGAACTCAGGCGGCTTATCCAGAAGCAGATTGAAGAGAGTGACATGCTCGAGACTCTCATTGAGAATGACAATGTCGGGCACTGTGTACTCTCTGACGGTCTGATTGTCTATACAAATGTTCTTTTCTTCACTCTTCTTCCGACAAACAGGGTTTACCTGTCGAGAAGTGAAGGTCACCGTCTTGATGAAATCATCACTGACAAAGAGGTTTTAGATTATCTTTCAGGACTGTCCTGTGACAGTGAGAGTGCTGAAGAGGAGTTCTATTTCCAGCAGGGAAGTGAAGTCAGAATCATACAGATAGCAAACCGTGTGATTCAGACAGATGACATGAGGTTCCTGGACATAGTTCTCAGGGATGTGACAGAGGAGAAAAGAGCCCAGGCACGTCTGAGAAGAAGCGAGTCTCTTGCCTCAATGACCACAATGGCGGCTGGAATCGCACATGAGATAAAGAATCCGCTTGCCGCAATGCAGATACATCTCCAGCTTCTTAAGAAGGCATTCACCAAAAAGGGAAGCCTCACACTTGATGATGCCCAGCGCTATATCAACGTGCTTGACGAGGAGATTGACCACCTCAACGGTATTGCAGTGGACTTCCTTTTCGCTGTCAGACCCATGGACGTGAGCCTGAAAAAGCAGCGCATCGAGCCTGTCATACGCTCTCTTGAGGACTTTGTCCGTCCTGAACTTGAAGAAAACGGAATCCGCTTTGTCGTCCAGATTGACCCCTTCCTTCCACAGCTCATGCTTGACTCAAACTATCTGAGACAGGCACTGTTGAATATCGTGAAGAATGCCGAGAACGCCATGGAAGGCGGAGGCCGCCTTGATATCATCGTAAGCGGGGAAGGGGACAATGTAAGGATTGCCGTGCGTGATACCGGATGCGGCATTGATCAGGAACATCTTGCGAAAATCTTCGAGCCATACTTCACGACTAAGGCCAGCGGAACAGGCCTTGGTCTGACCGTTGTTTATAAAATCATCAAGGAGCATGGCGGAGACATAAGCGTTGAGAGCACTGTGGGACAGGGTACAACCTTCTACATCACCCTGCCGGTGCCAAGTGACGAGAGAGTCGCAATAGAGAATACGGATGAGGTGAGTGACTGATGGCCAGGATTCTTATAGTTGATGATGAGAAGAACATCCGTTCCGGTCTTGCAATCGCATTCCAGGACGAGGGTTATGACACAGTCGAGGCAGAAGACGGACAGAAGGGCTGGGAGGCTGTCAACAGGCATAATGTCGATCTTGTGATTACAGACCTCAGGATGCCTGTGATGAGCGGTTATGACCTGCTGAAGAAAATCAGCAGCGCATATCCGACACTGCCTGTGATTGTCCTCACAGGACATGGCTCAATCGAGGATGCCGTTCAGGCCATGAGGGATGGCGCTGTCGACTTCTTCACAAAACCTGTCGATCTTGACCATCTGATACTCACAGTCTCCAAGAGCCTTTCGAACAAAGAGATAAAAGAGCAGAACAAGAAGCTCAAGGCGGAAATCAGGAGCCTGAAATCCCGTCAGCAGACTCAGGAAATCATCGGAAAGAGCGCACCTCTTGTGAAAATGATGGAAATCATCGAGCAGGTTGCCCCCACGCGTGCAAGCGTCCTCATAACAGGTGAAAGCGGAACCGGAAAGGAACTTGTCGCCAACGCAATCCAGTCGATGTCCTCACGCAGTGAAGGTCCCTTCATCAAAGTTCACTGCGCATCTCTTTCTCCGACTCTGCTCGAGTCTGAGCTCTTCGGTCATGAGAAAGGCGCATTCACAGGTGCCGTGAGTCAGAAAAAAGGACGATTCGAGCTTGCAGATGGCGGTACTATTTTCCTTGATGAAATCGGAGAGATTGACCAGAGCACGCAGATCAAGATTCTCCGTGTCCTTCAGGAGCGCACCTTTGAGCGTGTCGGAGGCGAGGAGACAATCAGTGTCGATGTAAGAATCATAGCAGCGACAAACAAGGACCTTGAGGAGGAGGTGAGGAAGGGAAACTTCCGCCAGGATCTTTACTACCGTCTGAATGTCGTTCACATAACTGTTCCTCCATTGCGGGAAAGAAAGGAGGATATATCACTTCTGGTCGCAAGTTTCCTCAAGACCTTCAATGAGGAAGACGGAAAGTCAGTAGAAGGCTTCACTCCCGCGGCGCGCAAGGCAATCATGGCCTATTCCTGGCCGGGGAATATAAGAGAGCTGAGAAACACTGTTGAAAGCTGTGTCGTCATGGCACGGGGCCGTATGATTGATGTCGACCAGCTTCCTTTCCATATCACGGATTCAGACCTGCCGCAGACAGTCAGCCTCAAAATAGGGACGAGTCTTGAATCGGCCGAGAAAAAACTCATCCTTGCGACGATTGACTGGTGCAAAGGCAATAAGACCAGAGCCGCTGAAGTGCTTGGAATAGGGCGTAAGACATTGCACCGCAAGCTTGATGAGTACGGAGAAAAAGAGTGATTGAAGAGCATCAGCTTGAAGACATATTCCTCTCTGGCGGCATGCTTGACAAGGCTTTTGACAGCTTTGAGAAGCGTGATGACCAGCTTGAGATGGCCATTCTCGCATCCCGTGTATATAACGAGAACATAAACGGCGTGATTGAAGCCGGAACCGGTATTGGAAAATCCTATGCCTATCTTTCTGTCGCTCTACTCAATGCGCTTGAGAATAAAGAGGACAGGACAGTCATAGCCACAAGCAATGTCGCTCTTCAGCAGCAGCTGATGAACAAGGACATCCCGACGCTCGAGAACGCCCTTGACTTGAGCGTGCCTTATGCCCTGCTTCTTGGGCGCGGCCGCTACGTCTGCTTCAACCGCATGATGAATGCCGTGAAAGGGTTCAGGAATGAAAGTCAGGACCTTTTCAAGGATGAGGACAGCCAGGAGGAGGCTGTGTACGACTGGTTCAGAAACACACGTACCGGCATCATCGAGGAGCTTCCGCAGCGTCTGACTTCATCTGCCTTCGTCAAAAGTGTCCGCTCTGACAAGGACACCTGCCTCAAGCAGCGCTGTCCGTATTTCGACAAGTGTTTTTATTACAACGCGCTTGAAACGGCTTCCAAGAGCCGGATTATCGTGACGAACCACGCCCTGCTTTTCATCGACTCCTCAATCAGGGCTGAAAACGGTGAGGACTTTGACCAGAGTGTCATCATTCCCCCGTATAACCGTCTGATTATCGATGAGTGCCACAATATCGACAAAAGTGCGACAGACCACTTTTCGCTTTCCCTCAGCAGACAGCGTCTGGCGGAAGAATACAGAAAACTCTTCCAGATGACATTCCGCAATCATCAGGGAATGCACCTTGCTGACATTCTCACCGGCATGAACAAACGCCTTAATGACGCTGATGTCAGGGCATTCATCACAGCCATCAACCAGTTCACGAGCGAGTGCACTATTCTCGTGAAGTCAATAATAACGGAAAACGACAGGAAGCGTTTCAGCCATGAGTGCCTTCTTTCAGACACCGCGACTGATTTCGATGGCATCACAAAAGCAAGGATGCAGGAAGTCCTTGCAATACTGGATGAAGTCCTGCGGCTTTTCAGGATTATCATGAACATAGCCGAGGTGCCGTCAGAGGAGGAGGTCTATTACCGGATGGGGAACTCCTCAATGAAGGCATATGAGCGCTTTCATGAGCTGCTGAGTCTTTTCTGTGAGCATGCCTCTCATCCTGAGCTTGTTTTCTATTACAGATATGACAGGGCCGATGATGTCACGCTCACTGTCAGTCCTCTTTCTGTCGCATCCCGTCTGAAGGAGAATCTCTTCTCACGGCTTCAGAGCGTACTGTGCACTTCCGCAACAATAAAGACTGGTAAGGACTTTTCCTATTTCCTTTCGCAGGTGGGACTGGATGAGGAGAATCTTGTCACGGGCTTTTTTCCGTCTCCCTTTGACTACAGCCACAACGCGATGCTGCTTTATCCGGCAGCAGAGGATGGCATGAACTTCAACATCAGTGTGAAAGCGGAGTATGCAGACTACCTTGCCAATATGCTGGTGCCGGTTCTCAGGAGTACTGAGGGCAGCGCTCTGATTCTCTTTACCTCAATTGAGATGATGACTCTTGTTTATGAGAAGATGAAAGACCGGATTGAGCAGACGGTTCTCATCCAGAAGAAGGGCTCAAGCACTGAACAGCTTAGAAAGCATTTCCGCGAGGACCGCACAAGCGTTCTTTTCGGGCTGAAGTCGTTCTGGGAGGGAATCGACGTTCCTGGCGATGCGCTGCGTCTTGTGGTCATCACCCAGCTTCCTTTCACCCATGTCGAGGACTGCATCAAGCGCTCGCGCTCTATGGATCTTGCAGCCAATGGAAAAAATCCTTATATGTCCATAGACCTTCCCGAAATGCTCATAACGCTCAAGCAGGGACTGGGACGTCTGATAAGAAATGAGAGTGACAGGGGCATTGCCCTAATCGCAGACGGAAGGGCAAGACGGTATATGCCTCTGATCAGAGCATGCATACCGCCATATTACATCCCTGATGAAGAAGGACTCACTGTCGCATCATTCAACCAGAGAATCGAGGATTTCCTCTATTAAAAAAATGCTGTCCAGAAACGGACAGCAAGAAAAACGAAGCGGTAAATGCTTACTCGATGACGGCAAGGATGTCAGCTGCGGCAACGATAAGATAGTCTGTGCCGTCAGCCTTGACCTGTGTGCCGGCATACTTGTCGTGAAGAATCTTCTGGCCAGGCTTGACCTTGATGTCCTCACTGTCACCGATTGCGATGACCTCGGCAATCTGGGTCTTCTCCTGACTTGTCTGAGGAATGAAAATGCCGCTGGCTGTCTTCTCCTCAGCTTCAACGCTCTTCACAAGCACTCTGTCGTTCAATGGAATGATTTTCATTTCTTTTCTATCTCCCTGTATATCAGACAATGTTTAATAACGGGCCCTTGCTGGCCTTCAATCGTGTAATATAGCTAAGGCAGGACTTATCGGCAAGATGCACTGGTGTGAAAAAAAGTAACAGTGTGAAAAAATTTTGCTGTCAAGTGTTGCCGATTCACATTTTTGTTATTATTTCTGAGGCATAAGGGAGAAAGACGATGCTCAGCATAAGGAAAATCAACAGCCTCGCATATATAAAGAATGCCCGCTGCGCAGAGATTGCAGGCAGGATTGAAGACTGTGTAAATTCCTATGTCAAGGGCTTTTATCTCAGATGTACTGATACAGACTTCTTCGACATCGAGTTCTCTTCCTTTTTCTCATATCAGTTCCGTCTGTACCTTGCCAGCCGGCCGGCCGGAAGCCTCTCTCTTGAAGAGGGTGATGAGATCTGCCAGCTGATCAGGGATACCTTCAATGAGATGAAAATCAGCATGGATCTGTCTCCGTTCAACATTCTTGAATCATCAAGATGGAACATCATGAGGACTCTTGAAATTGACTTCAGGGCTAAAAAGACACCATTTCTCACAGCCTGAACATGTCGTGTGTCATTATGACACTATTTCATCCTGAAAAAGCCTGTTTGGAAATCAAAAAGAATTTTCTGAATTAACTTATGTGAAGACGAAAATTATTCTTTTCCTTAATATATATACAGTTAAATAAAGTATCCAGATTTTGGCACGTTCCTTGCTTATGTAATTGCATAGGAGAAATTCACGAATGTCAGGAAAAATGCTTAACGATACAGTAACAATGGAAGAGGACAAGGATGTGCTTTCCATCTATCTCAAGGAAATCAACCGCATCCCGCTTCTGAGCCACGAACAGGAGTATGACCTGGCAGTGAGGGCACAGAGAGGCGATGAGAAGGCACGTGAGAAGCTTATCAACTCAAACCTCCGTTTCGTTGTTGCAGTAGCGAAGAAATATCAGGGACAGGGTCTTCCTCTTGAGGACCTTATTGATGAAGGGAATATCGGACTTCTGATTGCAATGGACAAGTTTGAGCCGGATAAGGGATATCACTTCATCTCATATGCTGTCTGGTGGATCAGGCAGTCAATCATGAAAGCCATCTGCGAAAAGAGCAGGGCTGTCAGGCTCCCCCTCAACAGGGCAAACGAGCTCATCCAGATTCAGAAAGCCCAGAAGAGCCTCATCCATGAGACAGGCAGCAGTGATGTTTCAATCGAGGAGATTGCAAAGGCTGCAGGTCTGGACAAGACTCTTGTCAATGAGCTTCTCTCAATCAGCCGTGAGACAGTTTCCTTTGACACTCCGGTCTCAAATGGCAACGAGTCATCCACAACCAAGCTTGGGGATTTCATCGAGGATGAAGGATACGGACCTGAGGAGCTTGCGATGCAGAAGTGCCTGAAAGAGGATATCAACGTAGTTCTTGATACTCTTTCTGATAAAGAGAAGGAAATCATCATCCTCCGCTTCGGTCTGAACAACAACGCTCCGATGAGCCTGAAGGAGATTGGTGAGCTTTACAATCTCACGAAGGAGAGAATCCGCCAGATTGAGAAAAGAGCCCTTGAACGTCTCAAGCAGCCTTCAAGAGCCAGAATTCTTGAAAGCTACACAGCCTGAGTACTCAAGTCTGTTTTTCATAGCAGGGCCGCATGATATTCGTGCGGCTCTTTTTCTTTTTGGTGTAAATAAAAATGAAACATTATTCCATTATTATGGCAATTCCGTCTAATTTCTTCATATTTCAGCAATTAAAACATAAAACAAATAATATTTAAATTGTAACTTCTTTGCCTGCAAATAATTGACTTAAGTGCAGGATTTGGTAAAATAACAAAGAAGATATTTATTTCTCGTTGCTCGTAGAGCGGAATCAAACATTGGAAGGAGGGTGCATCAGGAGGGGTTTCCGATGCATGAATTTATGAAAAAAGAAAAGACCAAGTATGTTTATTTCTTCGGCTCAGGCCAGACTGAAGGAAGAGCTGACATGAAGAATCTTCTTGGAGGCAAGGGTGCCAATCTTGCTGACATGACAAGCATTGGACTTCCGGTTCCTCCAGGATTCACGATCACGACTGAAGCCTGTGCCTATTTTGATGCCCATAAGGGAGCCTATCCCGAAGGCCTGAGAGAGGAAGTGCTTGCAAACCTCGCTAAACTTGAGAAGCTCATGGGCGCGAAGCTCGGAGACAAGAAGAATCCTCTTCTTGTTTCTGTCCGCTCTGGTGCCGCACAGTCCATGCCTGGCATGATGGACACGGTTCTGAACCTCGGTCTCAATCCTGATTCCCTTCAGGCACTTATCGAGAAAACCGGTAATGAGCGTTTCGCATGGGACAGCTACAGAAGATTCATCCAGATGTTCGGCGATGTTGTCATGGGTGTTCCTCATGCAGAATTCGAGCGTGTGCTCCAGTCTGTCAAGGATGAGAACGGCAAGACCTTCGATACAGAACTTGATGTTGAGAATCTCAAGGAAGTCATCAAGAGATACAAGATTGTATACAAGAAATTCACAGGGGAGGAGTTCCCTGTCGATCCTGAGTACCAGCTTTTCAAGACAATTGATGCTGTCTTCAATTCCTGGAACAATGAAAGAGCCATCAAGTACCGCGTCATGAACGATATCCGCGGTCTACTGGGAACAGCAGTCAACGTCCAGTCCATGGTCTTTGGAAACATGGGAGACACATCAGGAACAGGCGTTGCATTCACCCGTGATCCGTCAAGTGGTGAGAACAAGTTCTTCGGAGAGTTCCTCATGAACGCTCAGGGCGAGGATGTTGTTGCCGGTATCAGAACTCCTCAGTCCATCGAGACACTTGCTAAAATCAACCCGGCAGTCTACGAGCAGCTGTGCTCAATCCGCCAGACACTTGAGCAGCACTATCATGACATGCAGGATATCGAGTTCACAATTCAGGAAGGAAAGCTCTACATGCTTCAGACAAGAAGCGGAAAGAGAACTATCTTCTCATGGCTCAGAAGCCAGGTTGAAATGGTTGATGAGGGTCTTATCGACAAAGAGACTGCAGTCTCCAGGGTTCCTGCTCAGGAGTTCAACAAGCTTTTTGCCCCGATTCTCGATAACAAGATTATCCGTGACCTCGGCTACAAGGTCGCCACAACAGGTCTTGCCGCCAGCCCGGGTGGTGCATGCGGTCAGATCTATTTCACTGCCAAGGCTGCCGAGGAGGCCAGTGCAGAAGGAAAGGACGTCATTCTCGTACGCGAGGAGACAAGCCCTGAGGATATCGGAGGAATGGCAGTGAGCCGCGGTGTCGTCACATGCCGTGGAGGTATGACAAGCCATGCTGCTGTTGTCGCACGCGGAATGGGATGCCCCTGTGTTTCCGGCTGCGGCGAGATTCATGTCAACGAAATCCAGAAGACTCTTGAGGTCAACGGCGTGAAACTCTGCGAAGGCGATTACATGGCAATTGACGGATTCACTGGTGCTGTATACACACAGAAGATTCCAGTTAAGCCGAGTGAAATCATGCAGGTCCTTGACGGTACTATGAAGGAAAGTGAGAGCCTTCTGTATCAGAACTACAAGAAGTTCATGAGCTACGTCAATGAAATCAAGACAATGGGAGTACGCACCAATGCTGACACCCCGAAGGATGCACATTATGCTGTTCTTTTGGGAGCTGAAGGAATCGGTCTTTGCCGCACAGAGCACATGTTCTTCGGTGGAAACAGAATCCTTTCAATGAGGAAGATGATTCTTGCTGACACACTCGGTGCTCGCGAACAGGCCCTTGCAGAGCTTCTGCCGATGCAGCGCAGTGACTTCTATGAAATCTTCAAGACCCTCAACGGTCTTCCAGTGACAATCCGTCTGCTTGACCCGCCTCTTCACGAGTTCCTGCCGAATGACAGCACAACCCGTCATGAGACCGCTCTTCAGCTTGGTATCAGCGTAGAAGAGCTCAGCCAGAAGATTGCAAAGCATCATGAGTTTAACCCGATGCTCGGTTTCCGCGGCTGCCGCCTTGCAGTTGTCTATCCGGAAATCCTCAACATGCAGGTGAGGGCAATCATTGAGGCTGCCATCCAGGCAAAGAAGGAAGGATATGCTGTCGAACCTGAGATCATGATTCCTCTTGTTGGTATTTACAAGGAGTTTGTCTACTGCAAGGAGCATGCACTCAAGGTTATCAACGAGGTCTTCGATGAGCAGGGAATCAAGGTGGACTACAAGATTGGTACCATGATTGAGGTTCCGCGTGCTGCAATCACAGCTGATGAGATTGCAAAGGAAGCTGAGTTCTTCAGCTTCGGCACAAACGACCTGACACAGATGACCTGCGGTTTCTCCCGTGATGATGCTGCAAGCTTCCTCACTCACTACGTGAATGATCCTGACAAGCAGTTCTATGAATACGATCCGTTTGCCACAATCGACGCTGACGGTGTCGGAAAGCTCGTCAAGATGGCTGCCCAGCTCGGACGTTATGTACGCCCGAATATCAAGCTGGGAATCTGCGGTGAGCACGGAGGAGACCCGAAGACAATCAGATTCTGTCAGGAGATTCCTCTCAATTACGTTTCCTGTTCTCCATTCAGGGTTCCTATTGCGCGTCTTGCCGCAGCACAGGCCGCAATTGCGACTAAGAATGTGAAGTAATAGTTTTTTGCCTCCTACAAGGGCGTGTCCTTTTTAAGGATACGTCCTTTTTTTCTTGTCAATCGAACTTGACAAAAAGATATGGTCCGTTACAATTTTTGACATATGAACAATCTTGTCAAACCGCTCAGAATCAAAAGGAAAATGACACAGAACGAGCTTGCCTGGTGCTGCGGTGTCAGCAGGCAGACAATCATCGCGATTGAGAAGGGGATATTCAACCCTTCGCTCTCTCTTGCATACAAGCTTGCAAAAGTTCTGAATTACAAGATGGAAGACATGTATGACTTCTCTCCTCTTGATAAGGAAATCAGACAGCTTGAGGAAGAAGTGAGCGATGATGACCTGACAAACTATTTCAGGAAAAATGAAAATGAAAACAAGGAGAGAGACTGATGTTGAAGAAAACGCTTTTATTCCTCCTGTCCCTGACACTTATATTTATGTTGCCCTCCTGTGACCTCATGAAAGGCAATAAATTCATTGAATCAGGACTACTTAAATACAAGAGTCCTGAAGTTGATGCACTCATAAAGGACATCGATAATGGATTTACTGCAAGTATGCCTTCTGAAGGTTTTTATGATTCTTCCTCTGTAACTGGTGATACTGTAACTGTTGATATAACAAAACTAGATGGATTTAAAAAATTATTTGGTTTTGATTCCTCTCAGCTGAAAATTGACAAAGATGTTGCTGATAGAATAAGCAATCAGGGTCTTCTTAAACCAGATTCTAAGGAAAACGCTGCTAAGTTGAATTCTAAAGTTTATGATGCAATAACAGGATCTGCAAATAAGGATTTACTGAATGAATCTATTCGACAACCGGCAAGTGAAGAAAATAGCAACATTGCGTATAACTCAGTTGCACTGGTTTCTTCTGCTCTTGACCAATCAATGGATTACATTGAAACTGCTTTGAAAGACGCTGAGATTTCTTCTGAACTGACTAAAGCAATCAAGACAATGATTGAAGACATGCAGAAAAAAGTAGAAAAAGAGCCTACTCCTGAAAACAGACTTACTAAAGCGGAGGTTCTTCAAGTTCAGCTTATCACCAATTTTGTTGTTTCTGTCAGTAATGTCACAAATTACAGTAGTGAATCTGGAGAAGAATTAAATATAGACTCTCCTGAAGTGAAACAATTATTGGATGAGGCTTTGACTCTCTCAATGTATTCAGAAACAATAAAGGGTGTTGATATGATCAGGGTTCCTTCAACAGATCTTATCACTGACATTGCAAAGAATAGCAATGGTGAGAATACACAGGAGGCTGAAAATGTTTAAGCTTAAGAAAATATTTGTAATCTTTACTATTGCTCTTTCTTCCTGTGCAATGCTTTTTGCTACAGAAAGCCAGTATAATCCTGCAACGAAAGATGCTTACTCAGCCTTGAACGCACCTTTTACAAAGACAAGTGCAAGACTCAGTGCAATGGGTGGAGCCGGCACGGCAGTTTTCAGCAATCAGGATGCTCTTTACATTAACCCGGCATCACTAGGAGAGAAGGGACTTGTATTCAATGTTCCGGATATCGCATTCACCCTCTATAACTTTGATGCGCTTGGCATTGAAGATTTCGACCAGGTTTCAAGTCTTGACGCCATTCTTGATACAGTAGGTGGAGTACTAGGAACATTATCTTCTCCCGGAAGAAACAAACTGCTTACAGTTGATACAGGAGCAGGATTCAAAGCCGGACGTTTCGCATTTGCAATTGACGCTCAGGTAACATTAAATACATACAATAATGGTGGAGGAATTTTTGGACCTCAATCAGATTTAAGTAATATTTCTCAGCAGCCTGATAATACCCAGGAAACAAATGGCTTGAATGCAATTCCTCAGGTCGATGTTGCTGCGACAGCAGGTTTCGGGTTCAGGTTCTTCAGGGACAGCAGTGTCAATTTTGATGTCGGTCTTTCTGCTTCGCTCAGAATGAGGGCATTCATGAAGGCTGTTAACGCAAATGATTTACTTGAATCTCTTTCCGATGAGAGTTTTTCAACTAAGTTTGGGTCCGATGAAATAATCATCGGCTGGGCTCTTCCAATCACTGCCGCAGTAAATGTGAACTTCCCCTTTGGATTCACAATCGCAAATGTCGTATCAAACATCCATCTTGTGAATGGAGGTTACAACTACAAGGTTGTCGAAGGCGGTTATGATGAGATCAAGGACGATATAATGGGCACAATCACAGACACTTTTAAAGGTTCTGAGGACTTTGTCGCCAAGAGTGATCCAATCTGGACACTCGGTTTTGGCTGGAGCCCTGATTTCGGCGGGTGGAACTGGATTGTGAGACCGACAGTCGCTGTAGATGTCGTTGATGTCGCAGGTCTGGTTGATGACTTCAATACAGAAGGTATCCTTTCCAGACTGAGAGTCGGTGCAGAGCTAGATTTCTTCAAGACGTTTGAGATCAGAGCAGGTCTCAATGCCGGATATATGTCAGCCGGTATCGGAGTCAACCTGTTTAATGCGATTCATCTTGAAGCCTCATATTACTGGAACGAGTTCGGTGACAGACTCGGCCAGAAAGATGTCGATGCACTCACAATAAGAATGAACATCGGCTGGGAGCGTTAAATTATGATTGACGGGCCACTCCTCTGGGGGTGGCCTCTTTATGTACAAATATGAACAAGATTTCTGTTATTATCAAAGGATTTATTGTCGGTTCGACAATGATGGTTCCGGGCGTATCCGGCGGTTCAATGGCAATGGTGCTTGGAATCTATGACAAGCTCATTTCCTCAATCAGTTCCTTCTTCAGGGACTGGAAGGCGAATGCGGTTTATCTCATATCATTCGGAATCCCGGCTCTGCTTGGAATCATCCTCTGTGCAAGGCCGATTTCGTCTGTGATAGACCGCTTTCCTGTAGTTTCTATGTTCTTCTTCATCGGTCTAGTATTCGGCTCTCTTCCGATGCTCTATAAGACCGCCAGAATTGAAAGAATAAAGATTTCTCACATTGTTTCCTTCATTATCGGAGCTGCAATAGTCATCTCAATGGCATTCCTTCCTCCGATGGGCGGCAGTGAGACAAGTCTTGAGATGGATGTCGCAACATTCTTCCTTCAGATACTTGCCGGAATCGCGGTTGCAATAGGTTTCATTTTACCGGGAATAAGCACAAGCTATCTGCTGCTTCTGCTTGGCACATATGACTTTGTCATGCTTGCAATTTCCTCATTGAACATTGTCGCACTAATACCCTTTGTCCTTGGTTTCGGCCTTGGCGTGATACTCCTGACAAGGGTTCTGGAAATCTGCATGCAGCGCTATCCCCAGATAACATACACCATGATAATAGGCTTTCTTATAGGCTCATTGTATACGGTCTACCCGGGAACACCTTCCGGACTGGAGATTCTTTACTCACTCATCGCATTTGCCATCGGCTTTGTCATTATTTATCTTGTTTCAAAAAAGGAGATGAGTCTTGAGAAGAATTGACCGTGATTTCTCTGATAATGATAGCGTGATTGAGGCCTGTATAAATAACAGTCAGGTTATAAGGCTTTCTGTCAATGACGGTGAGGTGCCTTACATCATTCCTCTTTGTTTCGGTTATGAGAGAATGCAGGACGGCAGACGTTTTTTCTACTTTCATAAGAACCGCAATGGAAAGTTTTATGAACTCATTGAGAAGAATGAAGGCATATGCTCATTCGAGCTTGAGGGAGAAAGCTCCCTTTTTCTTGATGATGCGAAAATGACATGCAATATGGATTACGCCTCAATCATCGGAAAGGGCAGATTATCACTTGTTGAAGATGAGGAAGAGAAAGTCCATCTTCTTGACAATCTCATGGAGCATTATGGTCATAAAGACTTTCAGTACAACAAGGCGGCCATGAACGTCATTCTTGTTTATTCACTTGAGGTGAAGGAACTCACCTGTAAAGCCACAAGGGGCTGGAGGTTAAAACATAATTGCTTATAGATGAAGAACTGATCCATCTTGCGTTGGATAAGGCACTTTCGACTGGTGCCGATTTCGCTGAAATCTTCATAGAAGATAAAATCTCAGACTCGGTATCAATGGTCAAAGGCAGGGTAGATACGGTCTCGACTTCCCTTGTAAGCGGAGTTGGTATCCGGGCATATTCCGGCCTGAAAAGCTATTATGCGACAACAAGTGTCATCTCAAGGTATGCTGTTCTTGATGCGGCATCGGATGTTGCCTCCTGCATAGGAGAAGGGAGGAGGACTGCTCCATCATTT
The DNA here is from genome assembly GCA_944390025.1 of uncultured Spirochaetales bacterium. Taxonomy (GTDB): domain Bacteria; phylum Spirochaetota; class Spirochaetia; order Sphaerochaetales; family Sphaerochaetaceae; genus Bullifex. Next base: position 212,773 of record CALXOK010000001.1, on the reverse strand, counting down.
GTCCTGACTGAGAGGTTGAATCAGAATATCCATCCTGTCAGGATTAATCCTTCCTGTGTATCTGTCCAGGACAAGCTTGAATTCCTGCACAGCGCGAGTGATGCAGCGCTTTCTTACAGCGGGAAAATCAGTCAGGTGACAGCACGACTCAGTGATGTGGACAGAAGGATAACGGTTGCAAACTCATATGGACTTATCACATCAGACAGGCAGGTGAGAACCATTCTTGCAGTCTCAGCAGTAGCTTCTTCTGGAGGAGAAAGTCAGAAAGGGTCTGCGTCATTCGGCCGTAGCATGGGCCTTGAGATGCTTACAGATCTTGTCTCACCCCGGGACCTTGGAACTGAAGCATCCCGCCAGGCGGTCGTGAATCTTGAATCAGACTATTTCCCTGCAGGAGTCTATCCTGTTGTGATTGAATCTGGTTTCGGAGGTGTCATCTTCCATGAGGCATGCGGTCATTCGCTTGAGGCGACAAGCGTTGCATATGACAAAAGCGAATTTACCGGCAAGAAAGGCCAGAGAATTGCAAATGAATGCGTCACTGCTGTAGATGACGGAACAATACCCAATGCCTGGGGCAGTATGAATATTGATGATGAGGGAACACCTTCCAGGAAGACAGTTCTCATCGACAAAGGAATTCTTACCTCTTATCTTGTTGACCGTTTCAACGGGCGGAGGATGAATGAGGAAAGCACAGGAAGCGCAAGGCGCCAGAGTTATGCCTATGCTCCGACAAGCCGCATGACAAACACATACATCGTTGCTGGCAATGACGACGATGACCAGATAATCGCAAGCATCGATCATGGCCTTTATTGTGCGAAGATGGGTGGCGGAAGCGTTAATCCTCTTACAGGAGAATTCAACTTTTCTGTAAGTGAGGCCTACGAGATTGAAGACGGCAGGATTGGCAGAAGCGTCCGTGGCGCTTCTCTCATCGGACGCGGTAGTCAGATCATTCAGGATATAGACATGGTCGGCAAGAATGTGAGAAGAGGTCAGGGCATGTGCGGATCTGCATCAGGAAGCATTCCTGTCGATGTGGGACAGCCCCGCATAAGAGTCCGCAGGATGGTCGTGGGAGGCAGATGATGGCAGATTATGAGAGTATAAGGAAAACTGTTGAGGACTGCTGTCACAGCCTCGGCATAAACGATTGGGAGCTTGCTATATCATCTTCCAGATCTGTATCCGCAAGCATGACTGGTCGTGAATTCACTGACTTCTCTTCCAGCTTTGACACCTCAGCTGTCGTGCGAGTGCTTAAGGGAAAGAAGGAAGGATGCGCCTCATCCGACAGAGTGGATGATGATGTGATCAGAACACTTTGCTTAAAGGCACTTGATAACTGTCAGGCAAAGGAGATTGAGGATGACTTTTCCCCTGTAATCAACGGACCTGACAAATCCTATGCTGAAGTGAAGAAGCCTGATGTGCCTTTTCATAATACCGCAGATTTGAAAAAAGCCGTTTTGGCCGCACAGGAAAAGCTCCTGAATGCTGACAGCAGGGTAAGCTGCGCAAGCGAGAGCCAGGCTGCAAGCATCACTGAGACAAATCTGCTTTTCAATTCCCGCGGTCTTGACCTTTCAGATTCCTCGACGGCTTCTTACATCGCATCAGAAGCTGTAGTTACACAGGCAGGAGAGACAAAGGATGCTTATGTCATCATGGACAGCCTTGATGGAGACACTTCCCTTGCTGTGACGAAAGCCCTTGATAAGCTTTCATCCACTTCGCTGCCGAGCGGGAAGTACAGAATTGTCTTCTCCAATGAGTGCATGAATCTTTTCCTTTCCGCATTCGCATCTGCGTTTTCAGGGAAGAATGCCTTTCTTGGACTGTCGCCATACACAGACAGTATCGGGAAGCAGGTGGCCAGTGAAGCTGTCACGCTTGTTGACAACCCTCTTTATGAAGGGTATGCCTTCCAGAAATCATTTGATGCAGAAGGGTTGCCCGCATATTGCAAGAATGTTATTGAAAAAGGAGTGCTGAGGACTCTGCTTTACAACGGAAGATGGGCCCAGAAGGCCGGATGCGCACCGACAGCCAATGCTGTTCTCACGTCCGGGGGAAGCGAAATCAGGCCATACTCCTTCTACATTGAAAAGGGAAACGTCTCTATTGATGATCTTTTCGGTAAGACCGGTGATGGTATCTTTGTCACCCAGATGAAAGGCTTCCATGCCGGAGCCAATGCGGTCAGCGGGGATTTCTCAATTGAATCTTCCGGCTTTCTGATAAAAGATGGAAAGAAGACGCAGGCGATATCAGGCTTCACTGTCGCAGGCAACTTCTTCAGCATGCTTAATGAGATAATGGCGGTTGCTGATGACTTGTATTTCAATGTCACGCTCTCGCCATACCGTACCGGAAGTCCTTCTGTACTGGTCAGCGAACTTTCAGTTGCAGGCACCTGATTGCCTGCATCCGGAATTTATGTTATAAGAATGCTGTTTGCCGGAATAGCTCAGGGGTAGAGCGGCTCACTCGTAATGAGCAGGTCAAGGGTTCAAATCCCTTTCCCGGCTGGTTTTTTTTTCATGACAGCCCGGTTCTGCCGGGCTGTATTCGTTAAGTACAAAGATTCAATACAGTCTCAAGACGTTCTGAACTGGTCGAGGCGATTGAGAATTCATTCTGTCTGAGAACTCCGCCCATGCTGACGTGACCATGATAGCTCATTCTGGACGGCACTGTTGACGACATTGACACATGGTATTCACTTGCACCGATGATGGACTTTATCTTCGCGAAGTTCCTTTCATTGATTCCGCAGCCAGGCATGACTATGATTCTGTCCCCTGCTATTTTTACAAGTTCCTTCAGTGTGTCGGCTCCTTCAAGCACGCTTGTTTCTAGACCGCTTGTGAGAACCCTGTCGACAGAAAGCTCAATGAGATTCTCGAGGGAAGAAAAAGCATCCTTCGTCATATCAAAGGCCCTGTGGAATGTAACAGGAAGAGGGCGTGCCAGCTCGATGATTTCCTTCGAGCGGACCATGTCAATCTCGCCATCAGGCGTGAGAATGCCGAATACAATGCCAGAGGCCCCGTTTTCCTTGAAGAAAAGGACTTCTTTCTTCATGACTTCAAATTCCACATCGCTGTAGCAGAAATCGCCGGCACGTGGACGGATCATAACGTTCATGGGGATTGACGCATGTTCTTTCAGGTAAAGAAAAGTTCCGACAGTAGGTGTCAGACCGCCCTCAAACAGGTCACTGCAAAGTTCGACTCTGTCAGCTCCGGCTTTCTGTGCAATCAGGACGGATTCTGCGCTTCCTGTGCATACTTCAATCTTTGTTTTTCTGTTACTCATACGCCGGATTATAAAGTCAAAATGATGCATTGAGAAAGATTTTTGTCCCGAAAGGCTTTTCTTTTTTCGTTTTTTCCGTATTTTATAAAGCAGGAATTACATCATCACATGCTACAATAAGTTCAAGGAGGGCGGAGAACAATGGGAGAAATATATCAGGGAAAATCCTTCACGGAAGATCTTCTTGTTCCTGTTCCAGTACGGCAGGACATCAAAGAAAGCCCTTCTGTGGAAATCGGGGAGCCGATGGGCACACATGTCGCCAATTTCTATCACACTGTGTTCTCGGACGACCTGTACCATCTTTATTTCATGCGTCATATGGGACTCACTGTTTCTGACTCACTTGACGCAGAGGAAGAAGAAGAGTATTAACATTAGGTCATGATTGTTCTTGGAATTGAGACCAGTTGCGACGAATGCTCTGCTGCACTCGTCAAGGACGGCAGAGAGATTCTTTCAAATGTCATTGCAACCCAGATTGAGCTGCATAAACCGTATCAGGGCGTTGTCCCTGAGCTTGCATCCCGGCTTCATACAGAGTGGATTAGCCAGGTGGTGAAGGCTGCAGTTTCTCAGGCCGGAATCAGTAATTGCGATATTGATGCGGTTGCAGTCTCAAACAGGCCCGGTCTGCTCGGAAGCCTGCTTGTCGGTGTCAATTTCGCAAAATCATTTGCCAGAGCTCTCGGCATTCCCGTTATCGGAATAGACCATATCAGGGCACATCTTTATGCATCACAGATTGAGAATCCACTTGAGTATCCTTATCTGGGTGTACTTGTCTCCGGAGGGCACACTGTCATCTGCCGTGTTGACGGTTATGACAGCATCAACGTGCTCGGCACGACAATCGATGATGCGATAGGAGAAGCATTTGACAAGGTCGCTAAGTTCTACAACCTCGGTTATCCTGGCGGTGTCGTGATTGACCGCCTGAGCAAGAACGGCGACCCGATGGCCTTCCTTTTCAACGGTCCGACTCTGGACAAGGGAGAGCATCCATATGACATGTCATACAGCGGTCTCAAGACAGCTGCAATCAACCAGCTAGAAAAATTCCGCAACGGGAATGCTGAAATTACGGGAGAAAACATTGCCGCATCATTCCAGCGCTGTGCTGTCGGCATTCTCATGAAGCGTGTCCGCCTCGCCCTCAAGGATACAGGTCTCACAAGGGTGAGTGCCGGAGGCGGTGTCGCAGCAAACAGCCTTCTGCGAAGCGAGCTCAAGAATCTTGAGAAGGGCGGTTACACTGTCACATTCCCGTCTCTCAAGCTCTGCACAGACAACGGTGCGATGGTGGCGGGCCTTGCATACAGATATCTTTGTGACGGATACAGGGATGATGACTTCCTCACTGCAAGCTCACGCGTGTCCGCATTCAAGCATGCCTATCCCTGATTCTTTCCTTTAAGCTGAATCAGCTTGATGTCTCCTGCAGGAGAATGCATAGTCACGCATCTTATGAAGTCCGGGAAAATCCTCTTAATTGTCATCTCGTCAAATACCGGATGACTGACTTCTTCCAGTCGGCCTGCCTCGACAGTTTTTTTCCCGTTGTAGCAGACTGCATTCACGAGAGATGCGAAAACCCTTCTGCTTCTGATGAAGCTTTCTTCTGCGCTGAGCACTTTTCTGTACATTTCATATCCTCCAGAAACAGCTACATGGAAAAGAACGGAAATGAGCAGCCGCAGAAATATTTTTATTTTTTTTGAAAATCCTTATTGACACTGAAGTGGCTTTCCTGTAGTGTACGTTATCGACTGGAAACAGGAATTTGGGATGTAGTGTAATGGTAACACTGCAGATTCTGGTTCTGCCTTTGGGGGTTCGAATCCCTCCATCCCAGAATAATACCGGTTCCTTCGTCTAACGGTTAGGACGGGAGATTCTCAGTCTCTAAATAGGGGTTCGATTCCCCTAGGAACTAAAGACAGCAGCACAGGAACCAAGCCTGATGCTGCTATTTTTTTCTCAATGGAGTTTTAAATGATAACAGCCAGCAATATTTCTCTCTCATACGGTACACAGGTCCTTTTCAAGGATGTGAACATTAAGTTCACTCCGGGAAACTGCTATGGCATCATCGGTGCCAACGGTGCCGGAAAATCCACATTCATGAAGATTCTTTCCGGTGAGATCGAGGCTGACAGCGGGGAGGTCATCGTCACTCCAGGAGAAAGAATGGCGGTTCTCAGGCAGAATCACTTCGCCTTCAATAAGTATCAGGTTCTTGAGACGGTAATCATGGGCTATGAGAAGCTTTATGCCGTGATGAAGGAACGTGACCAGATTTATGCCAAGGAGGATTTCTCTGAAGAGGATGGAATCCGTGCGGCTGAACTCGAGACCGAGTTCGCTGAGATGGGCGGATGGGAAGCTGAAAGCGAGGCGGCTCAGATGCTTGACGGTCTCGGAATCCCGACAGACCTTCATGACAAGAAGATGGAAGATATTGAAGACAACCTCAAGGTCCGTGTCCTTCTTGCCCAGGCTCTTTTCGGAAATCCTGATATCCTGCTTCTTGATGAGCCTACAAACCACCTTGATCTTGAGTCTGTCCACTGGCTTGAGGATTATCTTTCAGAGTTCAACAACACAGTCATCGTCGTCAGCCATGACAGACACTTCCTCAATACTGTGTGCACCCACATCTGTGATATCGACTACGGCAAGATCCAGCTTTATGTCGGTAACTATGACTTCTGGTATATGTCAAGCCAGCTTGCTGCAAAACAGCTGAAAGACGAGAAAAAGAGAAGGGAAGACAAGATCGCAGAACTCAAGGAGTTCATCCAGCGCTTCAGCTCAAACGTCGCAAAGGCAAAGCAGGCGACAAGCAGGAAGAAACTTATCGAGAAGCTCACTCTTGATGATATCAAGCCATCCAGCCGACGCTTCCCTTATGTTGCGTTCAAGCCTGAAAGGGAGATTGGAAAGAACTGTCTTGAGATAAAGGATCTTTGCAAGGCAATTGACGGGGAGGTCATCTTTGACCATCTCAACCTCACAATCAATCCTAATGACAAGGTCGCCTTTGTCGGTCCCAACCATTATGCGAAGACTGTCCTTTTCCAGATTCTGGCAGGAGAGATGGAACCGGATGAGGGAACATACACCTGGGGGGTCACGACATCACTCAGCTATTTCCCGAAAGACAACACGAAGATGTTCGATACTGATGTCTCAATCGCTGAGTATCTCCAGCAGTTCAGCAAGGAGGATGATGACACTTTTGTGCGCTCCTTCCTTGGAAGAATGCTTTTCTCTGGTGATGAGGCTCTCAAGCCCTGCCGTGTTCTTTCAGGAGGAGAGAAGGTCCGTGTCGTCCTGGCAAAGATGATGCTTGAAGGAGCCAACTGCATGATCTTCGATGAGCCGACAAGCCATCTCGATCTGGAGTCCATTCAGGCTCTCAATGACGGACTGATCAATTTCAAGGGAACACTGCTTTTCAACAGCCATGACCATCAGTTCGTTGATTCTGTTGCTAACAGGATTATTGAGTTCACTCCGGCAGGTCTCATTGACAGGTATACGAATTTCGAGAGCTACATCAGTGACAAGAGTGTCATTGAGCTTCGTGACAAGGCTTACGCCGGTAAGCATTCTGTGGTGCTTCTGTAATGCTTGCAGTCGTTGATGTAGGAAACACAAATATTGTACTTGCCATCCATGACGGTTCGTCATGGAAGCATATCTGGCGTGTGTTCGCAGACCAGAAGAAGACCGGAGATGAGTATTATGCCATCTTCCGCTCCCTGCTTGAGGGTGATAATGTTGACCCGTCTGCTGTGGACCGTGTGATTATCTCGTCAGTTGTTCCAAACCTGACACTCTCACTGCTGAAAAACGCCAACCGTCTTTTCGGCTGTGACGCCATGCTTGTGCGTCATGACATGAAGACAGGGCTCATACGCTCATCAATCCCGTCTGAGCTTGGTATGGACCTGCTGTGCAACATGGCCTATGCCCATCATTTCAGGCCGGATGACACAGTAATGACTGTTGATTTCGGAACAGCTCTGACTTTCTCGACAGCAGATGCATCCGGCGAGGTCAAAGGCGTTGCGATTGTTCCAGGACTCCTTACCAGCGTGAATGCGCTTTTCGGCTCAACAGCCCAGCTTCCTCAGGTTGAGCTCAGACTGCCGTCCACGAGCCTTGGCCGCAACAGTGAGGATTCAATCAGGGCAGGAATAATGTACGGTTATGCAGGTCTTGTCTCCAGGATTATTGAGTGTACTGAAGCTGAACTCGGCGTGCACCTTTACGTCATGGCCACAGGCGGGCTGTGCAAGACGATTTCTCCTCTTATCACAAGAATTGACCATATCGACAAGCGTCATACGCTGGAAGGACTGAGGCTGCTTGCTGATTTAAACTTCCAGTGAGAACCGGCCGTCTTCCATAATAACTTTCTCGTTTCCGTCTTCAGTGAGTGCGCTAACCGTGAGCTCTGTGCTACCGGCTGGAAGCTCAAGACGGGCGAAGCTGGTATTGAGACCATAGCTGTCAAGAAGACTTTCATCCTGCAGTGTGACACGCTCAGGGGTGATGCCGCCGAAGACAATCTGACTTGCCCTCATTCTGTCCAGCATCGGGATTCCGAATGAATGCTCACTCATCGCGGCTCTTGTTAGGCTCTCGCAGAGTATGACTTCACTTATATGGGAGGCAAGCGGGTCAACGTTGAGGTATTTTCCAACATAGCCGGCATCCGCTCCTGTGAACGCCGTGATTCTTCCGTTTTCAAGCGTTATCCTGGCATCTGAGAACACTCTGTCGTAAAGACGGAATGGAAGAGTTGTCATGAACCATCCATCAGCACTGTCACGGTTGACAGGTATGATAATGTCTTCACAAGGAAGGGAAGGATAGAAGAACCTTCCACTGTCAAGTCGCATAGCGCTTGTGCCGCATGCCGAGCCCTGTGCAGTCCTGACAGTCAGGTCGCACTGAGGTCCCGTCAGATGCAGTGCCTTTATCTTCATCCTGTTCAGCTCAGCGCTTCGCATTGAAAGGATTCTTTCAAGCTGCTTAGTTGAATCTTCCCCTTCATTCTCATCCTCGAATCCCATGAAAGAAGCAAGATCAAGAAAAAGTCTGTCTGCAGTTGCTCCGGGACCGTATATGAATTCAGCCCATTCTGGAGTCGGCACATAGGCAACCGCATACGGTATTGATATCCTGCGGTCCAGGAAAACCGGATCTGCCAGAAGCCTGTGCTTCTGAAGCGTGCGGGCATCGCTTTCCTCATCAGGATTGAAAGGAGCCTGAGAGAATGAGGCAAGATGCAGCATGACTGGCCTTAGTGCCTTATGAGGCTTGAAGGAAGGCTCTATTTCATCAACTGACTGAGGAGTCCCGTTCTCAATATAGACAAGAGAGACCGTACACCCTGTCGTCTCTGCAGCTTCATGAGCGACTTTATGAGCGAATTCAATCGTTTCCGGGTTGGCGTTAAGTGTGAGGCCTTCGCCTTCTTCAAGGCGGAGCATCCTGTGGACAATGTAATAGGCGTATCTGTCAGCTGAATAACTCATGAGTGATGATTATAATGAAAAAAGAGATTAATTGACACTGGAGAAATGAAAAAGACCTCGATGAAGAGGTCTCTATGAGAAGCGTCCGACGGGAATCGAACCCGCATCTCCAGCTTGGAAGGCTGGGGTAATAGCCATTATACGACAGACGCATAACGAAATGAAACATAGCAGAGATTGCCTCTTTTAGTCAATAAAAAGAGCGAAAACTTTTTCCTTAATTTGTATTGTTTTTTATAGTAATGATTTACTTAATAAGGTGATTGACACGAGTCAGCCGAAAGTGTTTAATCACAGAAAGATTCTAATTTGAGGAGCCCTGAATGGGACAGCGTGGTGAATTGTTTTCTTCAAGACTTGTCAGGAATGACAGGACTTATTTTTTTAATGTGAAAGAGAATATGTATGGGGATCTGTATCTCAACATCGTTGAGAGCAAGCCGGCTGAGAACGGACGCTTCATCCGTCAGTCAGTCCTTGTCTATCAGGAAGACATTGGCGAATTCATCAAGGAGATGCAGAAGAGCCTTGACTATCTGAAGATGCATGCTAAGAAGACATCTTCACGTCAGGAGGAAGACGAGGAGTGAGCACTCCGGTTTTCGCCTTTCTCGTTTCTCTTGCGGCAGGGCTCTCAACAGTGTTGGGAGCCTTTGTTCCTTTTGCAGTCAAGAGGGACAATACGAAGTTTCTGTGCAGTGCGCTGGGTCTTTCTGCAGGAGTCATGGTCTACATTTCCTTCATGGAGATGCTTCCTGAGGCCTCTGCCGGATTTGAAAGCCTTCACCCAGCCCGGCTTGCAAAGCTGATGAGCCTTGGTTTCTTTCTCCTCGGTATTCTCATCATTGCCCTGATTGACCATTTTGTTCCTGAGGATGAAAACCCTCATGAATTCGGCTCGAAGACAGAACGCAACCTCAGCAGAACAGGTTTTCTTTCCGCACTTGCAATAGCTGTTCATAATTTCCCTGAAGGCATCGCGACATTCATGAGCGCGATGGCAAGTCCTGTCTCAGGCGTTTCAATCGCTTTTGCAATCGCGCTTCATAACATTCCGGAAGGAATAACTGTTTCAGCTCCAGTGCTTCATGGTACGGGCAGCAGGAAAAAGGCCTTCTCAATTGCACTTGTCTCAGGTCTTGCAGAACCAGCTGGCGCACTGATCGGCTATCTGTTCCTGTCACGGTTCATGTCCGTTTCACTTCTTTCTGCAGTGTATTGCGTTGTGGCCGGTATCATGGTCTATCTTGCATTTGACGAGCTGCTGCCTGCGGCGGAAAATTACGGACACCACCATCTTGTCATTTATTCCCTGATTGCGGGAATGACTGTGATGGGAATCACTCTTGCTCTTCTTTGAGACTTTTGAGAAAGCTCAGGCGGTGAAGCGGAGTGGGGCCGTATTCTTTAATAGCCTCATAGTGTCTTCTTGTTCCATAGCCTTTGTGGATTGCGAAACCGTATTCAGGATACAGCCTGTCCATATTGATCATGTACCTGTCACGTTCTGTCTTCGCAAGAATGCTGGCTGCCATAATCTGCGGGATTTTCGCATCACCTTTCACTATGGCCTCAACCTCGGTGTCCGCGACAGGAGGTTTTCTGTTGCCGTCGACCAGAAAACGGCTTACAGGAAATTGCCTGCTGATTCTCAGATAGCTGAGCTTCATCGCCTTCATGGTCGCATTGAGTATGTTGATTTCATCAATCTCATCCTGAAAGATGAAGACTGTGCTCCAGCACAGGGCCTTTTCTTTTATCATGATTTCAAGTTCAGCTCTCTTTTTCTCTGACAGTTTCTTGCTGTCGTCAAGCAATCTTGTGTCGAAATCATCCGGCAGGATACAGCTAGCCGCACAGACAGGTCCGGCAAGCGGGCCACGGCCAGCCTCATCGCAACCGCAGATATATCCTGGATGCGAGAAATCGAATAGAGTAAGCTGTTCTTCCATAATGCAGTTAAAAATGCTATCTTTCCTTTGTTCATTCCGTCAAGCTGAGGAGACAGTCTCTTGTTTTTAAAATGTATAGACATCAACGGGTTCAAGAGCTTTGCTGACAAGACCCATATAGATTTTTCCGATGGGATCACAAGCCTTCTGGGACCGAATGGCTGCGGAAAGAGCAATATCGTTGACTCCATTAAATGGGTTCTCGGAGAGCAGTCAACCAAGACACTCAGAGCCGGAAAGATGGAAGATGTCATCTTCAACGGAACCGATACCAGAAAACCGCTCCAGTTCGCTGAAGTAGCTCTGACAATCGACAACAGTGAGCACAAGCTTCAGACCGATCTTACGGAGATAGAAATCAGGCGCCGTGTCTTCCGCTCTGGAGAAAGTGAATATTACATCAACCGCCAGCGCTGTCTATTGAAGAACATCAGGGAGCTTTTCTTCGACACCGGAATCGGAAAGTCCGCCTATTCAATTCTTGAGCAGGGAAAGATTGACCAGATTCTTTCATCACGTCCTGAGGACCGCAGATACATCTTTGAGGAAGCGGCTGGAATATCACGATACAAGATTGAGTGTAATGAGGCTCAGAAGAAGATTGACCGCACTGACGAGAATATCGCTCAGGTGGAGAACATCATTGCGGCTGAGAGAAGAACCTACAATTCGCTGAAGAATCAGGCTGAGAAAGCCATGAGCTACAATGAGCTTGTTAAAAAGCAGCAGGATCTCGACATAACCCTTCATGCAATCAAAATCCAGACCTTCACCAAGCTCAAGGCCATCAGAGGAGAGCAGAAGGCAAGCAACCAGAAACAGCTTGAGGCTCTCATGGGAAGCCTTGACAGCTTCAAGGCCGGCATTGAGGAAGAGCAGAACCTTGTACAAGAAAAGAACCGGATTTCCATCAGCATCCAGAACAGCATCAACAGGGCTGAGGAGGCAATCAACAGCCGTAATGACAGAATAAAGATACTTGACAATCAGTATCGCGAATATATCCGCAGCCACGAGGAGTTCAAGGATAAGATTGAATCCTATTCTCGGCTGATTGAGCGTGACAGGGGAGAGCTTGAGGAGAATGAGGCGAGCATCGCGGAAAAGCAGGAGATTCTTGATGAGTCTGTCAGCCAGCTCAACAGAGCCAATGCGATGATAGCCGATGACACTGAGAATGTGAGGCTTCTCAATGAGAAACTTGATGCGGAAGAGAAGGCAATCATTGAGAATGAGGAAAGAATCGCCGCTCTTTCAGGAGAGCTCAAGCTGGTCATTGAAAACCTTGCTCTTGAGCTTGATGAGAAGATGGGAGAGGAATATTCCGTAAAAAGGAGAGGTGCTGCTGACGAGGATGTTCTTGAACGCATTGACACAATTCTGCGCCGCATAAGGGAGAAAATCGACTTTTACAAGGCCCTCCCGCGGGATATGGACATCCATGAGAAACTGGAATCTGATTTCAACAGCCTGCTGGATGCCGTTTCTTCCCTCAGGCTTTCCTATGAAGGATATAAGAAAACGATTCCTCCTTTCATTGATTCCCTGCTTGCTCCGGAAGGCCTTCTGACAAAGAAACGCAGCATAACGGAAGAAGAGGACCAGTGCCGCAGGAATATGGAAAGAAGCCGGCAGTCTATTGCTTCTTACAGACAGGATGTGAGCCGTCTCAATGACGAGATTGACTCTCTCAGGGATACTGTCAAGTCAATTGAAATCAAGGTTGCCTCTATGCGCGGAGGCCTTGAGTCAGCAAAGCAGATTGCACAGAACATAAGAAGGAATATCGAGGAGAACACTGCCGCCCTTGATGATGCCCAGACCCGTGTGAGCTTCTATGAGACAAGGATTTCCTCCACTGCAGACCAGATCCGTGAAGCTGAAGGCGAGAAAGAGGAGCTTTCCAGCCAGATAACCCAGTCGAAGGCAGAGCTTCAGGATGTTCTGGGGGAAATCAGGACCCTCAACAGCCAGCTCAGTGACAAGGAAAGCGAGAAAGAGAAGACCATCGAGACCATTCATAACCTGAGAAGCGAGATTGAGAAATCTGAACTGTGGGCCTCTCAGGCGGATGAGCAGATCAAACAGCTGTTCACTAACTTCTTCAATACATACAACAGAAGCCTCAATGAGTATCAGGACAGGCTCAGTGATGAGAATCTTCCTGAGCAGGTGCTTGTCGAGAACGAACTCAACGAGGTCCGCCGTCAGATTGCTGCTCTTGGTCCGAACATCAACCATATGGCAGTCGACGATTTCAAGGAAGCTGAGGAGCGTTATAATTTCTATAACAAGCAGCTTGATGACCTGAACAAGGCCAAGGCTGATCTAGAGAAGGTCCTTGCTGAAATTCAGGAAAAGAGCATCCAGATGTTCATGACGACCTATAAGCAGATCAGTGATAACTTCCAGGCAATGTTCAAGAGGCTTTTCAACGGAGGACGTGCTGAGATCACGCTTCAGGATGAGGAGAATGTCCTGACAAGCGGTATCGATATTTTCGCACAGCCGCCGGGAAAGAAGCTTATCAGCCTGACTCTTCTTTCCGGTGGTGAAAGGAGCATGACAGCTGTCGCCCTGCTTTTTGCGACCTATCTGGTCAAACCGAGTCCTTTCTGTATCCTTGATGAGATTGACGCAGCCCTTGATGACAAGAACATAGGCTACTTCCTGTCTGTTCTTGAGGATTTCAGCCAGACCAGCCAGTTCATCATCATCACTCATAACACCCATACAGTCATGGGCTCACAGTCCCTTCTGGGTGTGACGCAGATGGAGGCGGGTGTCTCCACCACAGTCACATATAAACTTGCCAACATCGCAGGGGAGGCGGTCATCCTTGATGAGGAAGACAGACGTGTTGACTTCGACAAGGACGGAAAAAGGAAGGACAAATCTTGACGAGTGAAGAGAAAAATGTGTATAAATACCTTCGGTCCACAGGAACAGGAATATGTTTGACAGTCTGAGTACAAAGTTCTCATCTATAATGAAAACCCTTTCAGGAAAGGGGAAAATCACAGAGAAGAACATCCGTGATGCGGTTGAGGAAATAAGGATTTCCCTTCTGGATGCGGACGTCAATCTCCGTGTTGTCAGACGTTTCATCAATTCCACACTTGAGGAGGCTCTTGGCGAGAAGGTCCTTCTTTCCGTTGACCCGGGACAGCAGTTCACAAAGATTGTCTACGACAAGATGGTCGCGCTTCTCGGCGGAGATGACCAGGGATTAAACCTCAAGGGAAAAGACACAACAAGTATAATCCTGATGATGGGACTTCAGGGCTCAGGTAAGACCACGACAGCAGCAAAGCTTGCTCTCAAGCTCACGAAGGAGCAGGGCAGGAAAGTCATGCTTGTCGCTGCTGACCTTGTCCGTCCTGCCGCTGTCACTCAGCTGCAGGTTCTTGGCCAGAAAGTCGGAGTTAGGGTTTTCTCGATTGAAGGCGAGAAGAATCCGGTGAAAGTAGCGACTGAAGCTGTCAGCACTGCACGCCATGAGCTTTACGACACTGTAATCATCGATACCAGCGGAAGAATGCATCTTGATGATGTCTTGATGAAGGAAATCAGCGACATCGCAAAGGCTGTAAAGCCGGATGAGACACTTTTTGTCGCTGACGCGATGACAGGTCAGAACGCTGTTACAATCGCTCAGGAATTTGAGCAGAAAGTCGGTATCAGCGGTGTTGTCCTTTCCAAGTTCGACTCAGACACCCGCGGTGGTGCCGCACTCTCTCTCAAGAGCGTTGTCGGCAAGCCGCTGAAATTCATCGGTACAGGCGAAAAGCCTGAAGATCTTGAAATCTTCCACCCGGACAGAATTGCACAGCGCATCCTCGGAATGGGTGATGTTGTCTCCCTTGTCGAGAAAGCCCAGCAGCTTTATGACCAGGAAGAGGCTGAAAAGCTTGCCCGCAAGATGCAGAAGAACACCTTCGATCTTCAGGATTATCTGGACCAGCTTGAGCAGATGAACAAGATGGGATCAGTCGACAAGCTTATTGAGATGATTCCCGGAGCCAAAGGGAATATCAGCGAAGATGATATCGACATGAAGGAGTTTGAGATCCAGAAAGCGATTATCAAGTCCATGACAAAGTTCGAGAGATCCAATTACAGAATCATCGGACCGAGCCGTCGCAAGAGAATCGCAAAGGGTTCTGGAACTTCTGTTGCAGATGTCAACAGGCTTCTCAAGACATTCGAAAAGCAGAAGCTGATGCTTAAGAAGCTTATGAACAACAAGAAATTACAGGCACAGATGCTGAAGAACTTCAGCTGAGGCCTATCAAGCAGAATAAGGAGTAGAGACTGTGGTTAGTATCAGACTAAAACGTTTCGGGGCAAAGAAAAGACCCTACTATCGCATCGTTGTCATGGACAGCAGGACTGCACGTGGCAGTGAGACAATCGACGAGCTTGGAACCTATCATCCTGTTGAAGCACAGGACAGACAGGTCACTCTTGATGCAGACAAGGTGAAGAGCTGGATTGAGAAGGGCGCACAGCCGAGTGCGACTGTCAAGAAGATTCTTAACAAGCAGGGTATTTCTCTTACACGCCAGAGCAGCCAGAACTAATCGGCTTTTCAGGAGTGACATATGGAGAAAGAACTGGTTGAATTCCTGGTCAGGAGTCTTGTTGACAAGCCGGATGAGGTCAGCGTCAATGTGATTGAGGGCGAGAAGTCCACAATCCTTGAGCTTCATGTAGCTCAGGATGACGTTGGAAAGGTCATCGGCAAGCAGGGCCGTATTGCAAAGGCAATCAGGACAATTCTTTCTGCCTGTGCGACTAAGGACGGGAAAAAGGCTGTTCTTGAGATTCTTGACTGAAACATCTGGCGGGACATCATGTTCCGCCAGTACTTTATTTTTTGAACCTGAGAGAGAAAATGCAGGACAATCTTATAATGAGTGCGAATGTCGGCAAGACCCATGGTTTTGACGGCTGGCTCAGAATACATTCATGCAGCGGCGAGAACGGGCATCTTGAAAAACTCCGGGAGTGTACAGTCATCCGTCGTGACGGACGTGAAGTTGTTCTTCATGTTGATGCCGTGAAAAGCGATTCAGCGTCGCTTCTTATGCGTTTTGCCGGTTATGATACAAAGGAGAAGGCTTCTTCGCTTTCAGGCGGACGTATCTATGTGCGAAGAGAAGACGCAAGTCATCTGGAAGAAGGTGAGTACTATATCGCTGATCTTTTCGGCCTTTCTCTTGTTTTCAAAGGAAATGAAGTAGGTAAGGTTGAAGCAGTCTGCGACGGCTCTCAGGCTGACTACCTGCTCATCAGGAAAAACGATGGAAAGACATTCTATCTGCCTAACATGGAGCCTTTTGTATCCAGACCTGATTTTGAGGCCGGAAGCATTGAGCTTCTGATGGGATCTTTACTGGAGATGTGAAATGCACATAGACATCCTCACGCTTTTTCCGCAGATGGTTGAAAGCTTCTTCACTTCCTCAATCATGGCCCGCGCGGTTGAAAAGGGCATCATCACATACAGAATCATAAATTTCCGCGATTTTGCGCATGACAGACACAGAACCTGTGACGACATCCCTTACGGAGGTGGTGCCGGAATGATTCTCAAGTGTGAGCCGTTAGGAGAAGCTCTTGACAGCATTGATGCGAAAAACAGGAGAGTCATCTACCCCAGTCCCTCCGGCAAGCTTTTCAACCAGGCATATGCACAGGAACTCAGCAGACAGGACAGCCTTGTCTTCATCTGTGGTCATTATGAAGGACTTGACCAGAGGATAATAGATGAATATGTTGATGACGAGATAAGCATAGGGGACTATGTCATTTCATCCGGTGAAAGCGCCGCGACAGTGATTATCGATGCAGTTTACCGTCTTGTTGAAGGCGTCATCAGCGAGGAGAGTCTTGAGGACGAGAGTTTCTCTGACGGGCTGCTTGAATATCCACAATATACAAGGCCTGAAAGGTATTGCACAAAATCCGTTCCTGATGTATTGTTGTCAGGTCATCACGAAAGGATTGCTACCTGGCGTGATTTCCGTATGCTCGAAAAGACGATGCGGAGCAGACCGGAAGTTCTTAGCAAAGCCTCTCTCGACTTGGCTAAGAGAAGAAGACTAATAGAACTGATTAATGAAATGAAGGGGTAATGTCATTATGGACATCATCAAGACAATTGAAGCCAGGCAGATTAAGAAAGATGCAGAGAATTTTTCTGTCGGTGACACAGTAAAGGTTTACTTCAAGATTGTTGAAGGAACCACAGAAAGAATTCAGGTTTTCGAAGGCATCGTTATTGCTAAGAACAATGTCGGCATCAGCCGCACATTCGTTGTGAGAAAGATCAGCTACGGTGTCGGTGTTGAGAGAATCTTCCCTCTGCACTCACCGAGAATCGACAAGATTGAGGTTGTCAGGAAGGGTAAGGTCAGAAGAGCCAAGCTCTACTACCTCAGAGACAGAGTCGGAAAGGCTGCAAAGGTCAAGGAGCTTATCAGAAAGAAGGCTGACTGAGGTCTTTTCACTTTCACAATGGAACCGGGCATCAATTGTCCGGTTTCTTGTTTTTTTCAGTTGAATGTTACATAATTTCTCCGTATATGAAAAAGAATTCCTCTAAATCTTCCTTCTCAGGCAGAAGACAGTCACGTCCATCTTCCCGTGACAGGAAGAAAAGAAAGAAGGATGACAGCCGTCTTGTCGACTTCACCACACTCACTCAGGTTGCCGGACTTCCGAAATCACATTCCTTCCATTCCCGCATTCCTGTGCCCGATTCTCCTGTCATCTGTGAACCGCATGACGAATGTGCGATATGCGGAAATCCGATTGAGAACATATCTCTTGCCATGAGCACTCCGGATGGCGGTTATGCACATTTTGACTGTGTTCTTGAGAAAATCAGAAAGGAGAATCCTGTAAGTGATAACCAGACCATTTCCTATATTGGCAAAGGTGTTTTCGCTGTAATCAGGAAGGAAGAGGACGGAAGCTGGATTATTGAAAGAAGGATTCAGTATGAGGACAATGCCGGATACCAGAAGGTCAAGGCATATGTCCAGGAGAACAGGAAATGAGCGTGAATACTCATGTTGCAATGTTTCCGGGTTCGTTCGACCCGCCTACAATGGGACATATCAACATAATAGAGCGCTGTCTCAGGCTTTATGACAGGCTCTATGTCGTAGTTGCTGACAACATCTCAAAACACTGCCTTTTCACAGCCCAGGAAAGGGTTGAGGTTCTGAAGGAGATTTTCTCCGGCAGCCCTAATATTGAAGTTGTTTCCTATGACGGCCTGATGGTCAACTTTGCACGCGAGTATTCTGTGGGCGTGATGATTCGTGGCGTGAGGGCTGTAGGAGATTTCGGATATGAATTCGAACTTGCGATGACAAACAAGCAGATGATGAATGACCTGGAAGTCCTTTTCATGCCGACTGATCCTAACTATTTCATGCTTCGATCAAGCCAGATAAAGGAAATGGCGGCATTCGGTGCTGATGTGTCATCACTTGTTCCGCCTCAGGTATCTGAACTGCTGAGAAAGAAGAAGCCTGTTCTGCACTGATAATTCCTTATTGTGGAGAGAGATGGAAAATTAATCAGATTTATCTTCAATTTCATGTTGACTAAAATCTGTGATTTCTGCTAATTTAACGTACGTTGATTGGAGAGGTTCCCGAGCGGTCAAAGGGGGCAGACTGTAAATCTGTTGGCTAAGCCTTCGAAGGTCCGAATCCTTCTCTCTCCAGTAAAAAGGTCTCAACCGAAAGGTCGGGACCTTTTTCAGTCTCAGGGGGATTGATATGGCCTGGTATTCAAAAGGTGTCTGTTTCACATGCAAGGGCTGTGCTCACTGCTGCAGTTCAGAAGCCGGATATGTCTTTCTCAGTGCCGAAGACCTTAAAAACATTCCCTCTTTTCTCTCAATCAGTGAGGAAGACTTTCTTGAACGTCATACCCGGCGTGTTGATATGGGGACGTATTACCAGCTTTCTCTTCTCGAAAGGGATGATTTGAGCTGTGAGTTCCTCGGTAAAGACGGCAGGTGCGGGATATATCCCGTAAGGCCACTGCAGTGCAGGACTTATCCATTCTGGCCATATCTGTTTTCTGACAGGGCTCTTCTTGAAGCCGAGAAAGCGAACTGTCCGGGAATAGGTGAAGGCAGGCTTTACAGCGAGAGTGAAATCAGGAAGATGGTGAAGGACACCCTTGTGGACAAACTTGTGACCATTGTCAAATAACTTGTTGCTTTTCAAAGTCTTTAAGACTATTTTTAAACTCGTGGGGTTAAGAGTTGGCATTTTCAGACAGGACAATTGAAGAAATTAAATCAAAACTATCCATAGTTGATGTCGTTTCTTCTTATACTCAGGTTCTCCAGCGCAACAACGGCTTCTGGATCCGCTGTCCTTTTCACGGAGGCGGAAACGAAAGAACGCCAAGCTGCAAGCTGAACCTTGAGAGAGGAAGCTTTTACTGCTTTGCCTGTCAGGAACATGGAAGCATGTTCGATTTTGTCATGAAAATGGACAAGGTAACTTTTCCCGAAGCTGTAAGGACCCTTGCCTCACGTGCCTGTGTCGTGCTTGAGAATGAAACTGAGCTTGATGTCAAGAAGAAGGAAATAAAGAACAGTCTTTTCGCACTCAATGAGGAGATGGCGAAAACATTCCATGATTTTCTCATGACAGGGCAGGAAGCTCAGGATGCACGTGACTATATTGCCAGAAGGAAAATCACACAGGACACTGTGGAGAAATTCAATCTGGGTTATGCCCCTCGTGATCCGAAATGGCTTTACAGTCACTTAAAGAAACAAGGCTACAGTGATGAATTCCTTCAGGAATCCGGCTTTTTCAGCAAGAAGAGCTTTCCTTATCCTCTTTTCTGCAACAGGCTGATGTTCCCGGTAAAGAACTGGCAGGGCCGTGTCATCGCATTCGGTGCAAGAGATCTTACTTTCCGTGACGACACGCCAAAATATATAAACACACCTGAGACCAGTGTCTACTCGAAAAAGCATAATCTGTACGGCTTTTACGAGGCTCTTGAGACAATCAGGACGGAACACCGGGCCATTGTATGTGAGGGAAACTTCGATGCGATAAGCCTGCATCAGGCCGGTATCACCTGTGCTGTAGCGCCCTTCGGAACAGCGTTCACAAGTGAGCAGGCAAGCCTTATTGCGCGTTATGCAGACCGGGTCGATCTGCTCTTCGATACTGACAAGGCAGGAAGTGATGCCACTGTCAAGGCAATAACAATGCTGCAGGAAAAGGGAATTGAGAGCCATGTGCTCACCCTTGACCGATACAAGGATGCATCCGAGTATCTTGAAAAAGAAGGCCCTCAAGCCCTTAAAAACACATTATCTGTTTCAACAGATGCATTTAAATATCTTGTAACAAGGGCTTTATATTTATATAATACTAGAACGCCAAAAGGGAAGGCTGAGTTTGTCTCATATCTGACACCCTTTCTCAATGCCACCACGAGTGCTGTTGAGAGGGATGCTTATATCAGGCAGACAGCTGAACTGACCGGTGTAGGAGAGGTGCAGATTACTTCTGATCTTGCCCAGTCGCTCAGACAGGAGGGATACCGTCCTGCCCAGCGTACTGACGAGGAAGGAAAAAAACATTTTGCTCCTTTGCGCATTTCAAGCATTTCCCCCGATTTGTACATGATGCTCATGTTTGCAAATCACAGGAATCTTTTTGCGTCCTACACGAAGGCTTTCAGGTTTGGCGACCTGAAAGACAAAGAGGCTCAGATTATCTACCTTGCCCTGGAAAGCGTGAGAAGGGAAGGTGAAGGTAAGACCGATGAGATTTTTCTTTCACTCATTGCGGACGATCAGGTCAGAAATGATGTCGCCACGAGTTTTGAGCTTCCGGAGTTCAGAGTGGAAAGACCTGAAGAGGTTATAAATGAGATTCTTGACCGTATCGCACTGAGAAAGAAAGAGGAGAACAGAAGGCTTATCCTGATGCAGATCAGACAGGCTGAGGCTGAAGGTTTCACTGAAGAAGAGCTTAAGGAGCTGCTTAACGAGAAGGTGAGCATTGATTCGGAAATCAGGCTCCTGAGTGAGAAGCTTCAGAATGTTTAGGGAAGGTTGACACTATTGATGACTGAAGAACAGAAGACTCAATTCATCAAGGAATTATCGAGAAAGTGTTTTGATAACGGCGGCTATGTCCTCAGACAGGATGTCATGGCGCTTCTGGAGCGTGAAGGCATTGGCGATGATTCTTCTGCATTTGAGGATCTTGTCAATGATCTCAGCGATAACGGAATTGAATACCACGAGGATGCTAAAGAAGCTATCTCAAGTGAAGAACCAGATGTCGAGAATATGACTGAAGAGGAGCTTGAGGAAGAGAACCTTGATTATCCTGATGATGTCGATGATGAGGAAATTTCCGATGAGGAAACCGATTTTGACCTGACTTCCGCATCTTCTGATGAATCCGACAGCGAGGAAGATGAAGACGAGGAAGATGAGGATTATGATGAGACTGAAGATGTTGACAATGACGCTCCGTCTCTCAGTTCATGGACGAATCCTGATGATGAGCATATCGGATCTGGAGAGCATTTTGTTGACCTTGTCCAGATAAGCGAGAGCCATGATCATGATGTGAAGAGCCACAC
The DNA here is from genome assembly GCA_944390025.1 of uncultured Spirochaetales bacterium. GTDB lineage: Bacteria > Spirochaetota > Spirochaetia > Sphaerochaetales > Sphaerochaetaceae > Bullifex. The sequence goes on along the minus strand of CALXOK010000001.1, from coordinate 191,283 downwards.
AATCCTTGGAAGCGACAAGCTGGAGTCCTCCGGAGATGATCCAATCAGGCTCTATCTTAAGGAAATCGGAAAGGAGAATCTTCTGGATGCGGCTCAGGAAGTCACGCTTTCAAAGCAGATGGAAGCCGGTGATGAGGTCATCCGTTCAGTTATCCGTAAAAGCGGTCTGCTGATCTCGCTTTTCACACGTATAAGCAATCAGCTTGCCACACGTGTTGATGAAGAGGATGATTCTATCTCTCCTGAAGAACTGAAGAGCCTTCTTTCTAAACAGAAGCATTATACTGCCTGCTATAAGGAATCCCTTAAGGACTGCTCAAAGCAGCTCAAGGAGTATAACGAGCAGATTCAGAGAGCAATCCTCACCGGTGAGGATCTCATCTCTGATGAGAAGTTCACCAGCATGAGGGATGAGCTCATGACGCTCTATCTTGGCGGATTTGAAGTGAATGTCGATGACATCGTCTTCTTCAATGATTCAAACAGGAAGGAGCTTGCAAAATTCCTTTCTCTGGATCCGAAGGAGGTTGATGACGAGCTTCTCAGGTCATATGTGAAGATCAGGACGCCGTATGGCAATCAGATTATTGTCAGCCGCTCCCATATTTCTGATAAGAATGATTCTTCTGTGCTTGCAGCCCTTGAAGAGGTCACCACTAATAGTGAAGAGGAAGCTCCAAGTGAAGGCGGAGCATTCGAGGCTCTGAAAAAGGATGAGGATTATCAGGCAGTTCTTGATGCTGCATCCAGAAGTTCAGACAGCAGTGCACGTCTTCCGATATGGTACTATCCTGTGATTATCGAGCAGGAGGAGATAGACGAGCTTACTGACCGCTTCATTTCTGCTGCTGACATAATCAGGGAATGTAACGAGAAGGCCGCTTATCTTACAAAAAAGCTGCACATTTCCTCTGATGACACGGCACGTGAGCTCAGGCAGCTCGGTCGTGACCTTGCAACCCGTTCAAAGACCAAGACAATTGAGGATATGCTCGGTCTCAGTGCGGATGAGATTAAGGATGATATCAAGACGCTGCAGATTACAGAGAAACAGCTCAAGCAGATCTGTTATGAATTCGAGTCATTTGATGACAGACCGGATCCGGAGAATCCCGACAAGGTGCTTCTTTCCGGTACTGACAAGATTCTTGTCAATGTCAAGAGAATCCGCGAAGGCCAGAAGATGATGAAGGATGCCAAGGACAGGCTCATAAAGGCTAACCTGCGTCTTGTTGTCTCTATTGCCAAGAAGTATACAAACCGCGGACTTCATTTCTTTGATCTCATTCAGGAAGGCAATATCGGTCTTATCAAGGCTGTTGAGAAGTTTGAGTACAGAAAAGGATTCAAGTTCTCGACCTATGCGACCTGGTGGATCAGACAGGCAATCACCCGCTCCATCTCGGATCAGGCAAGGACAATCCGTGTTCCTGTCCATATGATTGAGCAGATCAACAAGGTTGTCAGGGAGTCAAGAACCCTGCTTCAGCAGCTTGGACGCGAGCCGACCGATGAGGAGATTGCAGAAAAGCTTGGCTGGGATGAGAAGAAGGTCAAGGCAGTCAAGTCCGTTTCTCGTGAACCGATTTCCCTTGAGACCCCTGTCGGAGAGGAAGAGGACAGCCTGCTGTCCGATTTCATCGAGGACAAGGACGTCGAGAATCCGGCGACACAGACTGCATATGTGCTTCTTAAGGAGCAGATTGGTGAGGTTCTGACAACACTTCCTCCAAGAGAGCAGGAAGTTCTCAGAATGCGTTTCGGCCTTGATGACGGCTATCCGCTGACTCTTGAAGAGGTGGGCTTGTATTTTGACGTCACCCGTGAGAGAATCAGGCAGATTGAAGCAAAGGCTTTGAGAAGGCTTAGACATCCGAAGAGAAGCAGAAAGCTCAAGGATTATGTATAAAATATTAACAGGAGATAGAAATGGCTGAGCACGAATTACAGCAGACACACAAACTTCTGCTGCAACTACAGGACATACTGAGGGAAAAGTTCAGGCTTGAAGAGGAGATTGAGACTCTTCCGGCAGCGCTTAAGGAGAAAGAAGCCAGGCTTGCTGAAGCCAACCAGAAGTATATTGCCCTTAATGATGACTATACCAAGGCAAAGCAGGATGCCACCAGCAATTCCATCAGATATGATGATGCTGTCAAGGCCAGGACTGATGCTGAGAAGATGGTCGAGAAGATCACACTACAGAGAGAGTATGAAGCCATCACAAAGCAGATTGATGAGGCCCGCGTCGTTGAGAATGCCCTTCTCAAGGCAAGGACTGCTTCCAATGCACTTGTCAACGATCTCAGCGAGCAGCTTACTGCACAGGGTGAAGTCTGTGAGCATCTGAAGAATGAAGTCGAAGAGGAAAAAGCCAAGATTGACGGCATTCTTGAAGAGAAAAAGGCTGCAATCGCTAGTCTTGAGAGCCAGTGCGATGACATCAGGAAAGAAGGTGTTTCTGATGAGATTTACGCCAAGTTCTCCAAGATTGTGAAAAACAAGAACGGCCTTGGAATCACTCCTATTGTTCAGGGTCAGGTTTGTTCAGGCTGTCATATGATTCTTCCGATGCAGTTTGTCAATGATGTCCGCCGCGGCACCAATGTGACAGAATACTGCCCGTATTGCTCACGTATACTGTACTATCAGGAGGATGAGGAGACAATCGACCTCAGTGACTTCGAGCAGGAGGCTCAGGAAGACTTCTTTGCTGACGCTCTCAGCGATGATGACTTCGACAACATCTGATTTCTTCCGGTCAGCTAGACAATCGCTTCATGTATCATGAAGAGGAAAGTCCGGGCACCTCAAGGCATGATGCTGGCTAACAGCCAGGTGCAGTAATGCAACAGACAGTGCAGCAGAAAACATACCGCCGCGTTACGCGGTAAGGGTGAAAAGGCGAGGTAAGAGCTCACCGCGGTTCTGGTGACAGAGCCGGCAGTGTAAACCTCATCAGGTGCAAGGCCAAGCAGCAGGGTGTCTTGCCTTGGACTATACCCTGCGGGTAGGCCGCTTGAGCCAGGGGGTAACTCCTGGCCTGGATAGATGATTGTCGTTATACAGAACCCGGCTTATTGCTGACCGGTTATAATATTTTAGGAAGGAGCTTTTGAATGAAGAAATTTTCTTTTTTCCTGATTCTGGCTTCCTTCCTTTTTCTTTTTCCTTCATGCAACGAAGAAAAGAATTATCTTCAGCTTTATCAGTCAGGAAATTACGAAGAGCTTCTTAAAGAGACTGACAGCGCAATAGAAGAATCGCTTTCGGATGATGCTCTCTATTACAAGATGCTGTGTCACTACAATCTTCAGCAATATTCAGAAGCAGGGGATGCTGCTCTTCTTTATTACGCAATGTACAACAGCAGTAATGAAGAAAGAACTGACGATGCGTTGAGAATTCTGCTTTATTATTCGAGCGACCCGGCTGTGAGGCTTAAAGCAGGTGGCCTTATCTGCTCTCATTCCGGAGTTCTGCTCAGAGACCAGCTTGTATACTACTCAGTCCTGATGAAGAATGATTTAAAGGATGAGGCTTCAGCTCTATACAACGTTTTCAGGGAAGAAATTTCTGGCCGTCAGGCGGCAGTCATCACTTTGAATGCCCGCTCATCATCAACTCTGATTGTTTCGAATCTTGAGTCCTGGCTCAGTGAGGAGGGCAGGAGTGATGATTTCGATAATTCTGTAAAGACCGCCTGCAGTCTTCTGATCAGCAGGAATGAAGGGAGCCTCATTCTTAATCTTGCGCTTTCAATCTGGCGTGAAAGCGATAATGTGCTCTCAATACTTATCGGTGACATCTATGCCCAGATGGGCCAGAAAGAGAAGGCAAAATCATATTATTCACTTGCTTACCGTGCGCTACCAGATATTGTAGAGCAGCGCCTCTATTCCCTGTAATCAGTTTTCTGTTTTCTTAACTTCATCCCAGAGCTTGTCAAGCTCATCAAGGTGCTCTTTATCAACAGGAATATTCCTCTCAGAAGCAAGATTATAGAGTTTAACAAACCTGGATGTAATCTTGTAGTTTGCTCTTTCAAGCGCCTGATCCGGACGTACTTTCACATAACGGGCAAGGTTAACAATTGTTAGGAAAAGATCTCCAAGCTCATCTTCTATATGGTCGCTGTTATCTTCATGAATTGCTTCCTTGACTTCATCAAGCTCCTCATAGACCTTGTCGATGACATCGTCAACGTTTGTCCATTCAAAACCGATTTTGCCGAGTTTCTTCTGAATTTCATAGCTTTTCTCAAGAGGGGGCATAGCTGAAGGGATATGTTCAAGGACAGCTTTGATTGAATTATCTCTTCCTTCTTTCTCCTTTGCCTTGTTCCATAAATCAAGACCTTCTTCGGCTGTATTTGCTTTGTCTGTGGAGAAAACATGAGGATGACGACGAATCAGTTTTCTGCATACATCGTTAAGAACATCAACTGAAGTGAAATCATTCTTGTCTTCATGTATCTGCAGGATTGAGAATACATTCAGAAGAACATCACCAAGCTCTTCCTTGCACAAATCAGTGTCTTCTTTGTTCAGTGCTTCAAGATATTCATAAGCTTCATCAATTAGATTTCCAAGACTGGACTTCTCTGTCTGGGCTCTGTCATAAGGACATCCGTTCTCACTCCTGAGAAGAGAAATAATTTCATAAAGATTGTGAAAAGCTGAAGTTGTATCTTCCGCTTCCTTGAACTGGTATTCAATCATAAATGCTGATTATATGCACATGGGGTAGGGGAATCAAGCAAAGCAAAAAAATGAATCCAGTTGAAATTATTAAGAGAAATAGTAATGTAAAGAAAAATTACAAGAAATATAAAGTTATATATATTAAATTTAGAAAGTTAAGCTTCTTTAAAAATATAGTAAATAAAATTTTATTATTAATACTTTTTAAAGAAAATATGACAATAAATATAAATAAAACATAACGTAATTAAAACATGATAAAATCTGTTTATAAAACTTAAAAATAATATAATTAAAACATTACGTAAAGAAATATAGGAAATTGAGTTAATAAAACATTAATTTAACTGTTAAGTTATATTTATATACATAAAACTTGATTAAACAAGTAAAGTTAAGTTTAAATTTATAAAAAACAGCTCAAAAAAGTGTTCAACCTTGCTTTAACCCATATTTCCTTCACTTATGCATTTTATGCTCTTAAACAGTCAGTTTTTTAGCATGAAATATAGTCTAGTTGACAGAATATAGATTATATACAATTTTTTCTATTATTCTTATTTATCATCTTTGGAGAATAAATCTGATGTGTTTATTATCCGGTTTCTAATTTTTATCCTTCCATCTGCTTTCATTCTGGAAAGGACTCTTGTAATGACTTCACGGCTTGTGTTCAAATCCTTAGCAATGAACTCATGTGTCAGCTTCAATTCATATGACCCAAGCTTGTCTGTCAAATATCTTAAATATATTACTGTCTTCTCGTAAAGACTTTTATTGATAATGACTTTAAGAACTTCTGAGATGCTTTTCACAGCTGAAGCAAGTGAAGAATCTGTATAGTTCCTGATATCTGTATAACCGGATTCCAGTCTTGAAAAAGTTTTTTCATCAAGAGCAAACAGCTCAAGGTCACTTGCAGATTCAATCTTGAAGTCCATATATTCACTGTGACTGATTTTCGCAGATGTCAGAAAGCAGCTTTCTCCTGCTGTGAGATACTGTAAAAGAACCTGAGTGTTTTCATCTCCTGCAAATATTCTCATCAGACCGTCTTTAATGAAATAAACTTCTTTTGCGGATTCTGTACTGTCCTGAATTGATGTCTTTGCCGTGAGCTGACGAATTGTTAGAGACTGCAGCAACTGAGATGAATCTTCTTCATCTAGAAGAAGGAAAACTGGAAACAATTCAAGAAAAGCCTGATATTCGCTCTGTGTAATCATTAAAAATATATTAACCAATCCTGATTAGTATTTGAATCTCAATTCTGTTAAAATAGACGCATGATAAGACAGTTGCTCGAGTCCTATTTTCCCTTTTTCAATGATCTGTCTGAAAAGGATAAGTCAGATCTGTCTTTCTACAGCTATACTCAGTCCTTTGAGTCCGGAAAGGCGGTTTTGGACATACAGGACACATGTTTCAGCCTGATTGTCGTTCTTGAAGGACGGCTACGAAGCATGCTTCATGATTTCACCCACCCTATTCTTTTATATTATCTGAATGAGAGGGATATCTGCACACTGGCTTCCGCCCGTGAGCTTTTCGGCTTTTCCAGCATGATAACCCTTGTTGCTGATACTGACTGCAGGATATTGAAAATACCAAGCTGGCTTTATAAGGACCTCAAGAACCGTTATCCGGAGATGTCACTGTTCCTGAGACGTAATTTCATGGACAGGTATTCTGACCTGCTTTTCATAATAAAGACCCGCTGTCTCATTTCCTCCCGGCAGAGAATCGCATATTACCTTTACAACCTTTCAACAAATCTGCAGTCAGAGACTCTTGAAGTGACACAGGATGAAATCAGCCGGGATATCGACCTTGCACGCTCTCAGGTCTCATCTATTCTGTCAGAATTTGAGAAAGCCGGTTATATAGAAAATAAATGGGGCAGAATCATAATCAAAGACCTGCATTCTTTGTCAGAAATGTAATTTTGTCTGAAAGTCACACTTTTTTCTGACTATTTCCCCTACTCCGTAAAAATCCAATATTGCGACTTTTATGTTTAAATTCTATCCTTAAAACAACTTTTGCTATAAGGAGAATTTAAAAATGGCAGAAAAGTATCTTGACTGTCTTGGCGAGGCCTGCCCAGTGCCTCTCGTGAAGACACAGAATGCAATCAAGGAAATGAATGTCGGTGATGTGCTTGTTGTCGGTATCGACCACACATGCGCAATGAAGAATGTCCCGGACTGGGCACGCGGTCAGGGCTACAATGTCGAAATCGAAGAAGTCGGTGACGGAGAATGGGAAGTTGTCATCGAGAAGACATGCTGAGGAGCTGACTGAAAATGGATCAGAATAATCAGATTGAAAAGCCAGCACTTTATGACATCATCCTGAAGAAGGAGTGGTCATATTACGCTGGTGCAGTTCTCATTGTCATTTTCGCAATGGCTCTGTGCATGGTCGGAAGCACATGGGGTGTTTCTGGTGCTTTTGGTAACTGGGGTGCCCTTCTTTTTAACCTCTTTGGCGTAAACACAGGTTCTGACAGTGTATTCAAGAACACAACACTTGAGACTTACAGCTTCTTTGGCAGCCAGCCAGCACTTACAGATACATGGATTATGGTCGGTGCGGCTGTCGCATGTCTTCTTGCTGCTCAGTGGAAGATCAGAAACATCAAGCACTATAAGCAGGCTCTTGCTGCAATCATCGGCGGTCTGCTGATGGGCTTCGGTGCTAAGATGGCTGGCGGTTGTAACATCGGCGGACTGTTCTCACAGCTTCCTCAGTTCTCACTTGCTGCATGGTTCTTTCTCCTGTTTGTCTTCCTCGGAGCTACAGTTGGCGGTAAGCTTCTCAAGTTCTTCATGCCACCTGTATCCAACAAGAGACCTAACAGAAAGAGACTTACAGCTGAGCAGAAGGCACGCAACAAGAAGATCCAGATTGCTGCTGGTGTTGTCATTCTTGTCATCAGTGCAATCATTGCTGCAGCCGTTGCTCCTACCTATCCAAAGGCTCCTCTTCTGATGCTCATCGGCCTTGGTCTTGGCTATTCCCTCCAGCGCTCCCGCTTCTGCTTCACTGCAGCATACAGGGATCCGGGCCTTACAGGTGAGACTAAGCTCACAAGAGCTGTCATCGTTGCATTTGCACTTTCCACAATCTTCTTCTTCGGAAAGCATGCTAATACATTCGGTGCTGACCTTTCAGGTCTTACAGCAGAGAACATGCCAGGCAGTGTGATCAGCCTCCAGCTCTTCATTGGTGCTTTCCTTTTCGGAATTGGTGCTGTTCTTGCTGGTGGTTGTGCATCCGGAACACTCGTCAGAATGGGTGAAGGTTATGTCCAGCTCTGGATCTGCTTCCCGTTCTGGTGTATCGGTAACTTCCTCGGTGGTGCTATCACATCAGCAACTGCCGGAACATTCCTCACAGCTGGTGTCAAGGTTTATCTTCCTGCTGTGCTTGGTGGTCTTGTTCCTGCTCTCATCATCCAGCTTGCTGCCCTTCTCGGGCTCTGGATTCTTGCCTGGTGGTGGGAAGGAAAGAAGAGAAGTTCATTCAACTGATTCTTTTCATGTTGTCCTCGTCCCCGGACGGGGACAACTGTTTATTTAGGAGATGAATTATGGAAAAGAGAATTGAAGACTACGACGTTGTTGTCATCGGTGGTGGTGCCGGTGGTATGACAGCGGCTCTTTATGCAGGAAGAGCACGTCTCAAGACACTTCTTCTTGAGAAGTCCCTTATCGGTGGTCTTGCAACATATACAAGTGAAATCGAGAACTATCCTGGTTTTCCTGAAGGAATTGATGGCACAGAGCTCATGAAGCTTTTTGACAAGCAGTTCAGGAAATTCGGTGTCAGTGTTAAACTTACAGACTGCAAGGGAGTCAGCAGGCTTGATGACGGCCGCTGGAATGTCTCAACATTCCGCACTGATTATCATGCAAAAGCTGTTGTCCTCTCCACAGGTGGAAGAAACAGACTTACAGGTGCACCTGGAGAAGAGAAATTCCTCGATAAGGGAATCTCCTTCTGTGCAACTTGTGATGCAGCACGCTATACAGGTAAGAAAGTTCTTATCATCGGTTCTGGTGATGCAGCAATCGAAGAAGGTATGTTCCTTACCCGTTTCTGTTCAGAAGTATGGGTGTCTGTTGTCCATGATGAAGGTCATGTTGATGCAAACGAGGTTGCCAAGGAAAAGGCATTCAAGAATGAGAAGATGCACTTCATCTGGAACACCTCTGTTGATTCTTTCGAAGGCGATGACATGCTCAAGAGAGTCAACCTCAAGAACCTCAAGACTGGCGAAATCATTCCTGTTGATATCGACGGATGCTTCCTCTTCATCGGATATCTCCCGAACACTCAGCTCTTTGAAGGTCTTGTGAACCTTGATCCGAGAGGATACATCATCACTAATGTTGATATGGAGACAAATCAGCCTGGTATCTTTGCCGCAGGTGATGTCAGATCAAAGACTCTCCGTCAGGTCTCTACAGCTGTCGGTGACGGTGCTGTTGCCGGTTATATGGCAGAGCGCTATATCGGTGATCTTGAGACTATTCATGATGATATTCTTTCTAAGGACAAGATCCTCGTCTTCTACTACAACGCTAGTGAGGAGAACGACAGGGCAACCCTGCTCAAGATGGAGACATTTGCTAAGGAGCATGATGTTGAAATCAAGCCGGTTGATATCTACAAGAGCGACAAGGTCATGAAGATTCTTGATGGCAAACCGCTTTCAGTTGCTCTCTATAAGAATGGAAAGAAAGTTGCAACAGCTTCTGCAAAGGAAAGTTCAAACTTCAAGGAAATTGAAGCGGCTCTCTGATTAAGATTTTTCTTCTGATAAGTGCTTTCCCGCAGGCCTCCTGCGGGATTCTTTATTCACTGGTTTCTACTGTTTATTTCAAAGCTTACAGGTTGTGTCCAGAATATATTGCTGTATGAAGAATCTGAAGAAGGAACAATGCATAAAGCAAGGAAAAGCTGTATATCATAATTGTCTCCTTCATTATAGGTTGAATCATCATAGAAGGAATAATCATTTTCCGATGAAATTTCATTTTTTCTTAGATCCGAAAGAAAGCTATTCCCATCATACCTGAATAAATTAATTGAATATAATAGATTTTGACTATCTTTACTGTCCTTAAAAATATCAAGGACAAAATAAAATCCACTATTGTCCTCAGAAACTTCTTTTTTTATCATGAAATAATAGTCGTGATATGCTGTCATATTTGAAAATGTATAATTAGGTGAACCTGAAACATTGATATTATTTTGATTATTATCCTGTCCTGAAAACTCATAAAAATAAATTGTTTTATTGCCTGCTGCTGATTCAACGTTATCCAGACGTCCATTATCAAGGAATGTTGCAGGAGTTCCATTATAATAATTGCTACTGTTTCTGATATGAGAATTGAAATTTGAAATTAATGAATAATCATCATCAGCAATTGTGTACATTAATAATACTGAGGGATTAATTTTAATCTGACTATTATAAAAATGAACTCTGAATCCGTTTAAATAAATCTGGTCACTTCCAACTCTTGTAATGACAACATCACTAGAATAATCATGGGAATTAGGCATCCCGCAGGATACAAGAAAGAGGATAAAAAATAGAAGAAAAGCTGTGATGAGTTTCTTCAATTTCATCCTCCTATAAGTTTTAACTGCTTTACAGTTACTCTAAGACAATGAGTCTTGCGTTTGCAAGGTTTGCATATTCAGAGGCACCGAACTGATCAGCAAGCTGAGAATATGTTGCAATTGCAAGCTCTATATCTCCCTGAGCTTCATAGATTCTTGCAGCATTGAAAAGTGCTTTCGGGCTTTCCGGAGCTTCAGTTCCGTAGTCATCCCAGATTCTGTTGTAGTAAGCAAGAGCAGCATCCTGATCACCTGCATTCTCACTGCTTGCTGCAGCGTTTGCAAGGCTCAGTGAACCGAGGTATGTACCCTGCCCGTTGTTTGCAGCAGTGTCAAAACATGCAGCAGCATTATTCCAGTCTTTTACAGAGAAATAATAAAGGCCGAGCAGATAGTTTGTCTTGATATTCGCATACTCATCACTGCTGGTGGATGCAAGGATAGCCTCAGCATCAGCAACGAACTGATCGCATGCTGCTGTGTAGTCATTGGTTGTGGAATCCATCAGGAAGAGAGCATTGTAATCCTCTTCAAGTGAATAAACTGCATTGGCTGTAGCTTCTTTACCGTTTGATGAAACAACTGACCAGATTCCAATTCCGGCACAGATAAGAAGCACAACGACAACTATTACAATGAGAAGTCTGTAATTCCTTGAAAAGAAACCTTCAGTTTTAGCAGCAAGCTTTTCTGATGAAGTAAGGTTCTTTGATTTATCTTTCATGGTAATCCCCTTAAACCAGACAGGCGGGCCTGATTATTCCCGCCTGCTGTATTGGTTTGTCCGAGCGTCAGATCTGCTCGTCTTTTGCCTTGAGCATGTCTGCAAGAGAGAATGTATCGCTGTCTTCTTTCTCATCAGCCATGTACTTAGCCATTTCTGACTCCTGGTTTCTCTTGATCATTTCTTTGATTGAAAGAGAAAGCTTCTGAGTCTGAGGATTAATCTCGACAACCATTGCTGTCACTTCATCACCGACCTTAAAGTTCTCAAGCACCTTGTCTGTGTATTCCTCATCCGGACCTACAAGATTGTACTTGGAGATAAGACCTTCAATGTCACCGGCAACCTTGACGAAGACACCGAAATCTGTGACGTTGGAAACAGTTCCCTTGATGATGGAATACTTCGGATTTGTCTTCCTGAGGTTCTGCCAAGGATTTCCTTCAAGATTCTTGACAGAAAGACGGATTCTTCTGTTTTCCGGCTCAACTCTGGAGACCTGAACCTCAATCTCGTCGCCTTCCTTGCAGAACTGTGACATATTCTTGAGTTTCTTTGTCCAGGAAACATCATCGATGTGGAGGAATCCGTCGATTCCGTCCTCAAGGTTGACGAAAGCACCAGAATTGGTGAGCTTGACAACATTCCTCTTCAGGACTGTACCAACCGGATAGCGATCTGCGATTGTATCCCAGGGATTGTCCATCAGCTGCTTGAGGCCGAGGGAAACCCTCTTCTTGTCAAGATCATAACCAAGAATCTTTGCCTCGACGACATCGCCGATGTTGACAACTTCCTTAGGATTGTTGATCTTCTTTGTCCAGCTGAGCTCAGAGATATGAGCAAGACCTTCGATACCAGGCTCAAGTTCAATGAAAACACCGAAACTTGTGATCTTTGTGACCGGTGCCTTGATGACATCACCAACCTGATATTTCTCCTCGAAGTTTGTCCAGGGATCCGGCTGCATGTGCTTCAGGGAAAGGTTGATTTTCTGTGTCTCTGGATCGACATTGATGAGTCTGAGCTGAACGACCTGGCCCTTCTTCACGAAATCCTTAGGCTTTGTGACGTGGCCCCAGCTCATGTCGTTGATATGAAGAAGTCCGTCAAAACCGCCAAGGTCGATGAATGCACCGAAACTTGTGAATGACTTGACTTCACCCTGAACGACATCACCAATCTGAACTGTAGAGAAGAACTTCTCCTTGTTCTGGGCGATAATCTTCTCAAGATACTCTCTTCTTGAGACAACACTCTTCATCTTTGAAGAAGCATGGAACTTGTCAATGATGAAATAATCTGTCTTTCCGATGAGAGATTCAGGATTCTCAACTCTGTTGACATCTGCCTTTGAAAGCGGGCAGAAACCTTTATAGTCTGCTCCGAGGTCAACCTCGAAACCGCCTTTAATAACCTTGCTGAACTTGCCAAGAACAGGTGTCTTGTTCTCTGCTGCTTCCCTTAATGCCTCTGTTCTTTCCTTAGCATCGGCTTTTTTCTTGGAAACGATAACCTGACCACCCTTGCCTTCCTTGTTGACAATCACAACATTGACTCTGTCACCAAGTTTCGGAAGTTCAATAAATTCGTCTACAGGAATTTTACCCTCACTCTTGTAGCCAACATCAACAAATACATAGTCGTCATTTAACTGTACAACAGTTCCGGTTACGATCTGACCGTCTTCAATGCCCGCAAGTGACTTTAGATACTGCTCCTGCAGGAGGGACTGCATGTCAGTCATCTGAGTTTCATCTTCCACTTCTTTTGCTCCTATTAAATGCTTTACCGTACAGCTAATTAAGCTCAGACTGCACGACAGAACAAACTTTCTCACAAACTTGGCTTATGGTCAAGTAAGAAGTGTCTATATAAACAGCGTCATCGGCCTTTTTTAAGGCTCCAGCTTCCTTGTTCATATCGTTCTCATCCCTTTTCTTAATCAGTTCAAGAACTTCCTCAAAACTCTGGTCGCCTTTCTGCTGCTCAATGCGTCTTCTTGCCCTGATTTCAGGCTGCGCATCGAAGTAGAACTTGAATCTGGCATCCGGGAAGATGACGGTTGTGGTATCACGGCCTTCGGTGACTATATCCATGGTTCCGGCAACCTTTCTGACCATGTCCGTGACAATCTCTCTCAGGCGCGGATCAGATGAGACTATGCTTGACACCATATCGACATCCTTTGTATGAAGACGGTCCTCGACATCCTCCCCGTCAAGGCAGATGTTTCCGTTTTCCACTGTTATCCTGATGTTCTTTGCTGTCTCAAGGCAGGAGTCCCTGTCATTGCAATCCCCGCCCTTCTTGAGCTGTGCATATGCAACTGCCCTGTAGAAAGAACCTGTGTTCAGAAAGTAGAATCCAAGCCTTGAAGCAACAAGCTTTGCTATTGTGCTCTTGCCGCATCCTGCGGGTCCGTCAATTGCTATTACCATCACTCTGTCTCCTCTTCAGTTCCCTTTCCCTTTTCAGCGCCGCACCGAATTTCTTTCTCTCATCAAGACTGTTCTTGCCGGCAAGAAGGCCTTCTATTTCTTTCTTTGAGAGATTTCTGAATTCACCGGGCTGGAGTGAACCGAGCTCAATGCATCCGATTCTAACGCGTGTCAAACCTTTGACCTCATAGCCGAGGAATGAGAATATCTTTCTGATTTCACGGTTCTTGCCTTCAGTAAGCACAACCCTGATGTAATCCTTTCTCTGCGGAATGAAGCTGTAGCTTTTTATCCTGTAAGGCTGCGGAAGATCAATGTAAAGTCCTTTGAGCGCTTTCTTCAAATCCTCGACATCAGCCTTGCGGTCAAGATGGACAACATATTCTTTCTCGATTTCATTACGCGGATGCGTCACCTTGTTGGCAAAATCCCCGTCATTGGAAAAAAGAATCAGTCCGTTTGAGTCCTTATCCAGACGGCCGACGTTGAAAAGCAGGTTCTGGTCCCTGATCATAATCAGATCCCTGGCATAGCGCTCTTCATTCGGATCATAGTTTGTGCAGACATAGCCCCGTGGCTTGTTCAAGGCAATGTAATAGACCTTGTCTACAAGCTCGATTGTCTCTCCGTCAACCTGAACTATGTCTTCTGGAGTGACCTTCACTCCCATCTGATCAACCACTCTGTTGTTGACCATCACCCTTCTCTGGCTGATGAGCTCCTCGCAGTGCCTTCTGCTGCCTACACCGCATTTTGCCATATACACCTGCAGCCTGAGTGCCTGTGAATCATCCATTATCTGTATCTCCACTTTCTTCCTTGTTGAATCTCATAGAGTCGATTGCGCTCAGTTTCGGCAGGTCGCTTATGGATTTCAATCCGAACTCAAAGAGGAACTTCCTGCTGGTACCGTAAAGACATGGATGGCCCGGAACATCCTTACGGCCGACAACCTTGATGTATTCTCTCTCTCTGAGAAGGCGTACTATCGAATCAGAGGCGACTCCCCTGATATTGTCAATTTCCTTTCTTGTTATCGGCTGGCTGTATGCGACAATGGAAAGGGTTTCCATGGCAGCACGGGTCAGCCTGCGGTCCACCTTGCGTCCGTATGTGGAACGCAGAAGGTCATACAGGTCACTGCATGGGGCGAATTCGATTGAAGAATCAGAATTTTCCTTGATTCTCAGTCCGTGACCGCTTTCCTCATATACTGTGCTGAGCTCCTTGACAGCCTTGGCAACGCTTTTCTCATCAAGATTTGTCATGGAGCACAGACGTTCCATGTCCAACGCCTCATTCTCTATAAAAAGAACTGTTTCAACGAGACGGGCATTGGTACTCATTAGCTCTTTTTTTGCCATTCAGTCAGTCCTCATCCAGAAGATTCTCCTCATCTCCCAGATACTCTTCTTCAAGCTTTTGCTCTTCGTCTTCCTCTTCAAGCATCCTGTCCGTTTCCTCCCTTCTGTCAGAAGAGATGATTGAATAGTCATCAGGATCGCTCAAATCGTTCTCAACGACCTCATCATAGTCCTTATCATATTCATCAGCAAGGCTGGCCTGCCAGTCCTGGGGACGCAGGACAATGTAAATCTCGCCGTTCTTCTCTTTCTGCTGGAAAACAATTACCTTGTCCTTGGCCATTTCAAGAATCGCCATGAATGAACATATGATATGCAGAGGCTGGTCAAAATGGACAATGACCTCGCTGATTGTAATCTGGTCATGTGTCTCAAAGAGCTCCATCATGTATGCTCTTTTCTCCTTCACGGAGACTTCTTCAAAGACGTTGAAGAGCTTTGTCGGGGATTTTTTCTCAATCAGGCTGCGGAAAGTGTCGAGCAGATCGCTGATTTTGATTCCATTGAAAAGTTCCTCATCCTGAAAAGGAAGAGCAAAGAAATTCTCCTTTCTGGGAATATGAAAACTGTCGCCTACAGCGGCTCCAGTGAGGAGGTCAGTATATTTTTTGAATTTCTGGTACTCGATGAGCCTGTCAACAAGCTCCTTTCTAGGATCCTCGTACTCTTCATCGAACTCGACTTCAATCGGAAGAAGCATCTTGCTCTTGATATATAGCAAATCAGCCGCCATGCGGTAAAAATCCGCAAGGTTCCTGAGTCCGGAATCCTTGTGTTGCTCGATATATTCAAGAAACTGTTGTGTGATTTCTGCAATCGGGATGTCATAAATGTTGATTTCAGATTTCTGAATCTGGTAAAGCAGCAAATCAAGCGGGCCTTCAAACTCCTGTGTCTTGAAGACCTGCTTTTCCTGTGGATCAAATAGGACATCCGCTCTGTCGTCAGCAGCCAAGGTCAGCCCTCTGACTCAACAGATTCATCTGTCTTGTTATCTTCTTTATGGGTGAACATCTTCTCTCTGAGTTTAGATACAAGCTCCTCGGTAAGCTGCCTGTTGTTCTCAAAGTATTCGATAGTCTTCTCCCTTCCCTGACCGATTTTCTCTCCTTCATAGGAATACCAGGATCCGGACTTCTCAATCATGCCATACTTCAATGCGGCATCAAGCATGCTGCCTTCATAGCTGATTCCCTTTCCGAAGAGGAGGTCAAGCTCGCATTTCTTGAAAGGAGGAGCAACCTTGTTCTTGACAATCTTAACCCTCACCCTGTTACCGTAAAGCTCATCCTGGCTCTTTCCGATTGAGTCAATCTTGCGGACATCCATTCTGATAGACGCATAGAATTTCAGGGCATTACCGCCTGTTGTCGTCTCAGGATTCCCGAACATGACCCCGATTTTCATTCTCAGCTGGTTGATGAATATGATTGTCGTATTGCTCTTTGCAAGAATTCCTGTGAGCTTTCTGAGAGCCTGGCTCATGAGACGGGCCTGCACACCCATGTGGCTGTCACCCATCTCCCCTTCAATCTCAGCCTGAGGAGTGAGAGCCGCGACAGAATCGACAACGATGATATCGACAGCACCGGAACGGACAAGGGACTCTGTGATTTCAAGAGCCTGCTCACCGTTGTCGGGCTGGCTTATCCAGAGCTCATTTATATTCACCCCGAGGTTCTTGGCATATGTCGGATCCAGTGCGTGCTCAGCATCGATGAATGCAGCAATGCCGCCCATTTTCTGGCTTTCAGCAATCGCATGAAGAGCAAGAGTCGTCTTGCCGGAGCTCTCAGGTCCGTAAATCTCGATGATTCTGCCTTTCGGGTATCCTCCGACTCCAAGTGCCTCATCCAGCAGAAGGCTTCCTGAAGGAATTACCTCGACATCAAGAGTGCCCTGGGCGTCTCCGAGTTTCATCAGCGAACCTTTTCCGAACTGTTTGTCAATCTGGCTTCTGGCAGCTTCAAGCGCCTGTGTGCGTGCCGCCTGCACGTCTTTTGAAATTTCAGCAATTTTTGCCATATTTATCTCCTGCACTGACTACATACTGAATCTTTAACATTTTTGAGCAAAAAGTCTCTTTGAATCAAGAATGAATGTCTCTGGTCCGTCATTGATATAACTGACCATCATATGTTCTCCAAAGCATCCTGAGCTGACGCTGTATCCCATCTGGGCAAGAATCCTGAGCGCTTCTTCATAGAATTCCTTTGCAACAGGAGCAGGAGCCGCATTATCGAAACCAGGTCTGTTGCCTTTGTAAATGTCTCCTGCAAGGGTGAACTGGCTGACAAATAGAATCCTTGCGCCAGAACTGGCAAGGGAAAGATTCATTTTCCCGTTCTCATCCTTGAAGATTCTCAGTCTGACAAGCTTCTCAAGAAATGGCTTCAGCTCTTCCATGCGGTCATCTTTCTCAACGCCGAAATATACAAGCATTCCCTCTTCAATGCTTCCGACAGTCTTTCCTTCAACAGTGACAGAGGCATCCCTGACTGTCTGAATCACAGCAAGCATCAGTGAAAACTCTCCCTGGCAAGTGAATGCATCCTTTCAAGGAAGGCCGCCTTGTCAATTGCATTGAAATAAGCGGAACCTACAACCGCGATATCAGCACCTGCAGCCACGACATCCTGAACCGTATCAAGGTTGACACCTCCGTCAACACTGATCAGGTAACCATAATCTTCGCTTGAACGCAGCTCATTGAGCTCCACGACCTTGTCCATACAGCTCTGGATGAGTTTCTGTCCGCCATAACCCGGATTGACTGTCATGACAAGCACAAGGTCGACGATATCAAGAACAGGAATTATTGCACTCACCGGGGTGCTTGGCACAATCGAGATTCCGCACTTCACTCCCCTGTCCTTTATAAAATTCAAGGCTCTGTTGAGATGAATACAGCTTTCCTGATGAATCGTTATGCAATCGCATCCTGCATCGATGAATGCCTCAAGATGATTTTCCGGAGCGGTAATCATGAGGTGGGCATCAAAGAACAAATCGCTGTGAGGACGGATGTCCTTGATGAATTTCGGACCGAAAGTGATCTGCGGAACGAAGACTCCGTCCATGACATCAATATGGAGATACTTCGCACCGCATTCCTCAATCTCGCTGATCTCGTTTCTTATAATTGAGAAGTCAGCAGAGAGGATGGATGGTGCAATCTCGATTCTGTTATCGCTCATGACAGAATATTATACCTTAAAGATGCAAGTAAGGAAATATCAGCCGACGCCAAGGTCTGTGTTGTCGATCAGGACCTCTGCCTTACTGCTTTTCCTTATTTCCGGAGCAAGTTCACTGATAAAATACCTGCACAGTTCCTCATCCCTTCTTTCGGCTGTAGAGTTCGGGCAGAAAAGGTTGACTGAATAATACTCAAACAGCCTTTCAGCGATGCTGACGCTCTGGATGATATCTTCCCTGGTCTGTCCTTCCAGACCGGCCAGAAGGCAGACGCCTTCAAAATATTTCCTCACTTCTTCAGGGGTGACTGTTTCTTCAACACCTTTGTTCCATTTCTTGCGAAGGCTCGGGTTGAAAGTCTCAATTCCTGTACGGTAATGGACACGGCATGGGAAGTTAGCGCTGAAAACATCCAGCCGGCTGCGGTACATCCAGTGGGCCTCGAACCATAAATCATGAATATTTTTTTCCCTGACTGTTTCAGCTATCAGCCTGACAGTTTTATCATCAAGCTCCATTGCCGAACCTGAGTTTATGATATCAAGCACTCCGTATTTTCCGCTGACCTGCTCAAGGATGCTCCTGTTGATTTCAAAAGGGGAGCCGGACACATCAAGATGGTAGTCACAGAAAGTGCATTTTCTCCACCTGCATCCCCTGCCCTGCAGAAGAATGAACTCACGTCTGAGTCCTGTGTCAATTGAACTGTACCGCACAAGTCCGCTCACTGGAATCTCCTTTTAATATAATTAACTGCGGCATATGCAAGCGGAGTGCCGAAGACCGCCTCAATGAGGAGCTTTGCAGCGTACTGGACTGCAATCATGAAGATCAGCTCCCCGTCAGGCACTGTGCCGTAGAAGGCAATGAGAACGAAAAATGTCGTGTCGATGAGATAACCCGCAACTGACGATCCAATTGTCCTTATCCACAGATGCCTGCCATCCTTCTGCCACTTCTTTATCATCACAAGCATCTTCGCATTGGCAAGTTCTCCCAGCAGGAATGAAATCAGGGATGCTATGACAATGCGTGGAACATAGGTGTAAATCGCACTGTATGCCTGCTGGGTGCTTTCCATGTATTCAGGATAAGGAAGCAGCACGCCGATTCCTGTGAAGAAGACAAGCATGACATTACATGCGAACGTGAGCCAGATGACTCGTTTTGCCGTTCTGTATCCCCATACCTCGGCAAGGACATCTCCAAGCATGTATGTGAGAGGAAAGGTGATTGTCCCTGCATCAAAAAGCGAGAGGGACCCGATTCTGATAATCTTGACTGCCATGAGATTGGCTGTCAGATAGAGCGTAACCAGAACTGCTGTGACAACAACAAGCGGTGTGAAACTGCCGCTCCGGTTTTGATAAGGGTTTTCCGGTACCTTGTAATCCATGATGGAGAATATAGCAGAGTGATGTGAAAATTTACAATAGCCGATTGATTTGTCTTCACATTCAAAATAGAATTCAAGCGATGAGCAAGAAAAAATTCCTTTCTTTCCTGCTTCTGGGTCTGATTCTCATAAGCTTTTACGTACTGCTTTCAAACCTTCCCTCAGCGATGAGGGCGTTTGCCGGTTTCATTACGTCCGCATTCACGACATTTTTTCTTGGAATCATTCTTGCTTTCATCCTCAACATTCCTGCCAGTTTCTTCGAGAAAAAAATTGCATCTTCAAAAATCAGACTGCTTGCAAGAAGCAGCAGGGCTGCCGGAATCATACTTTCCCTTCTGATTTTCTTCCTTGCCTGCGCTCTGATTCTCGGCTTCATCATTCCGGCGACGATTAATGCAATCAAGACGCTTGCCTCATCCATTCTCGTGCTTTCTGACATGCTTCAGGGACATATAGTCGAGAATGAGCCAAGTTTCGAGGCAGCCCTTCATACTGTTCTCACCTGGCTTGATATGAGTCTGGACGAGCTTTATCAGGTTGTCGAGGAATTCGCCAGAATCAATTCCCCAAGGATAATCACTTCAACATTCAATACGATTCTCGGGACAATATCCGGTGCGGTGACTTTCTTCATAGCAATCGTGTTCGCAATCTATTTCGTCACAAACAAGGAGATGATTGCCCGTCATCTTACAAGCCTGATTGTCATGCTCAACCACAATGAGATCTCAACCTGGCTGTCCCATGTCTCAAAAATAAGTTACAAGGCATTCAGGCACTTCATTGTCGCCCAGGTTCTTGAAGCCATCATCATCGGCTCATTATGTGCTTTCGGAATGTTCATCCTCGGCCTGCCCAATGCGACAATGATTGGAGTCCTTGTCGGCGTTACAGCTCTGATTCCTGTTTACGGCGCATTTGTCGGCGCAATCTTCGGTGCGATTGTCATTGCCGTCACATCTCCTCTGGAAGCCCTTTTCTTCCTTCTGTTCATTCTTATTCTCCAGCAGCTTGAGGGGAATCTCATCTACCCGAGGGTTGTCGGAGGATCTCTTGGACTTCCACCGGTTTACACATTCATCCTCGTCACTCTATGCGGTTCTGTTTTCGGGCTTTTGGGAATGCTTTTTGCAGTTCCTGTCGGCTCAATTGTCTACACGCTTCTCAAGGAGAAGAAGCAGAAGATGGATATCCAGAAAGCAGAAAGCTGGATTCATACCGATGATATTCTCAGAAAAAGCTGAAATCCGCTATTTTCTCTTTCTGACAAAAAGAAAAAACCAAATTTGCCAAAGCTTTGAAAAGGTGTTATTATATAGTTACATCTGAAAAACAGCGCCGAGCAGGACCAACCTGCCCGGTTTGTTTTTAGACTGAATAATTTAGTATAATCTGGAGGCATTTTATGCCGGCAAAGAACAATGCTGTTATGAAAATTCTCGCTCAGGACAGGGAATTTTCTAAAAATGAGCTCTCATCTCTCACGCTTGACGTGTTCAAGGACATCGACAAGGCAATGAGCAGGATGAGTTATGAGGACCTGGTTGAAATCGTTGACAGAGCCAGTGAAATCACATCACAGAGGGAGAACTCTGTCTATGCACGTTATGTGCTTGCTGCAGCCGCATTCATCCGCCGTCCGCATGAGGACAACATCTTCATGCAGAATCTGCTCATAACATTCTATGACAATCACAACTGGACAGTTGTTGAATTCATCTGTGACAGGATTCTTTCCTTCAATGAGAACAAGTATGCTCTCAGGATTCTTGCAGACTGTTATGAGGAAAAAGGACTTGAAGAAGAGAAATGGAAGATTCTCGAGCGCCTTGTAAAGGTTGACTTCGACGAGAAGAAAATCACAAAGACTCTTGGTGACCATTTCCTTGAGACAGGAGACACAGACAAGGCCATTCATTATTACAGAAGAGCCCTCACCCGCTGTATCTCAAGCAAGGATGCAGACAATATCAAACAGCTGTGGTCAGTCCTTCTTGATTTGCAGAAGGAAGAATACGGCTATCTTCTCGGCATTTCCGACAAGGTTGCCCAGGCTGTTGACAGAGGTCTTGCCCTGACTCTTCTGACTCAGCTTTATCCTCTTTATTCAGAAGATCCCACCAAGGCCATTCTCATACTCAAGAAGGCTCTTGAGATTGACCCGCACAGCACTCAGGCACGTGAGGAACTTGTCAAGACATACAGGAAGAAGTATGCGAAATCCACCCGTCTTGCAACATGTATCAAAAACTCCGGTCTTGAGAATTCTGATGAGGATATCCAGAAGGCAATCGGCTTCTTCGAGACTGACATCGGTTTCGATGTAGGAAGCTTTGTCTATCAGAGAAGCACAGGTAAACTCGGTCTTATCCAGTCTATTGACGACAGGCAGGTTGTTGTCGCTTTCAACAAGACAAATAAGATTTCCATGACATCTGACATGGCATTCAAGGCTCTCACTCCGCTTCCGAAGAACAATATAATGGTTCTCAAGACTGCTGTTCCTGCAAAACTTGCCCAGAGAGTCAAGAGTGATACCCGCTGGGCTCTTGTCACACTTATGGAAAGCAAGGGCAACAGATGCTCGATGAAGGAAATGAAGGAGAAACTTGTTCCATCCGTTCTCAGCGCTAAGGAATGGGAAGCATTCAAGCAGGATGCCCGCAGGATTCTTCAGGAAGATCCTTACTTCAGTGCTGTTGTCGATGAGACTGACACATACACCCTCAGGACAAGTCCAATCACTCAGGAAGAGAAGCAGCTTACAGTCTTCAATGCCGAGAAGGACTTCTACAGCAGAGTCAAGATTATCAAGGACTTCGTATCAAAGGATCTTGATGTCGAGAGCGAGGCGTTCTCAGACATGGTCAAGTTCTTCAACAGCCAGCTTGCCCGTTTCAGCGAGAATGTCACAGACAGGGTGCTTGCATCATTCCTTCTGCTTGACCAGCTCAGGAACCAGCAGCATATTCCTACAGCTGTCATTACAACTCAGGTCAGTTTCTCTGATCTTTACAAGAAGATTGAAGACAAGATTTCTGTCTTTGATGCAATCAACAATGCAGATCTGAAGAGAAGCTATCTTGAGAACGTCATGGCCTGTGACAAGTCCTGGCCGGAGCTTTACAAGAAGTGTTTCCCCTACTACACCTATTCCTGGATTCCGAACAGTCTTAAGAACAATGGAAAGGAATCAATTTACCTTGATATCCTCAAGGACAGTGTCCATTCCTACAGGGAGAATGTTGATGTCTTCCTCTGGAATTACAAGAATGCGACAGCTCAGGAATGGCAGAATGCCGGAATCAGCAATGAGGATCTTATCATTACGCTTCTTCTTGTACTTGACTACACTGCCTCTTCAATCGACCTGAAGAAGGATGTAAGTGAGAACAGGAAGCGCAATGATCTTGTCATCAATTATCTTTTCAAGGAGAAGCAGATATTCAAGGCAATCGAGGATGGAGAGCGAGATCTTGCCAGCAAGATTTACTCAATCATCGCAAATGACAAGAATATTGACCGCGGTTACGTAATTGAGGTCAGGCATCTGATCAGCCAGAAATATCCTGACTTCACCTTCTTTGATGACCAGCCTGTCACCATTGATGAAGACAGTCTCATTCCTATGGGTTTCCTCTGTACAAAGAAAGCACTCGAGGAGAAGATCAAGGAGAAGGAACATATCGAGCATGTCGAGCTTCAGGAAGTTGCAAACGAGATTGCTGATGCCAGGGCGCTTGGAGACCTGAGGGAGAATGCTGAATACCAGTACGGCAAGGACAAGCAGAAGAACCTCAACGCTCGTCTGAGAACTCTGACTGACGAGATTGAGAAGGCTCAGGTCATCACTCCTGATTCTGTCAGCGACAGCAAGGTCAGCTTCGGAACAACGGTCGTTCTTCATGACAGACTTCAGAACAAGGATGTCTCCTACACGATTCTCGGCCAGTGGGAAAGCGACCCGGATAACGGAATCCTGAACTTCAAGACTCCTCTTGGAATGAAGCTTCTTAACAGGACTGTCGGGGATGAGCTTGACTTCTCAATAAACGGCAATCCTTACAGCTACAAGGTTGTTTCCATCAGCGTCGCTGATTTCTGAGCTGACGGAAGAAATCGACTCTGAAGACAGCGTAGAGGATGAGGACAAGTGCGACGCATGCAAGTCCAAGTCCAGCTGTTCTGAGGAAATTAAAGAGTGTGGAGCCCGCAACATAATATTGCGGGTTCCATATTTTATATACACATGCAAGCAGGATAAGCGGGATGTTCACGATGCTTATTCTTGCAAGCCTGCAGAAAAATCCCTTCCACTGTGCATCCTTCACATGAAATGACAAGAGCATCATCCCGATAATATTGGAGAATACAGAGCTGACTGGCAAAGAAATCACATCAAAACCAGTATTAATGAAAACAACAGTCAGAAAGATATCTGAAATGCTGACAGCAAGCGAGACAAGAAGGTTTTTCCTGTAAAGACCTCTGCTGTACATATACCTCTGAAGCATCGCATAGAAAGCCATAGGAATCATTGCGACAAGATACCAGTCAAGAACAGACGCTGTCATGACTGTGTTATTGACAGAGAATGCACCTTTCTGCAGGACTGCTGACACACAGTCCCTGCTCAGGGCAATAAAAGTTATTGCGGAAGGAAGGAGAAATGTGTAGAGGTAGACAAGACTGTCAGAGAGCACACCTGCCCTCTTCTTCTCATTTTTGCAGCCTGACATAAGCGGGAAATAAACTGCACTGATTGAGGCGAAGAAGATCCCGTAAGGAGCTGAATAGAAAACAATTGCATTGGAAACTGAAGTGACTGATCCTTCACTGAGGCCTGATGCGAGGAAAAAACTCAAATTCTGGCTGATGATTGCAATCAGGCTGCTTATGCTTGCAGGTGCCCAGGAAGAAAGCATCTTTCTGAAAACAGGATTATTGAAATGGAAATCAAAGGCAAACCTTATCCCGTATTTCCTGAAGCTGAGATATACGACTGCAGCCTCAACTATTGATCCTGCAACTACTCCAACAGCCATTGAGTAATGCTTCATTCTCTCACTCAGAAGCGGTATTGCGATTATAACGGCAAGGGAGAAGAATACCGGACTTACGGCTGATGCAAGGAATTTCCTCCTGACCTGAAGAATTGAAGAAACAAGTATTGCAAATGATATGAAAAACAGGAAAACCGTGAAAAAAGGCAGAAGCGATGCTGCAATGTTCACCTGACTCTCCTGCGGGAAATCAGAAAGGAAGGCAACCAGCGGTCTGGAAAGAAAAACTGACAGTACAAGAAGAGAAAGGAATATCAGGATAAGGAATGATGTTATCTGACGGTAAAGAGTCTCAGTTTTTTCTTTGTCTTCCTGACACTGTGAGAAAAGAGGAATATAACTTGCTGAAAGGCTTCCTTCTGCAAAGACCTTGCGCAGGCTGTTAGGAAGATTGAAGGCGAAATTTATCGCATCGGCAAGTGCGCCTGAACCGAAGTAAACTGCCATCACCCTGCTTTTCAGGATTCCAAGCAATCTTGAAAACAGGGTGAATGTCATCATCACAAGGCTAGCAGGCTCACTTTTCTTTTCCATAGTATCGTTCAAGATACTCCTTCTTGAAACTGCTGAAAAAACCTTCCCTGATGCTCTGTCTGATTCTTTCAAGCAGAGTATGAAGATATGTCAGATTGTGCTCGGTCGCGAGCATGCCTCCGAACATCTCATTGCACTTGATGAGATGGTGCATGTAGGCGCGAGAATATTTCCTGCAGGCTGTGCATGTGCAATTCTCATCAAGAGGTCTTTCATCAAATTTATGAATGGCTTTTTTCAGTGTGACAAGTCCGTCATCAGTGAAAACTGCGCCATTACGTGCAATACGCGTCGCAAGCACGCAGTCAAAAAGGTCGATTCCATTCTCAACGCACTCGAAAATATAGTCAGGAGAGCCGATTCCCATCACATAACGCGGTTTTTCCTCAGTGATGAACTGGCTTGTATGTGCAAGGAAATGATTGAAATCCTCCTTGCTTTCACCGACAGACAGTCCGCCGATTGCAACCCCTGAAAAGTTCATATCGCTTATGACCTGGGCACTTTCCTTTCTGAGGTCCTCATAGAAGTTTCCCTGAACAATGCCAAACAGATGACCGCGGAATTCCTCACCAAGTCTGTCACGCTCTTTGATACTGCGTTCAGCCCACAGTCTTGTGACCCTCCAGGCTTCTTCAGCATTCCTGTGAGCAATCCCGGGCGGTGTGCATACATCAAGACACATTGCGATGTCACTTCCGATTATTGACTGGATATCAACAACCTTCTCCGGTGTGAAAACATGTCTTGAGCCGTCTATGTGAGACTGGAATGTCACTCCGTCTTCCCTGATTTTCCTCAACCCCGAGAGGGAGAACACCTGAAAACCTCCGCTGTCGGTGAGAATATTCCTGTCCCAGGAGCAGAAACGGTGAAGGCCGCCGAACTGCTTTATGACTTCCATCCCAGGTCGTAGATAAAGATGATAGGTGTTAGCCAGAATGATGTCATACCCAATTTCACGAATTTTATCGTGATAGATTCCCTTTACAGTCGCATTTGTACCGACAGGCATGAATGCAGGAGTCTCGACCCTCCCATGCGGCAGATCGATGTAACCCAGTCTTGCATTCGTGTCTTTGTCTTTCAATATTTGAGTGTATATTTTTTTAGGCATTCCTTATTCCTGTAAGTCTTATCGTCAATGAGATAATCAGAACCGAAGCTGCAGGTATGATAGCAGAAAACACCGGTTCAAGCATAGCTTGGGAGCACATTATGCTTACAAGCATCTGGACTACATAGTAAACAACAGCCGTGCAAAGGGACTGTATCAGAGAAAACAGGAAGACATTTTTCTTGAAACGATAGTTCATGAGCAGGGAAATGAGAACGAGAATCAGTATAGCGAATGGAGAGGATAGCCTTGAGATAAAGCTTGTCATCGAGGCATACCAGGCGTCTTTATCAAGAATCCTGACATTCTTCAGATATGTCATTGCAGCACTGAATCCCATAGTCGTGATATCCCGGGACTGATTCGTGAAGTATTCCGGCTCCAGTGTCACATTGTCCTTTTTGAGTTCATCAAAAAAAGATGACTCAACAATATCACCATTTACAAGATACTGCCTTCCATCATGAAGAACCCAGCAGCCTGCACTCTCATCCCAGTCCGCATACAGTGCAGATATCCTTGCCTCCAGTCTTCTGTCATCATCCCGCTCTATCAGTGTGACATCATACAGCCTGCTGATACCCCTCGAGAAGAATGATGCGTTGATGATATAGCTTTCATCAAATGATGCAACGCTTATGCTTGAACTGTCCTGAGTTCCACTCTGGCCGAAATATTCCACGCTCAGGCGGTCATGCTCGACAGATGCGTCAATCATCACGCTCTGACTGAAGATGAAGAACAATGCCGTGACTATGGATGTCATGATTATTACAGGCAGACAGAGCCGTCTGTAGCTGATGCCTGCATTAAGAACCATTATCATTTCATTGTTGCTTTCAAGCTGAGAAAAGAAGAATGTCGTTCCGAAAAGGAAAGAAAGTGAAACACACATCATCAGATACTCAGGTATTCCAAGAACCGAAAGCCATAGAATGTCTGTAAAAGGAAGTGAATTTGTCACATAGTTGTTCATTGACGAGAACATCTCAACGGCAAGAACAAGAAGCGTGCATATAAAGAGGGTCGCAAGTGAGATGCGCAGTATGCTGAAGACAACATAACGGTCAAGAATCTTCATCCAACCCTCCTCTTTCTGTATATCAGCATAGCACTTCCGGCAATGAGCATCACAGTATCCGGAATATACATCAGGAAACCTGCATTGAAAGAATAGTCGAAAATCTTGAGCTGGCTGACAAATAGAATGTACCAGTAGGAGACTGCAATCAGCAGGCTGAGGCCGAAACCGACAAGGCGGCCATGCCGGATCTTGATCAGGCTCAGAGGAAGCGTCACCACAGTAAGAGCGATACATCCAAGCGCAAGCGCGAATTTCTTGTTGAATTCAGCACTGTAATACTGATAATAGAACTGTACGGGCTCATCTTCTCCAAGACGGTTCAAATACTCAGTATCATCTTCAAGATCCTCATATGATCTGTGGTAGTTATCAATGCTTTCTATCCTTTTCAGATTTCCGGCAAGACTCATCAGGCTTTCTTCCCTTTGCTCATGAAAGCGCCTTACATTCTCATCCCTTATTTCCTTTCTTGACATCATCAGGGGCCAGAGCTCGCTGTTTGAGAGATTTGAAGGATTCGTGTCTGTAAGAGAGGGAACCTGAGATGAGAAATCAAGAAACACCGAAGCACTGTCCCCTTTTGCGCTTACTGCACGTGAGATATCATCCTCGGTCATGAGAATCTGAGGTGAATCGAGATTAAGCTCGTATATGAATCTTGTGCTGTCAATGAGCTCAAGACTTCCTTCTGGACTTGAGATTGTCATGTATGGAGAATCCTCTGTCGTGAAAAGCAGTATATCCGAGACAGTACTGCCTGAGACTTCTCCATTGCGCATTACGACATCGGCAATTGTATTCGTTGAATCCGGACTTAGCTCGAAGGTCGGAAGCTGTCTCATGACCTCGCCAAGACGCTGCTGATAGACTCTGCTTGAAAGCGGCATCAGGTAGTCTGAAATATAGTATGTGAAAATGCTCAGGAAGACTGAGCAGAATATCAGTACCCTGTAGACTCTGTATAGTGCTATTCCGCTTGAACGCAATGCCATAAGCTCATTGCTTGCACCAAGATCGCCAAGAATCATAGATGAAGCGGAGAGAGTGGCAAAGGGCACAACATATTGCAGGAACTGAGGAATCGCACAGATAACAAGGATGATTATTGTTTTCACATCAACGCTTTTCAGTGCGATTTCCTGAACAAGAAGAAGAATCTGGTTAATGAAGAATATGAAGAAGAAGAAAAGAAAAGAGACAAGGAAGTTCATGATAAACTCCCTTGTCACATAAAGATTAAGCAAAGAATATGATGCTCTTGTCCTTCTCAATGCCCTGTACCCGTGGATCCGAATCCACCGCTTCCTCTGGCTGTATCATCAAGACGGTCTGTCGTGATGAAACTGGCTCTTTCAACCTTGCACAGCACAAGCTGTGCGATTCTGTCTCCATCCCTGACTATGAAGTCCTCATGGGAATGATTGATCAGGATAACCCCCACTTCTCCTCTGTAGTCACTGTCTATGGTACCAGGAGTGTTGAGAACAGTCACTGAGTGCTTAAGCGCAAGACCGGAACGTGGGCGGACCTGAATCTCATAGCCTTCAGGAATCTGCATTCTGAGACCTGTTGGAATCAGGCAGGTCCCTCCAGCCGGGATTGTCAGCTCTTTCCCGGCAAGGGCCGCACTGACATCGCAGCCTGCACTTCCCTCACTCTGGTAAGAGGGCACTTTCGCCCCCTTGCCGAGTGTAAGCATCACATCAGTCATTTCTCTGAGCTCTTGTCTTCAGCAGGCTGAGCATCGATATAGGAGAGGTTCAGGCGGTCCATTCTGTCAATGTCAATGAGCTTGACGTCAACTTCCTGTCCGACCTTGAGCACATCGGAAACCTGCTTGACGCGTGTGCGGGCAAGCTTGGAGATGTGGCAAAGACCTTCCTTGCCGGGAAGAATCTCGATGAATGCGCCGAAATCGACGATTCTCTTGACTGTTCCATGATAAATCTTACCGACTTCCGGCTTCTCGATGATGGAAAGAGCAAGTCTCTTGGCTTCCTGTGCGGATGCGTTGTTCTTGCCGTAGACAGTTACCTGTCCGTTGTCATCGATATTGATCTCGGCACCGCTCTGCTGGGCGATTGACTTGATAGTCTTTCCGCCGGTTCCGATGATTGCTCCGATTGCATCTTCAGGAACCTTGAATGTGAGAATCTTAGGAGCAAGCTCGCTGATCTCGCTTCTTGGAGCAGCAAGAGTCTGACCCATGATTCCAAGGATGTGCATTCTGCCTTCCTTTGCCTGATTAAGAGCTTTGGACATGATTTCAGGTGTGACACCTGCAATCTTGATATCCATCTGGAATGCAGTGATACCGTCTTTTGTACCTGCAACCTTAAAGTCCATATCGCCAAGGTGATCTTCCTCGCCGAGGATATCTGAGAGGATGACATACTTTGAATAGTCAGCACCTTCTGTGATAAGACCCATTGCAATACCGGCGACAGGCTTCTTGATTGGAACACCTGCATCCATGAGGGAAAGACATCCGCCGCAGACGGAAGCCATTGAAGATGAGCCGTTTGACTCCATGATTTCAGAGACGACACGGATTGTGTACGGGAAATCATCTTTTGAAGGAATGACAGCCTCAAGTGCCCTCTGGGCCAGATGTCCGTGTCCAATCTCTCTTCTGCCTGTTGTCAGGCGGCCGCACTCACCGACTGAATACGGAGGGAAGTTGTAATGGAGCATGAAGTTGGAGAATGTCTTGTCTCCGTCGATTGTATCAAACATCTGCTCGTCAGATGCTGTACCGAGTGTGGTGACAGCAAGAGACTGTGTTTCACCTCTTGTGAAGAGAGCTGAACCGTGTGTGCATGGAAGAAGTCCGACCTCACATGTGATTGGCCTGATTTCCGTGACCTTTCTGCCGTCTGTTCTGACACCGTCATTGAGGATTGAATCGCGGAGGATATGGTATTCAAGATCCTCGAACATTGCAGCAAGCTGGCCGCTTCTCTTCTCATCAGCAGCAATGAGGTCAGCGAATTTCTCCCTGACGGCATCATGTGCTTTTTCAAGAGCTGCATAACGGTTCATCTTGCCCTTCACGAAGCTTGCCTCTTTCTCGAGAGGAATGGCAAACTCACGTACCGGCTCGAGCCAGGAAAGATCCTCACTGATTTCCATGAGAGGAAGCTTTTCCTTGCCGCAGAGCTCTCTCATCTTCATCTGTGCCTCACAGATTTCAGTGATGACAGGCTGAGCAGCTGCGATTGCACCAAGCATCTGCTCTTCGCTTACTTCCTTTGCACCACCCTCGACCATTGTGATGCCGTCATGTGTTCCTGCAACGACGATATCAAGGGAAGCTGTTGGAATCTGCTGGAATGTCGGGTTGATGACATACTCTCCGTTGATAAGCGCGACACGCACGGCAGCAACTGGTCCGTAGAACGGAATGCTTGAAATTGTGACAGCACAGCTTGCTGCATTGATTGCGACGATATCAGGAGTATGAATCATGTCTGATGAGACGACTGTCGGGACAATCTGGATCTCACGGCCGAAAGCCTTTTCAAAAAGAGGTCTCATCGGTCTGTCAATCAGACGGGAGACAAGAATTTCCTTGTCCTTAGGACGGCTCTCTCTCTTGAGGAAGCCTCCTGGAATCTTTCCAGCTGCATAGTACTTCTCATTGTACTCAACGGAAACCGGAACATAATCAATCGGTTCTGAAGGCTGCTCGCCACAGCACACTGTTGCGACGACTGCGCTTCCTGCGTAATGAGCATAGACTGCACCGGCAGCCTGCTTCGCGATTTTTCCGCTCTCAAAAACCAGTTCGGCATCGCCGACTTTAACTGAGACGCTAGTTACATTTGCCATAAATAAAATCCCTTATAAGTTCTTTTTTTGTTCTTTTTCTGTACACGAAAGCCAGACTGCTTGAGTCTGGCTTCAATTTATTTTTACTTTCTGAGACCGAGCTTTGCAATGAGATCTCTGTACTCATTGATGTCACGGTTCTTGATGTAGCGAAGAAGTCTCCTTCTCTGTCCGACGAGCTTGAGAAGTCCGCGGCGTGAAGCATGATCCTTCGGGTGAGTCTTGAAGTGGCCCTGAAGGTCATTGATTCTAGCTGTGAGAAGTGCGACCTGTACTGCGACATCTCCTGTGTTGGCAGCACTGCCGCCATACTGTGCGATGATTTCCTGCTTTGTTTCCTTTGCAATCATTTCTTTTCAGTTCTCCTTAACCGAATATAAGAATGGAATCTGCTTTAACCAGATCTGTATCAATTACCGGCTTGATGCTGATGCTGTCATTGAGCAGTGAAACTGTGCATTTCACTTTCTCTCCTGTCAGGAGAATCAGCTCACCCGGATATTGTCCGTCTTCAGGCAGTCGCTGCGTGCTTACAGGAGTCGTCACATAGGAATCCCCAATCTTTCTGAAAGAATTATCAGAAAGGTCATAACGGTAGGGACTTCCTGCAAGACTCATTGCAAGCTTCAGCTCACCCTGTGAGACCAGCTGCCTGATATGTGTGGAAGAGATTCTAGTGCCATTGCGATCCATGACAGGAGGTATGATATCAACATTGACCTCACAGCCATATGACCGGAACACGTCGGACAGCTGTAAAGCCGTAACCTGTCCTGACGGGCTGCCACATTTGAAATCCTCCCCGACTATGACTGTTCTCACACGGCACATAGTACATAGCAAGCGGATGAACTCACGACCTGACATTTTACTGAAATCATGAGAAAAGTCAATAACAGCGCAGATGTCAATTCCAAAGCTTTCAATGTACTCCATTCTGAGCCTGAGAGTATCAAGCGGATTAAGACCTCTGACCTTCGGGTTCGTGCCGAATGTTATGACCATTGTTGACAGGCTGCTGTCACTTTTCTTGCATTCTTCCAGTCTTGTGAAAATCTTCTGGTGACCAAGATGGACACCGTCAAAGACTCCGATTGTCAGGGCAACCGGAACATCGCATAAGAGTTTTTTCTCAGCAAGGACGTTGAAATCATAGATTCTCACGGTCTTTCAGGGCAACGATGCTCCAGCCTCCTGTTTCCTTCCTTGCGACAACACCAAGAAAGATTCCATCGCAATAAAGCCTGTAATATGAACTGCCACCTTCCATGATACTGACAATTCCTTTCTCATTTACCCAGCCGTTGGCAAGCGGCTTCAGATAGTCATTGGCGAAATCGACTCTGCCCTTGACTACTTTACCTAGAACAGCATCTGTCTCTTCATCAGATACAGGAATGCCAGTGATGTCAGCATAGCAGAAAGGACCGACAGCATAACGCTCAAGTGCATCAAGATGTCCTGCCGTTCCTAAAGCTGATGCAATGTCACGGGCAAGTGAGCGTATATACGTTCCCTTGCTGACGTGAACATCTACAGTCAGGAAAGGAGGCTCATAGGAAATACAGCTGAGAGAATGGACGACAATATCCCTTTCAGGCATCTGGACTTCTTTACCCTTTCTTGCCTGAGCATAAGCACGTTTTCCATCTACATGTACTGCTGAATAGACAGGCGGGACCTGTTTCTGTGCTCCTGTGAAAGCCTTCAGGACAGAATCAATCTCTTCATGGGAAGGGATATAATCACAGGTCTTTATGACTTTTCCTTCAGGATCAAGTGTGTCGGTCTCACTTCCGAATTCAATTCTTGCCCTGTACTTCTTGTCAAAGGACGAGAAAAGCGGATTAAGTTTTGTCGCATCCCCTGCAAGCACGACCATCAGGCCGCTTGCGAATCTGTCAAGCGTGCCTGTGTGTCCTGCTTTATATCCTTTATAAGCTTTCTTTACCGGTCGCAGGGATTCAAAACTTGTCATCCCTGCTTCCTTTTTCATGACAATGCAGGAAAAAACAGACATCCTCAGTCTTTCCCGAGCGCCTTGTCGATGAGATTGTTAATCCTCTCGCCTTCGATGTAGCTTCTGTCCGCGACAAAGGTGAGAACCGGTGTGTTTCTTGTCTTCAGGACTGATGCAAGTCTTGTCTGGATGAAACCGGAGGCGCTGTTGAGAGCCTTCACGCTTCTGTCCAGATCCTTTTCCATCACAGTGGAGATGTAGACAGTTGCACTTGTGTTGTCACTGGCAAGACGCACATCCGTCACGGATGTGAAACGTGACAGATGCGGGTTCTTGATAACCTGAGTGACAATCATCGTGGAAATGGCTTCCATAATCCTGCTTTCAAGTCTTGACTCTGAATATGTGCTCATACGTCCAAATCAAGTTTCCTTGCAACTTCCTGCATGATGACGAATTCAAGGGTGTCTCCCTTCTGAATGTCCTGGAAATCCTCAAGGCCGATACCGCATTCATATCCTGCGGTGACTTCCTTTGCATCATCCTTGAATCTCTTGAGTGAAGCGATATGGATGTTCTCCTTGTTGATCTGGATGGAGTCACGGATAACGCGTACATAGCAGTTTCTGGTGACCTTACCCTCAAGGATGTAACAGCCTGCGACAAGACCGATCTTCGGAACACGGAAGACTTCCCTGACTTCAGCTTTTCCAGAATCGATTTCCCTGATTTCAGGAGAGAGCATTCCTTCCATCGCGGCCTTGATGTCATCCACCACGTCATAGATGATGTTGTACTTCTTGATCTCGACCTTCTCCTGCTCAGCAAGAGCCTGGGCTCTTGGTGTCGGACGGACGTTGAAGCCGATGACAAGAGCATTGGAAGCAGCAGCAAGCGTGATATCACTTTCAATGATTGCACCGGCGGATGCCCTGATGACATTCAGGCGGATTTCATCAGTGCTGAGCTTCTGGAGAGTTCCCTGAAGTGCCTCAACAGAGCCCTGAACATCACCTTTGATGATGACGTTGAAGTCCTTGATCTCACCTTCCCTGATCTTGTCATAGAGGTTCTCGAGAGTGACCTTGTTTCCGGTTCCGGTATTTCCAAGACGCTCAAGTTCCTGTCTTTTAGCACCGACCATTCTGGCCTGTTTCTCATCCTCGGTGACCTGGAACGGATCTCCTGCAGACGGGATATTTGAAAGGCCGATGATTTCAACCGGAGTAGACGGTCCTGCACTCTGGATTTTCTTTCCCTTGTCGTCAAACATTGCCCTGACACGTCCCGGATAAATACCTGCAACATAATAGTCACCCTGATGCAGGGTTCCTTTCTGGACAATGACAGTGGCGACAGTACCGCGGCCCTGATCGATTCTGGACTCAAGCACCTTACCGACAGCACGGCAGTTCGGATTGGCCCTGAGCTCAAGCATCTCAGCCTGAAGGAGGATTGTGTCAAGAAGATCGTCAATACCTTCCTTCTTGAGGGCGGAAATACGGCAGTAGAGTGTCTGGCCACCCCATTCCTCAGGAATGAGACCGATATCAGAAAGCTGCTGCATGACACGGTCCGGATTGCTGTCAGCAAGATCACATTTGTTTATTGCAACGATAATTGGAACGTTTGCAGCCTTTGCATGGTCAATAGCCTCTCTTGTCTGCGGCATGACACCGTCATTTGCCGCGACAACAAGGACAACGATATCTGTCACCTGTGCACCGCGTGCTCTCATCATGGAGAATGCAGCGTGACCCGGAGTATCAAGGAAGACGACATCTCCGCGTCCCGGGACATTGACCTTGTATGCACCGATATGCTGTGTGATTCCGCCAAATTCGCCTCCTGCGACATCAGATGAGCGGATGGCGTCAAGAAGCTTTGTCTTACCATGGTCGACGTGGCCCATGATAGTGACAATAGGAGCTCTTGGAACAAGATCTTCTTCCCTGTCTTCCTCATTCTCGATGACAGTCTCGTCATAAAGTGAGACCAAGTGGACAGAGCAGCCGAACTCGGATGCGATGATTTCTGCAGTCTCATGGTCAATCTGCTGGTTGATTGTGACCATCATGCCCATCTTGAAAAGCTTGGAGATGATGTCACTTGCCTTGAGATTCATCTTCTTCGCAAGGTCAGCGACTGTGATATTCTCCATAATGTCAATGGACTTCGGGACAGAGGCAAGCTTGCTTTCCTCTTTCTTCTTCTGCTGGTACTGGAAGTCGACTTCCTGGTCACGGCGTGTCCTGTAGTCGTTGCTGTCCTTTTTCTTTCCCTGGGTCTTTCTTGCACCGCTCTTCTGATTAAGGTCAATTGAGTCAGAAGAAGGAGCGCCACCAGCAGGCCTCATTCCCGGACGGCCGAAACCAGGCCTTCCACCAACAGGTCCATTCTGTCTGAATGGAGCACCGTCTTTGTTGAACGGTCTTCTCTGACCGCCTTCTGATGGCTGAGCACCGTTGTTGCGTCTGAATGAGCCCTGATTGTTATTGTATCTTCCCTGACCGGCAGGTCTTGAAGGACGGCCGCCGACAATACCGACAACACGCGGCTTGTTTGTAGCCGGTGTGCCTGAGACAATCTGTCCCGGCACAGGAGGAAGGTTTTCCGCCTTTATGACGACAGGTCCGTTAAGTACCGTGCTTCTTACACGCTCTCCGCCGACAAGATTGCGGTTGGCCGCCGGAACCGTTGATGCAAGACGGGAGGATGAAGGCTGGACAAGCGGACGGGAGGCCGGTTTCCTGGCAGCTTCCTGAGTACTGGCTGTCTGAGTCTCAGCCTGAGCCGGAGCGGCAGCAGTCTGGACAGAAGCTGCCTCTTCCTTTTTCTCATCCTTCACACGGGCCTTGACTGTCACAATCTTCTTCTTGATGACAACAACCTTCTTTTCCGGAGTTGCAGCAGGCTGGACAGCAGGAGAAGCATTCGCAGCAGGTGTCTGTGATTTCTTTATTACTCTGACTTTAGCTTTTTCTTCGCTCATATACTTCCTTATTACTCTTCAAACTCGAATTCAGCACCGCAGTTCGGACAGACTGTCGTGCCCATCTTCACAGTTGCTCCACAGTTCGGACAGATGAATTCCTCCTCTGTCTCCTCCTCAACATCAATGCAGTCATTGATAGAAGCCTTCTCTTCTTCGCTCAGGCCGATTTCATCAAGCTCTTCAGGTGTGAGGCTGAAGTATTCCTCTGCAGTGTAGATGTCGCGGAAATTGAGCTTCTCGACAAGCTCCGGTGAGATGTTGAGGTCAGACAGCAGTGTCTCGTTCTCATCAATTCCAAGCTCCTGAGCAGTGAGAGGTGCTGCATCAGCAGAAACATCCACGCCGGCTCCGCCATCTGCGAAGATAGCCTCAGCTCTTTCTCTGGTCTCCTGAGTGAGATCAAGTTCATCGAACTGCTCCTGAGTCATGACTTCAATAATCCAGTCACAAAGGCTGTTGGCGAGGTTCACGTTGCTACCCTTCGGTCCAATTGCAAGACCGACATCCTTCTGGCTGACAATTGCAATTGCCCTCTTTGTCGTCATATCAATGAGGTAAACCTTCTCGACATGAGCCGGTGTGAGAGCTGATGCGATATAGTTGATTGGATTCTCGTCGTACGGGATGATATCAATCTTCTCTCCATCAAGCTCAGTGATGACAGCCTGGATCCTGTTTCCCTTGAGACCGACTGTTGCACCGACGGGATCGATATCACGGCTGTTGGCCCTGACTGCGACCTTGGTCCTGAGACCTGCCTGGCGGACGATTTTCACGATTTCAACTTCACGGTCATAAATTTCAGGGACCTGGATGAAAAGAAGCTTCTCGACAAGTTTCGGACTTGTTCTGGAAAGGATGATTCTGACATCCTTCTTCTGCTTTCTGCCTTTCTGGTTGAAAGCTGAAGCTTCTTTAGCTGTATCGGCATTCTCGACTTTCTCAAGATAGCACTTGACTTCACTGCCAAGCTCGTAAGTCTCTCTCGGAGACTGGTTTTTCCTCGGAAGGATACCTTCAACTCCACCGCCAACATTGAGACGGTAGTCTCCGTTAGGCAGCTCAGAGTTGACATAGCAGAGGATGATCTCGCCCTCTTTGGCCTTGAACTCCTTATATGTCCTGTTGTTCTGGACTTCCTTGAATGACTGCTGGGCCCTCTGCTTTGCTGACTGGACAGAACCGCGGTCAAAGGTTGACAAATTAAGCGGAATGAGAATCTCATCACCGATCTCAACATCCTCAGTCAGCTCCTGAGCCTCATCAAGAGGGATTTCCGTCACTTCGTTGTAATAGTTATCCTCATCAACGACAATCTTGCGGGCACAGACAGTGAGCTCGTCATCGTCACTGAAGCTGATTTCGACATTCTGGTCAGTGCCATACTTTCTCTTGTATGCAGCCTTTACAAACTCCCTGATTGTCTCAAGAACCATGTCGTGAGTATAGTTCTTTTCCTCTATCATCAGCCTGATAGCCTCTTTCAGATCTGCAGCCATTATTTCTTCTCCTCCCAACGGTATGTGAGCTTTGCCTTCTGGATATCTTCAAATGCCAGAGCCAGCTCATCCATTTTCTCATTTGTATCCTGAATGATGACATCAGTCAGTGTGACAGTGCCATCCTTGCATTCCTTTATACGCCCTTCCAGATTAGAGGAGAAACGCTCAGAATAAATTCTGACCATCTTTCCTGTGAAGAGGGTGAACTCATAATAATCCTTGAAGTTTCTCTGGAGTCCTGGAGAAGAGACTTCAAGCGTGAGGTCGCGTGTGTTCAGAAGCACCTGATAGCGCGGGTAAACAATATTGTATACCGCAGCAAGGTCATCCGTTGTCACCTCACGTTCCGGTGAGAAGACAGTCAGGTACATGAGCACGCCTCCTGCTGTCTCGTTCCTGATGACATCAACCACCTTGAAGCCCATAGGCTCAATGAGAGAGGTCATCTCCTGGTACAGTGAATTGTCTAATATCTCGTTTCTTAACATCCCTGATCCATAAAAAAAGGAACTCCTGAACGGGTTCCTTTCTCATTAGAAAACTGAACTGTGTATAAATTACAGTTTAAAGCTTTATCATGTCAATACATTTTCGGTTTTCTCATCAGATTTGGCTTCTCTTGCGATTTTCTCGAGCAGCTGTGTCTGTCTCTGCAGGTCCTGCCCCATCTGTCCGATCAGCACCATGGACAGGGCTGAAAGCCAGAAAAGGAAAACAATCAGTAATGCGGCAAGAAAGCCGAGTAATGGCTCTTCAAACAAGAGTGACGCAATCAGGACAAGCAGTGCTATGACAATTCCGATGATGAATATGACAGCTCCGATTGCCTTGACTTTCTTACCAGGTTCGTTCAGAAACAGCATAAGACCCTCTCTTTTTTGATTAATTATATCAGTCTTTCTTCAGGCCTGTAACCTTTTTCTGAAGCTGACAGACAAGGTTCATCGCCTCAATCGGGGTTGATGATGAGACATCAAAATCCATCAGGTCATCAAGAACTGAGTTCAGTTCACTGCTTTCAGCACTTGATGCATCAATGAAGAGATCAAGCTGGGATGATGACATAGGCGAGGAATTGTAATCAGCAAAATGCTTTTTCTGGAAGGCAGAAGCCTCTCTTATAACTGATGATGGAACACCTGCCATCTTCGCGACATGTAGTCCATAGCTGCTTTCAGCAACACCCTCGATAACCTTTCGGAGAAATACGATGTTGTTCTTTTCCTGACTGACTTCAAGAGTGAGAAGCTGCATTCTGGATGTGTCAATCATAGTCAGCTCATGGTAATGCGTCGCGAACAGGGTGACACACCCCGTTTCAACAAGGCTCATCATTATTGCATAGGCAAGACTCATTCCATCCTGGGTGCTTGTTCCCCTGCCGATTTCATCCATGATAACAAAGCTTTTTCTGGTCGCGTTACGCAGGATAAAGGCGGCTTCCTGCATCTCAACAAGGAATGTCGACTCTCCTCTTGCAAGATTGTCCGAAGCACCTACACGGCAGAAAATACGGTCAGTAAGAGGAATAACGGCTTTAGATGCAGGGACGAAACTTCCTGCATGCGCCATGAGAATGATGAGTGCATTCTGTCTTAGGAATGTCGACTTACCAGCCATGTTTGGCCCTGTGATAAGTGCAAAGCGGGATGAGGCAGAAGAGAAAGAGTTTTTAACAAAACCGCCTCTCTCGATGTACTGTTCAACAACAGGATGCCTTGAATCAAGAATCTCAAGCTCCCCTTCCCTGACTATCTGTGGTCTCACGTAACCATACAGAGAAGCTGTCTGGGCAAAGCTCTGGAAAAGATCGAGACGGGCAAGCATGTGACCGATGGCAAGAAGGTCATGTGATACAGAACTCACGTCCTGTACAATCTGCAGATAAAGCTCCCTCTCTCTGGCATCAGCATCTGCCAGAGCCGAGCTGATTCTTGCTTCAATCTCCATCAGTTCAGGCGTTGTGTACCTCTCTCCTCCAACTAGTGTCTGACGTCTGGTAAAATATTCAGGGACTCTTGATACCTGTCCTTTGGGAACCTCAATATATGTTCCGATTATCTTGTTCTCGCCGATCTTGAGAATAGTTATACCTGTATCCTTCTTGATTTTCTCAAGGTAGTCATCCAGCAGGCTTGCTCCCTTGCTGTGAACCAGTCTGAGGCTGTCAAGTTCTGAATCATATCCGTCTTTTATGATTTTCCCGCTGTCACGTTCATTTGTGCATTCCGGATTGATGGAATCATCAATTCTCTTTGCAAGCTCAAGAAGTCTTTCAGGAGAGGAGATAGAGTTATCAAGAAGCTCAAGATATAAGCTGTTGTCGCTGACAAGTCGGAAGAACGAGAAAAGGCTTTCCTTGACAGCAATCAGGTCTCTCACAACAGAGCGTTTCATCTCAAATTTTGAAGAAAGCCTTATAAGATCAGAGCTTTCAGAAAGCAGTTTTCTGACTCTGTTTCTTTCATCAACTGAATCATAAAGGCGCTGAGTCCAGTCAAGACGCCTGTTGATTTCCTTTTCATCATTCAGCGGCTGCAGAAGGACTTCTTTCAAAAGTCTGCTTCCGGCTGCTGTCTTAGTCTGATTCATCGATGAAAAAAGCGTATAAGAAGATGATCCGTACTGAAGTGATTTCACAATCTCAAGGTTTTTGATTGTGGAATCATCCATCAGCAGAAAACCGCTTTCATCAACAATGCGCAGGTTGTCTATCTGCGTGAGCTCGCTTCTGCTCATTCTCGAGACATAGCCAAGCAAGGCACCTGCGGGAGACAGGAGCGTATCATTCTCATCAAGGCCGAACGCAGTCACATTCTCCGCCTTCATTACAAGCTTGAGCTGTTTCTTTCCTTCTTTTGTGGAGAAGTTCCATGAAGGAAGCTTTGTGACAACAGGCCCTTCCTGATCGAGAAGCTGGCGAAGTGTCTTGTTTGTGAAATAAAGATCATCACAGACAAGAATCTCAGCTATACTCAGCGTTCCCATCAGCGAGGCAAGAGAAGAGAAGCTGCTGTCCTTTTTCAGTCTTTTTGCAAAGAATGCACCTGTGGAGATATCACAGAAAGCAGCGACGTATTCGCCTTTGCAGATATCAAAGGCAAGAATGAAATTGTCTGAGAACGAGTCCAGATACTCATCTTCAATGACTGTGCCGGGCGTATAGACCTGAACGACCTGACGCTTCGCAAGTTCCTTTGAATTTTCACTCAGATTTATCTGCTCACAGATTGCAACCTTTTTACCTGCATCAAGAAGTCTTTTCAGATAGCTCTTTGCAGCATGATAAGGAATGCCGCACATCGGCTGTGAACCTCTGTGCGTGAGAGTCAGATTTAAAAGACGCGACACCATGATGGCGTCGCTGTCGAACATTTCGTAGAAATCTCCTAGCCGGAAGAAGAGCACATCATCAGGATATTCAGCTTTTATCTCCTGATACTGCCTCATCATAGGCGTCAAGTCATTCTTTTCAGCCATGGAGAGAAATTTTAATAAATAGATGTTGTGATTGCAAGAACAATCTGTCCGCCGAATACAGAGCCTCTGTTGAAGTGGAAATCACCTCTGACTCCGTCGTCATATACCCATTCCGCGGTCTTGACCCAGTAAAGTCCAAGCGGGAAGCCAGGGATTCTCAGCTTGATTCCAAATCCAGTTGAGAAATACCAGTCAAGACTGCTGAAGCCGTCAAGATCCTCAAGAGAATGGATGACGCCGTCAACCGAAGCATAGACTTCTGCATTCAGGATGTTCCTGACAATCGGATAAGAAAGCTCAACCTGGTTGTGCCAGAGGAAACTGAGTCCGGTTGTCTGGTTGTTCACAGGGAAACCTCTTCCGATATTCATTCCATCAAGATAGAGCATCTCATAACGTGTGGCACCTTTGAATGGTGAATACAAATCCCATCCCTTCTCATAGGTGTTGTTCCAGAACTGCGGGAACATGAATGAGACAGTTGATGTTCCGGAAAGAACAAGGCTTCTGGACTCATTCTCATCGTTGACATAAGTGAACAGAGGAACATAACCGGCAGCCTGGAAGCTCAGTCTGTTATAGTTGGAAAGTCCTCCGAGCACACCTCCTGCATAGGTATAATTCAATGCAAACAGGTAACCCTTGGTCGTATCGGAAATAAGGTCTCTGCCATCCCATGTGATAGAAAGAGAGAGTTTGTTCGAGAACTGCCACTTCTCGTGATAGCGTTTGATGATAAGCTCATACGGATCATAGTAATCATCGTAGAACGCATGAGACAGTCCGATTGACAGCCCGGCAGACAGGGTCAGGTTACCTGGCTCGAATGTGAAAGTGTAACCAGTTGAATAGCCGAGACTGATTGTGTAGAAGGTATAATCCATTCTGTTGATTGAAGATCCGGTATGCCTGTCTGCATCACTCCATGCCTGATTGGAAGTGAATCCAAGAGGATAGGTCAGAGACTCTGAATCCCATCCGTCATAATAAGGAGAGCCGGTTCCTCTCTGCAGGATGTCATCCTTCACGCTTCTTTCAAGAGACAAGGATATTCCGTTTGACCATCTCTTGTTACCAACCCAGGTGTCAGAAAGAGACATTGAGACAGCCTGTGTGTCAGGAGAGAGATTTGTCATGATGGTGAAATCTCTTCCTGTACCAAAGAGGTTTGTATCTGACCACTGGAGGAAGCCTGATACAGGGAAGCCGTCAACAGTTCCGCCGAATGTGGCACCGAACTGAAGCTGCATCTGATTACCCTCTTCCACAGCAATCTCAAGAATGACTCCGTTTTCTGTCTCACCCTGATACAGTCCTGTTGAAATATCAGTGACGATTCCAGTATTCAGTATATTCTGTCCAGAGGACTGAAGAGCCGCCTGACTGAAGACATCTCCGACCTTGAGCTCAAGCTCACGTTCGATGACATATGGTTTTGTCTTTGTAAGACCAGTAATGACAATGCGCTCGATTACAGACTGGCCGCTTTCAGTGATTACAAGATGATAAGAGACGGTATGTGATTCTTCATCCTTTATAATCTGAGGAGTGATATTCGTCTGAATGTAGCCGTCATTATAATAAAGAGAGGCTATGGCCTGAATCTGAGTCATGACATCACTCTGGTTGTTGACAATGCCACTCTTGAGGTAAATCTCATTCTGGATGTCTTCATCAGAGAAAACAGAATTGCCCTCAAATGTGATTGTGCCGAGCATCCACTGGCTGCCTTCAGTCAGTGTGATGTTGACATCAATCATGTGGTATTTGTCATCCGGCTGGGTGACATCATCAATTTCATAGCCTTCAATGACTGCATCGATATAGCCGTTGTCGTTATAGTAAGCAAGCAGAAGAGCCATATCCTGATCCATTGTGTTTCTCACGAAGTTACCGGAACGGAAGAAACTTCTCTCCTTGCTTTTCATCTCCTTTTTAAGCTCTTTGGCTGTGAAAGCATTATTGCCGATGAAATTGATTGAACTGATTTTGTACTGCTGTCCTTCAGACACGGTGTAGACAACGGTAACGGTATTTGATGCCTCATGAATCTCGCTGTGGGCGCTTACTTTAGCATCAGCATAGCCTCTTGAATGATAGTAATCCTCAAGGGTCGCGGCATTAGCACGCAGAATACCAGGAGAGAAGAAATCACCTTCCTGAATACCCTGCTGTTCAACAAGCACTCTTGCACGGAGTTCAGTGTTCCCTTCGAAGGTGATATCAGAAACCATCGTTATTTCATGAAGATTGATGTTTATCGTGATACCGCCTGTTGCCGGATTGAGGATTGTGTCAAAGGACTCAATATATTCAAGCCAGTTCTGACTGTACAGGATATTGTTGATTTCATTCTCGACTTC
Organism: uncultured Spirochaetales bacterium; assembly: GCA_944390025.1. Classification (GTDB taxonomy): domain Bacteria; phylum Spirochaetota; class Spirochaetia; order Sphaerochaetales; family Sphaerochaetaceae; genus Bullifex. The sequence goes on along the minus strand of CALXOK010000001.1, from coordinate 147,882 downwards.
AGGCGTGAATGTCTGGTTGATAAAAGACCTCAGAAGGCTGTTGACAGTCCGAGCCTGAACGTTCTGAAGACCTGTATATGTGAAATCCTCAATGGGCCTTCCATACCACCACTCACCTTCAAGCTGTGTCTGTGAAACAGAAGCTGTTTCAGCAGAAGCGGACTCGTCAGCCGCAAGAGGTGATAGGATAAACATAATCGCCAGAATGAAAAGAGCGATTTTTCTACTCATAAGCACAAAAACTCCTTGCACCAATATAATTGAAAAAAAGGAAAAAGACTATTGAATTCATCAAAAATACAGAGTTTTGCTGTAGCTGATTCCGAAATTGTCCATAATGCTGTAAAGCGTCATGTTCTGAGGAGTCGTGAAGAACGTGATTGTTCCAAGAGGATTCTCCCACTCCAGAGAAATCTCAAGATCAAGCGACAGGTCATTAGACAAGAACGAATTCTCATTCCTTCCGTTCTCGACTGCCTGCAGGTAGAACATAATTTGCAGATAAAGCGACTTGGTCATGTATTTACCGATATAAATCGATGTGTTGTTAAGATATGTCGCAAGCGGAGACAGGTTGTAAGACGAGGAGAAAATGGTGTCAATAATAAAATTCTGCAGGATGTTGGTTTTAAGGGAGAATATATCGACCCCAAGTCCCTCGCGGATTGCTGCACTGAGATCAGAATATCCTGTCGTGTTAATGACACCCATCCTGTTGAGAACATCCATTCCGGATGTGAGAATCGAGGCGAATGAAGCGAGATTCGTGCCGTTGTACGCGCTTGAAGGCAGGATTGAAGAACCGAGAATCTGCATTATCTCCTCGATATTCATCTGAGGCGTGCTCTCAAAGGTCGGATTGAAGCTGCTCAGCGATGAGTTGTTGAGCACAAGGTAAATGTCAACCTTCTCTCCTTTACTGTTGTAATCCCTAAGTCTCGCCCTGAGATTCAGTCTCGCATTGCTCATGTCGCTTCCGCTTGATGGGAATATGATGCTTCCTTCCGTAATGAAGAAGTTCTTCTGGAAATAATATATCTCACCGGAGCGGAAAGACAGCGTTCCGTTGAAAGCCCTTTCCCGTGAAACAGAATCATAGAGGAAATGGAATGAGCAGTCTTCATCGAAATATGCCTGAAGAATCGGGTTAGGTCCGAGAGGCATCACGAATGAGCAGTTTTCCCTGAGTGTGACGTCATACTCATTTCTCACCTCAAAGCGGCTGGGGCCCCACCATTCAGGAATGTCATCAATGCCGATTGAAAGAACTGCATTGTAAAGATCAAGCTCTCCGCTCAGATTGTTCTTTTTCAAATCTGAGGTGAGTTTGAAATGGCCGCTGACATCAGCCTTTATCTGTATGCCCTGACTGTAGACAGGAGCGTGTATGAAGATTGTCTCGCCCTCGGGAACCCATACTTCGATATCATAGTACTCCAGGATATCAGCATTGCTCAGCTGGGCCTGTGCGACAGCAAAACCCCGGTGAAGATCACCGTCATCCTCATCAACAACGACGACAGGAGTCATGCTTGTAGAAGCGTGGTTGTCAACTACAGTCACTTCAGTGTCTCCCAGATGCAGATAGGCATCCTTCACCCACCAGACTCTCATGTCAAAGCCGTGGGTTCCTCCCTGGCCGTAGAGATGGGAATCATCAATTGAACCGTAAAGGATGAAATCGCCGTAAACCCATGCAGGGTTGTCAAATGTCACAAGCGGAGATGGATAAAGCCAGTTGATTGATGCAAGATTGAAATTGATGTCATCAAGCTGGATATTTATGTCATCGGCACTGAAATGACCGCTGGCATGGCCGTGGAGTATCTCGTTGTTGAATATGGTTATATCAAAGCTCATTGTGTCAAAGACAAGGGAGCCGGTTATGAAGTTGCCATAGAAGTCAGCATGCTGTGATGTGACAAGTGCATCAATCATTTTATCTTCAAGCCTGATATATCCGTTATCAATATCAAGATAGTCCAGTGTCGCAGAGACATTGAACGTTTTATCTTCAAGATTTGAAATCGTGTCGGACAGAGTTTCAAGAATAGATCCACCGCCATCAAGGCTTACTTCAACAGAGGCAGCAGCACTTACTGGATAAGCCCTGTCCTTGTTCACCTTCACAAAATGCATATATGCATCGAGTGAGAATAGTCCATCAGCAGCATCAAAGCTGATGTTGTCAGCCCTGAGATCAAGATTGTCAGTCGTGAAATTGAGATTCTTGGACTCAATTCCTCTTTCATCGATGACAACATCCGCTGAAAGTGCAAAAGTGCTCTCATTCTCATCAGTGCTCTCGACAAGGACAGTTCCTGAGAATGCGAAATCGTTCCCGCTCTCTCCTCTGCCAATAAGAGTTGTTGTGAGTGCTGTGTTGCGGAATGAATAGCGGTCAAGCGAAACATTCTCAAGACTGAGCAGTCCGGAATAATCGCCGCTGTGCAGCAGCAGGGACAGATTGATTCTCTCTTCCATGTTACCAAGAGTAAGAGCAAGGTTCATGTTCTCAAGCTGGAATATAAGGCGGCCTGTATAAGGTGTGAACTCGTCTCTCAGATAGATGTTGTCAAGCCGGAGTTCTGAGTTATCAAGGTAAAGGTCGAAACTCACTTCAGGATGGCTTGGAATGAGGCTCATTGAGTGTATGATGAAATCATCAGAATGGCCTGTATATGACTGACCGGCAAAGTCGAAGCTGAAATTGAAATTACCATCAAGAGAGGTCGGATTCTGGCCGGCATCAAGAATCACTGGCAGAGTGAAGGAATTGAAGCTGATGCCAAGATCAAACACATCCTTGAAGCCGACATTAATCTCCAGACCGGAGGAAGTGAGCTTCGCCTCACTAGCATTCATGTCAAACACGAAGTCAAAAGGATAGATTGTGTTTCCGCTTCTCAGTTCGCCGGATGAAGTGATGACTTTCTCTCTGGCCCAGTTGACGGAGCCTCTCAGATAGCTGTTCGGGAAACGGGGAATTGAAGCGTCAACATAGTACTCATTCTCGCTGTCAAGGAAGAAATCGAAATTAAGAAGCTTCTCACCGGATTCAGTGAACTCGATTGAAAGATTGCCCTGAGGGAAGAGCGTCTCAAGTGATATATCCCCTCCATAGCTCACACGTATCCACTGAGTCGTAATGGTGAAATAAGAAATGCTGACAGTCTCAGGATTGAATGAAGCACTGAGGGTGCTGGCCATATTGAAGTGATACTGATTGAACTGAATGTTCTCAAAAGCAAGAGAACCGAGCATGTTCCCGGCAAGGCCTCCAGCAGTACTGTAATCAAGGTTGAGAGTTCCGTTAAGTCTCGTGCTTTCATCAATATAGGCATCGAGGGACGGAGCGAACTGTCTTATCAGAGGCATGAAATCATCAAGACTCAGTGAGGAAATGTTTATGCTTGCTGTTTTCAGCTCACCATTGGTCATACTCACAGACAGCCTGTCTCCCAGCCTGACATTGCCTTCAAGCCCTCCGTCAAAATACCTCACCCTGCCTGAAACAGCCTCTTCAAGAGATTCTAAACTGAGGCTTCTGATGTCTGCGATGATATCAGGCATGCTGCCCTTCTCCATCAGACATGAGACATTGAAATCAAGGCTTGTTCCATCAAAGAACTCATACTCGCTTTCAGCTTCAAACCTGCTTGAAATATCCGCATAGAAGCTTGAATCATTGAGCTGACCAGAGCTGGTAAGTGTACTGCCTGTCAGACTGGAATAGAATCCAGATGTGACGCCATCAAGTCCAGAAGCTTCAAGTGAATCTCCAAGAATAGTGAATGTGATTCCATTCTCTATGCGAATATCAGCACTGAGACTTCTCAGGTAGGCATCGAATCCATAATCCTGCGAATGGACTGAGATTCCAGAAGGTGTTGAGACTGTGATGCTTGTTTTCTCTTCATTCCTGCTAAGATGGGTGTTGATCCGGAATGAGCTTGCATCAGCAAAAGCGCTTTCAAACTCAGCATCAAGGATGACAGCATCCGCACCGTTATTGCCTGTTGCTGCGAATGATATGTAGTCAGCGGAAAGGCTGTAGTCATTATATCTGATATCAGTCTGCCCTGCTGACAGCCTCAGCGGCAGATGGAATATGTCCAGAGAAGAGAAATTCTCAAAGTCAAGAGACAATGCAAGAGAGGAACTGTTTATGTTCAAGTCATTATAGCGGCCCTGGGCTGACTGCACGCTGAAACGGGTACTGTATCCCTCCTCGTCTTTAGAGAATATCAGGCTGAGGTCTTCTGCATTGATGCCGGCATCAGCAAGCTGAAGAGAGATTTCAGGAGCGTTGAATATAAAGCGGTTAAGACTGAGTCCCTCATCAAGAAGGAGGTTCATCCTCAGCCCAGAGAAATTCAGGTGCTGGCCAAGACGGAGCGTGAAATTCTCTATGTTCACTGAATATGCCAGCTGGTAGAATGCCATGTCCCTGACAAGGTAGTCATAGCTTTCTACTGACTGGATCATCTCGTTGACCTCGACAAGGGAAACCGGCTGCTGGCTTTTCTCTCCGCCCTGATCAAGGCTTTCAAGATTCACGCTCAGTCCATCAATGTCAATTTCAATCCTTCCGCTCTTTGTGAAAAAGTATTTCGCAATCTGGAAAGGATTCTGATAAACAGTCAGTTCATCAAGCTGGATTACAGTATTATCCATGTATCGCAGCTCGATATCATTGACTGTGATACGTGATGACATGTTCCTTTCTATCGATGAGAAGGAAACACTGAAATCGGTAGTGTTATCAATTCTGGTCAGAATCTGATCCACAATCAGATAGCCGGGAGATGTGATGCCGAGAGAAGTGACGCAGAATACAACCGCAAGTGCGAAGCACAGCAAGACAATCAATGAAATGATAATTGTGGACAGGGTTGTATGGTACTTCATCTCGCTTATAGGTTAGTATAGACTATCGTAAGATATTCTAAAAGCTAGTTAAAATGGCTTGAAAAGTAAAATCGGGTGTTTAAATGTGTGAACTTCTCTCTGGTTTCATCGTATTTGAAGGTCTTGACGGCAGTGGTAAAAGCACGCAGGCAAGGCGGCTTGAAGCCCGTCTCAAGGCTGAGCGTGATGTGATTCTTACTGCAGAGCCTACAGACAATCCTGTCGGCCAGCTTGTGAGGAAGGTTCTGCGTCATCAGGTGAAGACAACAAGCACCGCTCTTGCCCTTCTTTATGCTGCAGACAGAAGCGACCACCTTTTCAATCCGGAATATGGTATCAGGCGTCTGCTTGATGAAGGAAAGACAGTAATCAGCGACAGGTACTTCTACTCTTCTCTTGCCTATCAGGGTGTGACAGAAGATTTTGAGTGGCTGAAAAAAATCAACAGCTATCCATACAGTGAGTACATCATCTTCATCGATACGGATGCTTCTTCCTGCATTCAGAGGATTGAAGGACGAGGAGAGGAAAAGGAGCTGTTTGACAGAATCGAATATCTTGAGAAAGTGCGCAAGAACTTCATCAGGGTCTTTGATAATCTCCCTGAGGGAGTGAAATACCTCAGGGTTGACGGTTCACTTGACATAGAGACTCAGTCAAAAATCATCTGGGATTTCATCAGCCGATGAACATCGCATCTCCATAGCTGAAGAATCGGTAGCCTTCCTTGACTGCATGTGTGTACGCATTGAGGATGTTCTCGCGACCAGCAAAAGCACTGACAAGCATCAGAAGCGTTGATTCAGGAGTGTGGAAGTTTGTAAGCAGCCGGTCGACAGTCCTGAACTTATAGCCGGGATAGATGAATATATTCGTCCTGCCCCAGCCTGACCTGATCACTCCGTCCCCGCCGGTTGCACTCTCGAGTGTTCTGACACTCGTTGTACCGACTGCAACGATTTTCTTTCCTTCTCTCTTTGCCCTGTTGAGACGGTCAGCTGTATCTGAATCAATGCTGTAACGCTCATAATGCATATGATGGTCTTCAATGTTCTCGCTTCTGACAGGAAGGAACGTTCCGGCTCCGACATGCAGTGTCACTTCAAGAATATCGACACCTTTGTTTCTGATTTCCTCAAGAATCTCCTTTGTGAAATGCAGTCCCGCTGTCGGACTTGCAACAGATCCTTCCTGAGAGGCATAAACCGTCTGATAGCGGCTTTCATCTGAGAAAGTGTCTTCTCTTTTAATGTAAGGAGGAAGCGGCACATGACCGCACAGCGAGAAAAACTCCTCATCAAGAGGATGCTCAAAGCCAAGGCGTTTCGTGCCGTCATCAAGGCTTTCAAGCAGCTCAGCTTTCTCCACAGGTTTTCCGTTTCTGTCGTAAAAGGTATATATACGTCCAGGCTTCTGTTTCTTTGCCTTTGATGACATGCAAATCCAGCTGTGATCCTCATTCTCTTCAAGAAAGAGGAATTCAACAGTGCCGCCATTTTCTGTCATTCCATAACAGCGGGCCTTTCTCACCTTGGAATTGTTCACTACCATGACACAGTCATCTGTGATGAGAGAGGGAAAATCCTTCATCATCATGTCACGGTACTCACCGCTTTTCCTGTCAAGAAAGAGAAGTCTCTCATCACCCCTTCTGTCAGAAGGAACCTGGGCAATGAGATTCTCAGGCAAGTCAAAATAATAATCCCTGGTCAGCATCAGTGTTTCCTTTCTCGTATTTAATCCCAAGCAGCTCATAAGCCTTCGGTGTGACCATCCTGCCGCGTGGAGTGCGCATGAGATAGCCCTGCTGGATGAGATATGGCTCATAGAAATCCTCAAGCGTTTCAACAGCCTCTCCGACAGAAATCGAGAGCGTGTCGGCACCGACAGGACCTCCATGGTAGTATTCAATAATTGTTCTGAGAATCGCCCTGTCCTGCTTTTCCAGACCTCTTGAGTCGATTCCAAGCTTTTCAAGACCGAAACGGACAATGTCAGTATCGATTTTTCCTTCCTTCATGACGTCGGCGAAATCCCTGAGCCTCTTGAGAAGTCTGTTAGCGATTCTCGGCGTTCCTCTTGAACAGCGGGCAAGCAAGGCGGATGCATCAGAAGATATATCACACTTGAGGATACCGGCAGAACGCAAGATAATCTGCTGCAGCTCATCAGGATTGTAATACTCAAGATGCCCGGTGATGCCGAATCTTTCAGAAAGAGGCGTTGATACAGCCCCTGCCTTTGTAGTTGCTCCTATAAGAGTGAACTTCGGAAGAGGAATCCTCATCGTACGTGCACTGGGGCCCTGCCCTATGACCCAGTCAATCTCAAAGTCTTCCATCGCGATGTACAGCATCTCTTCCAGAGCAGGCTTGAGACGGTGAATCTCATCGATGAAGAAAATGGAATTCTCGGTGACATTTGTGAGAATACCGGCAAGATCCTTGGGTTTCTCAAGAGCGGGAGCACTCGTCATCCTCAGCTCAGAATGCATCTCATTCGCGATAATGGATGCAAGCGTGGTCTTTCCAAGTCCCGGAGGCCCGATAAGGAAGGTGTGGTCAAGAGCCTCTCCTCTTTCACGGGCGGCCTTGATGAATACCCCAAGATTCTCCTTAAGCTGTTTCTGTCCCTGGAAGTCCTCAAGATACTGCGGACGCAGCACATTCTCTATCTTTTCGTCAACAGCCTGAAATGTTACCGCAACAGGACTGTCAGAAGGCAGGAAATCTTCATCTTCAATCATCAGCTCAAACTCCTGAGTAGCAGCGGGAAGATATGATTCTCACATTCTTCTTTTCCAAGACCTTTGAGATTCTCCTTCTCCTTTGTAAGAATCTTCTCAAGTGTCCTTATAACGAGCTTTTTCTCAAAGCCCATTCCAACAAAGGATTCTATCACATCTTCATAAGCCTTTGCGTCATTAGTCTGTGCACTTCTGCTTCCATCCGGTTCATTCTCATCGTAAACAAGAGTGTCTCTCAGCTGGAGGACAAGCTTCTGGGCCGTCTTTGATCCGATTCCAGGAATTCTGGAAAGCGTGGACAGGTCCCTGCTGTCCAGAGCCCTGATGAAGTCGTTGACGCTGATTGATGTGAGGATTTTCAAGGCGCCTTTTCCAGCAATGCCAGGAACTTTAATCAGCTCGATAAAACATTCACGCTCAGCCCTGTCCATGAAGCCGAAGAGTGTCATCGCATCCTCTCTGACCTGGAAAACAGTCAGGACCCTGACCGGTTCCTTGTTGATGTAAGGTGCAAAATGTGCGCTGCAGCGTCCGCTTACCTCAAGGATGTACTCAATACCTCCGGCATTGATTATGATATTGTTTTCATTGCAGGCGGTTATGACACCGTTAATCGCATTAATCAACGCTTAATTCCTCCAATTTTCTGCATCGTGCTGTTCATCACGGCGTATGTTATACAGTCAGCAAGTGCATCAGCCGCATGATCCGGCTTTGGGATCTTGTCCATTTTAAGCAGAAGCGCGACCATCTGCTGCACCTGATTCTTGTCAGCCCTTCCGATTCCCGTAATTGCCATCTTGATCTGAAGCGGAGAGAAATACTGGACATCAAGACCGAGGTTTGTCATTTCATGAGTGACTGCACCGATGACCTTTGCGACAGATATCGAGCTGGAGATGTTCTGTGCGAAAAAAATGTCCTCTATACTGACGGCCTCAACCCTGTACATCTTGGCAAGTTTACCAAGCTCAGAAGCGATGGCATGAATTCTTTCGGGCAGGCTGTGTGTGGCGTCAGTCCTGATGACACCAAAAGAAACAGGCCGGTAGCGTTGGTTGACTGTCTCGACCACACCCCAGCCTGTATTAGCCAGTCCCGGATCAACACCCAGGATAATCAATTCTCATTCCTCTTCGAAATCATCCGGCAGGTCAAGGTTAGTGGAAACCTGCTGGACATCTTCGAGATCTTCAAGACGCTCGACAATCTTGAGGACCTTGTTTGCCTTCTCCTTGTCAAGTGTGACAGTGTTGTCGGCAATCTTGTTGACATCAGCACTGTCCTGCTCGAAACCTGCAGCCTGCATGGCTTCAAGAACGGCTGCGAAGTCTGAAGGACTTGTCGTGACCTCAATCACTCCGTCATCAGCGCTGACATCCTCAGCTCCGTTCTCAAGAGCAGCCTCGAAAATCTGGTCCTCTGTGTATTTTGAAGCATCATATGTGATGACACCCTTAGTCTGGAACATGTAAGAGACACAGCCTGTGGCACCAAGGGAACCGCCGAGCTTTGTCAAAGTGCTTCTGACATCAGCAGCAGTCCTGTTCTTGTTGTCTGTAAGCGTGTCGATGATGATTGCGACTCCGCCTGGAGCATATCCTTCGTATGTGAGTTCGTAGAAAGTTGTGTTTGCATCCTCACCGCTAGCTTTCTTGATTGCCCTTTCAATATTGTCCTTAGGCATGTTCTCTGCTCTGGCTTTGAGGATGGCTGTTCTCAGTCTTGCGTTGGAATCCGGATCTCCGCCGCCCATCTTTGCTGCGACAGTGATTTCCTTGATAAGCTTGGTGAACTTCTGGCCGCGCTTCGCGTCAGCAAGACCCTTCTTGTGCTTGATGGTTGCCCATTTACTGTGGCCTGACATTTAGAACCTCTTATGTGAATTAAGAATATGTTTTATTTCGAACGCTTGATAAACTACCATAAAGAAAAAATGGCTGTCAACCTAAAGCGCGAGAAAGAGCGTGACAAGAACGCGGTTCATGACCATAACTCCTTCACGTGTAAGGCGGAAGGTATCTTTGCTATCTTCATACCACGATGCATCCAGCTGTCTGATCCTGTCTGAAAAAAGACTGTCGAAATCAGCACCGAAGCGGGTTGCGAATTCCTTCTTGTACAGGCCCCACTTCGTCCTCAGCACTGTCATCAGATATTCTTCAAGCGCTTCTTCACGCGTGAGACGGACACTGTCAAAGGACGGATTGAGCAAGTATTCTTCAAGCGTTTCCTTTTCCCTTGAGGATACAACAGTGCTGTATCCTGCACTGGATTCAGATGAAGGGCCCAGACCGATATACTGACCAAGATTCCAGTAAACGAGATTGTGCTTGCAGTAAGAGCCGTCTTTTGCAAAAGCGCTTACCTCATAATGCTCATATCCGAGCTTCTCAAGATGATCCCAAAGATGAGTCAGCATGTAAGCCTCCTCTTCCTCACTCTTGGGCCTGTGTTCCTGAATGAGCTTAGTGCCTTCCTCAAAGGTGAGTGAGTAAAGTGAGATATGGTCAGGAGAATAAGAGACAAGCCTGTCAATGTCATCAAGCGCTTCTTCAAGTGTCTGGAAAGGAATGTTTGTCATCAGGTCAGCATTGAATTGAATACCTTTTTCCTTTCTGAAATCCTGAAGAAGCGCAAGTGCCCTGACAACACTTTCCTGTGAAGCGTTTCTCGTAAGTGTCCTCAGGTGGCGGGAATTGAAACTCTGGATACCAAGAGAGAAACGTGTGACGTATTCACAAACTGCCCTGAACGATTCATCAAGGGTTTCAGGGTTTATCTCCATTGAGACTTCCCTGCTCTTTCCATATCTTGAAGCTGTCTCAAGAAGGCTGATGATTCTTTCAGCTCCAATCAGTCCAGGATTTCCACCCCCGATATAAACAGTATCAAAAGGACACCGTAGCTCTTCGACAAGCGCTTCAAGCTGGCTTGAGATGACAGTGAAGAAGCGGTCCTTGTCATCTTTACCGCATTTTGAGTTTTCCAGAGAATAGAATGCGCAATAGCCGCATTTTGTAGTGCAGAACGGAATATGAAGATACAGTGATACTGGTTTTGTCAGGTCAAGGAATTCTTTCATCAGTCAAGTCCGCCTGCTCTGTTTATCGGCCAGAAACGGAACAGGACTCTTCCGTTAATATCCGATTCAGGCACAGGGCCAAAGTATCTTCCGTCACGTGAGTTGTCACGGTTGTCACCAAGAGGAAGAACATAACCTTCAGGCACATAGATTCCTGCTCTGTAACGTGCCCATTGGCTTCTTGTATCCATGTCAGATGGATCAATCAGACTGCTGTACTGTGTCATGTGTTTTGAAAACTCATACATATCATAAAGCTGAGAGCCATCAGCGTTTTTATAATCCTCAATCAAGTGAGACGGAGCAGTCGAGACTCCGGCTTCCTGAAGAGCATAGAGTCTCGCCCAGGCCTGAAGGCCGGGATAGTAATCTTTTCCAACAGATCTTGCAGGCTGAAGGGAAAGTCCGTTCTCCTGTCTGAAAGCTGTTTCACTGACTGCAGATGCATAGCCTGCAGGCTCAATCATGACATCCCCGTCCTCAAACCAGACCTGATCGCCGCCAAGTCCGGCAGCTCTCTTGACAAAAAGCCTCTCGGCGGGAGTTCCATCCGCATTCTTGTCAATATTCACTAATGAAAGAGTGCCCATATAGATAATCTGGGACAGGATGTCGAATACTGGCCCCTTTGACTCATATTCAGGGTTATAGAAAGTGATGATGTCATCCCTGCTCACATCCCTGCTGTCTGTGAATATCTTGGTTCCTGCCGGATACAGCTCAAGCCCGTAGCTTAGCTTACTGACGACAACACGGTCTCCGACATTGATTGTATCAACCATAGAGGGAGAAGGAATGACAAACAGCTGGAAAAGATACTGGTTTATGAGAAGAACAGCGATTATTGCGAAGATGAAGGCGTCAAGCCAGGACCATATTTCCTTTAAAACTGTCTTCTTCTCACCCTTTCCTGCTTCTTTGAGAGCCTTTCTTTTTGTCAGATATCTTTCTGCATGCCTCTCGACGAAGCTGTATATCTTTTCCATATGCTGAAAGCTAACATATCAGGTCTTTGTTGACAATAGAATTGGCTTTTATTACGCTTAGCAGGCAATGAAAAAAAAGAAGGACATACCAGAAGTAACCCCGGTCCGCCTCCCCGAAATCCTCGGAATGAGACCAGGTAAATATATACTTATACTGTTTGCAATAATCGTTTTGCTTGCAGTCTTTCTCATCTTTTATCTTCCGGGCATTGTGAACGGTGGAAGATGGGTGCAGTTCACATCTGAAATGACTGATGTCGGAGTCTTTGTCGACGGAAGATACACAGCATCAACCACAGGACAGAGAGTATTCATACAGTCAGGAACACATGAGGTGACATACATAAAGAATTCGACTGTTGCAGGCAGTACTTCTCTTGATGTTGACCACCCTGTATTCGGGACTCTTTTTTTCAGAAGAATTCTTGATGTTCCTGTCACCATAACAGCGGATGAAACTGAACTGTATCATGGAATAAAGGAAGAAACTCTTGAAGGACTTGTCGCCTACAGTGCTGTTCTTGAATACGACAGGTTCTATAATTACCGCCCGTTGCTTTCATCATATGCCAGAGACGTTGCTGCCCTCGGCCTGAGTGATGTATCTGATGATTTCTATCTTTTCAGTCTTTTCGTCACGTCCGAGAAAATGCTTGAAGGCCTTAAACAGGCAATGGAAATCCTTGATGACAACGGCATAATCTATAGAACAGCTGATGTCAATGAGATTCAATCCCTGATCAATGGAGAAATCCCTTCTTCACCTGCCACTGAAACAGCCAGAATTGTTCCTGAAAAGGATGGCGACTGGTTTGTTTATCCTGCATCAGAAGTCTCAATGGGTGCAGACACAGGCAGCTATAACACTCTTTCATTCAGGACAAATACGGATGCTTTTGCCATAGCACGTGAATGCGTGAGTGAATATGATTATGCTCTCTTTGTGGAGGCAAATCCATATTGGGCAAAAAACAATCTTGCGACTCTCATCGCAGACGGGATGGTTGATGAATACTATCTTGAAGGTGTCACTCTGAGCACCTCCTATCATTCTCTGGTTCCGGTCCGCAATATCAGCTGGTACGCGGCGGACGCCTATACCCGCTGGCTCAGCGAGACAACCGGTGAAAAATACAGGCTTCCGACTGAGGCAGAGTGGTATCTTGCCGCCGTCTCAGCAGAAGGAAAGCCTTATGCCAGAAGTCTTGTCTCCACAGAAACTGATTCATCAACTCCTTCTTCCATGCTTGGCGGACTGTGGGAGATGACATCAACATCCTACGTACCTCTTGCACGGAGTCAGAATGAATCTTACAGTGCTTACGAGCTTCCTTTCACTGATGTGATTGTAAAAGGTGGAAGCTATATAAATGACAGTAGTTCAGTCAGTGAGGAAACTGTAGGTGTGATGGACAGAAGCACAACCAGTGACTACTGCGGCTTCAGGCTTGTAAAGGAAATCTGAAAATGTCGGACAAGAAAGAATTCAAACTGATACAGAAAAATAAAAAAGCCTATTTCAACTATGAAATCCTTGAGGAACTGGAGTGTGGCATTGCACTGGTTGGCACTGAGGTGAAAAGCATCCGAGAAGGACGATGTTCTTTCTCAGACAGCTACGTCGAGATTAAGAACGGCCAGCTTGAGCTTATCGGATTCATCATCCAGCCCTACTCCCATGGAGGAAAGGTTTTCAACCATCAGGGGGACAGGAAGAGAATCCTTCTTGCTCACAAGCAGGAAATCAAGAAATTCAACCGGAAGGTTGAGGCTAAAGGTATGACAATCGTGCCTCTTGAGATTTACATCAGGAACAATCTTGTGAAAATGAAGATTGCCCTTGCCCGAGGTAAGGCCGTATACGACAAGAAGGCTGCAATCAAGGAGCGCGACCTGCAGCGTGACCAGAGACGCGAGCTGAAGAATCTCAACTATTAATATCTGTTTATATTTCTGATACGGCCGTTCTCTATCAAATCAGAAAGCATGTCAGACAGGCGGTTAACGTCTGTCTGATAGTTCTCATTCACCCACTGCTCAAGAACAGCTATTGCTCCGCCTACACAGTATGTATATGTGATTGCGGACTCTTCCTCAGTCATCCCCATTGCAACCCAGGAATGGACAACAAGAGGCTGAAGCATCTCAATAAGGGATTTGACAAAATGACGGTTGCCGTGCCGGGACAGGATGATATAGCACAGTTCCCTGTTCTGGTTGATTGTCTGAAGCGCGGATCTGATATATGTGTTCAAGTCGGCCGCAAGCTTATCAGCCTGGCTAAGTGTGTTCCACATCATTCCAAGAAGCTCATTCTCAATCTCATTCAGTAAGTCAACCGGTTCCCTGTAATGTGAATAGAATGTGTTCCTGTTTATACCTGCGGTTTTGCACAGTTCTGTAACAGAAATAGTATCGATTGACTGTTTCTTCATAAGCTCAAGCAAAGCATTTCTGAGTTTCTCATTAGTCTTTGCTATACGCGCATCTGTTTTATTGCCCATTGTTTCTTCCTGATTAACCTAGAAGATAATATACAACGCGTCTGTTATTCAAGGCGTACAACAATTATGCTTACTAAAATGAATATTATTTCGAAGCATCTCTTTCCTTGACACCTGCATGGGGGGGCGATACTTAAAACACATACTTGAGGGTTTTTATGAAAAAGATTGCCTATGTCCTGCTGCTGATTATTTCAATGCTGTTTATATCTTGTAATTCCAGTCCTGACAATGAAGAAATCCTTCCTGTTGAGAATATTTCACTTACAGAAGAAGATGTAAAAGACTTAGAAAGTAATCCCGTTTCTCTTGGGCCAATGAATGCTGACTCAACAATTACCATTTCAGGACTGATCCCAGACAAATTATATTCAGTTGCCTTCAATGTAACTGCGTATAATAAATCAAACACCTCACCTTCTTCACGTAGCAACACTCCTGTTGTTCAAAACAGTTATGAATCATTAGCCGCACGTTCCCCTTCCGGAAGCCTTGTTAATACAGGTTCCAATTCATTCATGCTTTTTCCTGATGGAAATGGGACCATCACTTTCAAGCCATCAGAAACAGGCCTCTCAGGAAACCTCAGCAATGTGCTTGTCTATGAAAGAAAACAAAAAGATTTCACTGAAAACAAAGACATGTATATTGATTACTTAAAAGATACACCTGTGTATGTTGATAGCGATGGAAATAACGTATTTGAGGCATATTACATAATTAATTTATCAAAGCCATCTGAATATAGACTAGAAAAACTAGATGAAGTCTGTATTTTTGATGCAAGCAGTATAGGAATAGGTGGTGGCAACACAACAGGAAAGTTTTATACGAGTAATGGAAACGGATTGAATGTCGGAAACAAAATTCAGGATTTGACTGAATATTCAGATGAAAAACTTTATTACTCAATAGTTTCTTCAGTCGAACCAGGTACAACCGGTAGATGGCGAACATGCTTGAGAAACCCAATTAAACTTTCATATGAAATAAATAAAAATCAATCCATGGGGAGCCCTGAAGTATATATCCTTCCTAAGTGTTCCGAACCCTTTGTCATTGGCCTGACAATCTATTCTGATTCAAATGAAAACTGTTCATTTGAATCCAGAATTGGTCGTCTCGGTTATTTTGAGCTTAGACCTGTTGAACCAGGACAAGGCTTTCATACTCGCTCCTTCAGAATCAACAAAGCAAATGATGATAGCAATAAAAAAACTATTTCGGTTTATTTCGATAAGCTTGAAGAAGATTGCTGGTTCCCTGTTTATTGGTATGACACAGCGAAAAACAATGAGATTGTAACTTCAGAAGAAGGTGCTTCAATCACAATCCGAAAGCTAGATGAACAGAATGACAAATTCGAAACGTTCAGTGTCTCAAAGTCAGAAGGACGAAAAACTACAATTAATATTTCTGACTGCTATAGACACGGTGAAAAACAAGACAGTTTTGAAGTTCCGGTCTATGTCTACGATGACGATATATACAATAATATAAATGTATCAGTTGATGGCGGAACTTTCAGCAACATAGGTTACAGCTACATCTTTCGAAATGGATTTGGTTCAGACAATATAAGATGTGAGAAAGCTGAAAAATCTGTTTCATTTAGCAATAAGTATGATAATTCGAAACTAACGTTTTTGCTGATTAAGGGAGTGATTAGCTCTAATTGTTCGAATCCCCAAATTACTGTGACACTTGAATGAGTATTTTCATAGCAATTGCCAAACAAATCATTATTTGTTAAATTTCGTTTGCTTACAGACAAGAAACGGGGGTGTTCCAGTTTCGACTGCCGGCAGAGCAGGTCTGGGACTGCAGGCCAAGCGACAACTTGTAAAACTATCAAAAAAAATTAAATGCCAAGAAAGAAGACGAATTTGTCTCTGACGAAGCACTCGCTCTCGCTGCCTAAGCAGTGTTTTTGAGCACGGCGCTGAAGGTGCTGATCCTAACCTGAGGCTGTCCGACACCAACAGGGTCTTGCTCTGATTCAGCCGCTGGATTCAGAGGACATAAAGGCGGATACCTTCCGGATGTGCTGGTCACATTGCTCTATCTGAAGGGGAAAACCTAAAATGTGACTAAGCTCTGTAGACGTTCCAGGATGTCCCGGCAGGACAGGAGTGCGAATCTCCTCACCTCCACTATCAGAAAAACCTTGTTTTTCTTACGGAAAATGAGGTTTTTCTTTTTGTCAAATAGATGTCAGCTTTTTCCGTCCAGATGGTCATTCAAGGCACTGAAAAACTGTTCAAGATCCTTGAAGCAGAGTTCAGCATCTCTGTCCTGATCCGTAGGCTGGGCATTCACAATGACAGTCTTGCCTCCATGATACTTCGTTAACTGAGGGAATGCTGCTGCAGGATAAACTGTGAGGGAAGAACCGAGTATAAGGGTGAGGTCCGCCTGAGAGAAAGCTATTTCTGCCCTCTTGAGCACATCTGCAGATAATGCTTCTCCATAGAAAACGATATCAGGCTTGATAAGGGATTTGCAGGTCTTGCAGTATGGAACCTGATGAGAGCGCACTACAGGTGCAATCTGGTCATATGTGTAATATGCATGACAGCTGGTGCAGTATGCAGCCTTTGCGGAACCATGAAGCTCATAAACCTTCCTGCTGCCTGCCCTCTGATGCATGAAGTCAATGTTCTGGGTGAATATTCCACTGCTTAAAAGACCCATGTTCTCCATTTTCGCTAGCGTGTAATGAACAATATTCGGCTCATAGTCTTCAAGATGATACCAGACCTCCTCTGCCCAGGCATAGAATATTTCTGGATTCTCGAAGAAATAGTCGATTGAAAGAATCTCCTCTACAGCAAGGCCTTTCCACGGAGAATTATATACTCCGTGTTTACCTCTGAAATCAGGAATACCGGAAAGTGTTGACACCCCTGCGCCTGTGAAAACCGCAGTCTTCCTTGAAGAAGAGAGGAGCCTCTTGAATGACTCAAATTTCTCATTGAAAACACTTTCCTTTTCCTGATATTCACTCATGTCATCTCACCTCTTTTCCCAAATATGTATTGCCATTTAAGGATGTTGTCTCAAGTGTTACCATATCTCCAGGCTTAAGGCGCTTGTCTTCCGGTATGAAGGAAATCATCTCATTGTGCTCATTACGGGCAAGGAAGGCATTCCTGTCATTTCTGGTGACACCAGTGATGACGGCACGACTTGTCAGGCCAACCCGGGTCTCCTTTATCCGGGACGCTCTTTTCAGCTGCTCATCAATCAACCGCTCAAGGCGCCGGACCTTCTCCTCTTCTTCAATCTGACCTTCCATTCTTGCGGCAGGAGTTCCTTCTCTGAGGTTGTAGTAATACATGAAGGCCTCAATCGGTGAAAGATATTCCATTGCTGAAAGAGTGTCTTCATACTCCTCCTCTGTTTCAGTAGGAAATCCAGTCATCACATCAGTGGCGAATGTCACACCGTCAATTCCATCACGGATTCTGTCCACAAGAGCGAAGAAATCCTCTCTTGTTGTCTTCCTGTTCATCAGCTGAAGAATCCTTGTGTTTCCACTCTGCATCGGCAGATGAATATGTTTACAGGCTCTATTCTGCGAAGCTATGACAGAAATTAGTTCATCAGAGAAATCCTTAGGATGAGGAGAATCAAAGCGGACAAACTCAATGTTATCCAGTTCCTTGCATATGGAAGAAAGAAGTTCAGGGAAACGTATTCCTTCAAAATTATAGGAATTCACGTTCTGACCGAGCAATGTGATTTCCTTCACGCCTTTTGAATCAAGGTTCTTGATCTCAGTTATGATCTCATCAATGCTTCTTGAGATTTCCCTTCCCCTCACATATGGGACAATACAGTATGAACAGAAGTTATTGCATCCGTTCATAATAGGAACATAGGAAGAGAAATCTCCTTCTTTATAATAGTTTGAGACAAAATGATACTTGTCTTCTTTCTCAAGCCTTCCTTCAGTAAGGAAAGAGAGAATATCCATTTTCTCATTTGTTCCGATTACAGCATCAACAAACGGAGCTTCCTTGAGAAAGTCTTCCTTAAGACGTTCTGCCATGCATCCTGTGACAATGATTTTTATCGGATGATCCGCTTTTTTTATGTGATGATAGAAAGAAAGACGACCCCAGATGCGGTTCTCCGCACTCTTGCGCACTGAACAGGTGTTCAGAATGACCGCATCAGCAAGTTTTGCATCTTCTGTCTTCTCAAGACCAGCACCCTTGAGAAGAGTCTCAAGAGCATTGCCCTCTGCCATGTTCAGCTGACAGCCATATGATTCAAGAATGTAATATTTCAAATCAGTTCTCCTGCCCGTTTTCTGGCGGCAATCAATGTGTTGTCCATAAGCATTGTTATAGTCATTGGTCCGACACCACCGGGCACTGGTGTGATATAAGAAGCCTTATTCTTTATGGCATTGTAATCACAATCACCTACAAGACGCCAGCCCCGTTCGCGGCTCTCGTCTTCCACGCGGTTTGTTCCTACATCAATTACAACAGCACCTTCTTTAACCATATCTCCGGTCAGAGTGTTCACATGGCCTGCTGCGACAATGATGATATCACTCTCAAGCGTGATTTCTTTCAAATTGACAGTGTGTGTATTGCATACAGTGACAGTAGCATCTCTTCCCTTCTGCATTAGAAGACTTGATAAAGGTTTTCCGACAAGATTGCTGCGGCCAATGATGCATACTCTCTTTCCATCTGTCTGGATATTGTACCTGTCAAGAAGAGCAAGAATGCCTTTGGGAGTACATGAGACAAAACCATCTTTACCCATCAGAGTAAGACCGGCATTCACAGGATGAAGCCCGTCGACATCCTTTTCTGGTGATATTGCGAGAATCACATGATCTTCGTTTATCTGAGGAGGAACTGGGAACTGAACAAGAATACCGTCAGTCTCATTGTCTTCATTGAGTTTTCTGATAAGCTCAATAAGCTCTTCTTCACTTGTATTCTCATCAAGAGTGAAATCCTTATGGCCGAAACACAGACTATCGCAGGCGCTCTTCTTGCTTGTCACATAGCTGATACTCGCTGGATCGTTTCCGACAAGTATCACAGCAAGAACAGGTCGCTTTCCTGTCCTGAGGAAAAACTCTTCTGTTTCCTTTTTTATTTTCTCCTGATAAACCTGTGCGGTTTCTTTTCCATCAATTCTTATTGCCATATGTGTAATTTAATGGAAAACACGTGAATTTTACAACTTGGTTTAGACTTTTACGGCCTTTTCAGTTATATTCAAATCTATGAAAAAGAAATTCAAGAAATTCTGTATGGTGATGCTTCTTGTATCAGTGCTCTGCACTTCCCTTTTTGCAGCACCATATTACGACAACGGCAGCCAGCGTTTCACAATAACCGCAGGACCCACATTGCCGCTGACACTGACTGCATTCGGAGAAGATAAGACTTATGTCGGCTCAGGTGTCGGTTCAGAAGGACATACAGGACTTGATCCAGTCGGTGGATTCGGCTCAATAGCATACCAGGTATTTGTCAACTCCTATATCGCTCTTGGCGGTGAGATTGGCTACGGATTTAATTTTGTTGTCAATGATGCTCTTCTGACAAACGTGCCAATGCAGTTCAAGATGACATTCCTTCCTGTGCAGGGAACATTCGAGATTCCTCTTTCCCTTGGCCTTGGTATTTCATATATGTCTTATTCTTATGGCGGAGCCTATCTTCCCTTCTTCCTTTCTTTCGAAACCGGTTTTGACTGGTATTTCACGGAGCACTGGGGAGTCGGACTCAAGTCAGGCATCTGGGTCATCCCTGAACTCTATTTCCAGAAGGACAGAGCTGACCAGAATTCCCTTATGACAATGATTCCAATAACATTGTCATTCACGTATCGTCAGTAGTTCTGGAGGAAAGTAATAATGAGAAAAAAATATATTCTTCTTTCCTTGATTGTTGTTGTTCTCTCGCTTGTCTCCTGCAATCTCGATAATGAGGGCATCCTTTCCCGTCTTCCTCACGTAAACAGAATAGACCATAAAGACAGGGTCTTCATTGGGGCAAAGGACAATGTTTTCTACTTTGTATCAAAAGACGGACTTCAGGAAGGCAATGCCAGTAAAAATGAAACCACAATCCTTGATGATGCCATCTTCGAGAAATTCTATCTCGGCCTTGGCTGGATGAGTGAGAGCGAAGATGCAATCATTTACATGACTGACGAACAGCCGAATGTCAGTGTGAATGAACAGAAATTCTATTACATCTCTCTTGGTGATGGGACTGAAAAAAAAGCTATAGAAATAAAGCCATCGGGGGCATCTGACAGTTTTGTTGTGATTGCATGCTACCAGATTGATACAGATACCTATCTTGTAACTAAAGAGTCACAGTCTTCAAACAAGGCAACTATTTATAAGGCAGTTGCATCAGAAACTACACTAACGCTTTCTGAACTTCCTGAGACAGTTAAAAATTTTGCAGACTGTATCAACGGCCTTATCCGCACTTCTGATAATAAATATTATCTTAATGGTAAAGAAGTTAATTTCAAGGATAAAGAAGGGAATGACGTTTCTGGCGACATCTCAATCAAATCTGTCGCTTATAGCGATTCTGATGATATATATGCAATTACTTCAGGTTTCACTGTCTATAGAGGAACTGTTGGAAGTCCTGATATGGAATATGTTGCAGATGCTACTGGTAGTTCTAGCAGTATTTTCCCGTCATTTGTCGGCTCTGATGGAAAGCTTTATTTCATTGAATACAGAGGAGAGCGTTCTCCTTCCAGAATACTTACACTCAGTAATGAAAATACTGAATCTAAATTTTCTATCAGAAACACTCAAAGCAATGATATCGAGGCAAGTGAAATATTCAAACTTGGTGAAGAAGTCTATGTGCTTACAACACAGTATGGCTTGTTCTCCCTCGACGATGTCTGATTGTATTATTGAATTTTCTTTCTGCGGGATGTCTTCAGGGCATCCCGTTTTATTAAAAAGGAGGTTTGCTTATTTGCTCACCTCCTTATTTGTTTTTCAGTTCTCCAGGATTGTATGAAGGATGTTCCTCACTTCTGGATCTGTATAGACCGTCTCAATCTCATCATGGGTCAGGCCGATGAACTCATGGCATGTGTAATGAATCCATCTCTCATCTTCCGGCCTCTCAAGCACATGCTTGCGGCACCAGTAGTCAGGCTGTATCGGCAGAGGCTTCTCATTTTTGAAGACAGGAACCTTGTAGTCATATACCGCCACCTTGATATCCTCTCTCGGGATTCCACATTCCATGACTGTGTTGGCAAGGGCATTGACTGTCATTCCAGTATCGAAGATGTCATCGACAATAAGGACCTTCTGCCCTTTCTTGAGGTTTTTGGGAGACCAGGTCCAGCCGTCAATGTCAACATGACCGGCATGGTCTTTAACGAGGTTGTAGCTTCTTGCTACAACTGCAGCGTAGAACACAGGTGTCTTGCCCTCTTTGAGCGCGATGAGCTTGTAGAATTCGCTCATGACATTAGCCATATATGCTCCACCTCTGAGTGAGTCATAAATGACATCTGGAACAAACCCGTCTTCAGTGTACATTCTGTAGACAAGCTTAAGTGCTGCGTCACGGATCATGTCGCAGGTGATGAATTCTTTTGACATGCGTTGTCTCCTATTGTGAAAAATATTAGTTTAAGGCCCTGTCATTTGCAAGCTGTTTCTTCAGATGACGGAAAGCAACAAGCCTCATTGCAGTATAAGTTGCAAACCCTCCAATGACATTGCTGATAGGTTCAGCAAGGACCACACCGTCAACACCGAATGCATAAGGGAGGATTATAGTCAGAGGTACGACTATTATGACTTTTCTGAAGAGAGAGAAGAACACAGCCTGTTTTGCATATCCTAAAGCGACGAAGGTCTGCTGCCCTGTCATATGAAGGGACATGAAAATGAAACCGAAGAAATAAATCTGCAGGGCATGGTGGGTTGCATTGATGAGAGCTTCGTCACTTGCAAAGAGCATGATGAAGGGATCCGGGAAGATATAAAGAAGAGCCCATATAAACCCTGTGTAGACAAGCATCATGTAAAGAAGGATGTTGCTTGCTTTCATGACTCTTCTGTAATCCTGCCGTCCGTAGTTATAGCTCATGACAGGACTTGCGCCTCCTGAGATTCCATTAATAGGAGTTGAGTATATTTCCCTGACAGAATTGAGGATTGTCATAACCCCGACATACAGATCACCGCCCCAGATTGCTGCACATTTGTTACATACAAGCTGTACAGCAGAGTTAGTCGCACCCATTGTGAAGCCGCTTATACCGAGCATGCATATCTTTCCGGCCCTGTGAGATTCAATTCTCTTAAACCTCAGCCTGATAGGAAGATTACGGCTTCTGAGGAAGCATATCACGAAGACTGATGAGATTATCTGGCTGATTACTGTCGCGACAGCAGCACCCTTCACACCCATCGAGAATACAAAGATGAAAAGCGGATCAAGAATGATATTTGAGACAGCTCCGATTATCACGGCAATCATACCGACTGAAGAGTATCCTAGGGCATTGATGAATGGTGTGAGTGTCAGTGTAATCAGAACCGGTATGGAACCAATTACATAGATGACAATGTAATCCCGGGCATAAGGGAATGTCTGATCACTTGCACCAAACAGATAGAGTATCTGGCGGTTGAAAAGGAGGACAATCACCGTGATTACAGCCCCTGTTATAATCGTTAGACTGAATGACGTCGATAACAATCTTTCTGCTTCTTCATGGTTGTTCCTGCCAAGCTCGATAGCGCAAAGCGGCCCTCCTCCGTTTGAGCCGTAAAGCCGGGCGAATGCTGATATCAGACTGATGATGGGCAGACACAGTCCGACACCTGTCAGAGCGACAGAGCCGATTCCCTCAATCCTTGAAATGTAAATCCTGTCCACCTGACTGTACAGCAGGTTCACAAGCTCTGCTATTATCAGAGGAAAGGAAGATAGCATTATGGATTTCAATACGGACTGTTTTGAGAAATCTGTCTGATGTAACAGCATGATTATCCGTTATAGCACAGTGAGGATTTTTTAACAAATTATGTTTCTGTCTGACAGAAAATCATTATATTCTATAAACAGAAGGAGGAAGAAAAATGGCTGATGAAGAAAGAAAACTGAAGCAGGAAGAAACAGCTTCTCTTGTCTGCGGCATACTCTCAATCATATTCTATTTCTTCTCATCCGGCTTCATTGCGCTGATTCTTGGAATCGTTGCCGTCATTTTCGGAAACAGATGCAGGAAGGCAGGAGGTTCAGTCGCTGGATTTGTCTGCGGGATTATAGGTTTGTGTTTAGGAATCCTGATGGTGATTGAGTCCTTGATGATTCTTGCCGGTCTGAGACCTTTCATCAATACGGTTTTCGATCTGTTCACTCATTCCCGCGCTCATATGAGGCTTATATGAGAAAAGGAGGCCTGAGCCTCCCTTTTTTCAATATCAGAACTCGGTGAGTATTTCCACACCGTTATCGGTAATCGCTATTGTATGCTCCCAGTGACAGGCACTTTTGCCGTCAGCTGTACGCACAGTCCAGCCATCAGTCTTTGATTCCTTTATTTTCCAGGTTCCAAGAGCAACCATCGGTTCAATTGCAATGACCATTCCGGGCTTTAGTCTTGGATTCGGAATCATGGGACTGACATAGTTCGGAACTTCAGGCTCTTCATGAAGATCGAAACCGACTCCGTGACCTGTGTAATCCCTGATGACACCGTATCCATTCTCAGAAAAGCAGTGTTTGAAAACAGCGGAAGCGATATCACTGATACGTGCATTCTTCTTTTTTGCCGCTTCAATGCCAAGATAGAGACTCTCGCGTGTCACGACATTGAGCCTGTGCACTTCATCGCTTACCTTGCCGACTTCATAGGTTCTTGTGGAATCACTGACAAAGCCATCAAGCGTGACACAGATATCAACAGAGATGATATCCCCTTCTTTGAGAATCTGATGCTTAGAAGGAATACCGTGAATTACAACATCATTGACTGATGTGCATGTCGCATTTGGGTATCCGCAATAGCCGAGGCAGGAAGGATATGCATGATGACGGACGATGAACTCATGAGCATGACGGTCAATATCCCAGGTTGAGACTCCGGGCTTGATGACATCCTCAAGTGACATCAGACAGTCATAAAGAATCCTGCCGCTTTTTTTTATCTTCGCGATTTCCTCTGCGTTTTTAAGCTGAATCATCCCTCTTTCCTCAGATTTCTGCTAAGAGCATCAAGAAGACCGTTGATGAACTTGTATGTCACGTTTGTCGACATTTCCTGAGAAAGCTTCACGCCTTCATCAATTATGATTGAAGGATGAAGATCTGAAGAATGAAGCAGACAGAACACGCTTATACGCAGTATGTTCCTGTCAACAAGATTGATTCTCTCAAGCGGTCTGTTTATCGAATACTTTGAAATGATCTGGTCGATTTCCTGACGGTTTTCAAGAACTCCGTGAATGAGATAGCGCGCATAGAAAAGCGTCTCCTCATTCAGAGCTTTCATCTCTGCCTCACTCTTTCCAGGAAAAAGAGTCAGATCCGGTTCATCATCAAGCTGATTGTTGAAGTCGAGGGCGTACAGCGTTTCGACTGCAAGCACCCTCGCCTCATGTTTGGAGTAATATTTCTCGCTCATATCAGTTGCCGTATATGATTCTGATACGGGCTTCAGACTTAAGTTCTTCAACCATCTCGTTAAGAGCTTCGTTCATTGCACTCTGCATGTTCACCTGAGCAAGATAGCTGGAGATGTAATCCCTGACTGTGTAATCGACATCCGGCTGGATCCTGTCATCGATTCCGAGGATACGGGCATCATTGTGCACTGTGACCTTGACTATATGGTAACCTGTTCCTGACTCAAGAACATCACTGACTGTGCCAAGAGGAAGAGAAAGAACAGTGTCGACAAAGTTGCTTCCCCAAAGCTGACGGACTGTAGTGTTGTCGCTTGAAAGCCATCCCATGACACCGCCGTCTGCCTTGCTTTCCTCATCTTCTGTATACTGGTTGACAGCAGCCTCGAAAGTGAGCTTTCCGCTGTGGATATCAGAAGCAATCTGCTCCATTGTGGCCTTCTTTGAAGAATCTGTTGCACTGTCACCTGTCTTGGACATGTAAATCTGTGCGAACTTCACGTTCTCAGCCTGAGTGAAATTGGTTGCATTTCTTCTGTAGAAGTTCTCAACATCAGCGGATGCCGGTGTGTAATCACGGCTGTTGAGTTCCTCTCCCTTCTCCTGAAGCAGGTATGTCTGGAGGATGTACTGGTTCTTGATTGATTCCTTGTAAGCATCAACAGAACCATAGGCATTAATAACGACCTGCTCAAACTGCTCATCAGTAAGGGATGCTCCAGCCTGGGATTCATAAGAAGACTTCTGCTGGGCATACAGTGCATCAAGCTGCGCGTCTGTGACTGTGATTCCGTCACGCTCTGCTCCCTGAAGGAAGACTTCGTCGTTAATCATGATATTCAGGACACTGAGTGCCTGATCATCGCTGGTGGCTCCAAGAGCACTCATCTGATTTGCAAGATCAGCATTTGTGATTACAGTATTGCGGATCAGATTGACTGTAGCAGCTGCATTCCTGTTGTTTGGAACAGCAAAGGCTGAACAGAGAACGAGAGAGATTACAAGTATCAATGAGATAATTTTCTTCATTTTAAAAATTCCTTTCCACGTTTAATCTTTTGCCCAGTGCGAATGCAATGTCTGGTTTCTTGATGATCTCTGAAAGCTTGAGATACATTCCTTCACCTTCCATCACCTTCATGAGTAAAGATAATGTTTTCTGGCTTCTTAGACCACCCTTAGATACAAAAGCAAGGCATCTCTTGCCGCTTATCTGTCCGGCACGGGACAGATAGGTCCTGATAACATCCGGAATCCTGCCTCCAAAGAATCCGGTCGCATTGGTGCCGACTATGATATAGTCGTAAAAGGAAAGCTTCCTGTCCGTATCAACATACATGTTGAAGACATCAGCACTGTGTCCCTGACTCTCAAGTCCACGTGCCAGCTCTTTTGAAATGCTTTCAAGAGATGTGTCAGCCCTGTCCTTTCCTGCATATATGATGCAAACCTGCATAATCCACCTCCTTTTTATACAGAAATGCCGACCCTGAACGAGTCGGCTTGAATGATGTATCTTACCCTTACTCTGTCACTGCAGTATCAGCAGAACTGTCAGCAGAATACCATGCGGCATCGGTTGACTGAACGCTTGCAGCTGTTTCAAGCAGAGTGGAAGAACTGGACTTGGTTGTCACACCGACCAGAAGAGCAAGGACAACAAAGGCAATTGCCATATAAGTGGTGAGTCTTGTGAGGAACTTTGATGATCCGCTTCCGAAAGCTGAATCTGAAGAACCTCCGAAGATACCGCCGAGTCCCTGAGACTTCTCATCCTGAATTGCGACCAGGAAGATTAGAGCCAGTGCGGAAATAACGAAAAGCACCAGAAGGATAATACTTAAAACACCCATTTTATCTGTTTAACCGCCTTACTTGTCAAAAGTGATTATCGGCAGGAATTTCTCAACGGAAAGGGAAGCTCCGCCAACGAGGGCTCCGTCGATATTTTCCTTTGCCATCAATGCCTTTACATTGGAGGCATTAACAGAACCACCATACTGTATAATCAGGTTTTCTGCAATATCAGCTGAATACATTTTTGCAACAAATGAGCGGATGAATGCATGTGCGCTGTCAGCATCTTCAGGTGTGGCTGTCTTTCCTGTTCCGATTGCCCAGACCGGTTCATATGCGATTGTGATATGGCACATATCCTCTGCCTTCACATCCTTGAGATCGCCGGAAAGCTGTGTGGAAAGGACTTCCTCAAGCTTGCCTGACTCCCTTTCCTCAAGTGTCTCACCGACACAGAGAACGACATCCATGCCCTCTTCAATGGCAAGAAGAACCTTCTTGTTGATGAATTCATCACTTTCCTTGTAGTAGCTTCTTCTCTCGCTGTGACCAAGGATGACTGTGTTGACACCGAGATCCTTGAGCATGTCAGGAGCGACTTCACCTGTGTAGGCACCGCTCTTGTGATCGTTCATGTTCTGTGCCGCGACGATGATACCTGTGCCCTTGAGGGCTTCGACAACAGCCGGAATCGTGACAAAAGGCGGAGCGACCATCATCTTCACATCGGCTCCTGCCTTCTTTGCAGCCTCTGCCAGATCATGTGCGAACGCAGCTCCTGCAGAAGGAGTCATGTTCATCTTCCAGTTTCCTGCAATATATGGTTTTCTCATTTTCTTACTTCCTTAACATGCTGGCAGGGTTTTCAGACCCTGCCAGAATTCACTTAATCAGAATCAGGTTTTATTTCTCAAGAGCCTTGATTCCAGGCAGAACCTTTCCTTCAAGGAACTCGAGTGATGCACCACCGCCTGTTGAGACGTGTGAAATCTTGTCAGCAAGGTGGAACTTGTTGATGGCAGCCACTGAGTCTCCACCACCGACAACTGTTGTTGCATTGCTGTCAGCAAGAGCTTTTGCGACTTCCTCTGTACCCTTTGCGAATGCGTCAAACTCGAACACTCCCATCGGGCCGTTCCATACGACAGACTTTGCATCCTTGATTGCATCTACGATGAGCTTGACTGTCTTCGGTCCGATATCCATACCCATCAGATCATCACTGATGTTGTCACTGTTGACAAGAACCGGCTCAGCAGTCTCGCTGAATTCCTTTGCACAGACATTGTCAACTGGGAGAATGACCTTGACACCCTTCTCTGCTGCCTTGTCGAGGAAGGCCTTTGCTGTTTCAACGTAATCCGGCTCGAAAAGGGACTTCCCAATCTTGTGTCCGAGAACGTTGAGGAAGGTGTAAGCCATTCCGCCGCCGATGACGATTGTGTCACATGTCTTCACGAGAGACTCAAGGACAGTAATCTTGCTGGAAACCTTTGAACCGCCGATGATTGCAACGAAAGGCTTGTCAGGATTCTCAAGAAGAGGAGCCATGAACTTGACTTCCTTCTCAATGAGGAAACCGGCATAGCTGGGAAGATAGTGGGAGACACCCTCAGTTGAGGCATGTGCCCTGTGAGCTGTTCCGAATGCATCGTTGCAGTAGATATCACCATAGCTGGCAAGCTTCTTTGCAAACTCCGGATCGTTTGCCTCTTCTTCCTTGTAGAATCTGACATTCTCAAGAAGAAGGACTTCACCTGGCTTGAGAGCCTTGACTTCTGCCTCAACCTCATCACCAATCACGTCCGGTGCAAGCTTGACTGGCTTTCCGAGAAGAGCCTCGAACTCCTTTGCAATAGGAGCCATTGAGAAATCAGGATTCTTCTGTCCCTTAGGACGTCCGAAGTGGCTCATGACAACAAGAGAAGCACCCTGCTCGAGGATATACTTCACTGTCGGAAGAGCTGCCTTGATTCTTGTATTGTCTGTGACGACACCGTTCTTGAGAGGAACGTTGAAATCAACACGGATGACAACGCGCTTTCCTTTAAGATCGGCTTCCTTGATTGTATTAAGCTGCATAATTCACCTCTTTACTAAAAGAGCCCGCCAGAAATCGGCAGGCCCTGATAAAACCCGGGCATAATGCCGGAATCAGTCTGACTTGAATCAGCCGTTGACCTTCTTCATGTGTGCGATGAGGTCGAGAACCTTATTGGAGTAACCAATCTCGTTATCGTACCATGAGACAACCTTGACGAATGTGTCTGTGAGTGCGATACCGGCCTTGGCATCGAAGATTGAGGTTCTTGTGTCACCGAGGAAGTCTGAAGAGACAACTGCATCTTCTGTGTAGCCGAGGATACCCTTCAGCTCGCCTTCACTTGCTTCCTTCATTGCTGCGCAGATTTCTGCATATGTAGCAGGCTTTGCAAGGTTGACTGTGAGGTCGACAACAGAAACATCAAGAGTAGGAACTCTCATTGACATACCTGTAAGCTTGCCGTTGAGGGAAGGAATGACCTTTCCGACAGCCTTAGCAGCACCAGTTGAAGAAGGAATGATGTTGCCGCTGGCAGCTCTTCCGCCTCTCCAGTCCTTCATTGAAGGTCCGTCGACTGTCTTCTGTGTTGCTGTTGTTGAGTGAACTGTTGTCATAAGGCCGTCAACAATACCGAACTTGTCGTTAAGAACCTTTGCAACAGGAGCAAGGCAGTTTGTTGTGCAGGATGCATTGGAAACAAACTGTGTTCCCTTGACATAGGAATTCTCATTGACGCCGACAACGAACATCGGTGTGTCATCCTTTGAAGGAGCTGACATAACGACATATTTAGCACCAGCGTTGATGTGAGCCTGTGCCTTCTCCTTTGTGAGGAAGAGACCTGTTGACTCGACAACATACTCAGCACCGACCTGATCCCATGCGAGCTCGTTAGGATCCTTGCATGCTGTGACTCTGATAGCCTTTCCGTTGACGATGAGCTGTGACTTCTCGACATCAGCCTCGATTGTTCCCTGGAAAGCACCATGCATTGTGTCATACTTCAGCATATAAGCGAGGTAGTCCACCGGGCAGAGATCGTTGATACCGACAATCTCAACATCCTGGCGGCTCATAGCTGCACGGAAAACGAAACGACCGATTCTTCCAAATCCGTTAATACCGACTTTCATGAATAATTCTCCTTTGCAATAGAATTCATTTTCAAACATCCAAAAGTATAATCACAAGAAATTAATCAGTCAACGAACACTGCATCATTTCTGTGAATAATGGAATCATTGTAATACCGTGACGGATATTATTTGACTTTGAGAGAAATTACATGCTTCATGGTTTCTCATCATGAACACATCAGCCTTCCAGTGAACAGAAAGAAAAATGTAATAAGAGAACCAGGATAATCAGAGGCTTTCCTTCAGTTTCCTGAGGATTTCCTCCTGCTTTATGAGCATTTCCTCCCTGTCAAAATCGTTTGTCTCATGATCCATTCCAGACAGGTGAAGCAGGCCATGAATCAGAAGACGGGCAAGCTCATCACTCTCGCTCTGATTGAAGCGTTCGGCATTCTCCTTCATTTTATCAAGGCAGATGAGGATATCACCCCACTCCTTAGCCTCTTCCTGCGGGATGAAAAAAGGCTCATCTGCGGCACTGTCCTCAAGAGCGAATGTGAGTATGTCTGTCGGGCTGTCAATGTTTCTGTATTCAAGGTTTTCCTGATGGATTGTGTCCTCGCTTACGAAGCTCACGGAAAAAATGCCGCCATCAAGCACCATCGGGCAGACATAATCAAGGACTTTTCTCACATAGGCTTCATCCGCAGAAGACCTGAATTCCTCTTTTTCATAAATCAAGTCATAATCACTCATCACCGGCATCCTTTGAATACTGAATTCTCATATGGTCACGTCCGAAAGCCTGATGGACGAATACCCTTCTGATTTTATAAATCTCAGCCATGGAGAGTTTGCACTCGTCAAGCTGGTTTCCGTTCATCTTTCCGACAAGTATTGAAGTGAACAGCTTCTCATAGCGCAGGGTCGTTGGCTTCTTGAGAGTTCTAGAAGCGGCCTCGAAACAGTCTGCCAGCATGACGATTGCGGCTTCCTTTGTCTGCGGAATCTCAGCATTATACCTGAAATCATCCTCATTGACCGTCATCGGGGTCTTTGAGGCCTTAGCCTCCTCTACCGCCTTGTTATAGAAATAGGAGACGATATCATTTCCATGATGCTGCTCTATGATGTCGAGAACCTCCTGAGGAAGACCGACCTCCTTGCCTTTCTCGACGCCAAGCTTGACATGGCTCTTGATTACAGCTGCAGAGAGCGTGTACTTCATCTCATCATGGACATTCGGACCGCCTCCCTGATTCTCGATGAAGTATTCAGGATGGTCCGCCTTTCCGATGTCATGATAAAGCCCGCCGACTTTTGCAAGCTCAGCATTTGCCCCGATTTCCTTTGCAGCGTTATATGCCATGTCTGAGACATTGACCGCATGGTTATAGGTTCCGATTGCCTGGTTTCTCAGCCTCACAAGCACAGGACTGTCAGTGTTGTTCAGCTCATGAAGGCGGAATACTGTAGGAATATTCAGGAAATGTTCCAGAAGAGGCAGTACGAGAGATATGACAACATATGTGATTGCCACATTAAGACAGATGGCGAATATCTCCTCGAAAAGGTAGATAAGCTCACGGCCGTCAATGATATGGAAGACAACTGTTATGAAAACATTTGCCAGTGCCGTGTAAAATCCCTGATAGATCATATCAAGACGGGTGACGCTGAAACGCACGAAAAGCAGCGATATCTCAATGCTGAATATCAGGTAGAAGAATGTGATGATGTTCGTGCCCGGCATGAATATCACAAAGCAGGAGAAGACCGCACCCGCAACAAAACCGATTCTCTTCTTGCTTGTCAGCTGGCACATGAGCAGAGGCAGGAAGAGATAAGGCATGTACTGATTCACTGCCGTATAATTCCTGAGGGAAGACAGGAAGCTGCACAGATAGCTCAGGATGAGAACAATCAGAAGAGTGATCAGGAAGATTCTCGTATAAATGAGAACTCTGTACTTTCTCTCAATGAAAGAGTTTATGAAATAAAGAGCGACATAGAGGATTGTTACAAGGAAAATTATCTGTCCGGCAATCTGTGTCACGCTCAGCGGAACAGTGATTCCGTTTATCATCCTGATAGTCTGCAGGTCCTGTTCCGTTACGATTGTGTCATAGCGGAGGATGTAATCACCCTTGTGTATCTCGGCTTTCACGACAGGCGTCTCAAGACGTGCCTGCTCTCGGAGGTTTTCCGTTGTCAGTGCATCGTAATGGACATTCGGGGAAATGATGCTGTCAATAAGGTCAGAAAGGACAGAAAAACCTTTTGCAGTCAGCGCTATGCTGTAGTTTTCAAGAAACTCAATCAGACGCTGGCCAAGATTGTCATCCGTTATCAGATTGGATGTATAGTTCATCGACTCGACGAGCCGGTAATCATATGTTGAAGGAAGATTGGCGAAAACAGAGCTGTAACCCTGATCTGTTATGTCGTTTATCTCCTTTGCTGAGAAAACACCGAAAAAAAGCAGGTAATCAATGCAGTCATGGACCAGAAGCCGGATTGAGTCCTTTTCCTCAGAAGGAAGTAATGACCACATCTTCGCAAGAGGTACGCTGTCTTCATATCCGTTCTGCGACAGAAAAGATGCTAAATCGTCCTCACTCTCACTTTCAAGAATCTCTCTCAGATTCTGTGTGAGGGAATGCATGTGCTGAGTCTCGACCATTGAATAGGAAAAACGGGGCAATACATTCGCCGCGTTCTCCTGCCTGAGATGTTCGGTTGCTATTTCATCATCAAATGAGAAGTCATATGGTGCAATGACATCCTCATTGGCAAGCTGTCCTGGCTGGTAGTCATAAAGCAGTTCCACCGTATACAGGGCATTGGACTCGCTGAGAATCGGGAGTGCGATTCCGAGAATGACGATGAAGAGGAACAGAAGGACAAGCATCACGACAGTCTTTGCCGGATACCTGTCAACACCATCTGTAAGAAATGGACTACTGAATCTCATTGCCTTCCTCTTCAAGATAGCAGCTGATAATCTGTCTCACAAGCCGGGAGCGGATGATATCTGCTGACCTGAATTGTATCACAGACAGTCCTTCAATGTCATGGATGATTGAAAGGACATGGACAAGTCCGCTTTCAGTCTTTGGCGGAAGGTCAATCTGTGTGAGGTCGCCTGTAATGATTGCCTTGCTGTCCTCGCCAAGACGGGTCAGGAACATCTTCATCTGACCTTTCGTCGTATTCTGAGCCTCATCAAGGATGACGATGCTGCGGTTCAGCGAGCGGCCTCTCATGTATGCAAGCGGGCTTATCTCAATCTGTCCGGCCTCTTCCATCTTCTTTATCTGGAACGGTGAGATGAAATATTCCATAGCATCATAAAGAGGCTTGAGATAGGGATTGAGCTTCTGTGAAAGGTCACCGGGAAGGAAACCAAGGCTCTCTCCTGCCTCTACGACAGGACGTGTGAGCACGATTTTCTGTTTCTTTCCACACAGGACCTGCGAGAGAGCATAGGCAATTGCAAGGAATGTCTTTCCCGTACCGGCAGGACCGGTCGCGAATATCACCTGATTCTCGTTCAGGCTTGCAATGTATTCCTTCTGCTTCCTGCTCTTGGGCCATACGGAACGTGAATTGACAATAAGCTCATATAAAGCCGCACTCTGTCCTTCCTCTTCATTGAAACTCTTCCATTCCATGTAAAGCTCGTTTTCAACAAAACTCTCGTCACGCTGGCTGGAAAGCTTTATCAGATGCTCAAAAAAGGAAGGAAGCACAGGATTGTCAGAACTGACAGTCAGCTGGTTGCCCCTTATCGATATCCTCTGTCCGAAGAGATGTTCCAGATAGTCCAGATTGCAGTCGTTGATGCCGAGGACCTTCTCCATTTGCTGTGAATCATTGAAATATACTGTCATTTTTCAGTCGCTGTACCAGCTGTCCCCCCTGCTCCATGAGCTCAGCCCCTTCTCCCAGGTCTGATCCACCTTCAGGTCAGGAATTGTATTCCATCTCAGATATATTGAAAAGGAGGGCAGCCAGGTGTAGTCGTTTCCGACGCTCTTGAGACTTGCCGAATACATGAAATGAAGGTCCCAGTCCTTCATGTAATGCACAAGCTCAATATTGAAGGACTGCATGTTGAACTGCGTGTTTCTCCTGCCGTCTCCAGTGAAGTCGAAGCTTCTGAGCAGGTCCTCCCACATGAGAGAAAAAGAGAACTTCCCGTCTTCCATATAACGGTAGAAACCGTTGTTTGCAGTGACTATTGAGAGATTCACATCAATGAATTCCGCTATGGAGAAACCGAATCCGGCCTCAAGTCTCAGAGAGGATGCATAAGGATTAAGGAAATCATATCTGAGGCGGCCGTCAAGAGAAAGGCTGAGCGAGATTCTGTTCTTCCAGGCATACAGTGTGAAATCATCCACATCCGTGTCAATCTGGAAATAGTCAGCCTGGAGCCTGCCCTCCGCCGTCTTGAAATTCAAGGTGAAATCAAGATAAGGCACTCTGACAACAGTCATTAGCCGCTTTATGACATGCCACTGTCCCTCATCATAGGCATCATAACTGATGCTTTCAGTCACAGAATACCTGCCCTCATCCGATCTCAGGGACAAAGAAGATGTGAAACTCAGCGGAGACAAGGGCTGAGATGACGAGAAGTCCTCGCTCTCATACGTCGAGGAGAAGCTGAAAGTCAGGTTGTCAAGAATGAGGCCAAGTGAAAGAGTGATGTCCTCACTCCTGTAGTCCATGCTTCCGTTCTCTTTTTCAGTGAATGTCCAGGACAGGGCTGAGGTGAACGCACCAATGCGGTAGCCGAGCCGAGGTATGATGGAGCTCTTAAGCGGCGGAAGCACATATTTCAATGATGGAGTGAACTCCCCTGTCGATTCCCTGTTTCCGAAAGTGTGTGAGTAAGTGAGGCTGTGACTTCTGACATTGCTGCTGTCAAAGGACCAGAAAATCTCCTCCACTGTCTTTTCATTCAGATCTTCTCTTGTGTTGTGACGGTAAAGATATGTGCTCAGCTCATAAGTCAGTCCTGCGAAAGGAAGAGAGACTTCAGTGCCGGAAAGCAGGCTGAAGGCACCAGTTCTCTCCTCATCATCGCTCTCATCATAGTCATAGCTGTATGAAGGAGTCAGGGTCTGCTCAATGGCAAGCCAGGAGGCAAGCTCGCTTTCAAGTGTGAATTTCACCGATGAGTCAGAAGTCAGGCTGACATCCTCAGTTTCCTCTGTCTTGCTGTCAATCTCAAACTCATGAGAGAACCTCTCGCTGATGTTGTAGGAGAGAGAGAGGGAATACTCTTCATTCTCCCTCCGTCTTTCATCGCGCTCGCCAGTGACATACATGTCGTAAAGCAGAGGAGCTGAAAGGACGAACATCGTTGAGATGTCAGGCCTGGTATCCTCATCACTCTGGGTTTTATCATTCTCACTTGAAAGGTTGAAGAGATGCCCTGACATCGTGAAGTTGAATGCAGGAAGGGTTATATCGCTTACAATGTAGCGTTTTTCCGTCCTGTCCCAGTCAAAGGAAGCATAGGCCCTGATTGAGGAAAGCCGCATCGACGAGACATAGTCGTTTGTGTATTTTCCCGGCAGATAGAGTGAGCCGGACAGCCTGGCTTCATAGCTCGTGATATCTGAGTTTGCGTTTGACGGGAAGGTCTGCCAGGCACCGAAAATGGAATCAATGGAGAAGCTTGTGAGCCTGTTGCTGTACTGTCTGAGAACATACGGATCAGAGTATACGGGGAAAGAGAACTCAATTGAACCGAACGACGATGACAGCTCGGCCTCATTCACTGAATAGTAACGCAGTCTCCTGTCAAGATTCATGTTGTCAGGAGATACGATAAAAGAAGTCTGGGAAAACAGCGTGAGCTCATCAACAGGCTTTATGAGAGTGTCGAAACCGAGCATGAAACCGCTGTACTGATACACATCGGCAAGAAGTGCAAGATAGCTCTCGCTCTCCTTTGCCCACTGCGCAAGCGCACCTGTGGCCTCACCTTCTTCATAGTATAGTCCGTTTGAAACCATCTCGGCATCACTCTCGCTTCTCAGCAGGGCAGAGAATGAGCTCTCTTCTCCCCGGCTGAAGCCTGGATAGGTCCCGAATATTTCCGTTGTTGTGGAAAGGAACATGCCCCTGTCGGAGTTGAAACCGAATGCCGGATTGAAACTCAGCCTGCTGCCGGGAAAGAAAAAGAATGGAAGGTAAAGTACAGGGACCCTTCCGATTGAAAGGTAGGCATCTGACAGGAACATGTCCCCGCCTTCAAGCAGGGCAAGACTTTCTGCAGTTATGGATGAATAGGCAGTATCAGGATTGCTCGTCAGATAGCCGCCGCTGAAAAAAAGTCCGTCATCCGCACTCCTGTAATTCAGAAGATCACCCGAAGTGTAGAATGTGACTTCCTCATCCTCATTGTTGGTTCTGGTCGTACTTGTCATTCCGCCGCTTACAAGAAGATCTGCAGTGTCATAAAGGAAAGTGACGACATCTGCCTCAATGTATTCGATGCCGGCATCCTCACTGCTGTCCTCATAAACAACATTGGAATAAGCACTCAGACGCGATGAATCAGGATCAAGAAGCATCCTGTCTGCCGAAAGCTTTTTCTGAGGACTTCCGTCTGAAAGCGTGAAGGCCACCTGGACATTGCCACTGAGAAGCACAAGACCGTCATCAGTCACAGACATGCTGTCAGCGGAAAGAATCTCAAGTGAATAGGATTCCTCTTCAGACTCTATGCTCTCGACGCTTATGTTTCCGTCTTCCTCCATTGAAAGCAGCTGAGAACGCAATGTGCTAACAGGAAGAGATGTGTCAAGGCCTCTGAGACGGGCGATGTTCACAATGGCAGTATCATCAGCCTGTGTGATGAGAACAGTGCTCTGTGCCGCTTTTGCAGAAAACAGGCAAAGAAGGAAAAGAATTGTTATGACGAAGGTTCTTTTCAGGTCACTGGCCAAGATACTTCCTCAGATACTGTCCCGTATAGCTTCTCTCAACACGGCTTACTTCCTCAGGAGTGCCGGTTGCAACGATTGATCCGCCCTCATCCCCTCCCTCAGGTCCGAGGTCAATAAGATAGTCCGATGCCTTGATGACATCGAGATTGTGCTCAATCAGAAGGACACTGTTACCCTGGTCCACAAGACGGTTAAGCACTTCAAGCAGTTTTTTCACATCAGCAAAGTGCAGACCGGTAGTCGGCTCGTCAAGCACATAAAGCGTCTTGCCAGTTGATTTACGGCTGAGTTCATAAGACAGCTTTATTCTCTGGGCCTCCCCTCCTGAGAGAGTCAGCGCGCTCTGCCCGAGCCTGAGATAGTCAAGGCCGACGCTCTTCAATGTCTCAAGCTTGTTTCTAATAGCGGCGACAGGAGCGAAGAACTCAGCGGCCTCTGCGACTGTCATGTCAAGCACGTCAGCGATGTTCTTTCCTTTATATTCAACCTGCAGCGTCTCCTTGTTGAAACGCTTTCCATGACAGACATCACAGGTCACGAAGACATCAGGAAGGAAGTGCATTTCAATTTTCAGCGTTCCGTCTCCCTGACAGTTCTCACATCTTCCACCCGGTACATTGAATGAGAACCGGCTTGCAGTGAAACCCTTTGCCTTTGCTTCAGGAAGCTTTGCGAAAAGCTCCCTTATCGGAGTGAAGAAGCCGACATAAGTCGCAGGATTCGAGCGCGGAGTGCGTCCAATCGGGCTCTGGTCGATGTTGAGAAGCTTGTCGATGTTCTCAATGCCTGAAATGCTCTTATAGCCAGTGACATCAACCTTCTTCTTGCGGCTGATCTCATTCTCAACAGCAGGAATAAGAATCTCATTGAGCAGGGTCGACTTTCCGCTTCCGGAAACACCTGTGATTGTCACAAGCTTTCCAAGAGGAATCCTGACATCGATGTCCTTCAGATTGTTCTTAGTGCAGCCTTTAAGCTCTATGAATTTCCCGTTACCCTCTCTTCTTATGGACGGCACATCGATTTTCAGCCGGCCGGAAAGGAAGGCTCCGGTGATTGAGTCGGGGTTTTTCTCAATCTCCTCAGGCGTTCCTTCTGCTGTGATATACCCTCCCTTTTCTCCGGCTCCCGGTCCTAGGTCAATCACATAGTCAGCGCTTCTTATCGTGTCTTCATCATGTTCGACCACTATGACCGTGTTGCCCAGGTTCCTGAGATTCACAAGAGTGTCAATCAGTTTTGAGTTATCCCTCTGATGAAGGCCGATGGAAGGCTCGTCCAGAACATACAGCACGCCAGAAAGAGCACTTCCTATCTGGGTTGCCAGCCTTATGCGCTGCGCCTCTCCTCCAGAGAGTGTGCTGCTGGCACGGCTCAGCGTGAGATAGCCAAGTCCGACATTCATCAGGAAGTTCAGACGGCTTCTTATTTCCTTGAGAATCTGGAAACTGATTTCCTTTTCCGTCTCGCTGAGTTCAAGCTCTTCGAAAAACTTCACGGAATCCCTGACACTCTTGTTAGTCAGCTGCCAGATGTTCAGGCCGCCGACTGTGACGGCAAGTGCCTCCTTCCTGAGTCTCATGCCATGACAGGTGGGACATTCATGTGAAACCCTGAGCTGGTCATACATCCACCTCATGGCAAAGGACTGAGTTTCCATGTAACGTCTTTCAAGCTCGACGAGGATTCCAGGGTACTGTTCCCTTTTCTTGAATGATGCACTGCCTTTCTTATTCTCATAGCGCACCTCGAGAAGCTTTCCACCTCCGTAAAGGAGCACCTTCTTGGCCTCAGCAGGCCAGTCAGAAAGAGGCTGGTCAAGAGAGAAGCCATAAGCCTGGCTCAATGCGACAATCCAGGCATGAGAGACCTTCGCATCAGGGCTGTGAGTAACAATCGCACCTTCGTTGTAGCTCTTTGACGGATCGGGGATGATTTTCCTCAGGTCAAACTCACTCTTAATCCCAAGTCCGTTGCAGTCAGGACAGGCCCCGAAAGGATTGTTGAACGAGAAGAGTCTCGGCTCAAGATCAGGAACTGTTATACCGCAGAAGGGACAGCTGTTACGCTCACTGAAGAATTCCTTCTTTCCCTCGCTGACATACTCTACTTCGACAAGACCGTCACTCAGGCCTGTTGCACGCTCAATGCTGTCAGCAAGGCGTGCCCTGTCTGATTTCCTTATGATAAGCCTGTCAATGACGATGGAGATGTCATGCTTGTACTGCTTGTCAAGCACAGGCATCTCCTCTTCAAGCATATAAGTCTTTCCGTCAGCAATCACCCTCGTATAGCCGCTGGAGAGAGCATCAGTGAAAACCTTCTTGAACTCCCCTTTTCTTCCCATTGCCACAGGAGACAGGATAACAAGACGGCCTCCTTCCTCGTGAGTGTAGATTGCATCGATGATCTGGTCGACAGACATCTCTGAGATCTCGCGGCCGCACTGAGGACAGTGGACATGTCCGGTGCGTGCGAAAAGGAGACGGTAGTAATCGTAAATCTCAGTGACGGTTCCCACCGTCGAGCGCGGATTTCTCTGACTTGTCCTCTGCTCAATGGCAATTGCAGGAGAAAGTCCTTCAATGGAATCGACATCAGGCTTCTCAAGACGACCTAAAAACTGCCGTGCATAGGCAGAAAGCGATTCGACATACCGTCTCTGACCTTCAGCAAAAACCGTATCAAAGGCAAGAGAGGACTTTCCTGAACCGGAAAGTCCTGAAATTACCACAAGACTGTTCTTGGGTATTGTTACATCTATATTCTTGAGGTTGTGCTCTCTGGCACCCTTTATCACAATACTGTCGTTCATTTCCAATCTCAGAGTCTGTCAATCAGCTCAAACAGGCTCTCTTCAGCATTCTCAAGCTCAACATCCTTGTAAAGCTGTCCCTGATAGTAGAGAAAGACCTTACGCCCGATTCCCGTAATCGCGACATCAGCGTTCTTTGCTTCTCCAGGACCGTTCACCTGACAGCCCATGATGGCAACCGTGATATCCTTGTCCACTGTCAGCAGCCTGTTCTCCACCTGCTTCAAAAAGCCCTGGCTGTCAAAGGTGTGTCTTCCGCAGCGCGGGCATGAGACAATCCTCACACCGGACTTTCTCAGCCCGGCGGCACGGAGAATCTCAACAGCCGCATGAATCTCATCCTCGATGCTTCCTGTGATGGAAACACGCATGGTATCTCCGATCTTTTTGTCAAAAAGACGGGTGAACGCATATGTGGAGCGGATTGACGAGGCAATGACGCCGCCGGCTTCCGTGACACCCAGATGAAGAGGAACATCAGCCTGAGATGCGAATTTCACGTTCGCGTCAATGGTTGTCTGAATGTCAGACGATTTGAGAGAGACGACAGTGTTGTCAAAGTTCCATCCTTCAAACCAGGAAAGATACTCAAGGGCGCTGTCTACCATGACATCAGCCTTGCTGTTACCCTCACCTGTACGAGGAAGAGAGCCGCAGTTGAGGCCGATCCTGATTGCGACATCATTGTCCTTTGCCGCCCTGACGACCTCCTCTGTCTTCCATTTAGGTCCGATGTTTCCCGGATTGATTCTCACTTTGCTGCAGCCGGCCTCAATCGCCTCAAGAGCCATCCTGTAGTCAAAATGGATGTCAGCGACAACAGGCATCACACGCGCTTCGCAGATTTTCCTGAAGTTGTCACGGTCCCGGCTGGACACATAGGAAAACCTGATGATATCACAGCCCATGGCCTTGAGGACCTTCATCCTGTGAATGATCTGGTCTGTGTCACAGTCAGCAATCTGACTGTCATACATCGTCTGGATGGCGACAGGATTGTCCCCTCCGACAAGCACATTACCCACTCTTGCGACTTTTCTGCTGAACATGGCCTACTCCAAACTGTAACGGCGGACTCTTGCCTGACCGGTAAAGGCGAATCTCTCACCTGGGAGGAAGAGCGCGAAATCTCCTTTTGAGAGTGTGACGGCTCCCAGTATGTCATTACTCATACCGTTTTCCCTCCAGCCGCAGGCGAGGCGGCCTCCGTCCTCAAGCGCGATGAAAAGCGTGCAGAGCTTCTCATCACATTCAAAGCTGTTCATTTCCTGTGCATACGAGAACAGGATTTTGTCAATCTTGTCCAAAGAAGGTACCAGCGCGCTGTATCTTGAAAGGCTTTCAGAATCCCCGTAAATCATACTCAGGAATTATATTGTTTTTGCCAATTGTTAGTAAATGACAAAAAACTTCTCATTTTCCCAAAAGTGTACGTCTTGGTGAGCTTTTCAAAAGGCACCATAGGCTATATTCTTATTTTAATTTGTAACCGGAGGATTGGGATAAATGAAAGATTACCTCTTAACAGCACAGGAGGTCCTTAAAAGCCAGAAATCTGGTGAAAGCGGACTGAGTGCAGCTGAGGCGGCTTCACGTCTTGAAAGGGACGGAAAGAACAAGCTTGCTGAAGCGAAAAAGGATTCTCTTCTCAAGAAATTCTTTGACGAACTGAAGGAGCCGATGCTCATCATCCTGATGGTTGCGGCTGTCCTTTCAGTCATCACGAGCGCCGCAAGCGGCGAAGTTGAGTTCACTGACGCAATCATCATTCTTGTTGTCGTTCTGCTCAATGCCATTCTCGGCGTCCTGCAGGAAAGCAAGGCTGAAAAGGCCATTGAGGCACTTCAGCAGATGAGCGCGGCCACCAGCAAGGTCATACGTGACGGCAAACAGCTCACTGTCCACTCTGAGGACCTTGTTGCCGGAGACATTGTCGTGCTTGAAGCCGGAGATGCTGTTCCAGCAGACGGAAGAATCATCGAATGCGCATCAATGAAGATTGAGGAAGCAGCACTCACAGGAGAATCGGTGCCTGTTGACAAGCAGACAGAGAAGCTCTATTCGGATGAAGACAAGGATGTTCCGCTTGGAGACAGAAAGAACATGGTTTATATGGGTTCAACTGTCGTATACGGAAGAGGAAAGGCCGTAATCACAGGAACCGGAATGAATACAGAGATGGGC
This sequence comes from uncultured Spirochaetales bacterium, assembly GCA_944390025.1. GTDB lineage: Bacteria > Spirochaetota > Spirochaetia > Sphaerochaetales > Sphaerochaetaceae > Bullifex. Next base: position 106,094 of record CALXOK010000001.1, on the reverse strand, counting down.
AAGATTGCATCCGCAATCTCTGAAGCCAAGGAGGAACTCACTCCTCTCCAGATCAAGCTCAACCAGCTTTCAAAGATTCTCACATATCTTGTCCTTGGAATCTGTGTCGTCATTTTCGCAATTGACATAATCAGAATCTATTTCACAACTGGAACGCTTGCATTCTCAAGTCTTCTTGATACATTCATGGTTGCCATTTCCCTTGCTGTTGCAGCAATTCCGGAAGGACTTGCCGCAGTTGTCACGATTGTCCTTTCAATCGGTGTGACGAAGATGAGCAAGAATAATGCAATCATCCGCAAGCTCACTGCTGTTGAGACTCTCGGATGCACCCAGGTCATCTGCTCGGACAAGACAGGAACCCTCACCCAGAACAAGATGACAGTCGTTGACAGCTGGTCGGACAATGAGGAGCTACTTGCAAGAGCCATGGCACTTTGTTCTGACAGCAAGCTTGATGACAGCAACAACGCCATCGGTGAGCCGACTGAATGTGCTCTGGTCAACTATGCCTTCAAGCTCGGAATCAACAAAAACGAACTTGAGGCCGGACCTTACAGGAGAGTCGGTGAAGCACCGTTTGACTCATCAAGGAAGATGATGAGCACTGTCCATACTGACAACGGTCAGGAAGACTTTGTCCAGTACACAAAGGGTGCTCCTGATGAGATTCTCAAGAAGTGCACTTCTATCCTCAGAGACGGAAAGATTGTTCCGCTTACTGACAGGGACAAGGATGAGATTCTTGCAAAGAACAAGGAATTCGCTGACAGGGCTCTTAGAGTTCTTGCAGCCAGCTTCAGGGACTGGGAGGCTGAGCCTGTCAACTATGATGCAAAGTACGTTGAGGAGAACCTCACATTCATCGGTCTTGTCGGCATGATCGACCCGATCAGACCGGAGGTCAAAGTCGCGGTTGAGGAATGCAAGAGTGCAGGAATCCACGTTGTCATGATCACTGGTGACCACAAGGACACTGCAGTCGCAATCGCGAAGGAGCTTGGAATCATTTCCGGCGCTGATGAGGCAACAACAGGCAGCACTCTTGACGGCATGAGCGATGAGGAGCTTGACAAGATGATTGAGCACTACTCTGTCTATGCCCGTGTCCAGCCTGAGCACAAAGTCAGAATCGTGCAGGCATGGAAACGCAAGGGCCGTGTCACTGCCATGACAGGCGACGGTGTCAATGATGCTCCATCCATCAAGAATGCAGATATCGGAGTCGGAATGGGTATCACAGGAACTGATGTCACAAAGAATGTCGCAGACATGGTTCTTGCTGATGACAACTTCGCAACAATCGTTCAGGCAGTCGCAGAAGGAAGGAAGATTTACGACAACATCCGTAAAGCAATCCAGTTCCTGCTTGGAAGCAACATGGCTGAAGTCATTGCGATTTTCGTATCCTCCATTCTCGGTTTCACCATTCTCAAGCCATCCCACCTTCTGTGGATCAATCTCATCACAGACTGCTTCCCTGCAATCGGACTTGGCATGGAGAAGGGAGAATCCGACATCATGACCCGTCAGCCGAGAAGCAAGAACGAAGGCATCTTTGCAGGCGGCGTTGGAGTCAACTGTTTCATCCAGGGATTCGCAGTGGCACTCATCACCCTGATCAGCTACTTCATCGGTGAGTACATCCAGAACGGAGCCTTCCATATCGTAGACAGTACTGACGGAATGACAATGGCCTTCCTCACACTGTCCATGGCAGAGCTCTTCCACTCTTTCAACATGAGAAGCCTTGACAAGTCGCTCTTCTCTCTGAAGGGTCACAACAAGTACCTGCTGTACTCAATGCTTGGTTCTTTTGTCCTGACAATCTGCGTTCTCTACATCCCGTTCCTGAGAGATGCATTCAGCTTCGAGCACATCTCGCTTTTCGAGTTTGCCGTAGCACTCCTCATGGCATTCCTCATCATCCCGGTTGTCGAGATACAGAAGTTCATTCAGAGGAAAATCGCAAAGAACAGAAAGAACTGATTAATTCTTATGTTCACATATGGCGGAGGCTGTGCTTCCGCCATTTTTTTCTCATCAGAGGAATTCTTTCTCATGACATCTTAACTCAAGGCGCTGAATGTGCATCGTTCTGCAATGAAAGCAGAATCCTGCATCAGGTTGTAATTTTCTGGAAATGTGCAAGACTGCGTCTGTAGCAGATATAATGCGCCACAGCCGTTATTGTCCATGAAACAGGATAACTTAAAAAGAGCATTGTGATTGTGGGTACAGCCTGGAACGCAGTGTTTATCCAGAGTATGCGGAAGGCACAGACCCCGAGAAGCGTAATCACGGTCGGACCGGTTCCCCTTCCCAGTCCTCTCTGCGCGCCTGCATAGACTTCCATTATTCCGCACAGGCCGTAAGGAAGCATTACAATGAGATTCCTCTGCATCGCATAAGCTATGGATTCTTCATCGATGAACAGAGGCAGAAGAGGATAGCCAGCCAGCCATACAAAAGCTCCCAGAAGTGTACCCGCAAGGACAGAATACAGCAGACACCAGCGTACTGACTTCCTGATATTGTCATTCCTGCCAGCTCCTGCATTCTGCCCCGTGAAGCTGATTACCGCCTGCATGAATGAATTCGTGGCAGCATAGATGAAGTGCTCCATCGTTGTTGAGACAGAACAGCCTGCCACAGCTGCAGAACCGAACGAGTTGATTGCACCCTGAAGCATCATGTTTGACAATGAGAAGGCCATATTGTTCAGTCCTGTCGGTATGCCGATTTTCAGGATCTTCAGGAATATCCTCATGTGGAGTCTGAGCTTTCTTAGAGAAAGGCGGCATTCATCACTCTGACGCCTTAAATAAAGCACTGAAAGAAATGCGGCGATGTACTGGCTTGAGACTGTTCCGATTGCGACACCTGCAACCCCGAGATTGAATGCAAGGACAAAGAAGGAGCACAGGAAAATATCCGCAATACCTGAAAGTGTCATGAAAATGAAAGGATGGCGCGAATCTCCCCTTGCCCTCATTACAGCAGATGCATTATTGAAAAGAAGAGAAGCAGGAGCTGAAAGAAAATAGATTCTTATATAAAGAACCGCATCTTCAAAAATGTTTTCGGGAGTCCCGATAGCAGAAAGCGCCCATCCGGAAAACATCTGCCCAAGGATTATCAGGGCAAAGCCGAGAAGCAGGCTTGAAGCGACTGCCGTGTGCACAGCTTTGCTCACGCCTTCCCTGTCCCCTGCACCGCTCTGCTGTGCGACTGTGACATTCACTCCGACTGCAAGACCTGCGAATCCGTTTATGAAGAGATTAACGATATATGTCGTTGCGCCAACAGCTGCAAGAGCATCAGTTGACACGAAAAGGCCGAGGATGACCATATCATCGCAGGCGGCGAAAAGAATTTGAAGCATTGACATCAGGACAAGAGGAAGAGCGAAACGGAATATGCTCTTTCCAAAGCTTCCGTTTATCATGTCAATGCTGTTTCTCATTTTCTCTCCCGAACAAGCTGTATATTATTAGCACAGTCAATCTGATGCAATATGAGACAAGGCGAAAAAATTTAAAATGCCGGTCAGCAGTCAGCCTGGACCGGCATTCAAATATAATTGCAGGAAATCTGCAGAAAAATCAGTTGAGAAGCAGCATGCAGAAGACAAGGGAGAACAGTGCAACGGTTTCAACGATACCGATGACGATGAAGTAGTTCGCTGTACCCTTTCCAGTCTGGGCAAGAGCATCACAGCTTGCCACTGCAACCTTACCCTGCATGAATGCTGAGAAGCCGATGGCAGCACCGCCGAAGACGCCGACACAAAGTGCCATGAGCCAGTTGCCTGTCTCCTCGAATGCTGAACGGATGAAGTTCATCAGCAGGAAGCCATAAATCGTCTGTGTAAGAGGTGCACCGGCGAAAGCGACCATGATGAAGCTTGCAGGACGGCCTTCCGCATAGCACTTCTTCCATCCTCCGACAGCTGCCTGAGAGGCAATTCCTGTTCCGATTCCAGAGCCAAGTGCAGCAAGACAGAGAGCACAGGCCATTCCAAGATAAGCAAGATTAGTCATTTTGTAACTCCTTCCTTTGTTTCTTCAGTCTGAACCGTTTTCCTGAACGGTTCGTATTTGTATCCTGTCCACTCCATTCCGAGCTGACCGGAGAATTCAAGCAGATTGAGTCTTACGCCATGCACGACGACAGACAGAAGACCCATGACAATATTGAGCACAGTTCCGAGTATGACAATGAGGGCTCCGAAAACAGGACCTGCCATTGTCGCCATATTGTTGAAAGACTGTGCGATTGCAAGTGATGCCATTCCTACGGCAAAGAGCCTTATGTAGCTCATGATATTGCTGAAGCAGCTGACTGTATCCAGGAAGCTAGTGAAAAAGCCTCCAAGACCTGCTTTAAGCCCCTTTGCAAAGCTCTCTGACGGACTCTGCGAGCCGAAGATGACAACAAGCGCGAAGCCGGCAGCAACACCTGCAATGACAATCGTGAAGTTCACCTCAGAGCCTATGACAAGATATAGAGCCATCATATAAAGGACGATGACATCGATGAACCAGCCGATATCCCCGAAAAGGGAAAGGTCCTTGTCCTTCGCCTTGTGTATGACATTGATCACACAGGCAAGTCCGAGCTGAGCTGCCCCGAGAATGAAACACAGCTGCATGACCTTGTTCTGAGCATATACAGACTCAATGCCATAAAGCTCCATCGAATAGTTGCAGATTGAAGGAATGATGAAAACCTGCAGGAACGGAAGCTTCTCAAGCACACTCAGGGAGCCGAACCAGGTTCCTGTGAGTGCACCGTATATTATTGTCGTGGCACTCAGTACATACAGCAGGATATTGGTATCTGAGCACTTTTTCGCCCTGACATTCATCACAATCGCGGCAATGAGGAAAATCAGGCCATAGCCGGCATCCCCGATAATCATTGCGAAGAATATGGAGAAGAACAGCAGGAACCAGGATGAGATGTCGTATTCACGGTAGCCTGGAACAGTGCCAAGGATGTCGTAAATAGGCTGGATGATTCTTATAAGCCCTTTGTATTTCAGCTTTGTCGGCGGATTCTCATCATCGCTGACATCAGCAATCAGATAGGCCCATCTGTTTTCCTTACAAAGAGAACGGAAGTCATCGGTGCTCTCTTCCGGCATGAAACCGGAGATGTAGCAGATTTTTCCATCCGCTTCCTGACTTGTGGCGCGTGCGCATTCAAACTCTGCATCCTGCTCAAGTTCCTTTATCCTAAGGCGGTACTCATCAAGATAAGCCGCAGCACTTCTGATTTCAGATGAACATCCTGTGATGTTCTTCTCAATCTCTCCAAGGCGGAGTCTCAGTGCTGAGAGTGACTTTGCAGGAAGAGTGAACTCACGTGCACTCACGTCATGAGGCAGAGAGGAATTGACCAGCGCGACTGCCTTCATCCTGCTCACATCCTTCAGCTCAATGAACTTCACTGACTCATCCTCTCTGAGCTGCTCCAGGACACGTTCATCAAGTGTATAGAAGCTGAATGAGAAACCCTGCTTCTCAAGGCATCTGACCTCATCAGGATTGAAATCACCCCAGGGCTCGACTCTTCCTATTTCAGCGCTTACTGACAGGCGTTCAGCTTCAAGTGCCTTTTTCTCAGCACAGACAGAGGTAATGCGCTCATCAAGCTCATCAAAATCCTTCTTTCCGAGCTTCTCCTGTTTCATCTTCGCCGCGCTCTTGCCGGCTTCATCGCTGATTGCATTCATGTTCAGCATCAGCGCATGGATTTTCTGGGTGATGCGGCTGCTTGCCTCGCAGCTCTGCCTCATCTCCTTTATCTGGACAATTCCTGCATCGCGCAAGGAAAGAAGCATCTGCTCACGGGCGCTGAAAGGAGCCGCTATTGTGATGCTTTTCATTGTCTCAATCATCTCAGGCCTCCTTCACCAGCTTCTTTTTAGCAATCTTTCCACGCACGACAGCGCTTGTATCCTGATCGCCAAGATAAATGGCAATCTTCCTTATATTCTCCTTTGCCTCTGGAATCTTGACCTTCTCAAAGAGATTGACCCTCTGGCTTGTCACCCTCAGTTCCTTAGACAAAAGCTCTATCTGCTCACCAAGTGTCTTGATCATCGCATCGTATCTGGAACAGTTCTTCAGGGTTGAGATTCCCTTGTCCACCCACAAAGGCCATTCATACAGGTCATACGGGATATCCTTGAATGTGAGATCCTTGAAAACAGGAATCTCCACACCGGCAATGTTCCCGCGGCCCTTCACGATAGAATCGACAGCGACGAGCGACAGGATTCCGTTCTCCTTCAGAATGGAATTCTCTCCATAGACAGCAATCCAGGAATCAAGACTTGCAATAAGCTTCTGCTGTTCCTTCCTGCAGGCCTCGATTTCGTTCTCTATCTGCCTGATACAAATCTGGAGCTGCTGCTTTTTCAACTGCAGCGTAGGCAGATAGCGGTTGAACTGCTTGAGAGCATCCTTCTGTTTTTTCTGCTCGTTCTTCGTCAGCTTAACAGCCATAGGCTTCTCACTCCTGGGGCCAGTAGCGCTCAATCAGGTCTGTCTTCAGACCAGTCTCATTCCTGTCAAAGCAGGAGGCAAGAATCTTCCAGCCAAGATCAAGGGCACTCTCAAGCGGGATGTTCACAGAAAGGTCCATCAGCTCATGCTCGAATCTCTGTCCATACTTGAGCAGTTTGTCATCCCAGTCTGTCATCATGAAGCCCATGGACTTCTTCTCAAGCGTGTCGTTATAAGCGGCATAAAGCTTGATCATGGCATCCATGAGAGCCCTGTGGTCATCACGTGTCTTTCCGTTGACCTGCTGCTTGAGTCTTGAAAGAGATCCGAATGGCTCGATATGACCGTTCTTGAGGTAGAACTGTCCTTCGGTGATGTAACCCGTGTTGTCAGGAACCGGATGCGTGACATCATCTCCCGGCATTGTCGTGACAGCAAGGATTGTGAGAGAACCGGCATCATCAAAATCGACTGCCTTCTCATAACGGGAGGCAAGTGTGGAATAAAGATCGCCGGGGTAACCTCTGTTGGACGGAACCTGATCCATTGTGATTGCCATTTCTTTCTGGGCATCACAGTAGTTTGTCATGTCCGTAAGCAGGCAGAGAACCCTCTTGCCGTCAAGCGCGAACCTCTCTGCGACAGCAAGGGCAAGGTCAGGAACAAGAGTGCATTCAACTGTCGGGTCGCTTGCAGTATGGATGAACATAATTGTTCTGGACATCGCACCGCTTTTTTCAAGAGTGTTCCTGAAAAAGAGGTAGTCATCATACTTCAGTCCCATTCCCCCGAGGACAATCAAGTCGACCTCTGCCTGCATTGCGATTCTCGCAAGAAGCTGGTTATAAGGCTCACCGGAAACGGAGAAAATAGGCAGTTTCTGAGACTCGACAAGAGTGTTGAACATATCAATCATCGGGATACCGGTTCTGACCATCTTGCGGGGTATGATTCTCTTTGAGGGATTGACGGACGAACCGGCAATCTCAATCATGTTCTCATTCAGGTCCGGACCATTGTCACGGGGCTTTCCTGAACCGTCGAAGACACGGCCAAGAAGAGCGTCTGTATAGCTGACACGAAGAGGATGGCCGAGGAAGCGGACGCTGTCACCAGTGCTTATGCCCTGCGTTCCGGAGAAGACCTGCAGGGAAACAAGATCCCTGTCAAGCTTGATGACGTTGGCATAGCTCTTTCCATTCGCACCGCTGACTTCTGCCAAATCGGAGTTCTTGACACCAGTGGCCCTTACAGTGATGACGTTTCCAACTATACTCTCAATCTTTGTATATACCTTCTGCATCGTCTTATGCCCTCACCTTCTCTTTATAAGTATCGACAAGCCTGGTCTTGTACTGCTGATACTTCTCATCATCCAGAGCAATACCGTTCCAGTCGAGGAATGCCTGTCTGACTGCATTGAAGAACACACGGACATCGGCCTTGCTCTCCATCGTGTAATCGCTTGTCAGAATGTCATAGAGAACATCAAATGTTTCCTTCTGGCGTTCAGGTATGACTGCGAAATCGACAGGATCGAATGAGTTCTGCTGGAGATAGACAGCATCAAGGAGCTCTCCTTTCTGATAGATGATGTAGTCTTCCAGACTTGTACCTTCCTCACCGACAACCTTCATCATCTGACTGACCTCATTTCCCCTTGAAAGGATGCTGTATGCCCTGTTCACACGGTTCTTGTCGATGATGCCTGAATATTTTGACCAGGAGTCAAGAGGATCGATTGCCGGATATTTTCTGGCATCTGAGCGCTCTCTCGACAGTCCGTGAAAGGCGCCGACGACCTTAAGTGTCGCCTGGGTGACAGGCTCCTCGAAGTTGCCTCCGGCAGGAGAGACCGTACCTCCGATTGTGACGGAAGCGACAGTTCCATCCTTCAGGCGTACTTTACCGGCACGCTCATAGAATTCAGAAATCCTTGATTCAAGATATGCAGGGAATGCCTCCTCACCCGGAATCTCCTCAAGTCTTCCGCTCATCTCTCTCATTGCCTGAGCCCAGCGTGATGTGGAATCAGCAAGCAGGAGAACATTGAGACCCATGTTCCTGTAGTATTCAGCAAGGGTCGCCGCAGTATAGACAGAGGCCTCACGTGCGGCAACAGGCATGGATGAGGTGTTGCAGATGATGATGGTTCTTTCCATGAGGCTCCGGCCTGTCTTCGGGTCGATGAGCTCAGGGAATTCCTTTAGAACCTCAACAACCTCACCAGCTCTCTCTCCGCATGCGGCTATGATTACGATGTCAACTTCAGCATTACGGCTCGTCAGATGCTGGAGGACAGTCTTTCCGGCACCGAAAGGACCAGGAGTGCAGTATGTTCCTCCCTTTGCTACAGGAAGGAAGGTGTCGATAATCCTGATTTTCGTGACCATCGGCTCATCCGGCATCAGACGTTCCTGATAGCACTTTATGGCTTTCTTGACAGGCCAGTCGAAGATCATTGACAGGGATTTCTTCTCTCCCTTCTCATTTGAAATTACAGCAATCTCACTGTGGACATTATATGTTCCGGATGGAACAATCTTCTCTATTCTCCACTGACCTTCAAGATTGAAAGGAACCATGATATGGTGAGTGAAGGCACCCTCTGGAACAGTTCCCAGCGTGTCGCCGGCCTCAACTGTGTCACCTTCCTTCTTTATGGCCGTGAAATCCCAGTCCTTATCAGGAATGGCGTCAAGATAAACACCTCTTTGCAGGAAGTAGCCGCACTGCTGGGCAAGTTCCGGAAGCGGATTCTGAAGTCCATCATATATCTGGCTCAGCAGTCCGGGACCGAGCTCGACAGAAAGAAGCTCACCTGTGAACTCAACCTCGTCTCCGACAGCAACTCCGGTTGTCATCTCATAAACCTGAAGGGATGCGACGTTTCCATTGATTCTGATAACTTCACTCTTCAGCCGGGTCCCTCCGACAATTATATATGCCACCTCATTCTTGGTGATACTGGTGTCAAACTCGACATTCACCATGTTGCCGTTAACGGAAACGACATGACCAGTTTTATTTGCCATAAAAGTCCTCTTATTTGAAAATTTCCTTTCTTATCTCATCAGCAAGGCCTTCAAAGACCTTTCTGCCCTTGTCCTGCCTGAATGAATTGCGTCTTGCAAGCAGGTCAAGCTTCAGTGCATAACTGATCAGGAATGTAATGTCATACTCATGACCGAAACTGATATTCCTGTCCAGATAATCGAAATAAAGCGAAAGCAGGATTTTCTCACCCTCAAGCGGATCTGCCTGAAATACCGCCTTGTGAACCGCCTGCCTCACGCTCTCGCTGCTCTCTTCCTCAGGTTTATACTTGCTTTCATCAAGCCTGAGGGCCTTGCTGCGCTGCCATGCAAGCTCATCTTCAACCTGCCTGCGGAAACGGGTATAACCTTCAGTGAAGGAGTTGCCCCGCACGACATCATTGCTGTGTGCCACACGCTCAAGCATGCAGTAATCCTTTTTGCTGATATGAGTGCTGCACAGTGCAAGAAAGTCATCAACTGACATGAATGATGAGCTGTCAGATTTCAAGGCAGGTAAGGATGGCACGAAGTAGTAATAGTTCGTCATTGCCTTCCTCAGCTGAATACTGCTGCCTTCACTGCATCAGATAAATATGGTTTAAGAGCAGAAGCGAGCTCCTCTGCGCTTAAATCGACGTATCCAGAGCCGTCCTTTGAAACCAGACGCAGACCATCAGGTCCTGCTCCGGCCTTGAGTTCGAGTCCGTCCTTCAGCCTTGACGCAAGTTCACTCTTCAGTCCCTTTACAAGAGCCTGGGCATCTTTTCCTGAAAGCTCAACACTGACGTCCTTCAGTCCTGCATCCACAACGGCAAGAACGATTCTGGAAACCAGATCCTTGTCAAGGGAAGTCCGGATGCTGTCAGCAAGAACAAGTGAAAGCTGCCTTTCAATCTCTTTCTTGAGAGAAAGAGCCGCATCACGGCTTGCCTGTTCAAGACTTGCCTTCGTGCTCTGGGCTCTGAGCTCGCACTCCTTGGTCGCATCTTCAATCATCTTCGAAGCATTTTCCTTCGCCTCAGCGATGATTCTCTCTGCCTCTTTCTTTGCATCACTGATGATTCCATTCCTTTCCTTTGAAGCCTCTTCAAGCCCCTCTTTTCTGATAGAATCAATCAAATCCTGAATCTGCTGTTCCATATAATCCTTTCCTTTAAGCTATATGCAGTCCTGAGAGCTTCATGACCGAATACATCAATAATAATAGACAAATCTCAAAAAAGATTAAACATTTCTTTTCTGAAACTAGATAATTCTGAATGATGTCCTGTATTCAGCCGAGGCATCGAGCACATAACGTGAATCAGGAGGGCTCATCCAGCTGTCGATTCCCCCTACTCCCCTGACTGCTGCAGCAACCGTAAGGTAGGTTCTTCTGTATGCTGGAAGATCTACTGGATGGTATGCCATTTCCATCTCCTGAGCCGATGCCGGCAGAAGAGAAAAATTGAAGCCTTCATCAGTGCACGAGACAAGCCTGAGACTCCTGTCTTCAGCCATGATTTCAAGAGATGAGGTATGCATATGCATCCCGTAATCCTGAGTCTTCGCATAAGGGCATCTTTCAATGCCTTTTTTTTCGAAATGACCCTCCCTGGCTCCATAGAGCCTGTCCGGATAAGTCTCACCGGACAGTCCGTCCCAGGCAAAAGATGTGATTCTGTAAGGAAGGATGAACCTCATTCCGCAAAGAGGAAATGAAGGAAGCCCCTCACTGCCCCGGTAGACGTAATCAACACTGAGCCCTTCAGTGTCAGAACTGACGGAATACGTAACCTCGACTTCCGCCTGAGGAGACGTGACTGTTGAATAAAGGAAGCGGATGCTTATGTCATCTGCCTTTCTCAAAGGGGAGTCTAAAAGACTGTTGTTCTGAGGAGGAATGAGATCGTCCCATCTGAGAAGAGTTCCGTCAGCAGTGACAGAGAAGTTCTCGACATTGTAAAACAGGTCAGCACCCATCCAGAGGCTTGAGGCCTTTGAGAAGCCGGATCCTCTGTCATTGTCTGTGGATGCTCTCCAGAAAGCAAGAGCGGGAGTACGGTAAAGATGTTCGCGCCCCTCTGTTTTCAGGCTTTCAAGACCGCCTGTGTTATACGCGAAAATGTATTCACCCGATCCATTCAGCACTCCAAGGGAAAGATCACCAAAGACGATTTCCATAAACAGCCCTCACTTCCTGCATTGCAGGCTTTTCCTTTCTCTCAGCGTTAACGATACCGTTGCAGCTGAATTCATAGTCACTTCTCTTCTCGCCAAAATCACCACCATAGGCAAGATAAGTTTCTCCCGTCACCTCATCCTTTTTGTAAAGGGCCTGGTCGATGTAGTCCCATATGAAACCGCCGGCGTAAGTAAGATACTCGTCGAAAAGGTCATCATAATCCTTGAAACCGCCAAGGCTGTTTCCCATTGAGTGCATGTACTCACACAGGAGGAACGGCTTTCTGCCATCTTTTTGAATATATTCTTTTACCTGAGCGGGAGATGCATACATCCGGCTCTCGACATCGCTCACGCATGGCTTCATGTCAGGCCGGTGGAAGACCCCTTCATAATGCACGAGCCTGGTTTTGTCCGCTTTTTTGTAGAATTCATTCATCTGCCTGATGACATCTCCGCAATAAGACTCATTGCCAAGAGACCAGAAAAGAATCGAAGTATGGTTCTTGTACGTCTCAAAGTTCGAGCGGCATCTGTCAAGCAGAAGCATAGCCCATTCCTGATTGTCACCGGGGACGTTCCAGCTTGGCTCGATTCGGCTGTCTTTCTGCCATGAACCGTGGCTTTCCATATTTGTCTCGGCCATCATGTATATACCGGCCTCGTCACACATGTAGTACCATTCAAAACGGTCCGGGTAATGGCAGGTCCTTACCGCATTCACCTTTGCATCCTTCAGAATGGCGATATCCTTTTTCATGTCATCGAGACTTATGCACCTGCCGCCAGAAGGAGACCATTCATGCCTGTTGACTCCGCAAATCATGAGACGGTGGTAGTTGTACATCACCATTTCGTTTTCAACTTCGATATGGTTGAAACCAATGCGGTAAGGGACGTATTCAACAAGATTTTTCTTATTATCATAAATCTTTATTGAAAGATCATAGAGAAACGGAGTCCTGTAGTGGTATTGCTTCACAAATGGAATATGTTCCTCGTCAAAGACAATTTCTGTGTCTTTTTCCGTTATCTCCTTCACCCTTTTGAAAAAACTTCCTAAAGAGTATTCAATCTTTCCTTTGAACTCTGAAGCAAAACTGAGTTTAAGTCTCAGCGAGAAGATTCCGCTCTCATCTCGCTGCAAATCGCCGTTTGCCCACATGTCATCGATGTGACAGACAGGAAGCGAATACAGATAGACAGGACGGAAGATTCCGCTGAAGCGGAAGAAGTCCTGATCCTCAATCCAGCTCGTCTTGGAACGTTTGTAAACCTCGACACACAGTCTGTTATCCTTCTGCTTCACCATTTTTGTGATATCAAACTCACTGATTGAGAAACTGTCGCAGCTGAAACCGGCGAATCTGCCGTTGACCCAGACGTAAAAAGCATTCTCCACACCGTCAAAACGCAGAATGATTCTCTCCCCTTTCATCTGTTCAGGTATGTCAAATGTCCTGATGTACTGGCCGACAGGATTGTCGCGGCTGACCATAGGCGGACGCAGCATCTCATGGCCTTCCCAGGGATACATCGTATTGATGTACTGAATCTGACCGTAGCCCTGCAGTTCGATATGAGAGGGAACGTTTATCTTCGTTATTCTTGAACTCGAGAAGTTCTTCTTGTGAAAATCCTTCTCCCTCTCTTCAGGTGATGAGCTGTAAATGAATTCCCATTCTCCATTCAGAGAAGTGTAAAAACCAGAGGAAAACTCTTCAGCTTCCTTTTCATTCCTGTAATGGATATGGTCCGAATGAGCCGGTCGTCTTCCGGCAGAAACGACACTGAGGTCTTCAAGAAAAGACAGGTCTGCTTTCAAATCTGGATCTTCCCCCTTTCAGCGATAATGATAAACAATCATGGCTGTCTGTGCCAATATTGATTATTCTGCTAGAATCCGATTTGCCTGAGGAAAAAGACATGAGTGCAATATACAGGATTTACAATTTGAAAACAGACATGACATATCTGGGAAAGACTGATGACAGTGAAGGAATCTGCGCATCAGAGCGTTTCAGACTGGACCTTGGAATGCATGCCTGCTCATCTCTCCAGAAAGACTATACAGAAACAGGACTTGAACTTTTTGTCATCGAAATCATAAAAGAATGTGCCCATGAAGAACTGGGCACAGCTTTCGAGAAAATAAAAAAGGAATACGAAGAAAAAGGAATCAGCTTCTATCCTGAAGGATAATCTGCCTCACACCTTCCACCGCGACTTTGATAGCGGCACTGGTGTCATGGAACTTCGGGTTGTCCATGCCGGCTTTCTCCCTTTCCTGATTGCCGACTACAAAGAAGCATGAGCCTGCTCTTGCACCAAGATGACTGGCAACAGTGAAAAGAGCAGCGCTTTCCATCTCGCTTGCCAGAACCCCAAGCCTCTTCCAGGCCTCCCATTTCTCAAGCAGCTCATAGCTTACCGGCATGATTTCAGGCTCATGCTGGCCGTAGAAGCTGTCCTTGCACTGTACGACACCCATATGATATCTGTAGCCGAGCTTCTCACATGCATTCCTGAGCGCAAATGCGACATTGAAATCAGCAACCGCAGGAAACTCAATCGGGGCGTATTCACGGCTGGTGCCTTCCATCCTGACAGCACCTGTCGCGACGACGACGTCTCCACCCATCACAGGAAGCGCGATTCCACCACAGGTTCCCATCCTGACAAAGGTGTCAGCTCCGCACTTGAAAAGCTCTTCCATTGCGATTGATGCGCTCGGGCCACCGATACCTGTGCTGGTGACACTTACCTTCTCACCCTCCAGGTACCCTGTATAAGTCACAAACTCGCGGGAGTCTGCGACAGGGCGGGCATCATCAAGATGCTCTGCGATAAGAGGTACACGCTTGGGGTCTCCGGGGAGAATCACATAACGTCCCACATCCCCCTTCTTTATATGCAGATGGTACTGAATTCCTGTTCCTTCCATGTAATCTGTCATAAATTAACTCCTGAATGATAGTTTCTCTTGCAGAGAGATTCTTATTCTAGCACAGATTCCCCTCTGTGAATGCAGTTTCTGAACACACAGTTCCTGCAAACATGATTTTCCCTGCAGATAATGATGCTGAAATCCAGAATGATATGAAACATTTCGTCAGATTCCTGATTGTCCTTGCTTCTGATTTCGCAAGTCCGCACGGCCTGATGAAGCTTTCAAGTTGAGAAATCCGAAATCATTGAAACATTCTCTTCACTCAGATTCTTTTCAAAACAAACTATCTCAACGCTTTTCCATGATGTCTGCTGTATTCATGCAGATGAGTATACCAAACTCTATCTGTTTTCTGTTATCTACCCACTATAAATAGCGAAAGGCCTGAGAGATGACAATATTTCCTCAGCCGAGAAGGACATAGGTCTTTCCCATTCCACCATCATCCGGATTAGCGAAATAATAATCCTTCACTGCGGCAACCGTTTTAAGGTGGGCATGAAGTCCCTGTGACAGCACTCCATTGCCGTAGCCGTGGATGATTGAGAAAGAAGACAGGGAATGAAGAAGACAGGCCTCGATTTCATCATCCACAGCCTTCACTGCCTCCTCCAGCGTCTTTCCTCTCAAATCAAGTGTCAGCTCAGGGCGCTTTGCTGCGCCCTGGAAGGAGGAGACTGCCGCCTTTTTCTCTGAAGGAGCCGGCATCAGGTCTTCGGCATTCAGCGTTATTCTCATTGCATCGATTGACACCTGGTACCTGCCCTTTCCAAGGTCTGAGAGAATCACACCGCGTCTTGAGAATGTTCCGCAAAGAACCTCATCACCCGGCCTGTAGCCGCACCTGACTGCAGAGCGGCGCTTTTCCTCAATGACAGATACCGACCTGTCATTTTCCTTCTTCTTCGTTTCCGCTTCCTTGATGAATTCCTTGACGGCGCGGGTCTTTTCCTTAGTTAGGTGCCCGGTGCTCACATCCATGACCAGTTTTTCCAGTCTCTTTCTGGCATCCTTAAGCCACCTGTCAAGCTCGGTGCCTTCCGTTTTCCTGTAACGGAGGATTTCCTTCTCAAGCCGGTCGCGCTCTTCTTCAAGGCAGGCAGAGAGCTTCTCATAATGCTTTTTCTCAAGGGCAAGCTCGGTGATTTTCCTGTCAAGAGAACGGGACTTTCCGTTCAGTGATGCGATGAGCTGGCTGACAGAAGAAGATGAGTCAATATTCGAGCGGGCGTTTTTTATCACTTCTGCAGGCAAGCCCATCTTTCTTGCAGTGGAAATCGCATGGCTTTCCCCTGGAAGTCCCTGGATGACACGGAAGGTAGGCATGTCAGTTGACTCATCGAATTCCATAGAGGCATTCATCATCCCGCTGTCGCTGTATGCATGCATCTTGACCTGGGCATAATGGCTTGTGATGAAAAGAAGGCTTCCCTTTTTCTTGAAATAGTCAAGCAGGCTGTCTGTGAGGGCTGCACCTTCACTGGGGTCTGTACCGCTTCCAATCTCATCAAGAAGCACAAGAGACCTCTCATCAGACTGCCTGCATATCGAAGCGATATTCGCCATATGAGACGAGAAGGTCGAATAGTTTTCTGTGATTGACTGGCCGTCCCCGATATCAGTGAAGACATTGTTGAATAGAATGAGTGAAGAACCTTCACTGAAAGGAGCAAAGCCGCATATCTGGCTGAGAATGACGAAAA
This sequence comes from uncultured Spirochaetales bacterium, assembly GCA_944390025.1. Classification (GTDB taxonomy): domain Bacteria; phylum Spirochaetota; class Spirochaetia; order Sphaerochaetales; family Sphaerochaetaceae; genus Bullifex. The sequence continues at coordinate 89,725 of CALXOK010000001.1, read as the reverse complement.
GAGCGACAGTCTTCATTGTAACAGTCTTTCCGCCGGCATTCGCACCGGAAAGCACAACCACCCTTACATTCTCATCAACATGAAGAGAGACCGGCACTGCAGATTCTCCAAGCAGAGGGTGACGCGCATCCTTTATGTCAATTGAGGAAGAAAAAACTGTCCTTGAGCTTTTAGTCTTTCTTATGAAGCAGGCAAAGGAATAGTGAATGTCGAAGTCTGTCACATAATCAACTGACTGTCTCAGCTGAGGAATGATCCTTCTGATGCGCATTGAGAAATCGGAAAGGATTTTCCTCTTCATCTTCACTATCTCGTCTTCAGCAAGACTTACCCTGTTATTCAGTTCCACAAGCTCAAATGGCTCAATGAAAAGCGTCCCTCCGCTTGCAGAAGATCCCTGGACATACCCGGCAAGCTCACTTCTCTTTTCCCTTTTAACAGGAAGCACCACACGATGATTCCTGAAAACAGCCTCATGAGACTGAAAGAGAGCACTCTTTTCTCCCATTAATGAGACTGTATAGCTGTGACGGTTGCTTCTCTCGTTATCAAGCGCCATGAAAAGCGGTCTTAAGAGAGGGTGTGTCTCCTTGACGCTTCCATCCGGATTGAGTGCTGTGCCGATTTCAGCTCCGAGATCTGAAAGTGGCTGGTCACAGAGGTTTTCATCCATCTCGAAACGGGCAAGAGTCTTCAGGGATGAGACATAGTCTGACAGGCTGTATATATCCTGTCCGTCGAAATCAGGTACACCTGCCTCGTAATCATCAAAAAGCGGCTGGATTGAGACAAATGACGAAAGATGAACCTCGTCTCTGACAAGGCGCTCAATGATGCTTTCAATTCGCTCTGCTCTCCTGTTTATTGTCTCAATATCAGAAGTGAAAAGCCCACCGCTGATTGCTTTCTTTCCGTTATCAGAAAGGCTGAAGGCTTTCACCATGGAAAGCACCTTGTCCAGTTCAAGATCCCTTGCACATCGCTCTGTCATTGCTTGTTCTTCCTGAAACGGGTTCTGAGATAAGCAGGCTTACGGGAGACAAGGCTTTCCAGCAGCCCGAGATAGCTCATATAGCGGTCAGAATCAATCTGACCTTCCTCAACTGCCTTTATGACAGCACACTCAGGCTCTCCTGAATGCGTGCAGTCATCCTGATATGCGCACTCAGGGGAGAACCTGCTGAACTCGACAAAGCTTTCTGCAAGCTCCCTTTTCTCCTCATACGGAACCAGTAGCTCCCTTACACCCGGAGTGTCTATTATCCTGATGTCATCCCTTTCCAGATACAGGGCATGATTGGTCGTATGCCTTCCTCGATGGTATTTGCTGCTTATCTCATTGGTTGTCTGCTTTTTCTCAGGGTCGATTATAAGATTCACAAGAGTGCTCTTTCCGACACCGCTCTGTCCTGCGAAAGCTGTCAGCTTTCCGGCCAGCAGACGTCTGAAATCATCAATTCCCTCTCCGGTAAGGGCGCTGACAGCAAGGGTCTCATAACCAAGACGCCTGTAAAGAGCCCATCGCTCGGCTTCTTCCTCTGTAAGGAGATAGTCACATTTATTCATGATGATAATCACATCACAACCACGGGCACAGGTGATTGCACGGTCAATGAAGCGGGGTCTGAATGGAGGCTCGAAAGCAGAGGTTATTATCGCGACCTGATCGATATTGGCCGCAATGGTCTGATTTTTTTCGAGTTTCACGTTCCAGCGCATGAATGAGCTTTTCCTCTCAAGACGTGCTGTAATCAGGCCCTCTGTCTCGCTGTAAGGAGTGAACTCAACAAGATCGCCGACTGCAAGAGGATTGTACTCATAGACTTCAGTCTTAAGCACCTTGCCCTTGATTCTCAGGGTATACAACCTGGCTTCGCTTTCACACCAGGCATCATAAAGATTGTTTATCGCCCTTCTGATTTCTGCTGTCACAGCCAGAAAGTCTAGCACAAGAGGCCTTTGTTGACAAAGGTCCGGCCTGATGGGATTCTTTAATCATGTTTGATGCAAGAATATGCTCATATCCGGGATGCAGGACTTATGTGTCAAAGCCTTTCAGCACCTGCTTTCACCATTCTGACCAGAAGGACAAGGCCCTGATTCTCGAGCATCTGAAAAAAATTCTCAGCGAAAGGACAATCGTCAAGGATGTGACGATTGTCGGTGGAGACTTTGAGAATCTCGACATCTCCGGCACTCATATCAGGGCATCGAACTTCTCGTTCTCTACTTTCCGTAACTGCAATTTCTCATCCAGCAGGGTATCGACAAGCTTTTTCGACATGTGCATATTCATCAACTGCTCCTTTGATGACCTTCATGCCCGCTATACGGTCTTCTCCGGTTCGAACATTCAGAAATGCGCTTTCACCGGAAGCACGATGGTCAACTGCAACTTCATGGGAATTGACAGCATAGACAATGACTTTTCCGGATCCGATCTTTATTTCTCAAATTTCAGCATGTCGAGAATCATCAGGACCAGTTTCGAGGACTGCAACCTGAAGCGGGTCAACTTCCGTGCAAGCGCAATCAGGGACGTATCCTTCCGCTACTCTAATCCGGAAGAGGCTTTCTTCCACAAGGAGGAGCTATGAGGATTTACTGCCACTTCTGCGACAGCGGACAGGTCAACACCTACCTTGTCACCGCAGGCGAATACGACTGTGATGCACTCATCATAGACCCGGCTGACCTTGATAATGGCCTGATCAGCATAATCGAGACAAACCGCTATCACATAAAGGGACTTCTTGTGACTCATGACCATGAGCAGCATGTCAGGGGCATCGGTACATACAAGAAGATATATCCCTGCCCTGTATATGCATACAGAAAGTCTGTCATGGGTTATGAGTGCATCCAGCTGAAAGAGACAAGAAATCATGAAATAGCTTCATTCAGCATCGACATCCTGCATGTTGCGGGACACAGTCCGGACAGCCTTGTCTATGTCATCGGCAATGCGATTTTCACAGGCGACACCCTTGCCGCTGGCAGAATCTCATCAACATCATCGATGAGTCAGAGACATCTGCTGGTGCGCAACATAATCTCGAAGATAATGGAATACGATGACAACTACCTTGTCTTTCCTTCGCACGGCTGCCCGACAAAGATAAGGATAGAGCGCATGTTCAATCATGACCTTCTGGAATCAGAAGTCACGATGTCATGATCAGATCCTTCACGACATTTCTGATACGCTCAGGCATCCTTGCATAGAAAGTCATCCTCTCACCAGTAAGCGGATGGTCTATTGATAGCTTCAGTGCGTGCAGGCAGAGTCCGGAAGACTCAAAACGGCCTTCAGGCCTGCTGTAAATCGGATCTCCGAGAACAGGGTGTCCGATTGACTTCATGTGCACGCGGATCTGATGGGTGCGTCCTGTCTCAATCCTCACCCGGATGAATGCGTACTCAGCATTCTGACGAAGGACAGTGTAATGCGTCACTGCGCTCTTTCCTTTACGGGGGTCTGATGAGACTGTGAACTTCTTCCTGTCCTGAGCAGCCCTCACGATATTAGCATCAACAGTTCCTCTCTTTTTTATGAACGGACGCTTCACAACTGCAATATAGACTTTCTCATTGCTGTGGCTCTGGAACTGGGATACAAGACTGCTGTGTGCCTGAGCTGTCTTGGCGACAATCATGACACCGGAAGTATCCTTGTCCAGCCGGTGAACGATACCGGGCCTGAGAGCTGATGTCTCATCTTCATCGTCTTCTTCCTGAGAAGTCGAGAAATCCTGACCGTAACGGTGGATAAGAGCGTTTACAAGGGTTCCGCTCCAGTTGCCCGCACCGGGATGCACGACCATACCGGCCTTTTTGTCAATCACAAGTATGCTCTCATCCTCATAGATGACATCAAGCGGAATGTCTTCTGCCTCAAGTCCTTCAAAGGTCTCCTGCGTATAGGTGACAGTCACTTCATCATTCGGTCTGACTTGAAAGCTTTTCTTGACAGGCTTTCCGTTTACAGTTATAGACGTTCCCTCAAGGGAAAAAACTGAGCGAGGAATGAATGCGGAAAGGACCTTGTCTACGCGGCCTGATTCTTCACAGATGATGCTCTTTTCCTTTTTCTGGATCATCACTCACTCACCTCGCCTATTATCCAGTCTGCTGTCGCGATTGTAAGGGAAAGAGAGCCGGCAATGAGCATCTGCCATCCGAAAGCCTGTATCGGCTGGCTTGCATGAACGATGTCCTGATGCTCAAGAATGTTCCAGGTGAGCATCGCAATGGGGAACGTGAGCACAAGGGAGCCGAAGAAAAGACTTTCCGCCCTCCTGAGCTTCATCGTCCAGATTGGAAACTCATCCTCTCCGTAAGGCTCATAAGAAAGCTCTGCCTCGCTGAAAAGCGGAGTCAGCACAATGCTGATTATAATGATAAATGCGGTAAGCTTCTTAAGCATTGTAGTTCCTCTGACCGAAAATAGCAGTTCCGATGCGCACTTCGTTGCTTCCCTCGTCAATAGCCTGAATATAGTCTCCGCTCATGCCCATGCTAAGGACTTCGAGATTCAGTCCTGACTCATTCAGCCTGTCATATAGACTTCTTACATAGGAAAAAGCCTTCCTGTTCTTTTCTTCATCATCGCCAAGCGGGCCGACTGTCATCAGACCACAAAGCCTGAGATGCGGACAGCTTGTAAGATGGGCAACTGCATCCATAAGTTCAGATTCTGTCTTGAAGCCTGACTTCTGCTCCTCCCCTGACGAGTTGACTTCAAAAAGTATGTCCATTGTCGAAGCGGATGCGGAAAGCACTTTCTCAAGCTCATCCATCAAGGGTATTGAATCAACGCTGTCGATGCGGTTTACAAGCCTGACTGCCTTTTTGACCTTGTTGCGCTGGAGATGTCCGATAAGGCAGAGCACCATGCCATCAGGACGCTGGTCAAGCGGAGGATACTTGCTCTCGATTTCCTGAACACGGTTCTCGCCGAAAAGCCGCTGTCCCTGACTGTAAGCATCAAGCACCTCCTCATAGGGATGCATTTTGCTCACAGCCATCAGTGTGACATCATGCGGCCCACGAGAAACAAGAGAAGCCTTTCTCACGGCTTCAAGGACATGAGTGATGTCAGCCATTCTTCCTTCCTTTTTTCTGCTGTTTCTTTGCAAGCCTTGCGGCCTTTTTCTCTTCAATTCTCTTTCTGTACTGCTCATTTACAAGAGAACGCGCAAGCTCGAACTGGGCCTTCATGCTCTCATCAGGCACAAGCCCCGGGTTCGTGAAGAAGAAACGTCTGACCTTCTGATAGTACTCCTGCTTTTTTGCCTCCCGTTCAGCGGCAAGACGCGCCCTGTTCTCAGCAAGGGCCTCACCGGAAAGATTCTCAAGGACAACCTTGAGCCGTCTCTCAATCTCGTTTCTCGTGGCTGCAATCTCTTCGACAACCTTCCTGAACTGTGCCATTTTGGCTACGGAGAAGGCAGTATCAGCAGACATGAGCGCGACAACAACAAGGGAAAGGATATTCACAAGTGTCGTGTTCATTGAGCTGAGGAATGAATAGACTGGTCTGTTTATGCCATAGACAAGAATCAGGGAGAGGATTCCGAACAGCGTTGAGTTAAGGGCGCAGACCCTTCCGTTGATGTTGAGAGGATAAGTCGAATAATCCCAAAGTTTCACCTTGAAAAGTTTCTCAAGAGCAAAACTCGTGAAGTATTCAAGTACGGATGTAATCAGCACGCCGAATATGAAGACAAGGTACCAGTGTGATGTGAAATCCTGCAGAAGGACAACGACAAAGGTTGCACCGAAGCCGTAGACAGGAAGGTACGGACCATACAGGAATCCTCTGTTTATGAACTTTTTCTTGGGCACAGAACAGTAGACGACCTCACAGATCCAGCCAAGAACCGAATAGATGAAAAAACTCAGGACAATCGTATCAACACTGTACATGTATCACCTCTTATCAAAAAAAAAGAGCCATATGAATCTCTCATGGCTCCCTGTGCTTCTAGTGGAGGATACAAGGATTGAACTTGTGACATCCTGCTTGTAAGGCAGGCGCTCTCCCGCTGAGCTAATCCTCCAGTCTGAAATGACGGAAACCAAAATAGCAGAGACTGAGCCGGTTAGTCAAGCACAGTCTCTGCACAATGTTTTCACTCTCTACTTTGTAATCAGAGCCTCAAGAGAGGCGACTTCAGCCTCACTGAGACCGCAGCGGCTTGTAAGATAGGTCTCGCTTACAGCCTTGAGCATGCTCTCGGGGAACGGACGACCGTTGATTTCATTGAAAAATTCCCTGATGATTCCGCTTATGGCTTCATACTGCTGGCTGCCTTTCTCCACACCATAGTAGTTTTCATAGGTTGTCATGTAATCGCTGACAATCTCATCAATGGTGGCACCTGCAAGGGCCTCAAGAAGAGCACTGACAAGTCCGGCCCTGTCCTTTCCCTCATTGCAGTGAATGAGAACCGGGGCCTGAGGATCTGCAAGCACGAAGCGGATACCCTGTGCGAGTTTCGCAGCAAAGTCCTCACTGCGGTAATCGATACCCATGTTGAGACAGATTACACGTCCTTCATCATTCAGCGAAGCATAGTAGCTGTCAGGATCAAGACCTTCAAGAAGTGATTCCTCACTGTCTGCAAGATTGACGACAGTCCTGATTCCAGCATCCTTGGCAAGCCTGTCTGCATAAGCGCTTCTCTCATCACCGAGGCTCGGACTTGAAGAGCGGTATACCAGATTCTTTATGATATTCCCTCCTGAAAGGCTTCTGAAGTTGGCAAACTGCACATCAGAAGAATAGTCAGTCCTGTCCTCGCTTTTTACGAGATGACGGATCTCATACTCAGTCAGATAGCCGCCCTTCTCTGCCATTGTGATATCAATCACACTGCCAAGGGCCGTGCCATATGTTCCGGCAAAATCCGCATAGGAAAGAGCCACCTCGACATTAGTTCCGTCAACCTTCACAAGAGGCTGAGCAGTGTCAACATCCGAGTAAGCTGTCACAACAGGGGCAATTATTTCCTGTCCGCCTGCCGCTATGGTGACAAGATCTCCTTCTGTGAAGACTGAAAGGAATTCAGGGACCGTCACATCAAGATAGACATTCCCGTATTTCGAGACCTCGACAACGCTTCCGCTTACAAAAGCCTGTACTTCAGCAGCAGGAACCTCCTGAAGAGGGACACTGGTGGATGCACAGGATGCAAGCATAAGTGCTGAAAGCAGCAAGATTAGCAATTTCTTCATAAATTCACCTCTATGATGAAAAGATAAACCTGTCAGGAGGAATGAACAAGGGCAAGACGGAGTGTTTCCTTCATTCCGGTTTCATCGGCAAGGCCTTTCCAGGCAATATCGAAAGCAGTTCCATGGTCTACAGACACCCTCAGGACATTCATGGAAAGCGTTAAGCTCACTGTTCTGTTGAAATCATAGGTTTTTGCAGCTATGTGTCCCTGGTCATGATAAAGACTGAGCACTGCGCTGTACTTTCCGCACAGGGCCTGGTGGAAAACCGAATCGGCTCCGATTGGACCGGCCACATCCAGACCTGCCTTCCTTGAGTCGCACACAGCACGTTCTATAATCCTTTCCTCTGTGCCGAACTGACCTCCGTCTCCGGCATGAGGATTGAGTGCGGCAACTGCTAATGTCCCTTCAATGCCAAGCCTGTCAAGCTCTCTGATGCATCTGGGAATGTAATCCATGAGCCGCTCATAAGTGACCATCCTGATTGCCTCAAGCAGGCTGACATGACGTGAGAGGAAGAATACTCTCATATTATCAACCTGGAACATCGTGAGAGGATCATTCACTCCTGTCAGATAGGCGAACATCTCCGTGTGCCCTGTATAAGGGATGCCTGCCATGCGCAATGAGACCTTGTTGACAGGAGCCGTCGCAATCACGCTGACAAGACCCCGCTGTGAGTCCCTGACTGCCATTTCGACCCAGGAGTAAGCGGCAGAAGCACATTCAGCACTGCACTGGCCGGGAACGAAAGAATCAGCTTTCAGGCTGCCGACATCGACAATGTTGATATCCCCCGCAACAGCATTGCTCATATCCTCATTAAGAACATTCACACGCCGGCGTGTGACGCCCGGTATGTCCATTGCCTTCTCTATCACATCTCTGGAGCAATAGACAGCAAAAGACTCTGTATCGAAAGACTGGAGTGCTTTAAGTGTTATTTCGGGACCGATTCCTGCCGGATCCCCTGCTGTGACTGCAATCATAGATGAATTATAACATGAATTTTTTCTTGACAGATTCTGAAACCTGTGGGGAAAATACAGGTGGAAAGAGGCAGGAGAGAAGAAGACTCCAGCAGCCAGAAGGAAAGCATCCGTGGCCCGGATGAGGAGAGTAAACCTCACAGGCAGCCAGATGCATACAGACACACAAAGGCGGCCATGACGAGACTTCCCTCTCTGAAAAAAAAGAACAGATAAAGAATTCAGAAAGAACCAGATGCCTCCAGTACAGATGAGAGCCCGGCTCTTCAGTTTACACAAAAAAGTAAGACTGAGTGACCGGGCTGTATTTTTGTTTTCGAAGGACCAGCATTCTCAGAAAATCAGCTTCTGTCTCATTTAATCTCGAATTTCTGATGGTCCTTGAGAACAACATCGTGGGCACCGCCCTCGACAATTGATGTCGGACTGACTATTGTCAGCTTAGCCTTGGCCTTGAACTCATCAAGATCGAGGGCTCCGCAATTGCACATTGTTGACTTTATCTTAAGTATGGTAAGAGCCACATTCTCCTTCAGGCTTCCGGCATAAGGCACATAGGAATCAACACCTTCAACGAAACTGAGTTTCTTCTCCCCACCTAAATCATAACGCTGCCAGTTACGGGCACGTGCCGAACCTTCTCCCCAGTATTCCTTCATGTAGTTGCCGTTGATTGAAACAAGATTCGAAGGAGATTCGTCAAAGCGTGCGAAATAGCGGCCGAGCATCAGGAAGTCAGCACCCATGGCAAGTGCAAGCGTCATATGATAGTCATAGACGATTCCGCCATCAGAGCAGACAGGAATGTAAATTCCTGTTTCACGGAAATACTCATCACGTGCCCTGACAACATCGATAAGAGCGCTTGCCTGTCCGCGCCCGATTCCCTTTGTCTCTCTTGTTATGCATATTGATCCGCCTCCGATACCGACTTTCACGAAATCGGCTCCGCACTCAGCAAGGAATCTGAAGCCATCAGCATCAACAACGTTTCCGGCTCCGACCTTCACGCTGTTTCCGTATTTTTCCCGGATCCAGGAAAGTGTCTTCTGCTGCCACTGGGAGAAACCTTCTGAGGAATCGATGCACAGTACATCCGCCCCTGCTTCAACAAGGGAAGGAACCCTCTGCTCATAATCTCTGGTGTTTATACCGGCGCCAATGATATACCGCTTATACTGGTCAAGCAGCTCATTAGGGTTTTCCTTGTGGATTGAATAGTCCTTCCTGAAAACGAAAGCAACAAGATTTCCATCCTCACTGACTATCGGAAGCTGGTTCAGCTTATGCTCCCAGATCATGTCATTGGCCTGAGAAAGAGTGATTCCTTCCTTTCCTATTATGAGCTTGCTGAATGGTGTCATGAACGACTCAACCTTCTCATCCCCTGTCATTCTGGAAATTCTGTAATCCCTGCTGGTCACAACACCAAGAAGCTTCCCGTCACACTCGCCACTGTCAGTTACTGCAATGGTTGAGTGCCCTGTCTCTTTTGTAAGGGCGAGAACATCATTCAGCGTCGCATCAGGCTTTATATTCGAATCTGAGACAACGAAACCGGCTTTATAGCTTTTTACACGCCTGACCATCCTCGCCTCGTCTTCCACGCTCTGAGAGCCGTAGATGAAGGCCAGTCCGCCTTCGCGGGCCAGTGCCTGCCCCATCTTCTCTCCGGAAACAGCCTGCATGATTGCACTCACCATAGGAATATTCAGTGTGATTGGACATTCCTCCTGCCCCTTTCTGTATTTAACAAGCGGGGTTCTCAGTGAAACGTTCTGAGGAATGCAACTGGATGATGAATAACCGGGAATAAGCAGGTATTCAGAAAAAGTCCTGCTCAGTTCGTCGTAATAATAAGCCATGAAAAAAACTCCTTGACCGATTATTGAGAGTACGCACCCTTTTATGCAACAGACATGAAGCAGGGAATTGAAATGTTTTTTTCTTTTTCATGCTGAATTATTGAATTCTCACTGAAGAACCAATAGATTCATAAACATCTATACACGAATAAATGAATCTGACATTAAACAAATCCTGCTGCTTGACCTTTTTCCAGCAGATTGGATAATTCCAGCCTGTATGAAGAAAATAATCTCACTCTGTCTGGTGGCATTCATTCTGCTCATCATTTCCTGTAACGGAGCCACGCCGGATGCAAGCAGTAAAACAAGTGCACCTGTTCCTGAGTTCCTTGACGTAATTAAAAGTAAAGAAGTAGTTTTGGCAGAAAATGAACCTTCAGAAATTAGTCAGGACTTCTACAGATACTTTGCAGGAGGATTCTCTCTTCTGGTTTTTGAAGGAGAGACTTCAGAAAAAGAGATAAGCGATATCAACGTCCTCGGTTCAAATGTCACCTTCTCATGGACAGAGAAAAACGGTGTTTACACATACATCGGCAAAGGAGATGATATTGCCATTGAACTCAAATATGATACTGTGAATGGATCTGTTGACATAATGCTGGTTTCAAAAGGATCAGCATATTCAGTAAATTACTTTGTAGTGTTCAAAGGTACTGGCATAGAATATGACAATAAGAACAAGACACTTGATGGGAAATATAAGGCGTATTTAGCAGGTGCAGAAAATGAATCTGATGAATACTACTTTATTTCTCTTGGCGAAGGCTTTGCCCATTCGGATGATAATGCCACAGGAGTACTAACAACTGAATTTATAAATTTTGATGGCATGAACGATAGCAATAAAAATAATATGTTCAAGACGAATCCTACGGCTAATCTTGAAACAGGGAAAGAGCTCATAACCAAGATGGAAAATAAGAAGGAAACATTTCCTAAAGAGGAATTGAATGATAAAACCATGATTGATATCAAAGTGCTTTATGCTAAAGATGGTTCTTATTATCAATATCCAAGAAATTATACAGCAACTCCAGAAGAAATGGCTGATTATCTCAAAACTCAAGTCAGCAATAAATGGATTATCGATTCAGATGCTTTACCTGCCCCCGCATGCGCAAGTATTTGAACCATATTTAAGTCAGAGTTTCTCTTTTGCTGATACACAATGTAAAGCAGACAGTATTTCTTCCGGATTCCGTTTTCCGGTATTAACAAATCATAAATCTGAGGATAATATCACTTTATGGTCATAAGATTTGCGAAAGAAGATGATGCGTCCGGCATACGTGCCATTTACGCCCAGTACATAGACTCACCAATCACCTTTGAGACAGAGTTGCCGGATGAAGAGGAATTCAGAAGAAGAATCAGAGTTTTCTCAGAGTTCTATCCATATCTGGTAAGTGAGGAAAACGGAAGGATTACGGGCTATGCCTATTCCCACAAGGCTTTCACACGCTCAGCCTACCGCTTTGATGTCGAGACATCCATCTATCTTGATAAAGAAGCCCAGCACACTGGGACAGGAATGAAGCTTTACTCAAAACTGCTTGGCTATCTTCAGAAGATGAACATCGTAAATGCCTATGCGCTTGTCACCGAGCCCAACAGGATGTCAGTCTACTTCCATCAGAAAGCAGGTTTCAGGGAATTCGCTTTCTTTCCAGACACAGGGTACAAGAATGGCAGATGGATAAGCGTCATCTGGCTTGCAAAGACTCTTAATATGAAAACCAACCCGCCTGCTGAGATCAGAAGCATTCATGAAGTGCTGAAAGAAGAAGGAATTTTACTTTGACATGATGACGAGAAGGCTCTCGTCGTCATTCACCTCAAATGAAGACAGATTCTTCTGCACTTCTCCATACAGACACTGTGAGAAGGAAAAGCCGTCAAGCAGGAAAGAGCTGAATGAAAGCTTTCTTCTTTTTCCCTTGTTTAGAACTAAAGCCCATGCCTTTTCTTCACTCTTTCGGAGAATCAGGAGGGCATCCTCATCAAGCGGGATGTAATAAGAGGAAGCGAAAGCAAGGCTTTCATCCTTTCTGAGCTGGCCCATGAGAGTGTGCACATTCAGCACATCCCTGTTCCACCTGCTTTCATCCCAGCACATCGGATAGCGGGATGCCTCGACACTTCCCATCTCGCCGTCCAGCAGAATCTCATCGCCATAGTAGATATTAGGCATGCCGGGAAGCAGGCAAAGAGCCATGACAACCCCTTCATAGCGTTTCTGGCGGAATACTGCGCTGTTATTATGCAGACGCGGAGTGTCGTGAGAGTCGTACAGATTCATCCTGAAATAACGGGAAAGGTCGCTCGAGCTGTCAGCAGCACTTTCCAGAGCCTCAGCCAGATCAAAGGCATTGTATTCGTTATCAGTCTGCGGGCTGTGTCCCCACCCTCCTGTGAGGAAGCGGTCGCGCTCTCCAAGCCATGAGCGCAGAGGCCGGCCTGAACCATAGTAGTTCATAGTGGCATCCCACATATCGCCTTCAAGATACTCGCTTGCATCGCCCCAGTCCTCTCCGACTAGATAAATATCCCTGTTAACCGCCTTGAGGCAGCTGTGCACCTCCCTCCAGACTTCCTTGCAAAGCTGGTCGCTTCCATGGCGAGCGAGCTCCGGCGCCACATCCAGCCGCCATCCGTCCTGATTGAAAGGAGGACGGAGAAATTTCTGCATTGCAGAGTCCTCTTTTCTGTAAAGCCTGTCGCGGAGCATCTGACTGTTGAAGTTCAGCTGAGGCATTGTGCTGATTCCAGCCCAGCTTGAATAGCTTCCGTCCTCATTCAGATAGTAGAATCCGGCCTCAGGAGATGTCCGGTCCTCAAGGGCTTTCCTGAACCATTCATTCTCAGGAGAAGTATGATTTATTGATATATCGACAACGACACGGATGCCTCTGGCATGACATTTCTCAATGAGGCTGACAAGGGCCTCATCTCCGCCAAGCTTCTCGTCGACATGGAAATAGTCTATTGCATCAAAGCGGTGGACAGTCCTGCTGGAGCATATCGGATTGATGTACAGGCAGCTCACGCCAAGGCTATCAAGGTAATCAAGGCGGTTCTCTATTCCTTTCAAGTCGCCGTTGAAGAAATCGAGGCAATGAGCTTTCTCATAACCTTCAGGCTTCTGGTCAAACTCATGTGCAGTTACTGGAAATCCATCATAAACATATTCCCCGCTCTTCACATCATTGGTTCTGTCGCCGTTGTCAAAACGGTCAGGAAAAATCTGATAGCAGAAAGAGGAAGCAATCCATCTGGGGCTCTCAAAGTCCGGGACAATTGTGAAATGGTTCTTCGCCTGAGGCGGGAAAACGGTAACCTTGCTTTTTGAATAGTAATAGAAACGGCCATGAATGCTGAAGACAAAATAATAGCGAAGCACTTCAGGCCTGTATGCGCCGTCCACAGTGAAGAAGAAACGGTTTCCATTCCGGCGGCAAGAAGGATAGCGCCACTGCACACCGTTATGGTTCGTGACACAGTAAATTTCCCCTATCTCAAGTTCAGGACTGAATACTATTGATGTCTCGACACTCTGACCGCATGAAGGGAAAAGTGGAGATACGAATTCGCTGGAAACCTGACTGTACACTTTGTCTTCAAGCATTTTGCATAACTCCTTTGCGGACAATGATAGCAGAAAACAGGAAATGTCGGGTTTTCTTCCAGCGACAGTGTTTTGTTATTTATGGACAAGAAAGCCTGCCAGGCGGCAGGCTCATGACTCATCTGAGTGCTTCAACCATGCTTGAAAGCACTTCATCCGGGCTCTTTGATGCATCGATATCAACAAGAAGGCCCTTCTGTCTGTAATAGTCGATAAGAGGCGCAGTAGAGGCTTCATAGACTTCAAGACGGTTCCTGATGGCCTCTTCCTTGTCGTCATCCCTCTGGATAAGGGGCTCGCCTGTCTCATCATCGATTCCTTCAACCTTAGGCGGGTTGTAGATTATGTGATAGGTTCTGCCTGTGGACTTGCACACACGCCTTCCTGAAAGGCGCTTGACAATCTCCTCCTTGTCGAGGACGAAGTTGACGACTCTGTCAAGAGCTGTCATTTCCATCAAGGCGTCAGCCTGAGCGATTGTCCTCGGAAAGCCGTCAAGGATAAAACCTGCTGAGGCATCATCTTCCTTGAGCCTGTTGTCAACCATTGCGATTGTGACTTCATCCGGAACAAGATCGCCAGAAGCAAGAATAGCCTTGACTTTCTTTCCCAGCTCAGTCTCCTTCCTGATGTTCTCCCTGAAAAGGTCACCTGTGGAGATGTGAGGAATGGAATAGACATCCTTCGCCTTTACGGCAATCGTTCCCTTTCCTGCTCCCGGAGGACCCAAAAAAACTAGTTTCATAAAGTTTCCACCTTTAATTCTCAGATGAGATGATTATTGCACACTTTCAGGCTTTTCTTAAAGAGCATATGGTTTTTTCTCCTGCGATATTGCGCTATGATTTATCCATGAGCAATTTGATTACACTCACATCCTGTGACCTTGACGGCTACCTCACAGAAGATGATATGAAAGAGCTGGATGGAATACACCAGCTGTACAGCCGCTATCTTGATGAATGCAGGCTCTATGATAAAAACGGGGAAAACGGAAATACGCTTGCCCTTCTTTCCCGCCAGTGCGGAAAACTTCTGGAGAGAATAACAGCACAGCGGGAGCGGATTCATGTATATTCCTTCGAGACACCATCAGAGCAGCATATTGAAGCCGGACGTATCATCGCCCGTCTGAGAGATCCGCGCACAAGCCATGAAGAGTTCATCTACTATATTCAGAGGGCATATGAGCTGCTGTTCAGCCATGTCTATGCCGCGGGAAGGCTGAAAGACAAGCGCCCGCTTATTCAGAAAACTCCTGTCACTGACCCGTGCACCAACTATGCTGTACACATGATTCCAGACATCGACAGCCTGATTCACGACAGTGTCATGTGCGTCATGCTCCGTGGTGCCCTTCTTCCCAGCATGATAATAAGCAAGGAAATACAGGACTATTCCAGTGATGCCTACCTCACACCTTTCGCGCTTTTCAGAATTAAAAGAGATGAAAGCTGTACTGAAAGCAGCATGCGCTATGTACTTGATCTGGACAAGTCTTTCTTCAATCTTGATGAGCTTGACGGTAAGGATCTTATATTCGCAGATCCGATGAACGCAACAGGCGGAAGTCTTGTCACTATCGTGAAATACCTTGAGAGCACCGGAATAAGAATCAGAAGCATAAAGTTCATAAATGTAATTTCTGCACTCAAAGGTGCAATGCGCATCGCCAGGGCCCTTCCTCAGGCCGAGATACACACCCTCTGGATGGATCCTGTACTCAATGAAAGAGCCTATATCCTGCCGGGACTTGGAGATGCCGGAGACAGGCTGAATGGTACTGACGGTGAACAGCCGCGCAATATCATCCAGCTGATTGCTGACTATGGACAGAACATCGTAAATCTGTACCGCAACCAGGTGAGGAAAATTGAAGAGACTGTTCTTTCTTAGCCTTGCTGTGATTGTGCTTCTGAGCTCATGTTCGACCCGGGCCATGAAAGATGCTGAAATCAGGCGCATGCTTGAAGTCAGGCCGACCAGAGAGGAGACAGCGGAAAGCGTCGAGAGAGCATACAGAAAATACCCTGAAGATGGAAGGGTGCTTTATAACTGGGCATATATTCTTGCATCAACAGGAGATATGGACAAGGCTCTTTCTGTCACAGACGAGGCGCTTCTGCTTTTTCCCCAGTCCCTGCGCTTTCATTATCTGAAGGCTGACATCCTGTATTCCACAGGCAGGCATCAGTCATGGATCAAGGAGCTTGAATCTGTTCTTGACTTTGACAGGGCCAACACTGATGTGCTCATGCGTCTTGGAGAATATTATCAGAAGCATTTCAAAGAGGATCTGGCAAAAGAGTATTTCCTGAAAGCCCTCAGCTACAGTCCCCAGGATACTGACATCCTTTCAGCTCTTGCTTCGTATGACGGCTTTTTCTCAAGCATCGCAGATCCGGTCATCGAGAATGAGTACAGCAGCATGTGGGAAAAAGAGGCTGAGCTTCCTCCGCCTGACATGAACAATGCATTGAAGGTTTTCGCATCCGGCAGGAAAAATAATTATTTCATCCCGATGAAGAATCCTGACCCATTCGGCCTCAGAGACGGGAAAATGATGAAGAGCACTCTTCCCCCCTTCTCCTTTGAAGAACGGTTAATCCTTCTTGAACTTCTTCCACTCGCTGACTGCTAGTTCGTCACAGCGGTTGTTGTACGGATTTGAAGCATGCCCCTTGACCCAGATGAATTTTATGCTGTGCACACTCATCAAATCAAGAAGACTGAGCCAGAGATCCGTATTTGGAACCGGCTTTCCCTGTTTCTTCCAGTTTTTCTGTTTCCAGGAATACACCCAGCCTTTTGTCAGAGAATCAACAAGATAGCGGCTGTCGGAGTAAAGAGTCACATCGCACGGTTTTTTCAGAGCCTTCAAGGCCTCAATCGCCGCAGTGAGCTCCATGCGGTTATTGGTTGTCAGCTCTTCTCCGCCGCTGATTTCCTTCTCCAGGGCACCTGCTTTCAGAATGGCCGCCCAGCCACCCGGTCCGGGATTTCCTGAGCATGCTCCATCCGTGTAGATATCCACAGCAGTCACTGCTTAACTCCTGTCTTCTTGATTATATGCCAGCCAAACTGTGTATGTACCGGACGGCTGATGGAGCCCGATGACATACGGAATGCCTCACGCTCGAATTCCCTGACCATCTGGCCTTCAGAGAAAAAGCCCAGATCCCCGCCCTTGCTTTTTGAAGGACAGGTTGAATAGCGGCGTGCCATTTCACTGAAAGAAGCACCCTTCTTCAGCTCTTCATATATCCTGTCAGCCAGGGCCTTGTCCCTGACAAGTATGTGTGATGCTCTAACCTGCATGGCATCACTCTACTTTTAATTTACATTTCTCGCAACATGCATTAAATTCTGTTTCCATGAAAGCCCTCCCACGTTTTCTACATGGAATCTACCGCATCGCCGTGAGGATTTTTCTCTCCACAAGCTGTGATTTCTGTGTCTGGAAGGAGGAAGAGCTTCCTGCCGGTCCTAAGATTTTTGTCTCGAACCACTTCTCTTCGTCTGATGCTCACTTTGTCACAACACTGATGAAGGATCCTCTTCACATGGTCATAGGTCCCGGCTTCAACGTCAGATTCATCCGTCCATACCTGAAATGGACGCAGCAGATTCCAGCAAACACGAAAGAGACAAGAGCCATGGTAGTCAGCAGGGCACGGGATTATCTTGAAGCCGGAGACAGCGTATACATCTTCCCGGAAGGAAGGCTGAACACAGGAACTGAAATGCTGGAATTCAGAAAAGGCGCTGCCCGCATCTATCTGGAAACGGGATGCCCTGTCATCCCAGTCGGGCTTATCGCTCCGATGAGAAGGATGCATGTCAAGAAGAAGAACATAACCGGACATGCCATGACAGTTGTGTCAAAGAACTATTATGCGAACATCGGTAAGGCCATGACATTTGAAGAGGAAAGGATTCTGGCCCTGACTGACAGGCAGAAGGCAGAAGAGATAATCACGGAAAAAATAAAGGAAAAAGTACAGTTTCTCATTGATGACATCAAGGAGAACCGATTCTGGAGCTGAGAGTTATGGAAAGAAAAGAGATGTTTGAGGATTTTTCCAGGCGTGTGAATGAACTTCTCGTTCACAGCGATGAGATTCAGGACCTGCGGTTCAATGCCAGGCTGAAGAATGGCACCCGCTTCAGCTTCGACTACGACAGCGACCGTTTCAGCAAAGATGAGAATACTGAAAAAAGAAAGCTTCATCCTGTGAGCGTGTTCAATGCAGTCGTCGACATCATCGCAGGCATCATGATGATTGTTTTCATGATTGTATTCCTGTCAAAGGGAAAATCATCAAATGCGATGGTTGCAGCCGTCACAGTGAGCTTTGTCTCTTTCTTCCTCTTTTTCTGTGTCAGCGCAGTATACCACCTGTTTGATGAAGGAAGAAAAAGAACCCTGCATGTGCTTTTCCAGATCAGGAACACGCTGCTTGCTATATCATCGGCACTGATGTGCTTTTGCGTAACTTTATCGTCTGCAGGTCTTCCTATGATGATGACACTTCCGGTTCTTCTTCTTTTTGCGGCTCTTTCTGTATTCTTCTCATCTCTCGGGACGAAAACTGGCTTCAGGGCTTCAGGACTGACTCTCACGCTGATGGCCTTTGTCAGCCTTGTCATCTCAGGAATGAAGGCTGAAAACATTCTGCCTCTTGCCTTTCTGGCATTCAGCACAGCCCTGCCTGCCGTGCTTCCGTCATCCTGGACGAAGACACGGAGTCTCGGAATCTTCTACCTTGTCACTGTGTCTGGCTGGCTGCAGCTTGTCTTGGCTCAAACGGCCTGAGCAGCTCCTGATAGCTTCTGGTCTCAACGCTTTTATCATCAAGGCCGAGATCATGAAGCACCTTGAAAAGCTTTTCATAATTCTCCCTGTTGCTTTCAAATCCATCTGTCAGGGAGATGATTTCCATTTCCAGAAACCAGCCCAGATGCTTCACATCAAGCAGCTCGATATGAACATCATTGGCATGCCATGACCAGCCTTTCTTGTATTTGTGGATGAAGACCTCATAGCCAAGCATCTTCGCCATTTCCTTCATCACATCAAGATCAGAAACGTTCTCGTGGAAGAATTCAAGCTCCCTGTTGCACTCAAGACCACCCTGACGGTTGTTGACCTTGGCACTGACAAGGATGCCATCATTCTCCCTCCTGATTCTGAAGCGAGGCAGCGTATCCTGACTGAAGGCATAATATGTGTCTTCTTTAACGACATACTGCCCTTCACTTCCGCAATAGCTGTCGATTCTTTCCTTGATTGTGGCGTCACAATGAGCCTTTATCTCGATTTCGTAACCCATAATCTCACTTCCATGGGAAAATCATGCTCTTGAATGAGCGTGGCCCGATCTTGTCCTCTTCATCATAGATAATCTCAGCCCAGGGAATATGCTTCCTGTCGGCCTCAGGATTCTCCTCAAGATAGTCATACTTGAGCATCAGCAGGCGTACCGCATCATGGCTTGCAAGATTCATTCCGGCAACACCGGGGACAAGTCCGACAGTGAAAAGTGTCAGCACGATGCACACGATGTTGTAAAGGAAGAAGAAAAGAGTGAATCCCATGTTGTCCCCGGCAATGATGAAACACTTTCTCAGCGTCTTCAGAGGCCTGTCTCCGGGAAGATAGGAAGAGAGAGCGAAATAATAAGGAAGGCAGAGGATTGAAAAAATCACGAGCCAGATAAGAATACAGCTGATGACCTTCCCCGCAATACCTAGATTAATCATATAGAAAGGAATGATGAAAAGCACAAGAGCGATGATGAAGACATAAAGTCCGAACATGACAAGAGAATGCCTGAAATAGCGGCTGAAACCTGCCTTCAGGTCAGCCCATGTATCTGCCTTGTACGAGGAATAGCCGTATACCGCACCACTTACTGCACCGCTGTAGAGCGCGCTGACAAAGAGAATGGCAATAACAGCCAGAAAGAACCAGAGCGGTCCAGCCTGTGTGAGGTAAGTCGCGCTCACGCCCAGAAAGAACAGTGCAAGATAGATTATGTTCATGACAACCATGCCGATAAGATTGTCCCAGCCGTCAAAAAAAGCCTTTTTTATGAAGAATCCTTTCATATGGATTAATTTAGCCGAGTGATATCAAATAATCAACATGGAACGTATGGAATATTCTTACATAAATTTCTTTAATTTTTGCATAAATATTTAAAAACCACTTGATTCTTTTCAATTAAAATGCATAAATAATGCTATCTTAAACATAAACAAACAGGGAGCGGATACAAAATGTCTAAAGAAAAGATTATTCTCGCATATTCAGGCGGACTTGACACCTCAGTCATTCTCAAGTGGCTAAGCAACAAGGGTTTTGATGTGATTGCGTATGTTGCGGATGTCGGACAGAAGGAAGACTTCAAGGCCATTGAGGAAAAAGCCTATGCGACAGGTGCGAGCAAGGTCTATGTAGAGGATCTCAAGAAGCCTCTCGTCACTGACTACATCTTCCCTGCCCTCAAGGCAAATACAATCTATGAAGGCACATACATGCTCGGTACAAGCCTTGCACGCCCTATCATAGCAAAGCGCCATATCGAGATTGCAAAGAAAGAGGGAACAAAATACGTTGCCCACGGTGCAACAGGAAAGGGAAACGACCAGGTCCGCTTCGAGTTCGGCTATTACATGAACATGAGCGATGTCAAGATTATCTCCCCCTGGAAGGATCCCGAGTGGCTTGGACAGTTTGAAGGCAGAAGCGATATGCTGGCCTATGCGGAAAAGCACGGCATTCCTGTTAAGGCAAGTCTCAAGAAACCGTACAGCGAGGATGAGAACCTGATTCACATCTCTCATGAGGCAGGCATGCTTGAGGATCCGTCAAAGAGATGCCCGGAAGATGTCTACTCCCTTACAGTCTCTCCTGCTGCCGCTCCAGACAAGGAGACTGTGCTTGAAATCGAGTTCAAGGCCGGTGTTCCGGTCTGTGTGAAGAATCTTGAGACAGGCGAATCAGTAAGTGATCCTCTCGAGATGATTCTCTACCTCAATAAGATGGGTCATGACAACGGAATCGGAAGGGTCGACATGGTCGAGAACAGATTCATCGGCATCAAGAGCCGCGGCGTCTATGAGACTCCGGGATGTGAAATCCTGTGGAAGGCCCACCACAATCTTGAAGGCCTGTGCATGGACAAGGAGGCAATGCACCTCAGAGACATGCTCAGCCCGATGTATGCGGACCTCATTTACAACGGCTATTGGGGTGCACCTGAGTTCAACATGCTCACAGCCCTTTTTGATGAGAGCCAGAAGTATGTCACAGGCAAGGCAGTTGTCGCACTGTACAAGGGCAATGTAATAAACGCAGGAATCTCAAGCCCGCTGTCGCTGTACAATGAGGACCTTGGTTCAATGGACAAGGCCGGCGGCTATCATCCGGTTGACTGCAAAGGCTTCATCAACATCAATGCCATCAGGCTCATGGCAAATGCTGAGCGTGAGGCTAAAGCGGCAAGTCTTTCCTGAAAAAAAACAGCAATTGCAAAGCGGCAGGCAGTCTGCCGCTTTTCTTATGTGTTAATATATTCATATGAAAGCTTTCACTGAAGACATTCTCACACCTCGTCTCAGGCTCCGGCGTCTCAGCGCTGCAGACTGGAAAGATCTGGCAACCATGCTTCAGGATGCTGATGTCATGTACGCCTATGAACATGCGTTTTCAGATGACGAGGTCTCAGCCTGGCTTGACAGACAGCTTGTGCGTTATGAGAAGGATGACGGACTGGGACTTCTGGCTGTGACAAGACTTGAAGATGGAGCCTTCATAGGACAGTGCGGACTGACCTACCAGAATGTCAGCGGACGTGCCGTTCCTGAAATCGGGTATCTGCTGAAAAAGAAATACTGGCATCAGGGCTATGCGACGGAGGCAGCCTCTGCAGTGCGTGACTATGCTTTCACCTGTCTGGGCTTCACTGAGGTCTGGAGCATCATCCGTGACACAAACCTTTCAAGCCAGGCCGTTGCAATTCGACTTGGCATGGAACCTCGCTGTGAGATTGTCAAGCATTATCACGGAATGGATATGAAACATATCTGCTACAGCGTCAGGCGTAGTCAGGGTGCCTGATTCATGCTACTCTCTCCAGTATGCCATTCGACTTCAGAAAAGCAGAAAAGGAATATTATTCTCCTCTGGAAAAGCCTCAACTCATGATCATTCCGAGCATGCGGTTTGCCGCGATATGCGGAAGCGGCAAACCGGACGATAGCAACCCGTCATACATTCAGGCGGATTCTCTCCTGTATGACTTCTCCTGTTTCCTGAGAGGATTCAGCAGGCTTCCTGTCGAGATTTCAGACTCTTATAATTACACTCTTCCGCCCCTTGAGCTGATGTATTTCAGAAATGAGGAGAAGAAAACATTGTGGACTCTTCTAAGACGCATTCCTGACTTCTTCATGAAGGAAGACATCAATACAATGAGACAGTTGTATGAGAAGAAAACAGGCAACAGCACGGAAAAGATTGTAATTCTGACTCACAGTGACGGGATGTGCATACAGATGGGACACTGCAAGAAGACAGGAAAGACATCAGCTTATGGAAAAATGGAAGAATATGCCCTCTCCTTCGGTGTCCGCCCGGATGTCTCAGCTAAGCGATCATTGCATGAGATTTTCCTTCCCCAGAGGGGAAAAGACTGGCCCAAAACCATTCTACGTCTTCCTGTCAGCTGACCACTTGCCTGTTTTTCAAAAATATTAAATAATCAGAACCACTGCGTTCGTTGAACCAGAATTTCCGGCCGAGCATTCGGCTGTGACGTAGAGTCAGGGGCCTGGTGGTTATACCGGGCGATATCAGGGAGGATTACTATGGCAGTAGTAACCATGAAAAGCCTGCTTGAGTCAGGCGTTCATTTCGGACATCAGACAAAGAGATGGAATCCGAAAATGGCCCGTTTCATCTTCACAGAGAGAAACGGAATTCACATTATCGACCTGCAGAAGACTTCAGCCTGCATCGTTGAGGCTTATGAAGCAGTAAGGGCACAGGTCAAGAACGGCAAGCAGATTCTGTTTGTCGGTACAAAGAAACAGGCACAGCAGACAATCGAGAATGAAGCAAAGCGCTGCGGCATGCCTTATGTCAACAACCGCTGGCTTGGCGGTATGCTCACAAACTTCTCAACAATCAAGAAGAGCATCGCTAAACTCAAGAAGATTGAGAAGATGGAAGCAGACGGAACAATCAACTCACTTACAAAGAAAGAAGTTTCTCTTCTCCAGAAAGAGAAGGCAAAGCTTGAGAAGAACCTTGGCGGTATCAAGGATATGAAGGAACTGCCGGGAGCACTCTTCATCATCGACACAAAGAAGGAAGCACTCGCTGTCGCAGAGGCAAAGAGACTTGGCATTCCTGTTATCGCTGTTGTCGATACGAACTGCGATCCGACAAACATCACCTACCCGATTCCCGGTAACGATGATGCAATCAGGGCAATTTCCCTTTTCGTCGAGATTTTCGCAAATGCAGTCATCGATGCTGACAATGAGGCAGGCCTCCAGATTATCGAGAGTCTTGATGAGGAAGAAGAGGCAGTCAACAGCACAGCAGCTCCTGACAAGGATGAGGAGATTGACGAGGCTGATTACGCCAACTACAAGGGTGATGAGGCTGCTGAAGGCGTCCAGGATGATGCACAGGCAGAGGAAGAAGAGGAACTCTACACAAAATAAGGAGAATAACCATGGCTATCACAGCAGCAGATGTAAAGAAGCTCCGTGACATCACAGGAGCTGGTATGATGGACTGCAAGAAGGCTCTTGCAGAAGCTGACGGCGACATGGCTCAGGCTGAGAAGATTCTCAAGGAGATGGGTCTTGCAGCTGTTGCGAAGAGACAGGACAGAGCCACAGAGAACGGCCGTGTCTTCACTCTCGTGAAGGGTGACAAGGCTGTTCTTCTCGAGCTGAGCTGCGAGACAGACTTCGTTGCCAGCAACGAGAAGTTCAAGGCACTTGGCGAGAGCCTTTGTGAGGAAGTCCTCGCAAAGGGATATACAGAGCCGAACGATGAGCTGAAGTCAATGGTTGATGCTCTTATCGCCACAATCAAGGAGAACATGACTCTCAAGAGATTCACAGTCATTGATGTTCCTGCCGGCGGTTATGTCGCAACATACATCCATGGCGAAGGCTCTGTCGCAGTTGATGTCATCTTCTCAAGCGACAATCCTGCAGTTTTCGAGAACGAGGCAGTCAAGGAGTTCACACATGACTGTGCACTTCATGTCGCTGCATTCAAGCCGCAGTTCCTCAACGCAGCTTCTGTCACAAAGGAGTATGAGGAAGAGCAGCTTTCAATCTTCCGTGCCCAGGTTGCCTCAATGGACAAGCCGGAGAAAGTCAAGGAAGGAATCGTACGCGGAAAGCTCAACAAGCTTTACAGCGAGATCTGCTTCCTCAGCCAGCCCTTTGTCAAGGATGATTCAATGTCTGTTGAGAAGAAGATGGCTGAAGTCGCAAAGGCAGCTGGAGCCAAGCTTGAGATTGTTTCCTTCAAATACTATCAGGCTGGAGTTGATGCCTGAGGAGGATTGCCATGCAGAGTGTTCTTGACAATTGCGAAAGCAGAATGAACAAATGCATTTCCTCTCTTGAGGGAGAATACCTGTCAATGCGCACCGGAAGGGCTTCCGCTGCGCTCTTTGACAAGCTCAAGGTCGATTACTACGGCACAGAGACACCTCTTAACCAGGTTGCATCTATCTCGACACCGGAAGCCAGACTCATTGTCATCCAGCCATGGGACAAGAGCGTCCTTCCTGCTATTGAGAAGGCAATCCAGAAAAGTGAGCTCGGTCTGAACCCGAACAACGACGGAAAGCTTATCAGAGTCAGCTTCCCCCCTCTTACAGAGGAAAGAAGAAAGGAGCTTGCCAAAAGCGCAAAGGCTCTTGCAGAGAACGCACGTGTTGCAGTCCGCAACGTACGCCGCGATGCAATGGAAGAGCTTAAGAAACTGCAGAAGGCTGGCGAAATCAGCGAGGACGAGCAGAAAGATGGTGAGACAAAGGTCCAGAAAATGACGGACAAAGCCATCGAGCAGATTGCAAAGACCGCTGAGACAAAAGAAAAAGAGATTATGGAAATCTGAATCGCTCAGGCAGGGCGCAAGTCCTGCCTGTGTTTTTTTCTGGTGATGAGATGAGAGAGATTCCCTGTCATATCGGATTTATCATGGACGGCAATGGACGCTGGGCCAAGAAACGTTTCCTTCCCCGCACAGCCGGACACCTTGCAGGACTGAAGGCTTTGAAAAAGGTCATCCTCGGATGCATAAAGGAAGGCGTGCGCTATGTCACGCTTTACTGCTTCTCCACAGAAAACTGGTCAAGGCCGCAGGATGAGGTCAACTACCTCATGGGGCTTTTCAGCGAAAAAATTATGGGAGAGCTGCCATTTTACAATGAAAACGGCATCAGGCTCCTGACCCTCGGAGACATCAGCGTCCTTCCTGAAGACGCAAGGAAGGCTCTTGTGGAAGCGGTCGAAGCCACTTCTGCAAACAACACAATAACTGTCCAGCTTGCAATAAATTACGGTGGACAGAGAGAGATATGCCAGGCTGTCAATAGAGCCATCAGTGAAGGAATCATGGAAATCACGCCTGAGGTAATCAGGGCACATTTCGACAATCCTGAGGTTCCTCCTGCCGATCTCATCGCCCGGTCAGCTGGTGAAAAACGCATTTCTAACTTCCTTTTGTTTGACAGTGCCTATTCTGAATTTGTTTTTTGTGATAAACTATGGCCTGAATGGTCTGAAGAGGACGTTACTGCGGTCATTGATGAATATAACGGCAGAGTCAGAAAATTTGGAGGTTTAAAACAGTGACATCAAACGGGCAAAGGATTCTAACAGGTTTCATTGCAGTACCTGCACTGCTCCTAATTATCCTTTTCTTACCTCACTGTCATTATCTTGCCTTCTGTCTGATTGTCATGGCAGTCAGCATTCTCGGCTCGCAGGAAATGCACTCGATTCTTCTTCATGACAAAGAGGATATGAAGCTTCCGCTTCCCTACTATGCAGGAGTGCTCATTCCTCTTGCATCATACCTTGAGAACGCGTTCTTTCCAGACATCACTCTTACTCTTTACACCCTTATAATTCTTCTGTCCCTTGTTTTCTTCATAGAGACAATCACAGGACACAGAGATAACTTCCACGGCACACGTGACAGAGCCGCATATGGCGTAATACAGCTTGTTTATCCGAATCTTTTCGCTATTTTCTTCATCAGGCTCTGTTTCATGGATACAGCTTGGATGTGGCTGCTTACATTCTTCCTTCTTGTTTTCTCCTGCGACACATTTGCCTATTTCTTCGGTCGCTGGTTCGGTAAAAACAACAGGGGAATTGTCAAGGTAAGCCCTAACAAAAGCCTTGCCGGCTTCATAGCTGGTGCCATCATTCCAGCAGTTATTCTTGCACTGCTCTCATTTTTCTTTAAGAAATATGACCTTATCTGGTGGCAGGGCTTCATTGTCGGACTATGTACAGCCTTAGGAGGAATCTGCGGAGACCTGATTGAGTCAGCATTCAAGCGTTCAAGCGAGATTAAGGACAGCGGAAGGTTTGTTCCAGGAAGAGGCGGAATACTTGATTCTGTCGACTCACTGCTTATTGCCGCTCCAATCTACATTGCCCTCCTCCATGTTTTCATTATTGTATGAGAAAGGTTCTGATACTCGGAGCAACTGGCTCAATCGGCACAACAGCACTCAATGCAATCAGGGCCGGCAAGCTCAAGGCAAAGGTAACAGGTCTTGTCGCCTTTCACAATGAAAACAAACTCAGAGAACTTTCAAACGAATTCAACTGTCCTTATATCCTCAACACATCAAGTGAGATCCTCAAGGACTTCATATTCTCTCATCCTGCTGACATAGCACTTAACGGCATTGCCGGTGCATCTGGTCTTGAGGCAAGTCTGCTTTGTCTGTATGCAGGCATGGATCTGGCTCTTGCAAACAAGGAATCCGTCGTAATGGGCGGCAAATTCCTTTTCAGCGAGGCTGAACGCATGGGAAGGAAGATAATCCCTGTCGACAGCGAGCACAGTGCGATTTACCATCTGATCCAGGATCACAGTGATGTCAGCAGCCTTGTAATCACAGCCTCAGGGGGGCCATTTTTCGGAAGAAAAGACCTGGACTCAATCACACCGGAAGAAGCGGCAAACCATCCGACATGGAAAATGGGGCGCAAGATTTCCATTGACAGCAGCACGCTTGCCAACAAGGGACTGGAGGTCATTGAGGCAGGCTTCCTTTTCGATATCAGTGCAGACAGGATTGAGGTCACTGTTCACAGGCAGTCTGTCGTCCACTCAATGATCAGGCTGACTGACGGTTCAGTATATGCCCAGCTCTCACCTCCTGACATGACGCTTCCGATTGTAAGTGCGGTGAATGACGGCAATCATGAACTTCATGATGTTGTCTCCCCTCTTTCTTTTTCCAACCTCACGCTCACGTTCCAGAAGTGGTCTGAAGAGGAATTCCCCCTTCTTTCACTTGCATACACAGTGCTTAGAAAGAAGGCATCATTCCCTATTGCCTACAATGCGGCGGATGAGGTCGCGGTTCAGGCTTTTATTGATGGAAAGATAAAGTACACAGACATTGCCATTGTTGTCAAAGCAGTAATTGACACCTGTCTCTGGACAAAGACCTGCACCTCCTACAATGAGATAATGGAAGCGGATGCACTTGCGCGCAAGGTGGCTTGTGAATGTCTGCTCTCTTTATAATGCTTATTCAGTTTCTGATTGGATTCATCGGCATCGGACTTGTCGTGCTTGTCCATGAGACAGGACACTTCCTTGCAGCCAGAGCCCTTGGCGTGCGTGTTGAGATTTTCGGAATCGGCATGGGACCAGTCCTTTTCTCACTGCATTCGAAAAACACTGAATTCCGCTTTTCTCTTATCCCTTTTGGCGGATACTGTCAGATGGACGGTTCGATTGACCTTGTAAAAGCACTCAGAGATGATATGAAAACTTTTACGAAAACAGAAAGCGGGTCTTATTTTGCGACAACTCCTCTGGTAAGGCTCATCATTTTCCTTGCAGGTCCGCTTATAAATTTCATCCTTTCAGTCCTGCTTTTTTTCCTTGTAAGCATCATTCCGACATGGAGTGCGGAAAATCCGGCACGCATCACTTTGGTCTCCGATTATGAGGAACTCTTTCATTCTGACATAAAGCAGGATGAGCTTCGTTCCGGAGATATAATTCTTTCAGTTGACGGTGTTGAGGTTCAGTGGTACAGCGAGGCTGAGAAAATCTTCTCATCCTCAGATAAAAGAAATCTCCCTGTGACAGTCTCCCGTGACGGTCAGATTCTTTCACTCACAGCCTATGGAACCACCTCACCTGACGGATCTTTCAGATACGGCATATCATTATGGCAGGATCCTGTAATCGGACGGGTTGAGGAAGGCAGTCCCTTCATGACTCATGACCGGATAATCTCAGTCAACGGAGAGAGAATCGAAAACAGCTATGATTTCTATCTTCATTGCAATGAGGAGATGAACGTCACTGTTTTAAGGGATGGTCAGAATGTTTCTTTCACAATCCCGCCTTCTGTTGCGTTTCCCTTCGCATGGGAAAGCACTCTTGTTCCACTTGAAAGCCAGGGATTCTTTTCATCCCTCCTGAGCGGCATATCCCGTACGATTACAGGCATCAGAGACACTGTTTCATCTCTTGCCGGACTTGTAAGAATGAACAGTGAAGAAGTAAGGAATGAGATTACAGGTCCTACAAGAGCTGCTATGAGCATTGGAAGCATAACGACACTGGGACTAGAGACTGACGCCTTCACATCCCTCAGGGCCTTCCTGTATCTTCTTGCTCTGGTATCGGTTTCCCTGTGTGTTGCAAATCTTCTTCCTGTCCCGGTCTTCGATGGCGGTCAGATGATTTTAAATCTCTTCCAGATTATTACAAAAAAAGAGATGAGCCCGCATAGCTATGTCATCTTCCATATTGCAGGTCTCATCTGTACTGTCCTTATTTTCATCGCACTTTATGCATTGGACATCATGCACTATCTTTCAGCTTAATATCAGTTCTTCTTCTCCAGTGCCATTATTTTCTCAACCCTCACCTCGTGATGGGAATGCATGAAAGAAGAAGCCATATAGGCCTCGACAATGCTCCATGCAAGCTCAGGCCCGAGCACACGGGCTCCAAGGGTTATAACATTCGCATCATTGTGAGCTTTTGCCATTCTCGCTGAATACTCATCAGCCAGATGAGCGGCACGGATGCCGTCAATCTTGTTAGCCGCAATCGAGACTCCGATTCCTGTACCGCACAGAAGAATGCCGAAGTCATAATGCTCATCCAGCAGTCTGTGACAGAGTTTCTCCGCGACATCAGGGTAGTCAACTGCCTCTGGAGTATAGCAGCCTGTATCAGTCACGCTGTGACCGGCCTTCTCAAGTCTTGAGATAAGGTCTTTCTTGAGTTCAAAACCGCCGTGATCGCATCCAATGACAATTCTCATTCTCTTCCTCCTCAGACATTCCATGCCCCGTCAGCAAGGGATTCAAAACTTGCTGTATTAGGTTTGAAACCGACAAAGAACTCTCCTGTCTCGCCGTTTCTCTGCTTCGCTACAATTACCTTGGTCGGCTGCAGGGAGATATCACCCTTCTGATCCTTGACCAGCTTCTCCTGATCGACTTTCCTGTTGCGGTGCAGGAACATGACCATATCCGCATCCTGTTCGATTGCACCTGAGTCTCGCAGGTTGTTAAGCTGAGGCTCGTTCTTCTCACCTTCAGCCTCACGTGAGACCTGACAGAGAACAACAACCGGAATCTCAAGCTCTCTGGCAAGGCTTTTGAGCGCCTTTGAAATCTCACTGACCTGCTCGAACTTCTTGCTTGCCGCCGGCATTTCAGCATCAATCAGGCCGATATAGTCAATGAAAATTGCCTGAACACCCTTTTCTCTCTTGAGTCTTCTTGCACTCGCCCTGATTTCAGAAAGCTTCATGTTCGGAGTGTCCAGAATGAACAGCTGGGTGTCAAAAAGACGCTGGGCAGCACTGATGACATGGTTGAAGTCCCGGTCCTTCTGCCCTGCGAAAGCCGCACTCCTGATTTTCTTGAGCGGCACGCGTGATACTCCTGATATAAGACGCTGTGAGACCTGTATTCCGCTCATTTCAAGACTGAAGAATGCAATCTTGTAAGAGCGCGGTGCACTGATCATGTTCTGGATGATGCTTATCGCAAAAGCAGTCTTACCGATGGAAGGACGTGCCGCGATAATTATGAAGTCAGTCGGATGGAAGCCTCCGTCCGTCATCTGATCAAGACGGTCAAAACCTGTCTCAAGATTCCCGGAGTCCTTTCCCTCCATTCTCTCGCGAAGATTCACAAGCGCCTGAGAGACATACAGCCCTACGGATACATCCTTGTTGACATCATTCGTTCCCTGAGCAAGGCGGGAAAGCCTTGTCTCGCTCTCATCAATGAGCTTGATGATTTCCTCACTTTCGTCAAATCCGGAGACAGAAAACTCATTCGCAAGCTGGATGAACTGACGTCTCAGCGACAGCGCGTGGATAATCTGGGCATGAACAGCGACGGACGCTGTGGTGGAGACACTTTCAGTCAGAGATGAGATGTAGGAAACACCTCCACAGGCAGCAATCTGACCGCGGACCTTGAGAAAGTCGATTATGGAGACAAGGTCAAGAGTCTTCAATGGAGCTGAATCGGAATACGCAATGAACTCAGCAAACAGGGTCCTGTGACCTGTATGATAAAAATCTGAAGGACTGACGTATTCCATTGCTGTCTGAAGACAGTTCGCATTAAGAAGAACAGCCCCGAGAACAGCCTTCTCTGCGTCTTCGTTGTGAGGCATCACTCGTGCCCTTGGTGTTTCACTCATGACATTTCTCCAAAGTTCTTACATTCTAGCCGAAGAGATGAATCAGTGAAAGATAAAAAAAGAAAAAACCTGCACATCAGATGACATGCAGGTCTGTGAAATAAAGTGACAGTACTTACTCAGCATCAGCTGCCGGAGTCTCCTCTTCAGCAGCAGGAGCTTCTTCAGCTGCTTCAGCTGCAGCTTCTGCCTCTGCCTGAGCCTTTGCCTCAGCTTCAGCCTTGGCTTTAGCCTCTGCCTCAGCTTTTGCCTCTGCAGCCTTTCTCTCCTTCACCATCTCCTCAGACTCGACAACGAGCTTGACATGAGAGAACTCGTTCTCATAGAGGTGAACGACGACTGAGTAGGTGCCGACCATCTTGATGGCATGAGTTGCGACCTCAATCTTCTTTCTTTCAATTTCGATACCCTGCTTAGCAAGTGCTTCCTGAACCATAGTGGAAGTGACAGAGCCGAAAAGCTTGCCGGACTCGCCAGCAGGAACGATGATGTTGAGAACTGTTGCATCGAGCTTTTCCTTCATTGAAGCGCTCTGAGCTCTCTTCTCAACCTTTCTCTTCTCGATCTGAGCAGCACGAGAAGCGAAAATTGCAGCATTTGTCTTATTGTAAAGAACAGCAGCCTTTGTAGGCAGCAGATAGTTACGTGCGTAACCGTCCTTGACAACGACCACGTCTCCCTCTTCTCCGAGGTTGACAACATCCTGATTAAGAA
This sequence comes from uncultured Spirochaetales bacterium, assembly GCA_944390025.1. Classification (GTDB taxonomy): domain Bacteria; phylum Spirochaetota; class Spirochaetia; order Sphaerochaetales; family Sphaerochaetaceae; genus Bullifex. The sequence goes on along the minus strand of CALXOK010000001.1, from coordinate 58,300 downwards.
TGATCTTCATTTGAAAACTCTCCTGGTTTTCTTAGTCTTACCCAATTCTCCAGCACGCCTAAAAGACACAGGAGGAGAATCAGAATGATGTTCACGACCTGCAACACGAGAATCAGCATGAAAAGCCAGCAGGCCAGCTTGAAGCTTGTAATCCTTCCGCCTCTTGAGTGAATGCCATGACACAGTATTGCAAAGCCCTGAAGGCCATACATCAGTGATGCGGCAAGCGCAAGAGTGAGTACAAGAGCCACAACCGGAAGCGGAACGGACACAAAGCTGAAAACCAGCACAAGCGCCCAGAGAGAGAGGAAGAGATACAGGAACCACTCTGGAACCCTGAATGACCTCACACTATTCTCGAACTCCTCACTGCCGGGATGCGTGCATGCCTCATAGATGAATGTGACTGCAATGAAGTTCACAAACACAATTGGCAGCACAAGTGTGACTATTGCGAACAGCAGTACCTGAATGAAACCTCCAAGAGCGCTGACATCAACAGGAATGAATGCTGTCATGATGTCGGCAGCTGCATATGAATAAGCCTCAACAAGGGCTGCTGCTGTCTGCGGACTGAAAGCCAGAAAAAGCTCAAAGGCCACAAACAGTATTACGGAGGGACAGAAAGCTAGAAGCACACGCTCAAACAGGCTTTCAGCATTATCCCTGCTCACCCATACCATGGCGCCAAGCATGAGTGAAAGCGGCATGAACATCGATACCCCTATGAAGGCCCACGTTAGGACCTGGTCCAGAACATCCCTCATCAGCCAGATATTCCTCCCCAGGACCAGCACCAGAGCTGCAACGCAGGCGGTGTCCGTGGTTCTCTTCGGGTAGCGCCTATCAAGCATCAGAAGCGGAAGAATATAGAAGAAAGTACCGATACCTGTCAGATAGAGCAGGAAGCTCAGCACGACAGCCAGAACAATCTTCACAAGACTTCTGCTTCCAGTTTCTTGACTCATTTCTTCTCGAACGGAAGATAAGCAAGCACACGTGCCTTCTTGATTTCAGCATTCAGGGCTCTCTGATGCTTTGCACATGTTCCTGTGATTCTTGCAGGAAGAATCTTGCCTCTCTCTGTAATGTATCTGCGCAGCATGTCCGGGTTCTTGTAATCCGCCTTCGGAGCACCCGGCTGACAGAACTTGCAGACCTTCTTCTTGAAGCCGGGCTTTCTCAGCCCCATCTTCTTTCCACTTGGATCCGCATCCTTGACAAAAGCTTCGTTATCATCACGCATTTTCTAATCTCCTAAAATTAAAATGGTACGTCATCATCGCCGTAACTTTCCGGACCGCCGACTGAATAATCGCTGGAAACTGTCTCATTCTGCTGTGGTCTTGAGAATGAGCCGGAAAAACGGTTCTGATTAGAAGACGGACTGCTGTAACCAGCGCCGCCTGCCTGCGGGCCTCTTGCCTGCTGGCCGCTGTTATTTGCATACGGACCTGCGTCCTGATATGCACCGGTCGAATCGCCTGAAGCACCATCTCCCCGTGAACCGAGGAAATTCAGCTGGCTGACAACTATTTCAACCCTGCTTCTGGTCTGTCCGTCCTGCTCCCATCTGTTCTGACGGAGCTCGCCGGAGATGGAAACCTGTCTTCCCTTCTCCAGATACTGGTTGACAGCCTCAGCGGAACGTCCGAAATAGACACAGTCAAGGAAATTCGCTTCCTCCTCCCAGGATGCTCCATCAGCAGACCTCTTTCTTCTGTTGACAGCTATGGAGAAGCGCACCACCGCCCCGCCACCTGCCTGGGAATAGCGTATCTCAGCCTGGCGTGTCAGACGACCTGTCAGACAAACATTGTTTAAATCCGCCAACTTGAAAACCCTCCAGAACTATTTTTGATTATTTCTCTGGATTGACGAACAGGAACTTCAGCACGAGTGTATTCAGCTGGAAAACATGGCTGAGAGAGGCAATCTTTGAAGGATCTGCGCTCAGCTCGAAATAGACATAATGTCCCTTGTCCTGCTTGTTGATCTGGTAGGCAAGTGTCTTGACACCGAGATCATCCTGCTTTGCAATCTCGCAACCGGCCTTAGCCAGCTCGTCTGTAACAAATGCCAATCCTTCTTTCATCTTCTCTTCATTAGCATCGAAGATGACTGTGAACTCATAATTTCTCATGGTTCCTCCTTGTGGTCTGATATGATCCGCCCTGCGAGCGGATAAAGAGGCTTCATCAAATTACAATAAAACAAAAGTTTATGTCAATCGGCTCACTCTTCCTGAAGCGTGGTTATCTGCATGCAGTCTGAAGAATAGGCGCCTCCTGTCGTCGAACCGGTGATAAGGGCTACAAGATCCCCTTTCTTAACGATTCCGGTTGACAGTGCGAGCTTGATTGCAAGCGCCTTCATGAAGTCCATATCCTCAATGAGGCTGGCCATGACAGGATGTATGCCATAAGCGATGTTCAGCTGACGGGCTGCCTTCTCATCCGTCACGCATGCGATTATTGGACAGCCGGGGCGGTAATAGCTCGTCACAAGAGCCGTGCGTCCAGAGACCGTCATGCAGACAATCGCCTTGAGACTGAGGAAAAAGGATGCGTCCACTGCTGCAGATGCTATTGTGTTCATGATGTCATCATTCAGCTTGAGCTTGTTTCTGAAGAAACGGCCTGAATAGTCAATCTTCTCTTCAGTGCTTCCGGCAATCTCAGCCATTGTCCTGACGGCCTGAAGAGGATACTTTCCTGCAGCTGTCTCACCGGAGAGCATGAGACAGGTCGTTCCGTCATATACCGCATTCGCGACATCAGAGACTTCTGCCCTGGTCGGTCTGGGATGCTCGCACATTGACTCAAGCATCTGCGTAGCAGTGACAACAATCTTGCCCTTCGTGTAGCACTTGCGGATTATTTCCTTCTGGATTGAGGGAAGCTCCTGGAATGGAATCTCAACGCCCATGTCACCGCGTGCAACCATGACGCCGTCAACAATCTTGATGATGCTGTCGAGATTTGCTACCCCTGCTCCATTCTCAATCTTCGCGATGATCTGAATTCTGCTTCCTCCGTTTACATTCAGAAGCTTTCTCAGTTTCTTCGCATCCTCTGCGTTTCTCATGAAGCTCGCAGCTATGAAATCAACATCATTCTCAATTCCGAAAAGTATATCCTGCCTGTCATGATCAGAAATATAGCTCTGGTCGACATCGACACCGGGGATATTGATAGATTTATGGTCGGAAATCTTTCCAGGGTTTTCGACAGTGCAGACAATGTCCGTACCGTCCACTTTTGAAACAGTCATGCTGACAAGGCCGTCATCAATCAGAATGCGGTTACCCTTCTCCACATCCTCTGCAAGATACGGATATGTGATTGCGACACCGTTTGCATCGCCCTTTCTGTCGCAATCGCTGTAAAGAGTGAAAGTCTGTCCTTCTTCAAGAACAGCAGAACCGCCTTCAAAGCAGCATACCCTTATCTCAGGTCCACGGGTATCAAGAATGAGCGGGATATGACGGCCTAGTGACGAGGCGACTCTCTTGACCCGGTCAATACGGGTCCTGTGTTCCTCATGTGAGCCATGAGAGAAATTGAAACGTGCGGCATCCATTCCGCTGAGGATAAGGTCCCTTACCATCTCGTCACTGTCGCATGACGGTCCCATAGTACAGATTATTTTTGTCTTACGCATTTAAAATCACTCCTGAAAACATGGCAATTCTAGCAGAAATCAGGAAAGAAAAGGAACGGCTTTCAGCTGTCGCGGGACAGAAGCTTTTTGATATCTTTCAAACAGACCGGACGTGAGAACCAGTAACCCTGAATCAGAACATCCTCGTCTAACGAAGAGACATATTCGTACTCTTCCTTTGTCTCAACGCCTTCAAAGATGACTGTCACATCCAGCTTCCTGAAACTTGAGATGACACTGCGCAGGAAGATATCAGCCTTATGGCTTTTAATTGCTGATGTAAGAAGGTAGACATCAAGCTTGACGCCTTCAAACGGAAGGTTGATATACCTCGAGATAGATGAATAGCCCGAGCCGAAATCATCAAGCCAGAAACTGATTCCTTTCTTCTCGAATGACTTCATCACTGACTCAAGTGCGGCATAGTTATCTATGATACTTGTCTCAGTAATCTCAATCTTGATGCTGCTTTCCGGTATGCCGTATTCATGAATCGTATCCGATATCTTATTAAGCATTTCCTGACTGAAGAACTGGATATACGCCAGATTCACCGATACGACAGGTGGCTCGACACCATTGTCAATGCAGTAGCGGACAAGTTCACAGCTTTTTGAGAGCGTGAACAGCGTGATGTCATCAATATAGCCTTCATCCTCTGCAATGGAGATGAACTCATCCGGACTCACGTATGTCTCGTTTTTCCTGTCATACAGCCTCACAAGGCATTCGCAGGCCCGCATCTTTTTCCCTGTCTTGTCGTATACAGGCTGGAACCAGGCTTCAAAGCCATCTGAGAGACAGGCTTCCTTCATTATTTTGCGGATTTTATCTTTTCTGGTGAACGTTTCCTTCATCCTGAAATCGAACACAGAGAATGAAATGTTCTCAAGCCGCACAGGATAGCTGTTTGAAATGAAACTCTTTCTGCTGGCTTCAAGCATTCTGAGAATGCTGAAAACCTCTGTTGTCGACTTTGCAATGACAGGACAGGGAATAAGGAAAATCCGTGAAGCCACCGAATAAGTCACAGATCCTGTGGACAGGCCTTCATTCATGTTCCTGCAGATCTGACGGCATACTTCATGGCAGCTGCTGTCTGAGGGCGGAGGAGCAAGCATGACAAAGGTGTAATCACTGATGCGGAAGACCTGCCATACCCCCGGCACCTCGACAAGACGCTCAGCAGTCATGCGGCACAGCTTCTCCATTGTCTCGTAGGAAAGATTCGCCTTCATCATCTCATATTCAGGAATCGTAAGCGCAACGACGGAAAACTCTGTCCCCTTTCTGAAATAATACTCGGCAGAAGAAGAAAACAGCCTGATGTTTCCCAGCCCCGTCGCAGGATCAACGAGGAAGGCTGATGAGGTGTGCGTCATGAATACGAAGAAGACAAGCACCATGAAAATCACAGGCAGGAAGTTTACCGCAGGCAAGGCAATCTGAAAAACCAGGACGGAGAAAACGAACACAGGAAGATAGTTCTTCATCTTCTTCACCGGCGGCAGAAGGTACTTCTGTTCCCTGACAAGAATCATGCTCACATAAGCCGCGCCGATAGCAAGCGGTATATAGATGAGGAAGGCATTCTGCAGCAGCATCACTCCTTCATCCGTTACGATGAAAATAAAAGGATGAACCGCATTGACAAAAAGAAGCACACATCCCATCAGGAAAAGAAATACGGATACGATAATGGAACCCCGTGTCCTGTGAAACTCGGTTGAGAAGCTTCTTGCATCCTTTATGATGTAAATAGCAAGATACTGAGCCACAAACTGGCTGAGCACACAGTCCGCATTGAAAACGGCAGCAGGAATGAAACCGGAAGAAAAGACACCGGATACGATGATGAGATTGGATAATATTGAGAAAACGGAATAGAATGCGCACAGGAATAACAGATTCAGAAACCTTTTTGTCGGATAATTCCTGTAAAGGTCCTTCTCTCCTGACATATAAAGCAGCATGCAGGCAAGAATGAGAAGAGAAATGAAATCACAGACGATATTTACAGTTTCATTCACCATTGAATGAGATTATAGCTGTTAAGCTGATGAATTGCATCACATATGACTGTGAAATATAATCTGAAATGCCTATGTTCGATGCGCACTGCCACCCCGGTCTTGATTCAGACTTATCAATTGTATGCACTGCCAGTCCTGAAGAATGGGATGATGTCAGACACTACAGGTATCATTCTTTCGGCTTATTGCACCCTGCAAAAGAAGATGTTGAAAGAATGGAAAAAACATTGAAGGACGACCCGGATGCCTTTTCAGGCGAGTTCGGACTTGATTCGCGCTGGCAGACGGATTCCGGTCTTGTAAAGGATTTGATTGTCCTTTCGTCACAGCTGAAAAGACCTTTCACGCTTCATGTCGTGCACAGACATGACGAGATGCTGAGGATTCTGCGTCAGGTGCGCCCGCAAGTCAGCTTCATAGTCCACTCTTTCACTCAGTCAGCCCAGCTTGCCCGCGAGTACATCAGACTCGGAGGTTTAATCTCCCTTTCTCCTCTGTCGCTGAAGACAAGGGATTCAGCTGAACTGCTGAAGCTGCCTTTCCTGCTTGAGACTGACATGAAGATAAGTGAACAAAGCCTGAATACACTTGCCCTTCTTTACAGGGATGCTGCACACAGATGTGATATTGAAACAGAACAGCTTGAGGAGATGATTGATGAGCGCAGAGCAGTTCTCACGACTTGAAATACTTCTTGGAAAAGAAAATGTGGAAAAACTTCACAAAGCCCGTATCCTGCTTGCAGGCGCAGGTGCTGTCGGAGGAAGCGTCCTGGAGACGCTTGCCCGCTGCGGTATCGGATTCATCCGCATTGCAGATTTCGACCGTTTCGAGGAGTCAAACATAAACCGGCAGATTCTCGCACTTCACTCCACTGTCGGACGCTTAAAGACTGATGTGGCAGAAGAAAGGGTTCATGACATCTTTCCTGAATGCACGATTGAGAAACTCAACATCTTCATTGATGAGGAGAATGCCTCATCTGTCATCACAGATGTCGATATCGTCATCGACTGCATTGACAACATTACGGCCAAGGCTGCCCTGATAAAAGCCTGTCAGGAGAGGAATATCTGGATAATATCCTCAATGGGTGCGGCACGGCACAAAGACCTTTCAAAAATAACAGTGACAGAGCTGTCGAAGACACATACCTGTCCTCTTGCAAGAGCACTCAGAAACAGGCTCCGGAAAACAGAGGGCAGAGATGATGTCACAGTAGTCTTTTCAAGCGAGAAAGCAAGCGAAGATGCAGGGCGGAAGACTCTTGGCAGCCTGCCTGCAGTGACAACCGTCTTCGGACAGTACATTGCCAATGAGGTAATCTTCCACATCATCAGACAAGAGTGACTTTTCTGAAGAATTCGCTTCTGTGGAAATCAGGCTGTGGTGTGTCGATATTGAAAAGAGCGATGAAATGAGGCTCCTTCAGTCCGTCACCGCATTTATATGCATTCATATAGAATGACATGCACTTCTCAGACACCAGGCCAAGAGCGATAAGATTCACCCTGACATGGACCTCGTAGCGGCTCTGCCTGTTATTGTTCTCAAGAATCCTGACAGAACACTCAATGTTCTTTCTCTCCTCTTCGCTGTAGCGGATGCGGTCCTTGCGGCCTTCTCCGTGACAGGCAAGAAAAGCACCTGATGCGCTGAACTCGAAATTAGAGTATTCACAGGAATCCTCTGCCTTGATGAAAAGCTCGACACAGCTGTCTGTCCACACCTTCCCGTTTGGCTCATAGACCATCCTTCTGAGTTCCTTTTCACGCACACAGAAAAGAGCGTCAAGTATTCCGTTCTCGTGCTTCAGCGTGAGCGTGACTTGTGTATCCTCCCTGCGGCTGCCCCAGAGGTAGCTGTCAAGGGAAACTGTAACTGGCTTTGATGAAATGTCCATGAGATGAAGTCTAGCACACAGCAGAAGAAAAAAATACAGGAACCATCGCTGGTTCCTGCAGTGCACAAATACACGGACAATAAAGAATACTTACTTATTCTTATGTCTATTGGCTCTGAGTCTCTTCTTCCTCTTGTGAGTCGCTATCTTGTGCTTCTTTCTTTTTCTACCACAAGGCACAGCAGTATTCTCCTTATATTTCCAATTGGATTTTGTAATTACAGCTCGTCATTATGCCAGTGTATTGAAGTTTTGGTCAATACGACTGGCAATCAAAACAGCCATTTTCCCTGACATATCTTATGTTCTGGCGCTCCTTTCGGGTTCAGGTAAACGTACCGCTCCACCCTTTCTGCAACCGTCAGTCCTTCCAGAGGTGTCTCAAGAGAGGAATCATCAAGGACAAGAATGTCGGCATCATACCCGCTCTCGAAAGAGCCAGTCTTCGAGAAGAAAGATCCGCCAAGCTTGGATGCGATAAAGAAGGCTTCCTTGAAAGTGAGCGGAGCAAAACGCTCATCCACATGCCTGTGATAGAGCTTGCTGACCCTCACGGCATCAGTGATTGCGTCGAAAAGGGAGATGGACACACCTCCTGCGATGTCACTTCCCAGTCCGATGTTATAGCCATTGTCAAGGAAATAACGTGCAGGCATGATTCCTGATACGAGATTTGTATTGGAATCAGGACAGTGGGCGATGAAAAGATTCTCATCTTTCAGCAGCTCCTCTTCCCTGGACAGGGAATGGACACAGTGAGCCATGACAGTTTTCGTCCTTCCCCAGAGTCCTCTTTCTTTATATGAGGCAGCGTACGAAGTACTGTCCGGACAAAGTTCCTTCACCCAGTCCACCTCACTGAGGTTCTCAGACAGGTGACTCTGAACCGGAAGGTCATATTTCACTGCAAGTTCTCCCAGTGCACGGCAAAGCTCATCTGAACAGCTCGGGATAAAACGCGGAGTGACAACAGGCTTGACAAGGGAGAAGGAAGAAAGGACCTCGTTTATGTATTCTTCTGTTTCCCTTATAGAGTCCTCAGTCTTCTCACTGAGACCGGGAGTGCTGTTGCGGTCCATGTTCACCTTGCCCACATAACAGGGCAGTCCAGCCTCTTCAAGCATGCGGCAAAGCAGCAGGGTGGAATCCTTGTGGATTGTCGCGAATATGCAGGCATGGGCAGACGGACTTCTGACAAGCTGGCGGGTGAATATTTCGTAGGCCTTCCTGGCATAAGAGATGTCAGCAAACTTCTCCTCTTCCGGGAATGTATGGCTGTTGAGCCATTCAAGCAGTTCCTCATCCATCCACAGCCCGCGGAAAGCGAACTGACTCGCATGGACATGAAGGTCACTCAATGCAGGAATTACCAGCTTCCCGCTGCAGTCATGTTTCTCAAGCGATGAATACTTTTTTGAAAGGTTTTTTTCCACACAGACAATTCTGCTGTCCTTCACTACAAGATATGAGTCCGGATGCATCTCACACTTGTTTTTCTCAGGTGTGAAGAAAATGTCACCTCTGATAACGAAATTTCCATCCATGGCATATCCTCCGGGACGAATTATATCATATGAATGTGATTTCTCTCGCTTTTTCTTTACACTTACGCTAATCTTTAATGAGGGGAAATTGATGAAGGTCCTTATTCTCGGTTTAGGTACAAACGGCGGTGGACGTGCCGCCGCCCTGCACTTCGCAAGAAATGGCAGAAACAGTGTCCGTGTTTCTGATGTTGCACCACGTTCCACGTTCTCCAATGTTCCTGAAGAACTGGAAAGCCTTGGTGTTGTCTGCCATTTCAGCGCTATAGACCCGAAGGATGACATAAAATGGGCCGACGTTGTTATCAAGAACCCTGCTGTTCCGACATCCATGCCCCAGCTCTCTCTTGCAAAGCGCATTGAAAATGATTTCTCATGCCTTTTCAGGATGGAAGAGATCAAGAAGATCAAGCTGATTGCCGTTACAGGCACAAAGGGCAAGACAACCACTGTTGCAGCCATCCAGCACGGTCTTCAGGAATGCGGGCATGAGGCACTGATGTGCGGGAATATAGGGATTTCAGCCTTTACCGTGATGAATGAAATCAGCAAGAGGACAGCTGAGAAAAAACCGCTTCCAGAATATATTGTAATGGAGATGTCGAGCTGGCAGATTCATGACACCTATGTGGCGCTGAACGGAATCATGCCGCACATAACCCTTGCCATTTTCACAAGCAAATATCCGGATCATCAGAACTCCTACAAGGACCTGAAGGAGTACTACGATGACAAGATGAAGCTTTTCAACAAGAAATGCGACATCATACTTGTGAATTCAAAGAACAAGGCCTTCATCCTCCAGCACACATTCGGACTGAAGAAGCTTATTCATGTTTTCCCCGGATACGCCAATCCTTTCAAAGAAAAGAAGATGGAACTCCAGTGTGCCTACAGTGCGATGAGGACGCTCGGCTTCAGCCGGAAGGAGACAATCAAGGCGCTTTCCACATACCGCGGCATGCCCCACAGGATTGAGCAGGTCGCATTCTACAAGGATCTGATGTTCGTCAATGACTCTGCCGCGACAATCGCAGAAGCCGTCACATTCTCGATGAAGAACATCGCTCCTCTGTCAACCCATCTCATCTGTGGCGGAACGGACAAGAACCTCAAGGCGGACGGCATGCTTCAGGCGCTTCAGATGGCTTCCTCAGTCACCCTTCTGGACGGATCTTTCACACAAGGAGAGCTTATACCTTTCCTTGAAAAGCACTCAATTGAATATTCCGGCCCCTTCAGCACGATGAAGGAGGCATTCAACTCAGCTGTTGAGAAAGCCGTCAGGAAAAGAGATGAGTTCAATCAGGTGCAGTGTGTCCTTCTGTCTCCGGGTGCGGCCTCATTCGAGCTTTTCAGGAACGAGTTTGACCGAGGCAACCAGTTCAAGGTTCTTGTAAAACTTTATATCGCGAAGAGCGAAGGTCAGACCACTTTCCCTTTAAACCTTTCTTGAGTGTCCCATTCTCAGATTGTCTGCAAGACGGAAAAGACGCCCTGCAACAGGCCTGTAGATGTAATCAATACTAGGCGTCCTTTCCTCAATTTTTCCGCCAAAAGCGGTCTTGAATACACTCAGGCTGTCAAGATGCCTGTCTGATCCGTCAGGGCGGCTCACTCCGAAAAGGTCATAAACGGCTACACCGGCACCCTTTGCCTCCATGACAGCCTTTGCCTGTAGGCTGTAGCCACAGGAAATTCCTTTATCAAACCGCTCAGATGCACCGAACAGATATACTTCCTCCATCCTCGTACGCAATGTCATGATACCACCACAGACAGTTCCGTCCTTGTACGCAAGATACAAAAGAGGATGAACTGCTGAATCATCAATGCTGAAGAATGAGAGTATATAGGATTCACCTCTTGCAGTGAAACCGTCTCTTAGAGCAGTTCTCACATAGCACTCATACCAGGCATGGAAGCTTTCCTCATCCCCCTTCCAGGGAACCACAATCACACCTTCTTCCTTTCCGAGGTTTCTTACAGCCCTCTTTGTAAACGACAGTTTTTTTGTCAAATCAAGGCGCACTGTTGCCTCAGGCTGGACAGAGAAACGGCATTTCCTGAAACGAGTGAAATCAGTGTCACATCCCCAGTCAAGGTCTGCACGCAGCAGCATGCAGTCAGATGGAAGATAGTGTTTAACCGCTTCTGCAAAGCATACAAGTGTGTTTTCATCACTGACGCCTTTCAGCCCCATAGGGATATAAGCGAGAGAGAAAAAACGGCTGAATCTTTTCACAAGCACCAGAACAGTGACGTCTCCGGAGCCGTCATTCAGACAGAAGGCCCTCGGCATCCAGCCGCTGGCCTTCTTGATCTGAGCCCAGAATTTACTCTGGAACGGATTCGCCGCATCAAGTGCGTCTAATGGAATTCTTTTAACCGACAGGCCCATTGAGGTACTTCTTGCTTGAGACTGTCTTCTCTTCTCCTGTAATCAGGCAGCCGTCAACCATCAGTCTGCCGTCCTTTGTATAAAGCGGCATTGCGAAGAAATGGTCAGGCTTGATGTAGGTCGTGACCTTCTCGACGTCCCCCTGGCCCTCAACCTTGAGAACGGTTCCGGCAGGAATGTCGTCAGCAAAGAGAACCTCACAGGTTGAATGCGGCTCGGCATCAGGATCTGATGCGGCAAGCAGCATGCCATAGCTCTTGACCCCCCTGAAATTAGCAGGCTTGAGGTTAGCGACAACAATGATGTTGCGTCCTTCAAGCTCCTCTGCCTTGTAATAGGGAACAATTGATGAGACGATTGTACGTCCGTCTGGGCTGCCATCATCAAGGTGCAGGATATAAAGCAGGTCACCATTAGGATGCTTCTCGACCTGGGCGATACGTGCGACCTTGAGTGTCACACGACGTTCAAACTGATGTGCGATGCTTTCGTTTTCAATAGCAGTGTCTGTCACTTCTTTCTTATTCTCCTTTGCAGGTGTTTCTTTTTCCCTCTCCTCCTGAGTGCCGCTGTAGCGGAGTTTCAGTGTGGAGACGAGCTCATCATCAAGTTTTGAGAAAAGCAGGCTCACGTTCTCAACGCTGTCAAGACCCGTGAAGTCTGAAAGGTCCTTCCATGTCCAGCCCTCGCTGCTGCCGAAGAATGAGAAGATCTTCTTAGCAGTGGATGGCATATAAGGTTCAATCATCACGGCGACATCCCTGATCATATAGCACAGGGTCCTGAGCAGTGTCGCTGCTTTCTCAGGATCCTCTTTTCTCGTCTTCCAGGGTTCTCCTGCCTGGAAAGCCTTGTTTCCTTCGTCACACAGCAGGAAGATTTCCCTGAGGGCATCACGTTCCTGAGCATGATTCAGCATGTCTGTTATGACAGTCTCCTTCTCCTGCATGACAGACACAAGGGTCTCATCAAGGCTAGCAGAAGGAACCTTTCCATCATAGAAACGGCTGACAAAAGACAGTGTCCTGTTGACGAGGTTTGACAGGTTTCCGATAAGCTCTCCGTTCACCTTTTCCTGAAAGTCAGACCAGGAGAAGTTGACATCGCTCTTTTCCGGGCGGTTGTAGAACATGTAGAAACGCCAGACATCGGCAGGGATGCCGGTCTCCATCACATCATTTCCGAAAACACCGATGCCAAGGCTCTTGGAGAACTTTCCACCCTCATAGTTCAGGTACTCGGTGCTGGACATGTGATGAAGCATCGTCCACTTCTCCCCTGTTGCAAGAAGGCTTGCCGGGAAGATGACAGTATGGAACGGGATGTTGTCCTTTCCTATGAACTGGAAAAGCTCGGTGTTTTCCGGATCCTGCCACCAGCGCTTCCAGTCTTCTGTTGCGCTTGCTGTCATCGAGATATAGCCGATAGGCGCATCAAACCAGACATAAAAAACCTTGTCTTCAAAGCCTTCCCTTGGTACCGGGATACCCCACTTGAGGTCTCTGGTGATACAGCGCTCCTTGAGACCGTCACGGATCCAGGAGGATGTCACCTGAACGGCGTTCTTGGACCAGAAACCGTCCTTTGACGCCTTGTCTATCCACTTCTGCAGAAGAGGCAGAGCCTTTGGAAGATCTATGTAAAGATGCTTTGTCTTCTTTATGACTGGTGTCGTTCCGCAAACTGAGCAGTGAGGCTCAATCAGCTCTGTCGGATCAAGCAGACTCTGGCAAGCATCACACTGGTCGCCGCGGGCTCCCTCGCTTCCGCAGTGAGGACACTTTCCAAGAACGAAGCGGTCGGCAAGGAAACGGCCGCACTTCGGGCAGTAAAGCTGCTCGATTTCCTTCTCGGTTATATAACCGTTCCTGTCAACAAGGTTGAAGATATGCTGGACGATTTCCGTATGCTTCGGTGTGCTTGTGCGTCCGAAGTAGTCGAATGAGATATTGAACCACTTGTAAATAGCTTCATGAATCTTATGGTAGTGGTCACACAGTTCACGGGGACTGACCCCTTCCTGAAGCGCCCTTGTCTCGCTTGCCGTTCCATACTCATCCGTACCGCAGACATAGAAGGTCTCTATGCCCATTGAACGGGAAAAACGTGCGAAGACATCAGCGGAAAGCACCTGGGTAAGATTGCCCAGATGCGGGATGTTGTTTACATATGGCAGTGCCGAGGTGACTAGTCTTTTTTTCACTTTTCTGCTCCTGAGTGTCTGTCATGATATCCAATTATGTTTTCTTTTTCCACACATGTGAGCCAAAAGAATTGCCCTGCCTTTTCTTTTTCTCTATATTCAGAATTACATATCCGGATAAAAAGGGAAATCTATAAAAAATGAGTGATGAAGAAAAAATCGTGCGTCCTGCGCATAGAAGGCCTGCTTTCAGCGTGAAGCTCATCATCGTGCTTCTTGTCGCAGCATTCTTCGTATTCGCCGCATTCAGCTCCTTCTTCGTTGTTGACCAGACCGAGCAGGCAGTTGTTCTCAGACTCGGCAAATACAACAGGACAGTAGGTCCCGGTCTCCAGACCAGGCTTCCTTTCGGTCTTGAGAGAAGCTATACGGTTCCGACGCAGCTTGTGCAGACTCTCACCTTCGGCTACAGGGCAACTGACAGCACTGGAACAAGCCTTAAAGGAGCATCCAGTTATGATGACGAATCTGTCATGCTCACAGGCGATCTGAATATTGTGGATGTCGAGTGGATTGTCCAGTACCGCATAAATGACCCCAGAAAATGGCTTTTCAGCGTTGAGGACAAGGAGACCACCATCCGTGACATCTCGCAGTCCGTAATGAACGCACTTGTAGGTGACTACCCTATTCTGTCTGTCATGACTGACCTGAGGACTAAGATTGAAATTGAGGCTCAGGAGAAGATGCAGACAATTTTCGACGGCTATGATTTCGGCATTGAGGTCGTCACTGTCAAGCTCCAGAATATCGTTCCGCCGGAAGGTGCTGTCCAGGATGCTTTCGAAGATGTCAACAAGGCGATTCAGGACATGAACAAGTCAATCAACGAAGGTAAGGAATACTACAATACCGCCATTCCTGAAGCTCAGGGTGAAGCCAGCCGGATCATCCTTCAGGCTGAGGGCTATGCCGCACAGACTGTCAACAAGGCCAGAGGTGATGTCGCGGCCTTCAATGCGATGAGGGAAAGTTACGAATCTGATCCGCAGATCACGCAAAGAAGGCTCTATCTTGATACGATGACGGAGATTCTCTCCACTGATGCGGATACAACACTCATCGACCCTGAACTTGATAACTTCCTTCCTGTGAAGACTTTTGGAGGTGCTGTATGAAAAAGCTGATTGCAATCCTTGTCGTCCTTGCAGTTTTCCTGGCAGTATTCCTCATGCTCGGTCCTTTCTATATCCTTCCAGAAGGAGAGCAGGCAGTTGTCACACGGTTCGGAAAGATTGTGAACACCGAGACGGAGGCCGGTCTGAAATTCAAGATGCCTCTTGTTGACAACGTCGTCAAATACTCTTCAAAGCTTCTCAGCTGGGACGGAGATGCCCAGCGTATCCCGACGAATGAGAACCAGTTCATCTGGGTTGACGCCACAGCACGCTGGTATATCTCGGATCCTGCAAAATTCTATGAGACAGTTGGCTCCATCGCATCAGGACTTGGCAGGCTCAATGACATCATCGATTCAACCATCAGAACTGTCATTTCCGAGAACAACCTGAATGAGGCTGTGCGCTCGACAAACCAGATTAACGAAATCAACGTGGTTGAAGGTTTTCAGGATGTTGACAGCGCTGAAGATGCAGAAACGCTCAAGAGCCTTACCAGCACTGCAACAAGCCAGCAGTCGATTGAGGTTGGACGTGAAGGCCTGAGCAACATCATCCTTGCCGATGCCTCCCGCTATACCGATACATATGGAATCACGCTTGAGGATGTGATTATACGTCAGATCCGTTACTCTGACGATCTGACGGAATCTGTCTATGAGAGAATGATCAAGGAGCGCAGTCAGATTGCCGAGACATACCGTTCCTATGGACGCGGACAGCTTGCAGAATGGCAGGGTAAGACTGAAAAGGACAGAAGCACCATCCTTTCAGAAGCTGAGGCTGAAGCTGCTGTAATCAGGGGAAACGCTGATGCAGAGGCAAACAGAATCTATACTGAGAGCTACAGCGCAGATCCGGACTTCTTCGAGTTCTACAACACATTGAAGTCTTACAAGGAAACAGTGCCATCCATGACGAAGGTGCTTTCATCTGATGCTGAATACTTCAAGTATCTGTGATTTCAAAGGGGAGCTGCCGACGCAGTTCCCCTCTTTGTATACATGAACATCATCGACTATTCGGACTCAAGCAATCTCATCATCCCGTCAGGATTCATTCCTCCATCCTGCATCACTGAAACCAGCGAAGGTTGTCTGGCTGTGAACATTCACGGCCGGCTTTATATTGCATCTGAAAAAGCTGATGTCGAACCGATGCAGTATAGTGATGAAGAATCAGTCTCATCCTGCATTTTCCCCTCTTCAAAAGGCACTTACCGCATATTGATGTACCGGACGTCAGAAAACAATCCTTCCCCTGACAGCAATCCTGATGTCAGGAAAATAGCCTCATTCTACAACCGTTTCACACAGTGGGAGACTGAGACTAAATACCTTGACTTTTTGAAGGACAAAGGAGAATTCTTCTTCACTGTCTGTGACAATGGTGAAATAGTGTCAGCCGCATACACGACAAAAGGAAGACGGCAGCTTAACTGCCTTTTCACACGCAAGGACCACCGTTCAGGAGGCCTGGCCTCTTCTGTTCTTGAAAGAGCAGGAAGCATCCATTTATTTATTGATGATACATCACTAATTCCGTTCTATACTGACAGAGGTTTCACAATCATCAGAAGATACGCAATTATGAGGAAACAAAAATGAAATTCGTAAGCTGTTACACAGATGACAATCTTCGAGAGAAAGGAAGACTGCTGAGCCATGAGGAATACCTCAAGACTGCTTCCTGCGAAAGAGTCAGGCTGGCATGCCCCGTGGAAAATCTGACCAAAGCGCTTTGTGTCGGACTCAACTACCGTGACCATGCTGAGGAATTCGGACTGCCGGTTCCACAGGAACCTGTAATCTTCATTAAGCCATCGACAGCTGTAATAGGCCCTGATGACAGGATAATCAAACCATCCTGCTGCAGCCTGCTTGACGAAGAAGCAGAACTTGCAATCGTGATCAAAAGAAAATGCAAGAACATCAGTATTGAAGAGTCAGGAGATTATATCTTCGGCTACTGCTGTGCAAATGATGTGACAGCACGCGATCTTCAGCCAAAGACAGGACAGTGGACAATCGCAAAGGGCTTTGACACCTTCCTCCCCCTTGGCCCATTCATTGAAACAGATCTTGATCCGGATCACCTGGAGATCATAGCAAGGGTCAATGGAAAAGTCGTACAGAGATCAAATACAGAAAATCTGATATTCAAGCCTAAATTCCTTGTCAGCTGGCTTTCCCGCCGCATGACATTAAATCCCGGCGATGTGATTCTCACAGGTACGCCTTCAGGAACAACACACATGAACCCGGGTGACACAGTCGAAGTTGAGATTGAAGGACTGGGAATACTTAAAAACACGGTTGTCGCAGAATGAAAAAAAGAGCGGTGCAATGCATCGCTCTCTGATTTAGCGAGAGAGGGACTCGGACCCCCGACCGAGCGGATATGAGCCGCTTGCTCTACCTGCTGAGCTATCTCGCCGTGTAGAATATTGATAAGAATTCCAATCGACCTTGACAATTTATTTCACTGTCTGCCGGTTACAGGGAAGACCTTACCAAAGATTTTGTCATCTAGTCAACCAGTTTTGGCAAACTTTTGGCAAAGTTAATTGGGTAAAAATGGCAGAGTTAAAAAAAGGCACCGGCGAGGGCGCCAGGTGCCAGTACAGCCTTCTCTTTTATGGGAGCTGTAATCCCATAGGATTCTGTCAAAAAAGCCAACCAACGGATCCGGTAATTCTCAACCTGTCAAGCGTTGGATCAGCAATGCCCTTTAGTGGCTTGATAAATGTGCCAATATCATATTCGACACCGGCTTCAAGCAAAAGATTTTTACCTATCTTTGTGCCAGCTGTAAGACTGAGTCCCCAGGTCGGCATCATAGATTCTTCGAAACCTATAACGCCTCCAATCTTCAGATAGAACTTAGATCTTGCCTCCTGTGCAAGCTTGACTATCTCTTCGGCCTGTCTTGCATTTTCGCCTGCAAGCTGATTGTATTCTTCGATGATTGCATCCGCTTCTTTTTTTGTGTCGGCTGCTAGTGCATCTTCGATAACTTCAATCTCTTCTGCTGCAGCCTGAGCGTTTTTAATACTCTCCACCTCCTTCAGTAACATTACATACTGATCCATTGTTATCGTCAGGGTATCTGATGTCGTGTAGGATTCCGTCGATAACTTTGAAGGACTCGGCGATTGATTCTGCATTATCTCGCTGGATTCTGTTGATTTCTCCTGCGGTAGCGTCAACATCTGTTCGACGGACACCTTCTGTGATTCTGGTGGAAGCGTTTCTTTTGCCGGCTTTATAGGCCAGGCCGCCAACTGCGAGGCCACCAGCAAGAGCAAGAAGGAACTTGCCAGGAGGACTCTGGAGCGCATCTTTAATCCTTTGAAAAATTTTACACACATTACTTACTCTCCCTTTTTGCGATTACAGCTGTAATGTAATCGCCTATTGCATTGATAGTGCCCGTATAATCGGATCCATCATCTCGATTAGCGAGTTCCTGGTACGTGGCGTAGTCAGCAGTGAAAGGCTCGCTGACGCACAGACTACCTTCCAGGCAATCGTCCTGAAGATGGCAAAACAGTGTCTGTTCGAGGACATCCTCCACCTCATCATCCGTCATCTGAGGAAATTTTTTCGCCAGTTTCCGGAACAGCTTTGTGTACTTCAAAGCCTTACGTTCCGCATCGGACATTATTGATACTCCATAGGCAAAGAATGCCCAGACTGTAGTACCTGCTCCTGCAGCGAGTAACAAGACAAGTCTGCCAAAAAGCTGCAGCCATGTCTCGCACGCAGCGAGGAATACCCAGAGAAAATCGCAGGCTACAACAAAGAGTATCAGCACGGCATACTGCCATGTAATCAGCTCTCTGGATGCGAGAGATTTTCTGAGTACGTCTTCGAGTGCAAGAGTCAGCACTCCAAGAAATACAACGACAGTCAGTGCAGTCATGAAGTCATACAGGCTCATAAAGCCGATTGCATATGCGCCCAGGAGAATAACAAGCCCAACGACCGTCAGTGCATTCTTCAACATAGTTTTCAACATTTCTTTTTCTCCTTCCGGTTCTTTGCGTAGCGGTAAATCCCGTGTCCCAGATCCCAACCAAAAACACTCAAACAGGCTGACACCACTCCATAATTTAGACCGCGCTCAAAGAAGACGTAGATAACCGATACGCCCTCTCCGGATACGATTTGCTGTACCAGTGCAATGATTGACCAGATCAGCACGCTGGAAAGGAATAATGCCAGACAGATTATTTCTGTACTGGTGCCTGTTCTGTATTTAAGGATCAGTCCAAGGATTGTAAGGAATCCACTGACTGCAAGAATGCCGGTAGAAAGAAATAATGAGATCTCACTCATATCCTTTCCTCCGTATGACCAACCAAATACTATCTTACAGTCTTATCTTCTTGGGTGCAAAACTGACTGTAACTCTGAATTCTGTTGCGCAAAGCTTCTATTTTTGCGCTCTTCACTCCAGTAAGAGTAATGTAATCTTCAGCAGACCTTGTTGTCACATCAAGCTTTTCAAGAGGCAAATGTCCGGAAAGATAATCCTGCTCTTTCTTCAGGCACCGTCTTTCATGGCGTTTGAGCGTTGCTGGTTTTGCTTCAAAGTGATGCGAGTATATACGCATCCCGCAGTAGACGTCAGAACCTTTGAATTTTGTAATATGAGTTTTCTTTTCGCTCAGTTGTAATCCAAGTCTTGTAACTGCCAGATCCTCAACGGCCTCAAGAACTTTTCTCGCCTCTTCCTTTGTGTGCACCAGGATTCTGATATCGTCTGCATATCTTATGTAATATGGCTGGCCAAGAATGTCTGTCGCAAAATAATCAAAACAGGTGCCTACAAGATTTGCTTCGTGCTGGCTCGGCAGAAAACCGATAGGCAATCCCTGGTCTATTGCGTCAATAATCTTAGCAAAGAGCCGTACAATGCGTTTATCCTCAAAGAGTCTGTCAATGAGAGATTCTATAACCGCATGAGGGATGGATGCAAAGAATGATTTGATATCAATAGAGATAATGACAAAGTCACGCTGCCATTTTCCAAGTGCTTTACGAATGAGTTTCTGATAATACAGACATGCATAGAATGTACCCTTTCCGGGGATTGTCTGTAATCTCACGTCATGCACTCTGCCATAATTGGCTTCCAGGATCTGTCTTCCCATTTCCTTTATTTCTTTTTCTTTCGTAAGTAATGGATAATGCCTCACTGCTTCCAGTTCGATTTCTACACGATTGCCATTACTGTCAAAAGCCTTGACAATTGATTTCTGCCGGCCTTTTCTGCAAGCAAAAGATGACGGGTGAAAATAAGCCTCAAAAACAGGCAGAGCAACCCGGATGAGTGCATGATGAATCAGCCTGTCATATAATCTGGGCGCAATGATATGACGTGGCTTTGGATCTGTTATGGTGAATTCTGTAACAGGTCCTGGTTTATAAGTCTCGTACATCAGATCGAGCTGTGCATAACTGAGAACAGCGCCTTCGTCAATCGTAAAATTAACCCATGCGGGATGAGCATATCTTCTCTTTGAAATTTCCCTTAAAGCTTCGCCTAGGTTGTCATCATCCCAGATTTCTTCATATTTTGGCTGTCGAATATTCATATTTTTCATAACGCGCTACAGGGCGCCTTTTGGTCCCCTGTAGCACTGTGGATTCACTTCCGACCATCGGTCCTACATTCCATGTGTGCGCTCAAACAAGATGGCGCGTTCCTATCATGGATGGAGCTGAGCGGGACGACGTGTTGTTGTTCGAGTTCGCAGGCGCATTGTTGAAGTTCCGGTAACCGACACCAGCATCGCCACCATTGTTGTAGTTGCCGAAGACGTGCAGCCCACGCATTACACCTTTGGCCGTGACCGGTATAACGAGTTGGCCCAGTCACCCAACTTCCTTCCTGCCGTGCCACTCTTAATCAGTACGCGGCCAGAATTCTTGACTCTATAATCCTCAACATAGCATGCGATCTTACTCTGAATTCTAGTGAATCGAGCATTGAATGCGTCGACCATATCTAGGATATTTAGTCCAGCATATCGTATAGGCTGACCTGAGTTCCTGTTTTTACGATTTATATTGACACGAACTTTCAGACACTTGATATCCCCTATCAGATCTTCAAGTTGTCTGAGGGCATCCTCTCCTTCAGCAAACTTATAAGCATTCGGAACGGATTTTGCCACCAGTGCAATTTTCAACTCTTTGCGAAGTTGATCCATTGCACCGATGACATCTGTTGAGTTTACATCGTTTTCCTGGTTTTTAGTCATTTTTTCAGGATTTTGCCGCCTTAAACGGCGGGGATTAATGTAGCTGAGCGGGACGACGTGTCGTCGTTCGAGGCCGCAGGCGCATCGAGGAAGTTCCGGTAACCGACACCAGCAGCGCCACCAATGCTGTAGGGGCCGAAGACGTGCAGCCCACGCTCGCCATTCGTTCTTGCATATAAGTTACCTTGTATCTTTTCTGATAGATCACCAGCAAGGGTAAGCTGCCTCATAATATCCGGTATGCTTACACCTTCATCAGCATCAAGAGTCGCAAGCTTCGTTCCGATATATCCTTCACTATCGCTACCCTGTGGAGTAAGAGATGTAACAATATGTCCTCCAACAGCATCGCCTTTGGAGCCAGAATAATCATATCCGAGACAGCCTTCAGCACCTGCTGCGCAGAAAGAGCCATCCGGTTTGATAGATACCCATTTATCACTATCATTACCCGTTGTTGAAACGTTGGTGATATCAAAGTCAGCTTTGACGCGATTCGGGCTTGCGGCATTATTATCCTTAAAGATATAAATCTTTCCATTCATGAGTTTTGCGCCAGCAATCCAGTTAACGAGATTACCTCTCATATCTGAAACTCCGAAAATCGTTCCATCATGATACCAGCTTGTCGGGCCCGTTCCAGTTTTTATTTCATAAAGCTTGCCACCGCCAAAATCATAGCCACCAGGTTCTCCTACTTCATCAGGTTTCTGACTTGATTTCCCGTAATTGTCATTGCCTCTCGGCTGGAATCCGTTTCTCACACAAAGAAGTGAAAGGTATGCAACTTCCGCAAGTGTCATCACATGCATGTGCTTTCCTTCTGGATTGACCTGACTTGCGTTGGTGTTATCGACGTTTGTAAGAGCGCCATTAAGAGATACACCCCATGCAGGATCCATGTTATACAAAGAGACATCATAGTTAGCCCCCTGCCAGCGGCACCAGGAGAACTTCATCACGCGGAAACCGCCAATATGTTTACCGTCAACCATAAATGCAGGATGGACAGAATGTGTGGTGTCATTGGCAATGACAACACCGTTGTTTGACAAATATGAAAGACGCGCTTCCTCATCGAGAAAAATATTAACGACAATACTCGGGCGTCCTTTCTTGTCCCAGATCACCTCATTGCGTCCTTCAGACAGTCTTTTCAATTCATCACCCAGAGAAAGGATGTAAACCTTATCTTCGTCTGTGGGAACTAAACCTGTTCCGCGGCATGCAGCGTTTGTAATCTCCTGCATGATGAATCTCACTCTTTTCTCAATCTGCTGTTTTGACTGGATATTAGCCATAAATCTCCTCCTCTGAACTCATTGTCATAGGCTCTTCCTTCTCTTCCACTTCTTCAGGGAAAAGTGCCGGATTTTCTTTTCTCAACTGTTCGGCGGCAAGGCCCAGTGCTATCTCGACTTCCACCTCTGGCCCGATAATCTTTGTCTGCGTCTGACAGAGAAGAGTGGATCCGTCATACCAAGAAATCGTGTAAACATTCGTGCTGACTGCTGTTTTTGTCCAATGATAGTTTTTCATGTCTTACTCCCATACCGTTACATTGCAGGCAAAACCATTGGATCTGCCATAAAGATCAACTGGATCCCCTGCGAACTTGAAAACCTTCGTCTCACCCGGTTCTACCGGAAGACCTTCTTCATAGATTGCCTGATCTGAAGAAGGCCCCACTAATACAGTGTTGCGTCCGTTGTTCCTTACAGTGAGCTGCTTTCTCCCCTGAAGAGATGAGGCTCCCACGGCAAGAAGAGTTGATGCGCCATAGGTCAGCACCAGATTCTTGCTTGATGCAGAAGATCCCACACTGACTTCCTGAGGCAGAACACTGAGACCTAGTGAAAGTTCACTTACAAGAGCGTAGATATCGCCGCTTGTGACTGCTCCGCTTACATTCATAAATACCCTCCGTTAATTTGTATTTTGCTGTACTTCTTCGTCGTAGAAGTACGTGCGTCCGTTTTTGACATAGAAGCTTCTCTGATAGATCTTCGAGCCGACTGCAAAAGTCATGCCCGGCATAGTCGATCCGGCAAGTGCTGTTATCTGAGATTTGAGTGTCGTAATTTCAGCAACTGAAGCATCTGCTCCACTCTTCGCTGCAACAGTCTGCTCTTTCAGAGTTTCAGTTGCAGCTTTATCTGCAGCGACAATTCCTTTATTGGTTTCTACAGATTCATGCATAGCCAGAACTGCGGAATGCTTGCTGGCAACATCACTCTGACGCTCCTGGATGTCAGACTGCATGGATTGTACATTTGCCTGAATCTCCTGGATCTGGCCTAAGATTGTGCTGCAACTGTTTTTGATTGCCGATGCAAGGTTTGCAGCATCAATTGCCTTGTTTGCCCAGAGCTTTGCAGCGTTGGCTAAATAAGACACATTGGACTCGGAGTCCTTGATTTTCGAAACCATGATCTCGATATGGTCTTCAATCTGGATCATGCTGGCTTCAAGCTCTTCAGCTTTCTGAGTGAGAATTTGTATCTGTTCAAGATTCGCTTCCTGGATTAACTGAATAACTCGGTCTTTTGCCGCGGATATATCTGACAAAGCCTGAGTAGCTGCAGTCACAGTTTGCTGCAGATACTGATTAGCTTTTGTAGCTGATTCTGTCGCAGTTCCTGCTGCAGCAACAGCAGTTTCTTTGGCAGCTACTGTCTGCTGATATTTCTCATCAATATCAGAAGCAAGAAGAGGTTTGAAATTGCCTTCGTCATCAAATCCCAGAAGCATACCGGCTCTTTGCTCAACAGATGGCAGGATGATAGTTCCGGTTTCAGATTTCGGCTTCTGGATTGTCCTGTCGACAAGTTCAGCGACCTGCTGAACCATAGCCGTAAGAAGATCCAGAGATCTTTCGATCTTGTCTGCATCAATTTTGTCACCGTTTCGGTAATCGGATTCCTGTTCATATGCGACAACACGCATTATGACAAGCTTCTCGCTACCTTCAGGGAAAGCGTAACCGCTTATGAAAATGACAGCGGCAGTCGTATCAGACTCGTCGACGGTGTAATTATCGTCGTCTATCTGAGTCTCTTTTCCATCACTTCCCTCAAGATAGCACTGGACTTCACTTTTATCAAAGTAGGTAAAAGTCACTTCATATCCATCCGCTATTGGCGTTGTTGATGCAAGATTGTAGACAACCTTGCTTGGGGCATCACTTAACATTAATTACCTCCCTATGAGTTTCCATGGATCAGCATCCACGATTGCATCCTTAACCTGACCGAGCATTGATGTCGGCAGTCCGGTCACAAGTCCAATTCCCCGACCCAGCTTCTCAAGTCCTTTGAGGACATCTCCAGAACCGAAAGCATCAAGAGTCTGCAGTAATTCATTTGCTGCTGGAAACAGATACGAGGAGCCGTAGAAATCACGCTCACCTGTTATAACGTGCTGTAAAGTCTCATTGACCATAGAGCCTATCCATGGCGCAG
This sequence comes from uncultured Spirochaetales bacterium, assembly GCA_944390025.1. Classification (GTDB taxonomy): domain Bacteria; phylum Spirochaetota; class Spirochaetia; order Sphaerochaetales; family Sphaerochaetaceae; genus Bullifex. The sequence continues at coordinate 33,703 of CALXOK010000001.1, read as the reverse complement.
AGTCCATGAACTGAGTCAGGGTGAAGTAACCTACCTTTCTGGCTTTATCCACGGCATCATCGTCGTCATCAAATCCAGTTAAAGCGGCACCTAACAGAAGTCCGGAGAGGGCATAACCGGCCAGTGTTCCGACTACTTTCCCGAACTCCTTGTTCCTTAAATACCCTTGTAAATCTGCAGTGATATTGTTCCAGATGACATTCAAAGAAGTGGTGAACTGAAGAATAGCTTTCGCAAATTCGCTTTCAGTCCTGAACATTGAAGCCAGCTCTGTCTTATCACCTGTAGGCTGTACTTTCAGAACAAGATCATCTGCAGCTTTGACTGCAGCTGTTTCCGCAGCCTCTGTATCCAGTCCTTTATCCAGCCCTGCCTGAAGCTCTTCCTGGTATTTGGCAAGCCATCCTCCGGCAACCGCCACACGGTCTATCCACTCAAGACCTTTCATCCCGGTCTGGGTGAACTTATACCAGTTCTCGATTGCCTTATTGTTACCGGCATCGAGTACACGCTGTGCAAGCTCTTCGACTACGAAAGACATTGAGCGGTGCTTCATCATCGGACTCTTCTCATCAATTTCAGAAAGGATCGAGTAATCCTGAGCGATATCCATATACGCCTTGATGAGACGAACAGGAGAAACATCCGAGAAGAACGGCATCGGAGATGTGATTGCCTGCGTGATTATTCCTGAAGCCTTCCACCCTAAATAAGCCGCAGCAAGGTTTCCGCGCAGGGCACGGAATGTCTTCTCAGCGCTTGATTTCCTTGCCTGTTTATAAGGATTGGCAATGAGATCGATATAGTCGGTAATCTCCCTGTAAAGCCCTGATGAGTATGCATTCTGAAGAGCGTTCTGAAATTCCTTATTATTGAAAATCCTGTGAAGTTTCTTGATATAAGCAGCGCTCTCTATAAGCCATTCCTGCTGTCTTACAGAGTTCCTCCAGACTGACAGAAGAGAAGTATTCACAGGAGTCTGCTGACGCGGCGGGACATTGACACGCTGGATAGTGAATCCCTTTTCCGGATTGTGCATGACAGTGGAATTGCCATAGTTGAGAATTGCATCTGCAGACAGATCGAGATTCTCACCTGTAAGATCCTTTCTTCTTATCGGAAGATAATGTTCCACAAGATGGACTGGCTGGTTGAATGTCGAGACCATCATCTTCTGAAGCCTCTCACCCTGACTGTTGAGATCCTTTTCGATTGCGGAAACAAAGTCCATCAGGCCTTCTTCTTCGAGAGCCATACGAGCCTCATTCAAAGCAATCCTGTAGCGGTCCCAGCCGGTACGCTCAAGAACTTCGTCATCAGCAATGACCGATGATGTCAGATACTCTCTCATCGGCATACCGTTTTCATCGAGCCCGCGCGGAATTCCGGTGCCCTTCTCTTCCTGGGTGATCAGAGTTCCAAACGCAACGGCAGCACGGTTCTGCATCTCGTACTGGGAAAGCCAGATATATGCAAGGTCATCAAGAGTGAAAGTCTGAACATATCCGTCTCCGAAATCCACACGATGAGTCTTTGCAAGTTTCTCAGCGGTTTCTTTGGTAATCAGCGGATCAATAACGGAGAATCTTTCATCCATCTTGTTCAGAGCACGGTTCTGGTGATAACGCTTTTCATCAATCAAAAGATTGTATGCAGGGCCTTTATTGCCATACCCACCGTCAATCAGCTGAACGAGCTCCTGCGGGCGGCGGAATGAGTAAATCATCTGATTGATTTTCGTTTTAGGATTCCTTGCATGCTGAAGGGATTCCTGAGATCCGGGAAGGTTTCTGAGGTTATCGCCAGCTAATGGACGCAATGTCTCGAGCATTGACTTGACAATATACTTCGCCTGTTCCTGAAGGAATGCATTCTTTGCAGTGAGGGTTTCCCTTCCCAGTTTCCTGAGCATGTAGACCTCAGTGGCCATCTCTCTCAGCTCTTCAACAGTCCAGTCATTGAGAGGTTTTCTCTGACCGGTGAGTCTTGCGATAACCTGAGGGGACAATGCATCGATGACAGCCTGTCTTCCCTCTTCATCAAGATGAGCAAAATAGTTCTGAGCTTCAGGGATTGTCATCGTACCCTTTCTTGCTTCGCCTTTGAGATTGACGTCCAGTGCATAAATCCATTCGCGACGGAATTCAGGATCAATCATTGCCTGAATTGCCATTATCGCCTGACCACCTGTCTCCCAGTCCGTCGTGGAAAGGTTGACCGGCTCCATAATCATCTTCGCAAGACTTGCCTTCTCAGCACGGATTTCCTCCAGAGCTCTCTGTTGTCTCTGTTTCTCGATAATCTGGTCACGCTGACTCTGGGCATGCCGGAGCATGGCCTCGTAGTTCGCTTCGAGTCTGCCGACAGTCTTTTCCATCTGATCTGCAAACGCGGCCTCGTTCCGTCTGAGATTGGCAACCTCTGTCCGTAATTCATTAAGCTCGACATTCTCACTGTTCCTGAGCATGTCAACCAGATGTTCTTCACGGGCAAACCTTGCCTGGAGAGATGTGATGTAATTATTCATCTCATCAATCTGAGCGGTATATGCATTGGCAGAAGCTTTATAGGATTCAATGGTTTCCTTTGCCTTCGTCAGCTGAGCATTAAGCCTGCTTGTTCTGGTTTGAATTCCCCTTGCTGCATCAACAGCATAGTTCAGCCTGATTTCTTTCAGCCTTGTTTTAATATCTTTAATCCTGGCTTTGATTTCATTCAGGTTTTCAAGTCCATACTCTCTTCTGGCACCTTTTCTCCATTCTGCATCGGCAAGCCTTTTAAGCTGATCCATCTTTTTCTGGCCTCTTGCAGTTCTGCCGTCAGTAGGCTTAAATTGCGTATTCCAGATTTCATCATAGCCATGCTCAAGATAGTTAAGTTCCTTTGACAGATTAGTGAATTCCTTGCTGATATTCTGCTGCTCTTCGAGCGGAATATTCTCATTGAGAAGCCTGATGACACCATTGATCTTCTTGTCGATGACATCTTTCTCCTTCTCATTCTCAGCGATAGTTGCCTTCAGATCCTTGATTGTGCTGTTGAGCTTCTCATTCGTCTTTGTTGTCGAGTCATACTGGCGGCGCAAAGACTTCACCTGTTCTTTGATGTTCTTCAGGGCGTCATTGTCAATGTCGCTCATCTTGAGACTACCGTTCTTCAGCTTGGCTTCGACATCTGCAAAGCCTGCCTCCCGGGCTATCTTTGCAAGTTCATCGATTGATCTGTAATTTCCCTGAGAGTCTGCACTCACATCAAGCCGCCCCTCTATAAGAGTCTTTGGCTTCATATCCTTATTACCAGTAAGATCTGCAAAGAAGTCACGCCAGATTCTTGCATCTTTCTTGATCTGCTTTCTTGCGGTTTCCACTCTGGCAGGATCAACATCCTGTTTCATGTTCCAGGCTTTTGCGACTTCCCTTACGTCAACATTGCTGACGCGGGCATTTGCCATCGCCTGGATTTGCTCACGATGATTCTGATCTGTGTAAGGATCGATCATGAGACGAGCACTCGCAGAAGGCTTGTATCCGTTCTTTCCGTTTCTGTTAAGGTTTAGACTTTCTCCCAGCAGATACATATACCGATAGAACGTATCCGGATTATCCATCGCCTCAATGAACTGAGCATCTTTCGCGCTGTCACTGCCGACATACCTTACATCCGGTAAAGTTGCTTCGACAGCCTCCTCGTACGTGTAACCCATCTGAAGTTCAAGAGGTAATGTGGTGTAATCCGCATCCGGCCTGATGCCGACATCTTCAGGTTTGACAAGAGTATCCCACTTACCCGGATCAAGCAGGTCATCAATATACTCACCATCTTCCGGGACATCATAGAAATCCGGATAATCTGGAGGAGACATATAATCTGCGGCACTAATTGCCTGTTGCGGAGACTCTGGATTGAAAGTTGCTTCAGGCACATCTCCGGCACGTCTGAATAGTCCTGTATAGTGGCTGTCGATTTCGTTCTGAAATAGAACATCAGGATTGTTTTTACTATCCCATTTCATCGCTGCGCTTTTATTCATTAAAGCAATTCCAGATCGATCCCATCGATAACTTTCCAACTCGCCCAATTCAATTAACGATTTGTACCTGTTGTCGCCAATCCAGATAATATCTAAGATAGGGAGTCTGTTGCCTCTATTTTTTAGTGCTGCTCTTATCGCGGAAAAATCCTCATCACTGTTGGTAACAATAGCTCCTGTCGCATAGTTTTTATCTTTCATCTCCTGAAGCAAATTGTTGATGCTCTTATCAAAATCGGCTACATCAAAACTATCGAATGAGAAGATTCTGTGTTGATTTGATAAGTAAAATATATGCGTTCCACTATCAGCAAGTCTTCTTACGGCGTTTGCAATATCAAAAGGTGAGCTTAACTCGTCAGAGATGGTTAATCTTGGATCAATCTTATGTATACCATCGACTAATGCATTTCTTGTTATATTAAAAAATTTTTTATCAGGACTCTCAATCAATGAGAATGTTGAATGGTCAAGAATCACATGTTTAACTTCTTTGTTGACATAAGCTCTCACATACCTGCCGGTTACTGACAAATCTTCATCTGAAGGAGATGGGTCACCAGAAGGATGATTATGGATAAGGTAAAGCTGATCAAAATCATCACTATCAAAATATCGTGCAAGCTCTTCTTGATTGCTGATACCATAAGGAATAGCCAAGGTAACACTTGGAAGCCCAGATGACATGCCAATCTGTCTTACTATCTTGCCGTCCTTCAGCAGGACGATATGAAAGTATTCAAGCTGTGGATTTCTGTAAATCGAATATAGTTTGGCAATATCAGATGGAGAATTAATCTGTGCGCCAATAAATCTTACATATCCGAATGAATTCCATTTTCCTTCAATTGTCTGAGGACTTCTTTCTCTACCAGACCATCCAGATCCTGGAGAGAAGGTCTCTGGATAGGTGCCTCTGAGTTCGGGGAATAGTGGGGTGGAACTGTCAGGATAAGCCCGTCTTTTAGAAGGATTTTCCCGCCTTTTGGAAGTTCCTTTATTCCGTGGTTCATCATTTGATCCACTATCGTCAAATAACGATAATTGCTCATAAACAGAGGTTTTGAGTTGTTCGAGCTTTTCTTTGTCATAACCATTGTCGTCTTTAATTATAACAGCATTGTCTGAAAGGACAATAATGTCTTCGGAAGGAATTTCTAACCCCTTCTTTTTTAAATAATCAGAGACAGCCTGTTCTTTATTCTCATCAGCATCTAAAGCTGACGAATGGATTTCGTCATCAATCCGGTTGATTACCTCCTGGAAGAAGATATCGGGATTATCAGCATCAAAGTTACCATTATTATCGATACTCTTAATCTGATTCGATTCAAAAGCTATATACTCTTCTCCATCAAAGTTGACACCATCATAGTTTTGACTCTCGAGATACTCTCTGGCTTTTATCCCCGCATTGTCTTGCCCCTTGAATTTATTAAAGGCTGTATATGCGGTACGATAATCTGCAGGATTCCTTAAATTCAGGAAGAATGCTCTTATATTTGGGCCATAGTCTGCAGACTCTTCTGGCAATGGGCTGAAGAAGTTTCCTTGTATATCTGCGTTCGCTCTGGATCTTTCCCTGTCAAAAACAGAAAAATCTTCATAACTGCCATGATAAACAATCAACGGCTCGCCATTTTCGTCTACTATCTTGGATGCATTATCAGGGTCGTTTATCCAGTCGCCGAACCATGCGATGAACTGTGGGGTCCTGACTGTCACCCAGTCCTCGTAAGACAGATTGGAGACAGCACTATTTGGAGCCAGATGACGTCCTTGCTCATCAAAGTTGGATGGAATAGACCTGAGTTGTTTTTCTATTCTTTCATACTCGCTCTTTGTTAAACTCTGATATCTGATTCCATCGGTTATTCCAGATGGAGACGAAGATGATGCTGGCTTCTCAATGCCTGTAAGTTTGTCAAAAGCTTTTGCAATGTCCTCATTGAGAGGTACAGTGTCTCTGAGGGTCTTATAAATACGGTTGATATAATCAGCCAGACGCAAGAGTGCTGCCTTAATCTTCTCGGGCAGGCTTCTGCGCTGCGACTGTGTTGATGATCTGTAAGCTTCATATAGCCTTGCCAGATTTTCTTCCTGTTCCCTTGTCCAAGTGTCAGAAATAGTCTCGAAGGATTTCATCACTCCTTCAATGTCAAGATTATTTCCCCAGATCTGCTGATGGTCTTTGATGAAAGCCTCAAGCTCTGCTTTACTCTCTTCTGCGGATACTGTATTACGGACAGCTTCTGTCAGCTCTTTCTTTTCAGTTGGTCTGACGGCTGCAGCTGCATGGAACAGTTCGTGTGCGAACGTAGTGACGTCTGCATTCTCTCCTGCGTAAATCAGGGATTTGGCAATGTTTGTGGCACCTCGCCTTCCATTCAGCTCGATACCATCCGACTTGGCATCTCCAAAGATTTGCCCATTGTTGTTTGCCGAAAGCGCACCTCTGTCTGCCATCATATAAAGCTGTGCGCTTACCAGAGCTTCTGGACGCGTAAGAGACATATTCTTCTGAATCTGATCTGCAAGTGCTTGTGTACTTGCTTTTGTTGAATACGCCTTATAGTTCAGTCCGGTCTTGTCTGGATTGTTATCGATAAGGGACTGTTTAACCGCCTGAAGCCCTTTTGTCGTCGGATTCCATTCAATAGTCTTGTTGAATCCATAGTCAGAAAATACCTGAGTGAGCATTTCAGGCCTGAGCGACTCATAACCCATGGCAACTCTGACATTGTTGATCTTGATTGTATCTCCACGCTCTGAGAATGAAACAGAACCCCATGCCGTATTCTGTTCCTCATTACCGAAATAGACAGTCGTTTCAATCGGATTTGACACTTCCTGAGAATACAGTCTTCCCTGTGCAGTCCGCTCGACAGATCCATCCGGCATGATGGAGTTCCCGTCTTTGTCAGTTGTGGCAAAGAGTTCGTTCTCGGCAATCTCCAGACTTTCCATGACTGTACCGGCATAGTTCTTCGCCATGTACTCATCTCTCTGAATTACGCTTGCGTCCCAGATTTTTGACTGGGCTTCTTTATAGGCAGCAGAGCTCATTCCCTCCGGCTTCATGTTGTTTGTCGCCTCGAAAAAGAGTTCGCGGGAAGATATCTTGTTTGCCTGCCTTCTCAGCTCAAGTGAAAGCGACTGATAATCCTTCATCGAAGAAGGAATCCCCAAGCCGCCATAAACAAGACCTACCAGTAATCCGTCCGCTGCAGCTTTGAAGGATTCGCTCATCATTTCACCGAAGTCGAAATTAGCAGGGACTCCGGACATATGACGATAAGCCACACCCGTCATATAATCCCAGACCTGCTGAGGGAACTCATTGATCATGGCTTCGTCCACTGCACCGGTCACCCAGTCTAAAAGGGAATAAGCAAAGCGGTTACTTCCACGTGTGGCAAAAGAATCAACGAGCATCGATACACCAAGTTCGTTGAGCTTCTTGCCTCCGATTTTATTCAGGGCTCTTGAACTGAGACCATCAAGAAAGGTTTCAGTTGCACCGACAAACAATCCGTTGAGCAAAGATAAGACGTTTGCCGCTCCTGGATTCGCCGGTGTCTCCGGATCATGCATCATATCCCAGAATGACTGAGCTTCAGCAAGACTTGTTGTTTCAAAGAAACCGCCTATTTTCGCAGCACCTGCAGCGAAAGCCGGTATTGAAGCATAAGCGATTCCTGCTGATATCGGATTGAGATGAGATATTGCGACAAGACCGGTAAGCGCCGCTGTTGTGGCCATTGACCATAACGAACCGGACTGGAATATGTTATAAAGGTACCCTGTCTGTTCAAGAACGGTATTTCCAAGAGCATCAAGGGTACTCTGAGGCACACCTGTTAAGACATCCCCGATTTCATCCAGTATTGACTGCACCTTTGCTTCGTATTCACTGGCTTTTTCATAGTCTCCGGATATATAGGCATCCTTGTACTGAGACATGATTCTCTGCGCCTGGATTGTCTTGAAAGATGCATCCACCTTCTCGAAGAATGTAGAGTCGTTAGGCATATAATCCTTGCCTGTATAGAACTGGGCAATCTGATCAAGATTGTCGTATACAGTCTGCACATCATATCCGGACATTCCGGCAAGAGATGAAGATGCGATGAATCTTGAAAGGACCTCATCAGGGTTGTCACTTCCGGAAAGAAGATTCTCGAGCACTTTTGACTCGGCATCCGTGAAGACATAATCAGGGCCTCTCCACAGTCTCACCGTATCAAGTGCAGACTGAATCCTGGATTCAAACGGAGATACTGTCGGCTCTGTTTCCATAACAGTCTTTTCAGGTATTTCAATGCCAAGCTGTTTTGCACGAATCTGGTTGTACTCCTCTTTGTCTTCCTGGTATTTCTGATACCTCTCTCCTGGAGTGATGACATTCTGTATATCAAGGCCTTTATTCTTGTTGGCCATTTCGTAAACGTTACCTGTAAGTGCCGGCATTATCCCCAAATCTCCTTAATGAATTTGTCCATTTCATACCTGAGTGTCGGACTGTTGTATGTGTCCAGAATCTCATCTCTGTGCTTTATGGCATCTTCTTTTGTCTCTATGCCGTCAAACACACTGACGTCCGCATGAAGCATCTGCGAAAAGTCATCTCTCGTGATTCCCTTAAACCCGATCTGTTTTCCAGAAGACTTCTGAGAAGGTTTCTGACTATTGACAGGAGCTTCCACTTTCTGAGCACTGTCCTGGGCACGGAACGCTTTACCCTGACTTCTCATTTCGCTTTCCTTGTAGGAAATGAATCCGGCATGCTGCCATGTATCACCACGGCGAATCTGAATCTGCTCACTGCGGATTCTGTAAGCCTCTCCTCCTGCGTAATAAACAGGGCAGGCGACCATTGAACCATCTGCAAGCGCTTCAGGTGCATAAGTGATCTTCGAGATATCAACATCGGCAAATTCAGCTATATAAGGCATGAGTGCCTGAGCGCCGTTGTTGAAGTTCTGCTCGACTTCTTCGGAAATGAACTTGAACTTCGGTGCTGCAGGAATACCGTTGACCTCGTTCTGAATCATGGCTTCTGCATCATCAGAATAGACAAGACCGGTAAAATGCCTGTTGGAGTTGAAGAGATTGATTGCGGCTTGTGTGTTCTTCTTTACAGTCTTTCCTTCTGAGGCATCATGTACGCTCACTCCTGTATAGCTGCCACCAATACCGGACATCAGGATGGATTCCTTCAGATTCTGGATTTCTGTAAGAGCGTCATCCAGCGTGTAGTTTGAGCTGTTGTAGAACATATCGGCAATAAGCCCGAAGGAATAGTTCGAGATATTGTTCTTCGCCGTTATCTGTTCATCCGTAAGCTGACTTTCAGATCCGTTGAGAGAAAGTGAAGCGTAAACAGAATCAAGCGCATCATTGATCTTTGTCTTCCAGTTTGCAGGAAGATAATTGTCAGCAAGCTTTCCAAGGAATTGGATCTGTGCAGTCTGCTGAGCCATCCTGTTCTCAGGCAGCTGTAACTGCCCGGCAATCTGAGAGGAGAGATCTCCATACAGAACCACACCATCAGAAGGGGAAAGTGTCCCTGCATCGATTCTTGCCATGATATTCTCACCGCCGGATTCAAGCATTGCCAGAATTGAAGTATCTGCGGCCTCTATATCTTCACGTGACGTGTTGAGTGTCGATGCAAGTTCGTTTGTTCTCTCATTGATTGCCGCCTCATATTTGGCTACAAATAACTGCTCTGTTTCCGGTATCTCGGAAAATAGATAGTCATACTTTCCGCTCTTGTAGTCGTCATATGTCTTCTGAAGTTCCTCCAGCCCACCTGTGACATCCTGGTTGTACTGATTCATTGCAATCTCAGTAACCGCATCCTGCTGGGCTTTCTTCATCTTTGAATAGACGGCAGCTTTTGTTTCCTGTGAATCTCCGGTAAGGTTTTCAAGAACAGTGCTGTAAACGTCATCAGGAGAGGATCCTTCCATTATTGCAGTCTCCATCATTGCAACTGCTTTTTCGCTGACAGCTCCCTGCCTGAGATCTAACGCATTCTGGGCATAGGCCAATGCAGTCTGTCTGTCCTGCTCCTGTAAACCTGGAAGCGAATATATATACTCCTGTGCGGCTTCAGAGCCTTGTGAGACAGCAAGTTCCGATCCGCGCTCAATAGCGACTTGAGAATAGACACTCCGGGCATATTCTGCGCTCTTACGTTCTTTGATTTCCGGCGCCCAGTCGGATCTTCCATTAATAACCGCAATTCCGGAAAAGGCAGCACCTTCAGGTAATACTCCGCCATTCTCCAGCAGCATCTGGGTATCTGAGATTAATGCATTACCAAGATTTGCGTTGAACAGTTCATTACGTTTCGTATATGCATTATCCAGCGCAACTCCAGATGCATTGTATTTCAGATTGCTCCAGCTGGACTCAAACGCCATCAGCGCATTGTTCTTGACTGATGACATCATATCTGAATCGTTTATTGCAGCAACATAACCATCATAAGCTTCCTGGACTTTTGGTGCAATCTGGAATACCAGCTCGCCGTTTTCGTCTTCTTTATATCCGGTTGAACCATCCGCAACAGTCTCATTGAACAACGTGCTGAGTTCATTGGTATAGTTTGAAATATCATAATTGGCCTGCTGGGTCTGCTCGTCTTTAATCAGGCCATACAACTGCGTACCAGTATTGAAAAGTGACTGTACTATGGAAAAAGCAAAGTCAATAGCATCAGATTTAGCCTGCCGCTCTAACTCTGCAATTTTGAGATTATAGTCACGCTGAATCCTCTCTAAGCTCTTATCGCGTTTCGTTCTGTTCAGGCTTGCTTTTGTATATGCATGAGTGATATCGCCTTCAAGCCTGCTTTGTAAGTTTGCGGTCTTTCCGCTTATATCAAGTATCTGGGGTGCTCTAGCCATTGTTTTCCTCTTTCTTGGCCTTGGCCTTCTTTAGTTCTTCTTTTGCGGCTAATAAGGGAGCAGCAAGTATATCGGCAATGGTTACTGGATCGATATCGATGCCGAGAATTCCATATTGTTCTTTCCAGGTCTTTTTCTTTTCCTCAATAAGGAAATCAACCTCCTCAGAAGTCTTTTCGCCTGTGCTGGTGTAATAATCACGTACAGAAGTCTCCCATTTATTCAGAGTCTCTATGGCCTCTTGTGTTTTCGTCTGAAGATTGATCTTGTTCAGTTCAATCTGGTCTTTCCAGAGCTCGACATTGTCCTGGGCAACATCAAGATCAATCTCTGTCTGGGCCGCAAGACGTTCCATATCCTCATCCCACTGAGCCAGTGTCAGTTTGAGAGAATCGATGTTGAGCTGAAGTCTGTTCTTCTCGTCTCTTATAGTGTTACGGGTATCCATGAGGGCCATTGCAAATGTTCCGATTGCACCTACACCAGTATCCTCATTGAGGTAACCGTCAGCTCCTATATACCGCCTGATGTTTGACTCCATTTTGAGCGCTTCTGTTTTATACGCACCTAAAGCCGTACCGGTAGCACTGGCTGCAACATTTGCAAGGGAAATATCCTTCTTTGCTGCGGCAACCTGCTCATTGGCCTCGTCAAACATGTTCTGCACTGCAAGAGCTGACTTGTATTCGTGGGTTTTTAACGCACCTTCAGCATTGGAAATATTGGCAACATGCCCTTCACGTTCTTGTGAAAGAATGTTGTCTTCACCTTCAAGCATTCCTTGGTAGTTTGAAAGCCATTCCTGGTATTCTGGAATTGTATCTTTCTGAGCCAGTTCAAGCTGGTTTTCAAAATCTTTTATCTGAGTCTGAAAAGTATCAAGCTCGGAAAAGATATCCGCGCTCAGAGCATTTTCGTATTCTGTGGCAAGATCCCATAGACTGTCCTGATAAGCCTGCGTAGCTTCTCTTTTTGCTTGGTTGTTACGCGCGGCCGCATCCTTCATGTCACTATAACCGCCAAACGTGACAACATCTAAAATCCCTTCACCAATATCTTTAGCAGCTCTCCCTATCTGCTCTCCTGTTTCTTTGGCCCAGTTAGTAACAGGTTTCCAGACTTTTTTTTCAAACCACGAACCAAACTCTTTGAATGGATTCCAGCCCATTTTACACCTCCGACACCGAATAATTGACAATCAGAGCTGTCAGACAGAATGGGAACGGATCTCTGGATCTGATAATCAGACGATCATCAAACAGATTGCTCTTTGAGTAGTTAACCTGCACTTCACCGGTATACAGGGAGTTTTCTTCTCCGTATTTTCTTTCTCCGTAGCGTGAATAGAGGATAATCTCGTCATTCAGATCCATATCTTTTACATACAGTGCTTCAGAGTTATCCAGATCCGGACGCGGACATATTTCGCCGCCAAAAGATTTATAGAGTCTGACTACAACACTCTTGATGGATCTCATTGTTGACTGTGATGTTCCGTTTGCGGGAAGCTCTGCTCTCATATTTCCAATGACAGATGTGTAAGCAAGTCCTCTGTAACGTGTAACGCTTGTCTTTGTTTTATTCTCATCACCAAGTGAGTATCTGTGGACATTCCCGTCAAAAGAAACGTCAACAACTGTAATCTCTCTGTTTATGAGAGGACTGGATTCATCAACTGTATAGCAGTCGAGATGAGGCTCTTCCCATATATTGTCAGATGAGACTATCTCGAGTGTCTCAATAAGGCGTTGACTGCCGCGCTGCATAATCAGGAGTATTCTTGATTCACCGCTGTTTCCGCCTTGTACATCTTCGATCCAGAGCGGTTTATCATCATCTGCGAAAGTGATGACAGACCATGCGATAATTGATCCGGCTACAAAGTAACAGCAAAGGAGGTTGCCGTCATTTGTAAGGACGAAGACACAAGGCATCGGTGTTGTCAGAGCTGAAAGACGCTTAATCCCTGCCTTCAGAAATCTGGATACTGGAGAGCTGATTTCAGCTGCAGCGTAAGAAGAATATTGCTGATCATAGGCAGCGCAAAGCAGCGACTTGCCATTTGTACCCGAAAAGAAAACATAGGATCCTATCGCAACGGCTTTAGCACCTCTTGATCCATACTCCATTGCAACGGAAAGAGTGAAAGGACTGTCTCCGGTAGCAGTGACTGCAGAGTTACCGGAATCTTTGAAAAGCGCTCGTGCCGTACCGATAAGAAGACACTGATGAGCTGTCATCCAGCGCGGAGAAGTTCCATACATGTTTGTTGACAAATAGCTGAATGCGAGATCTGCAAGAAGTAGCTGATCTTCTCTTCCGCCTCCCTCTCCATCTGGCACCCATGTATAGATTTCCAGGGTGAAATCATTCATCCTGTACTCTCCGGTTGTGGAATCGATAGTCCTGGAAGCCCATAAGGTGAGGGGCTCATTCTTGGTTGAATGAAGATACCATCTTCCACCGTAGAAGATATTGAGTGCCGGATAGTCCCCTTCTTTATCGAAAGTCTTACAGACAGTGCGGTCCTTTCCTTCTGTAGCGGTTGCTGACTGGGACTGGACGAACTCTATGTCGGCCGGTGCGGTAAGCTGGCCGTCGATTATTGACATAGTGGCCGGGTGATGATTCTTGTGTGTAATGTACAGAACGTCAAGGAAACTGTTGCAGCAAAGTTCTTCTGTTTCATTTTTCGAATACGGTGTCGTCACCGCATTGCCGACAACCTTACCATCCGCATCCAGCAGACGTGCACTCTTGTCGCCGAATTCGACAAGGTGCACCTCCCCGCCTGATATGAAGGAATAAACCACACTGTCTGCAAGCGCAGTGGAGCCGAACTTAGTACCATTGCGTTTGAAGACACCCGCACTCGATCCATAAAAGACGTTCTCTGCAACGGATAATCCGTTTGCATAGGCATTTGTTCCCACTGCTCCTTCCTGAAGAGGAGACAGTAAACCAGTGGTGAACTGGAATTGAATGTTCCTGTATTGTGTACTCATAGCCAGGGATCCTTGTTGTAATCAGGCTGATTCTTGAATTTAGGTGCGAATGAGATAGCCCTGCTCAGTTCTGTCGAGAACTGGTTTTCCATCTGGACTGCAAGATTCTCATCGTGTGCGACAGGTTTTGCCAGAAGGGATGCAAGCTTGTAAACAATGATCTGCCTTGCATAGACAGGGATGTCATCCGGCTTGTCTGGAAGAGTAATGTAGCTGATGGTGAGAGTATCGCTGTTTGAAAGAATGGCATCGGCTGTCATTTCCCACTGAGCGTCTTCAGGAATGACATCGATTATTCTCACAAGAGATTCAGGCTTTGCGTACGAATAAAGGTATGTTCCTTTGTTTTTGACGCTTATAAGCGGCAGTTGCTGGTAACGTGCCAGATCAGGTCTCTGCAGAGCGGAATATGTGAGCTCGATTGCTTCCTCGAGTAACGGCTTGGAATAGTTGGCTGCATCGGTACCGTCTGCAAATGACATAAGCATCGGGCCGCCTATCATTGCGAGTGCCCGGTTTACCAGGGTCAGCCATTCAGTTGAATACTCTTTCATCAGTTCCTCAAATTGCCGGCAGCCTGGTCAGGGCCACCGGCATGGTTGGTCAGAATTTTTTCTCAGGCCTTTGGTCCACCTACATCCAGCCAGGCTTTTACCTGTCCGGAAGTGGCTTTACCGCCGGCTCTCATGTAACGCTTACCTTCCCAGAAAGGAAGCTGGAACTCGACTTTCTCTCCCACAGCAAGAGTGAGTCCGGATCCGAGCACATGCTCTTCTGTCGGAGTGTTTGTATCTCCGATATAAACAGCAGGCGCGAAAGCGGCACAGGCTGCTGTAGCCTCAAAGACAACTTTGATTGGAACACCGGAAGAGAAAATAGTCTTTCCCTCTCCGAAATCGAGCACAGTCTCGCAGTATCCTGCAGCGGAAGCTGTGAGTGCGGCTGATGTCGCGCCGAAATAAAGCTGATAATCCATTACACCACCTCCGTCTCACCGGTCTCGATGACATCCATCGGCAGGATTGCCAGATTGGTGAAGAAGAGACACGGGCCATAATTCTCGACTTCCTTGGTTGTGAGGTTTGTCGCTTTGTTGAGTGTGCCAATCTCAATCCTGGAAAGCAGGTCTGAGTTGGTGTACATGAAAGCACCTCTTCCCTTTGATGGAAGCTTGTTCTTACAGCGGATGACTGCAGAAAGCAGATCGTCAATGGTTGTTCCCATCGCATCGATATTGCAGATTCTCCACAATGCTCTTTCCTGACGGACGGAAATACCGAAAGAAATCTTATAGCTCTGGCTCATTGCCCAGTAATAACCGGCGCCGTCAACAGCATCTGCCTTGACAAGTCCGTTATCACGGGTCTGGATTCCAGGGCTTGCGCCTCCTGCATAACGCAGGGCAAAAGCGTTCTCGCCGAACTCGACGACATAAGCGCTTGTGAGATTGCTCCCGTCGTCTCCTACGGAAACACAGTAGTCTCCGAGTTTCTTTCTCCTGGTCTGAAGTCCTTCAAAGTTCTGAGCTGTCTTAGCATCTCCCTTGAGAAGGATCTCGTTCCAGCCATTTGCGAATCCGCAGAGATTCAGCGCATCTTCGGCTGCTCTTGCGGCATACGGATCAGGTGCCGACTCCAGAATCTGGATGTCGACTTCGGAATCTCCGCTGTACTCGACAATCGGATCATCCTTGATGTGAGTCTTTCCGCCCAGCTTGGCAACGGCCTGATAAGCTGCCCTGACCTTTCCAGGTCTGACTTCATCAGCAACAAGTGTTCTGTGGACAGAGCCCTTGTTAGCTCTCAAGACGGCAGCTGTTCTCAGGAAGTCGTTCTGCTGGACAAGTTCTCCGAGAAGACTTTCAGCGCCGATATAGTTCTCGCGGTTGAAAGCCTCGATGAGGTTCATGTTCTCAGTTGCAAAGCGTACTGCCATGAAAAAAGCCCTCCAATAAGATATGGTTGAGCAAGTCCAAACGGCTCGCTTACCATCTCCCATTTCGGGGCAGTTATCGCTCAGCCTTCCCCATTTCGGGTCGCTGCTCAATAAAACACGTCAACGACGTGCTGTTTCAAGTTAATCCTGACTCACTCTTTGTAAGCGTCAGGCCTGTTCTCCTTCACCCAGTCGTCAAACTTGGAACCATACATCTTGTGAGGATCCATAGATTTTGGCAGGTCTCTCAAATTTCCATTTTGCTGCTCTTCCATTTTCACTTCCTCTTTCTTCTCCTCTTTCGGTGGCTCTGTCTTTACAGACTCTTCTGTCGATTCATATTCGATATCAGTCCCGACACCAATTTTGCCGAATAGTTCATCAAGCATTCCATCAAACATCCCGTTTTCCATAAAGCCTCTCCATATCTCTTGAGTCATACTGTCCGTAAACAGACTTCTTCTTTGAGCCGTTGTCGCCTGGTGTACGATCAACATTGAGCTGCCCGGAATGCTTCCTCGAATAGGCTGCAACTGCTTTCACGAAATCCGCATCAAAGGCCATGCCGTTCTTCTCAAGCTTTTCTTTAAGTCCAGATTCTGCGAGAAATCCTTCAAAAGCGTCTCTGTCTCTTTTTGCTGCGCTCTGACGATCCGCATCAGACTGGATGTCTGAATAGGATGCTGTGAGTGTCGCGTCAAAAGACTCGCGCTTTTCTTTGTAGGCTGCCGCAGCCAGCTCGATTCCGTTCTTTGTGTATTTATAGATTGCGTTGCCAACAACATTTGCCTGCCTCTGAGTCAGCATCGCATCTTTCAAAGCTTTCTTGAACTCGGAAACACTTTCTTTGTTCCCAGCTTTATCCAGGAAAGTAATCTTGTAGTCATCCGGATTCTCGGGAACTCCAAGCTTTGTAGCGAACTCCTGCACCTTTGCAGGATCCTTTCCATCCGGCACCTCAATGTAGCGGGAATACTTCTTCTCGGTCTCTGCACTCTGCTTCTCGAGTTCGATGACGCGGTCACAAAGAGAATCGAGAGACTGGTACTTGTAAAGTCCCTTGTATTCTTCCGTTGAGGTCTTCTCAGGAGAAACCTGTCTGAAATATGTAGGCTCTTTCAGTTCCTGAGGTTCTTCAATTGTCTTTTCTTCGATGTTTTCCATTTTTGCCCTCGTGCTTTTAAGACTAAATCAGCCTTGCGGTAAAATGCAAAACTGAGTGTAACTCTAATAATTCCTTACTGTGCAACAGAATCCTCAAAACCCGCTTCCAGGACTTTTTCAACGTACTTCCTCGTTCCCTTGACAGAATAGGCTCCAAGGCGGGAAAGGATTGTGTGAGACACTGCTATACACTGTGGATTGATGTGTCCAGGATCGTTGGCAAAGTGCCCTAAAAGATTGAGAATGTCGGCAAGCACCAGTTCTCCGTCAGGGCCGCTGAATGTGTTTCTGTAGGCTTTTTTAAGATCGTCCATACTACCTCCTCAAGGTCACTCCAGCGAACTTGCTGGTATTCTGATTTCCTTCCACCTGCTCGACTTTTGCGTTTGCAGCTGTGGTCTGTGCATCCGCTTTCTGCTGCTCAATGGCAATCTGCTGGGAAGCGGCCTGCTGGTTGAGCTGATTCATCAGCCTGATGGTCTCTTGAGCTTCCTTATCTGTCCGGATGATTCTCCTGTCAGCATTGGTTGCATCAGCCTTCACTCTGAGGTACTCAGGCATGTTGATGTAGTGAAGGATTGTCGGATCAACGTTGGCCATCTGTAAGACATCAGACATCAGGCCGGTTGTCGGCTGGATAGTCGCACTCTGGATCTGCAATAAGTACAGCGGCGAGATATACTCAATCTTCAGTTCGCTGAAGTCGATATTGACCTTTGAGTCTGCGAATTTACCCAACTCCTGCAGCTTGTAATAGGTGTACTCGATGACAGGCTGGAAGAATCCTCTTGAAAGGCAGTCGAGCATTGTCGTCATCATGTTCACCTGCTCGTTCTGAAGTCCCTGAGCAAGCGTTGCAGTATTGACGTTCCCCTGGTACTGGGAAAGCATCAGGAAGAAGTCGACAAAGTAATCACTCTTTGCCATTGCAGTGAGCCTCTGGGCTGTAGCGACTGTCCAGGACAGATCTGCACCCATCTGCATCGGAGATATATCCCCTCCTGCTGGAATATCGATGAATCCGCCGGGATGGATGTCAGGGGCGATGTTCTCGGTCTTCTTGATAGGTGGGAGGGCCATCACCCTTGCGCTCTTCCATTGATCATTGAGGTTTGTTGTCATCGCTTTGGCTGCCATGTACTGACGCTGACCAGGAGCACCAGTTCCCCAGGCAAAGTCAGAAATGCCAAGAGACTGCCCGCTCCAGGGGCAGACTATGAAACGTCTGTAATCATCGCCGCCTACAAAGACAGGATCTGCAGTGCATCCATAGGCCCATACCACCTCGACGTATTTGTAGTCGTTCTCGGAAATGTCCAGAAAGTCAAAGCGGTCACGCGGTGCGATCATCTGGATGAACCTGTGGTACTCAAGCGGATCTTTTGACTCCTTGATCTCTCTCGGCATTTTATCCTTGCCGAAAGCTTTCTCAGCATCGTACTTCGTCAGCCAGATTGACCTGAAGAAGAGTTCAACGTCCCCTGTATAGGGATTCTTCAAGGCCTGACACTGATACGACGGTACGTGCTCGTAGTAAATGGTGCCGTCCTTGACACCCATCATCATGGCACCTGATCCAAGATCCCCGTAAGACTTCAGGAACGGAAGCACCGTTGAATAGAATCCGCTGGAGGCGAATGTCTTGTACATCGTCCTTTGACGTGCCTGAAGCTCTTTTGTGATGGTGTCGTCCTCTGCTTTCTCTTCATCTTCAGCCCTGAGGGCAAAGAAGTCCGACTTCGATGAACAGGTATACCCGTAGAGTCCTGTTGCAAACACCTGAGAGTAATAGCCGATTGTTCCGTCCTTCAGCTCGTTGAGATCAGGCAGGACAACCTGCTCCGGTTTGCTGTCTTCATTCATCTCCCCGTAGAAAGGGTCAATCATCTGCCCGATTTCCCGCCACATCCTCACAAGCGGCTCACGCTGAGTCTTCAATCCCTTATAGATCTGCTCAAGACGTTCAATGTCTTTTTTCAGAATCGCCATACTTTATCCTCCTCACTGAAAGGCGAGAAATCGTAAGATCTCCTCTGCCTGGAAGCTATATTGTCTGTCGGTCTGCCTGTCTGCCTGCTCTTCATCTGGTCATGAACCCAGCAGGCAATCATCGCGCATGTGATGAAGTCATCATGCACGTCAGGGCTGTCGTTCTCGTATGTGACCTTCTTGGTTTTCGTCACCTCAATCTGGAAGTGCTCGAACTGCTTTTTCGAGATATCTGCATACCGTTTTGTCTTGTTCTGGATGAGCTGACGTTCCAGATGACTCTTTAACGATGCAAACAGATCAGCTTTGGGAACGTTCGCACCGAAAAGATCTCCGAACTGACTTGATGCAAACCCTCCGGCTCTTCCTCTGACTCCGCTGGATGAATTGCCTCCGGTCTGGCAGATGTAGAAAGGATCGAGCCCGATTGAGTTGTAAAGGTCGAATGCAGCTTTGCCGACTCCTGTGCCGTCAATGGCAAGGATGCACCGTCCCCATGTGTCTGCGCTGTCCATCAGCTCTTTGGTGTAAACCGGCAACTTGTCATATGTCAGTCTGATCTGATCACGGAATATGCATGACAGATACTCGAAGTACATCGGGCTCGCACTGTCCACCAGCTTCTTGTCGATACGATAGATCTCGGTTGCTGTATAGTCATAATCCCGGGCTATATCCTGGGCTATGATGTACTGCTTCTCAGGCAGTCTTAACCCCTGCCCCGTTATGGCAAATGATCCGAACTTCAAAAGAACTCACCTCCCACTTTTCTCAAGGCAATCTCATCCTCTTCCTCGTCAACCGGTATCAAGAGCGGCTCTGTATCCTCGACAGGAGATGAGAACATCGTGTCGATATCCTGATAGCTGAATGCTGCATGCTCTGTCTCAACGAAATCACAGCAATACTCCTGAAGGTACTGCTGGATTCCCATCTCCCTTAAGTTCTCGGACTGCTCTTCGTAATCACGATGCCTGGGTGAGTAATAGAAGTTGATTCCAAGCTTCTTCCTGCGCTCCTTCTCTTCCTCAGTCATGACGTGCTCAATGAGCGTCCTCTGGTCACTTTCCAAAACTGTCCAGGGACTTCTTACCTCGTACTTGCTCCAGGCTCCTGAGTCACTGTTCCAGGCACGGTAGAAGAATCCGTCCTTACCGAAAGGCGTGGATAGAAGAATCAGCTCACATTTTGCGTTGTCTGTAAGCATCGGTCTTACACCTGAACGGTAGACGATATCCGGGATTCTTGAGGCTTCATCCAGAATGATCATATCCGGATTCGAGTAACCTCTCGATGATTTATCTGTCGCGATGACGACACGGATCTTTGAGTTGTTGACAAGTGTGATCTGACTGTCTGATTTTCTCTCAATCTTCGGATAGTGCTTGTCGTGAGCGATGAAATCATACAGTTTTTCCATATCCAGACCGGCCTGGACTTCTGTAGGCGCTTCAATGATGGTCAAGGCTTTGTTTGTGAATCGTGACTTATGGCAGGCTTCGGCAGATGTGATTGTCGACTTCCCGCACTGACGCGATCCGTTCAGGACTTTCATCTTGCTCTGGTCACGCAGGAACCTCGACTGCCATTCAAAAGGCTTAAAGCCGATTGATCTGAGATATAGATCCCTGTTGAGTCCGAGAGCGAGTTCTGAATAATCGTAGACGACTTCAAGCATCCTCGCTCTCCAGCGGAAGCACATAAGGCTCAAGAGCATCCGCAACGGCCTCTATAGCGCCTGGGAAAGGCTCAAGCGCCTTTGTAAGCTTCGCGATGATGTCAGATGTATTGCCGGTGACAGTCCGCACCTCGACTTTAGTCTCGACGATGTCACCTCTGACCTTTGCCATGATCTCAAGAGTCTTCTGGAGTGTGCTGACTGTGGAAAGAAGCAGCTGACGCGGATCAGACAGGTTGTAAGTCACTTCAACAGGCTTTTTATCGTGGGATCTGATCTCGTTGATGATGTCCCTGAGTTTTTCCTTCTTACGGACAACCTTATCGCCGAGAACTTCATCGTAAATAACCGTGATCTCGTTTGCCCTGGGCTCGATTGTAAGTCTGGAAGGATCATCAGGATCGCTGAGCCAGTCGTAAATCGAGTCATACATCTGATCGACACCGTCAAGATACTCATTCAGGCGCTCAATGAGGTCATCGACATCGTTTACAGAGGCCACGCGGAGCTTCATTCTGAGCACTTTCTTCTTATATCTGTCTACAGCGGAAGAACTTATCCCGTAATTTTGCGCTATGTCAGTACAAGATTTGCCCGCAAGGATGTCAAGCTCGATTTCCTGTCTTTTCGGATGATTTGCGATAACATATGTTCTTGACATTACATCGGCCTCCATTCCCTTATGTTGTCCAGCATTCCCGACGAGGGCTTTTCAAAGCGTATTGCCGTGTTCGGAAGTCCTGCATAAGTGACCAGATACTCACCTTTGTGATAAATGATCTGAGCAAGCACTTTCTTGCCATTGATCTGAAGGGGATATCTGTAACGGCTCATGGCTTTTCCCTGCCTTGATTCTTCTGCTGCCCTTATAGGTGATGAGAAATACTGCATATTTTTAAGGCTAAGGAATCTTGAATGAAAAAGTCAAAACTGACTGTAACTCTGCGGATTCGCACTCAAAACAGGGTTTTTCGTAAACTTTAACCCATATTCATGTCAGGAACGTAAACTCCGTTTTAACATTACAAAAGCTATTGTTTCTGTAAAGTTTCCTACAAAGAACAATCAAAAATGTAAAGTCTTCCCTGGAAGAGAAAGTGTCTCTTCTTTTCCGGTCCTTTAAAAAAGAGCCTGACTGCTTTGTTCTTCCAGAGTTTTCAACAGGTTTTCAACAGCTTTAAAGTTATCAACAGGTTTTCAACAGAAATTCTTTCTTATTTAGATTCTTTCTTAAGACTCTTCTATTGATATGTTTTTAAACTATCAATATAGAGTCTTAATCTGAATCTTTATATATATCTAGTGATGCTCGTAGCATGTATTTCCTTATATGTAAAAGATTAATTTGAAATGCTCAAGCATACGAATATTACACTTTTATCATACAGGAATGTATAAAAAAAGAACGTGCTAAGACGTTCTCCTGTAAGGCTTTATTTGAATCTGACTTTAAATAAAAACAAACCTGATTATGCTTCCAATCATCAATCCTGTGATAATCCCTGCAGCATCAGCGATTATATCCTTCCAGTCAAAGCCTTTGTAATAAGCCTCATCATAGATCTCTTTTGCAAAACCTATGACAAGGCCGGATATAAGTGCAGGCAGCCACCCTCGCAATATGGTGACTGTGATTGTGACAATAAAACAGATCAGGAAGTGAAGAAGCTTATCCATTATCTCGTTAAAACTCCTCGTCGTCCTCGCTTTCAATAATGGTGTAGAGTTTCTCCTCGTCTATCAAATCAAGCATGTTGCTTATAGCCGTCAGAGTTAATACTTCCTCTCTGACTTTCTTTTTGAAATCAGCTAAAGTCCGTTTGGCTGTAACACACCCTATACTTCCAGTGAGTAGTTCCGACTTGTAATACAAATCCATTGTCCAGTAGTCATCGTTATCCTTATTCCCCAAGTCCTTTCTGCGCATTTCCATCCTGTATCCGTTGTAGTTCATCTCAATCTTGCTGTTTTTGTCTACTTTGGTATTTGGTAAAAACTCTCTTGCCAACATTTCAGTTCTCCTCCTTGTCGAAAACAGGCTCTGATAATAACTGACAGTCACTGAGAAAACATCCACTATCATCAGGCCCTCCATGTTTATAACCCTGCAAATAGAACCTAAGATATTCCTCATCCCATTCGACTTGGTAATAGAGTTTATCATGTATATACTCTTCCTTGTGTTCATCCCAGTCTTTGGTTTCACGCCACACCCAGTCACCTTCGTAGACTTCTTTGCCGTCTCTGTCATGGCCTACAAGAGGAACAACAGAGTCCGGTTTAACAACTGTCGAACGACAATCATATTCTATATAACAGTCTCCATATCTGTTCTTTTTAAAATAACCATAAACAAAGCCTTCTCCATGAATCGGCTCAGCTCTGAATTTATACTCTCTTAGCATTCATAACCTCCCATATATCCCTGTCTGTCCAATCCGCTGGTGGGCTAATTTTGCGAAAATAGCAATAACAACGAAGCGGGCAATTTATACAAAATTTATTCTGGAACTTGCATTCTTCTCTCATTGCTTTCAAAAGGATTCTTAATGTTTCAAAATCAATCATTATCCTCAGTCCTCCTTATAACGGCAGCTGTATTTGCAAATCTGCCAATTCTTCATTCTCAAACAGATTCCCTTGTTGTGTGTGCAACAGGAACCGTTCTTCCTCTTTTTCGAAATAGAACTGGTCAATCTCTGTTCCGACATAATCAAATCCCATTTCATAACAGGCAATCCGCAAGCTTCCAGAACCCATATGAGTGTCCAAAATCTTATCCCCAGGGGAAGCAAAATATTGCAAGCAGAATTTGTACACCTCAACAGGCTTTTGTGTTGGATGGAACCGGATATCATCCTTTGCCCCTTGTGGTACACAGCGGACAAGTTTTGCATTCTTTCCGTTGAAGCTTGTCCATGCATATTCACACATCGCCATGGAGAAATCAGCGGAAATATTCTTCTTGTCCCACACAACGAAACAGCGGGCAGGTGGGAGGTCGAAATAGTTTCCACCCCATATGATCTGATTCTCTGATACACGGAATAATTCATCGAAATACTCCTGCGGAGGTGCAACATCCCAGTCTGCAATCTTGTTGCCATACTTTGATGCATACCCCCCCCCAATTCGGGATACGGTACTTCTCGAACCTCTGGCCGAACCTGTTCCATCTTGTATCTTTGGAACCAGCCTCCAAACCTGTTTTTCCCCCCCCCATAAAGCATCACCATAAGGAGGGTCAACAATGGCAAGATTAAAAGCCTTGTCTGGAAGAGATGCCATATATTCCATGCAGTCCATGCAATAGGCTTCTGTCATGACTCCTCCTTCACATCATCCCAATAGTCATATCCATATTCGGTTGCTACCAGTATTTCTCCAACGCCAGCGTCCTCCGGCCAATCGAATTCCTCGACACACTCGCTGTCGGCTAAAGTATCGTCATCGTAAAGACCTTGGTTATCAAAATAGTGATCTGCTACCTTCTTTGCCTCATCTTCATTATCAGCAAAGACATTCACGCAATACTGCACGACAACCATCATTTTGTAACACTTCATTGTTCACTCCTCTTCTTCCTCAAATTCAGTCAGCTCTTCCAGATCCATTTGAATCTGCTCTACCTCATCGGTAATCCAATCCACAGCTGCTTGCATTGCTTCTAATCTGGTGTTTCTGGACAACCTTTCAACAAAATGGCCGTAACAATCTATATCAACTATCCAGCTTTCTATGCCAAAGTACACTTCCACAAAGAAGCTCCCCGCCCTTAACGTCCATGTACTTGGTGCTTCAAACTTCCATTTGCCCGGCATAAATGTTTTAGCCATTCTCCACCTCCTGCTTAGCCATCAATTCCTCAAACTCCTTGTTCATCTGTTCCTCAAACTCCTTGTTCAGTTGTGCTTCATATTCTCTGGCTTCTTCCATGTATTCCTTTTTTAGGGGACAATCGAAACATTCATCGAGCTTTGTCGGACTATCGCAATAGGGCTTGTTTGTAAGAGGGCATCTCATTCATCCACCTCCACAAGCTTTCCGCAGGGTGTGCCGTCTACGAATTCGTACTCTTCCAACAAATTTTTTACATGGACAGACATATCGTTATTGAGAAAAACAAGCGAAACACTTGCGTACAACCCAGTAATTTCCTGTTCTATAGGAAGTGAATCTTTTATCCTTACCCACGCACCTCTGAGCCTTGTCCTGTCTTCCTCATTATTCAGGTCAAACGGCACGTACCTTTTCTCTGGTTCCTTCTTGCGGATGATGAATGGATAATCTTTTTCGTCTGTTATGAAGGGATTGTACTCACCTGATTTATCCACTCCATCAAGAGTTTTCTTTCTTCTGCCGCTGTTCGCATATTCAATGCAAGCTTGTGCTCCCAATGCGAAGTAGTATTCCGCCCCAATCTCCACCCTTGGGTCTTCAGGATCAATAATCACATCTTTGTAAGTGTATTCAGCCATTACCATTCCTCCTCATCGATATTGATAACCTCTGGTGCTGTTTGCTCATCCTGCTCTTCTACATAGCCGGGCAAAATCTCATATGTCTCCCAGTCTGCATCAGACATTGTGATGCCCTCTTCTTTTATGTAGTCGCATATCTTTTCATATGCCTCATCTCTCGATTCAGCCTGACAACCATAAGTTATGTATGCTTCAATCTTTACGTAGCCTTCGTAATACTTTTTCTCAGCCATTGTTATTCCTCCTCAAACAAACTCATCTGGTCTTTGTCTATAAGCGTGTCAGTCTCCTGTACAAACTCACCACAGGCATCATCGTAGCCATGCATGTACTCATCCAACTTGCTACAGATTCCTTCCCACGGGTCATAGTTCTGGCAGTCGTTACATGTCTTGTCTTCGTTCATTGTTCCTCCTCTTTGAAATACAGGGGGTTGCCCCCCTGCTTTTACCTGGTCATTTCAGGCGCACCTATCATGCTGGGAGCATCTGAATCTGGAATGACACTTGTTTTGATTTTCTCGTTGATGATGCGTCTGAAGAGCAAATCGCTATAATGCTTCATAGCGTAGGCCTGCTCATCCATTAGTTCCCGCTGTCTGTCATCAAGAGCTTCACCTTTTGCTGAGAACCTGAATGCAGTGAGCTTTGTTATTCTCTCATTCAGTTCTTTTTTCTCGTCAATCATCCGCTGAATGTAATCAGCGATTTTCACTTCATTTTCCATAATGTTTCTCCTTATTTGCCACATTGCCTGAAATCAGCCTGGCGCCTATGGTCAATTCCTTGCAATAAAATAGCTTGTTTTATTTTTTGGTTAATTGCTCCGGCAGTTCTTTATCTCTGTCCCTGAGAATGCCGTTCAGCGACCTGATAGCAGTTTTGAGATTCAACGTGCAGTGAAACAACACGTTTTCTGTATCTTTGAGAGACGCACTCTCCGGAGTAAGCTCTTCCACAGAATAAACAACTTCCCTGATCTTGCTGTGTAAACTCTCCAGAGCAGGAAGAATTGATTCCGCCTCACTAAGAAGTTCTTTAACCTGTTGATCACATATTCTGTTTTTCGTCTTATCGTCTAACGAGTCCTGAGTGTCACTCACCTCACCACAAATCCACCGGTAAGCACCGTCCATTGCTTCTTCCATGGACTGCGCATAAATCTTTTCTATGAAATGCTCATAACATGTGATGCTTGCTGTACAGGAGTTTTTAAATTTCACAACTATAGCCTTGTAAGGGCCTGCGTTAAGAATTGCTGTATCGTCAGAAATTTCCCATTTGTCTTTCATTGTTTCACCTCCTTGATCACAATCTCGAACTTTTCTCCGATTTTCCCGCTGTAGTATTCCAGCTTGTCACCATAGCGGCCTTTTCGTGGGCGGATGGTTGTAAACGGGATTCCATCATTGCCAAGAAACAGGAGAACGACATACTTACCGTCCTTCAGCTCGTAAAACTCCTGGGTATCTTCAATCAGAGTGTCATAAGCAATGAACAGATCCTGGTTCAGACTTTCGTCTTTGGTGAATTCGAATACCCACATGAGTCTTGCACTCGTCTGAGACATAAGCTTTGAATAGTTATGACTGAATTTGATCTTGTTACACATTTTGAATGCCCTCTTCCATATGTTGCTCGACCTTTATCTTGAAGTTCTCCAATGCATGCATGATTGAACGTTTTGCAATATGATCAAGCGACTCGCGATCCGGCTTGGCAAAAACAGCTCCATGCAATAAAGAAACTGCAACGTAGTGCGATTCGAAGAAAACTTCATAGCAAATCCGCTCTTCTTCATCAGGTTTGTATATAAGACAAATCAGATTGAGATTCAGATTCTTAATCTCGATCCTGTACTCCCTGAAGCGCTCACATTCTTTAAATGTCATATCGTTCTCATTATTTAAATACCGATATCGGATTATATATTTAATCCTAAACTCTTCTTTACATTGCTTTCCCTGTCTGGATCATTACCTAGGAGAATTCTCGGGATGTTCTCATCTGGGGAGATATCTCGAACCTGACTGACTTTGAGAGCAAGGTTTGCATTCATGATGACATTCTTTGATATCTCTGATATCGCTTTTGAACGAAGAATCTCCTCTTGCAGATTCTTTCCTTTCAGCTCGTCATCTGACAGTTTTTCCAACTGTGCGAACAGTATGTCATTCAGATCAAGTATTGTGTTTTTTTTCATCTTTCACTATTTCCTCTATTTTTCTTTTAAGCCGCAATGCTGTGATGTTTGCTTTCGAAAGCTCTGGATCACCTGATCGTGAATAAACAGACCTGTTGTTATTCAAAATTCCGTGCTCTTCTTTACTTATTAGAACAAGATTTTCTAAAGCCAGATTTTTTGAATTGCCGTCCAGGAATATCACTCGCATGCCTTCTGGTATTGGTCCGTTAGCCTCTTCCCATATCACGTTGTGAGTAAGTCTCCATTTATTCGGTTCAGCAATTTTACGAAAGTAATACCCATGATGCGGACGCCATCTATCTGTTCCTACTTCAACGTGGTTATGAGTCTTATGTCCTTTCTGAAACCAGTGACTTGCAACTGCAGCTCTGGCTTCTGCGCTTAAGCCAATCTCATCCCAGGTCTTGCCTTTGTTTGCAGGTATGCATCCTGGCTTGAAACGATATGCTTCCCCTGCCTTCGCGCATCCTTTTTTGAATTTCCCGTCTGATGCAGGTTTGACTCCCAGCTTGTGTCTGAGGTTATAAATCTGTCTTTCAGTGTAATTCGACTCGAATTTAACATTGACTCGATTCATCAGTTCCTTAGTGGGCATGCCAAACCCTATATCTTTGACATACTGCTTGATTTCCTCGGAGAAAATCTTACGCATGATGGATTCTTCCCTTGATAATTGCATAGCAAGCTGGACGGTCTATATCTGGTGCTTTGCTTGTCGGATCTGTTTCAACTGTGAAAAGGAAGTTATCGTCATTTTCATCGGCATGATTAAGAACCGATTCGATGCTAGATCCAAGCCAATAGGTTAAACCTTCAAGCGAGTTGTAATCACTTGCTTTTGTAAGGACAATCACATTCTCTGAGCTGTAACCATATTCCACGGCCTGGGCATATACCAAGTTGTTGTTGGAATTTGATATTGATGACGTCAATTCGTGCAGCACAAAGTTATCCTTCGTTCTCATGAGCTGAGTAACCTGTTTTGCAACTTCTCTTGCTGAACCGGTAATTAAGTCATATTTCATTTTCTTCTCCTATTGCTTTTTGTACCTCAAGAACTAATCTTGGTTTCTTGCGGCCATTAGAATCTGTGTAAAGCTCGAAGTGATATGGGCACTCGAGATCCAAGTCAAACGAAACTGCCGGATCTTCAGGAAGAGGTGAACCTGTTGCCAATAAAGTCTTAAGCAAGTTGAATCCTATATGGTGATATCTGGCACATTCAGATACACCATTCCAGCTTCTGCTGAAGACCCCATTCTTATATTCAAGTACTCTTATCTGCGGATCATATTCACTCATCACTGACCTCAATCTGGAAAAAATCGCCTATATGTTCTTCGTAAAATTTCATTGCTTCATAGTTCTGCCGACGCAGAATCGTGAATGGAATCTGTTTCTCTCCGATAAAAAACAGGATATAGTAATGACCATCTGATAAAGGGATTACATTACCATTAACTGTTTCCTGGTTGTATTGGATAAATTCCTGACACGCAGGTGCATCATCCATCGTGTAAGTTTGACCAGTGCTGATGAGCTTTGCTTCTTTCTGTCCACACAGCTTCTTCCAGTTGTGTTTTTCATGAATCGCCAGGATCTTTTTCTTTTTTCTCAAAGCCAGCTCCTCCCCATGATTAGCATCCACTCAGCATGGCTGTGTGAGGTTTCATACTTCTCCTGACAACGCTTTTTGTAAGCCTGAAGCAAGGAAGTGCTTTCATGAATCTTTCTGTGGCACTCCGGACAGACTTCCATGACAAAGTCATTCATGTCTGACTTCATTCTGAAAGGCCCGTTGAAAATGTGATGAATCTCTGTAGTCCCGACTCTGCCACATACTTTGCAGATATGTTTCTTCTCTCTTCTCTTACAGCGGTATTTCATTTACTCAACACTCCTTGGTTGCTTGGGCTCTCCATCGAGCCTGCGCAGCAACCCTTGCTTTGGTTAATCTTGCCATTGCTGCTTTGCGATTGTGTTTGATTACTGCAGACACAACATTTGATTCATATCCATCAGCAGTGCTCTGGATGAGGAAGTCACATTCAGGGCCTGCGGCGTAATCCAGAATCTCAATCATCTTTCTGGGAGATATCTTCAGATCTCTGGCAAGCGATTCTGCATCGAAAACGGTTACCGGGTTTCCGTTATTCCTGTAAAGGGCCTCCAGTAGCGCAAAGTATGCGGCATATCCGAATGCACCATACTTACGAACAAGAGCCTTCAGTTTTGTATTGCTTGTTAATGAGTCTGCGTAATGCTTGAACCAGAGATCTGACGACATATCAACCATCCACACTGACTTTTCTCAGCACACTCAGGACATCCTGACAGTCACCTTGGGCACGATGGGCATCAGATCTTTCCAGACCTTCATTCTTTACAGCATTTGCAAGTGAAATTCTTTCCAGACCCGTGCATCTTGCCTTGCAATAGAGAGCCATTGCATCGTACCACTCGTTTTGAAGTGGCATTGTGAAGACACTGTTGAGTTCTTTGTTGAAGAATTTCCTGTCAAATGGTGCATTCCATGCAATGAGTTTCTTTCCTTCGAGCATATGGACGAACTTTCCAATCTCTTCAATGAAAAGAGGTTTGTCAGCAACCATCTCTTCCGTGATTCCATTGATTGCTGATGCCTTTGGTTTGATTCCGTCTTTGCCTGGATTGAAAAGACTTGAATACCGGATATTACCATTAAGATCCATGATGCAGAGTTCGATGATGCGGCTATCATCATTGAGCCCTGTTGTCTCGGTGTCGATGATGAAATATTCATTAATGTTTCTGAACATTGCATCTATGGCCTCAATTGCTTTTTCTCTGGAGATCATGCAAGGGGCAAGCTTCTTGTGCTTCTTCTTGCCGAAAAGCTTCTTGAGTGATTGTCCGAACATCAGAAAGCCTCCTGAATGATGCTGCTTACCAGAGCTTCTGCAGGAATGCCGATTCTTTTCGCTTCGAGTAAAAGGCGGTCAATGGTTTCACTCGGAAGATAAAAGGGTTTCAAGGCATCAAAGACAGAGTTACAGTCAGTTTTGTTATTTCTTGATTTATTCAGTATTCTTTTAATGGACATTGAATTCTCCTGTTAAGAATCACCTGGAAAGCCAGCGCCAACTGGCAATCCAGGTATTTTGTTGAGGGATGCGACTGAGAATCCGCCGCGCGATATCTGAAGGAATTACGAATTGACTGTCCTCCTTTTAGATTTGAGATTCATCACGTCCTCGACGTGATACAACTTGACAGAAGGATTGATATCCTTCGTCCTGATTGTCTTGGTTTGTGCGTAGTAGCGGATCGATCTCTTATCCATACCGGAGAGCCTTTCAGCTTCAGCTATAGGAACATAAAGAGTCTCTTCTTTAACTGCTTCCAGAAGCTTTGTCATGTCCTGCTGCATCTTCAGAGAGTCCTCAATAACCTGAAATACAAGGAGATTAACTTCTGTCATCGGAGACCTCCTTTGCAATTTGTTCTCTGATAATTTGGCCAAACCAGCCCTGTAGCGTCATGCCTTTAATACTGGCTATATAGCGAGCTTTCTTGGCTTCTTCCTCAGAAATGCAGGCTTTTATTTGCTTGTAAGGCTGCTTAATATCTAACTTTTTAGTTATCATAGCTATTTTATATTCATATTTTTAAATATTGTCAACAAAAAAGCAACCTTATGTATCCAACTTTTTAAACACGAATTAAAATTCGTATTATGAAAATTGATGCATATAAGTTTTGGCAAAGATTCGATGAGATAAGAAATAATAGGGATATGCAATCCTTGCTTAACTCAACTGATATCAAATACAAAACCTTACTCGCTATGCGATGTAATCAGAGTATTCCTAAATCTGTTGAGTTATACCAGTTGGCCTCAAGCTTAGGAGTAACAATGGAATATCTTTTAACTGGAAAAGATGATATCCAATCGAAACGCATTCAGAATATCGCAAGAGCCTGCGAAAAAGCTTCAGAAATTGAATTACAAATGGTGGAGAAGATACTTGACATTCCACCTGTGGGGAAAAATACTGAAATTCTGGAGGCCTAAAATTGAAGGCTAGAATTATTTTTATCAGTTTGTTTGTTTTCATTTTATCAGCTTTAAATGCAGGCCCATTTGGACTTGATTTTGGATGGAAACTTGGTGACTTGAAAGAAAACAAAATTGCTTTTGAGTTTAAAGATTATAAGTATAATATTGCACTATATGAAGTCTTTCCCATTAAAAAGCATGATTTGATGGATCATTATTATGTTTATATTGATGCTAACTATGGTATAGTAGAAATTCGATGCCACTTTGTTTGTCCAGAATATTATGATTATAGGCGTGGGAACGTAAAAGTAGATTCTGGAGAAGAAATTTCTACTGAGTTAAATGCAATATATCATGCTTCTAATTTCTATTTTCATGACGATTATAATAACTATTGGTTGTATGACTATTCATTTAATCGATGGACATATGAGAAAAATGGATTTAAATCTCTCAGTTTTGAAGAAAGAAAGGCATATAAACTATTGAATAAAGAAGAGTATATGAAAACGTTGCATGAAAACTTATTATATATTATTGAAATTCCATCACAGCTAACAGGTTTCTCAAAAAGAAACGAATGGGACGAGCTTACTTGTTCTGAATGGGAAGAAGATGATTATACTATTAATGATATAGTTGTTTTCAGGAGCAAGGATTTTGATAATGCCTATAATCAGTATTTAAATAGCTCAAATGATGAGATTATATTGAATTCTCCTTTAATCTGACAAGAAAGCCAGTCAACTCGACTGGCTCTTTTTTTTGGTTTTTGGTTTCGGCAATGAATAGATTTCATCAATAAGATCTGCAATAGGCTGTAGCTTTTCGCAGTAGATATGAGTATATCGTTGCTGAATCTCCAGCAGTTCCTGGTGTCCCCAGGAAAGATACTCAGCCGCAAGGACTATAGATGCTCCATTTGCAAGCAAATTTGAATGGCAGGAATGACGCAGAGAATGTGCTGTCATCTTTGAAATGTCTTTGTTCAATGGAAACAGAGAGAGGCCGACAGCTCTTGCTGTATGGATTACATCGTTCACCCAGTTCTGGCTTCTTGGAAAATACCTCTCATCGGTTTCTTCTATTGAGTCCAGGATACTGAGTGTCAATTTCGAAAGAGGAATTACTCTGGTAAGACCCCATTTAGGCAGTCCGATTTCCCCGTCAACATCTTTAAAAGCTCGATCGATCGTGAGCACTCCTTCATACAGCTGACCTCTTGTAAGAGCAAGTGCTTCACTGCGTCTCATGCCTGTTGTGGCCAGAAGTGCGAAGTAAGCCCACATAAGATGATCTGGCCAGAGTTCCTGATGAATAATCATTTCCCTGAGGATGTCCTCAGTGTAAGCATGAGTTTGTTTTGACTTGTAATGAATATCCTTAATCCCATTAAAGGGGCTTGTCATTATGATTGCATCTTCAGATGCCTGAGAGAATATTGCACGCAGGGTGCGGAAGTTTGTCTGGCTCTTTCTTGTCTGTCCCCACTCCGCAGCTATGATTTCACGGATTGTTTTCACATCGAGTTTGGTTATGTTACAGACCATCTTAGTAAGTAGTCTAGGAGCTTTCTCTTTGAGAAGCTCGTCAATCTGCCTTGCATATGTAGCAACATGCTTTGCATATGATTTTCCGTAATTGCGACCTTCTACCTTAGCCTGTTTGTATCGGGGGTTGGTTTCTGGATCTTCATAAAGCTTGAGCAGATCTTTCAGTTTTGCATCGCTTAGCAATCCGTTAAGCCTGGCTTTCTCATCTTCCAGAATCTGCAGCGCTTCATTGTAGTCAGTTGTCTTTGTTGAATAGCGATGTCTCTGTCCGGTGATAGGATGAGTAATGTCAATGTACCAGTAAGGGGAGTTCTTTGTTTTGAAGACCGGTTTTTCTCTCATTTTTCCCTCCAGTCTGCCAGAAATTTGGCGCTAATTGGCAGAATTCAGGAAAACGGTCAACTGTAATTCCTTTTGTGGCAAGAGTTGTCAATCTATACAGAAAAGCTATCTCGCCATGGTTAGACAACAGTGAGATACTAGCAAAAAGCATGAATACATGTCAATAAGGAAACAGGCTATTTTCGCACACCAGACGCTATTGTTTGCACTGAAAGAAAATATTTTCTCACTGGAATACAATCGAGAAATCGAGAACGCAATACAGAAGGCTTTCATCATTTTCAGCCTGAATTCTGGCATAATAACTATGCAGCAAATGCCCATTCAAGATTAATTCCATATATTTTTTGAAATTGACTATC